>CAKUCW010000070.1 GCA_934643825.1 uncultured Clostridia bacterium | reverse complement strand
ATTCGAAATCGGTGGACGAACTCAACGAAAAGATATTCAAAATCAACGACGAACTCGACGAGATCGACGACCGTATGCTGGAGATCCGCAGCTCTTCCACGCCGTCGATCGGCGAGAAAGAAGTTGCGGAAGTCGTTTCCGAATGGACGAAGATCCCGCTGACGAAGATCGGGGGAGACGAAATGCAGAAACTCGCCGACCTCGAGGACGATCTGAAAGAGCGCGTGATCGGGCAGGACGCCGCCGTTTCCGCCGTTGCGAGGGCGATCAAACGGGCGCGGGCGTGTATCAAAGATCCGAACAGACCGATCGGTTCGTTTATCTTTGTGGGACCGACGGGTGTCGGGAAAACGGAACTGTCGAAAGCGCTCGCGAACGTCGTATTCGGCGATCTGGACAATCTGATCCGAATCGACATGAGCGAGTACATGGATAAAAATTCGGTATCGAAACTTGTCGGCGCGCCCCCGGGGTACGTGGGGTACGAAGAGGCAGGACAGCTGACCGACCGCGTGCGGAGAAAACCTTATTCCGTCGTGCTGTTCGACGAGATCGAAAAAGCCGACCCCGAGATCTTTAACCTGATGTTGCAGATCCTCGACGAAGGGAGACTGACGGACAACAAGGGGAAACTCGTAAATTTCAGAAACACGATCATCATTTTAACGTCCAACGTGGGCGCTTCTCTCGTGAATCAGAAACCGTCCTTCGGTTTTGCTCCGGACGACGAGGAAGACGACGAGTTGAAAGATACGATCTACGAGGCGTTGAAGAAGAAGTTTTCGCCCGAGTTTTTAAACCGTCTGGACGACATTATCGTTTTCCGCAAACTTTCCCGGGAGGATTGCTCCCGCATTGCGGATATTCTGCTCGAAAAGCTGAAAAAACGTCTTCTCGAACAGAATATTTATTTAACGATCGCCGCCAGTGCGGAAGACGTTGTTTTAAACGACGGTTACGACGAAGTTTACGGGGCGAGACCGTTGCGCCGCGCCATTCAGCGGGATATCGAGGATATGCTGTCCGAAGAGATCATTTCGGGCAGGATCGCCGGCGGCGATACGATCACCGTGTATGCGGACAACGGAAAAATCGGATATATCAAAAAGTAAAAATGGAAATCGGAATTTCAACCGCATCTCTTTTCATGCGGCAGTATAACGAAGACGCGTTGACTACGCTGGATGGGCTGGACGCCCGCGTATGCGAAATCTTTCTCGAAACCTTTCGGGAATATAAACCGGAATACGGGGAATTGTTAAAGAGCAGGCTCGGAGGGCTTCGCGTGCATTCTTTGCACACGCTGACGTTGAATTTCGAACCGGAACTGTTTTCCGTCAACCCGCGCGGGCGGGAAGACGCGGAAGATTGGTTTAAAAGCGTGCTTTCGGTCGGAAAACTTCTCGGCGCGACCGATTACACGATGCACGGAAAGGCGCGCATCAAGCGCAACCTGAATTATGACGATTACGGTTCGATCGGCAGGCGCCTGCAAGCCCTTTGCGAACTTGCGGAAGGGTACGGCGTCCGCCTTTGTCTCGAAAACGTGGATTGGGCTTATTATAATCATCCGGGCTTTTTTCGCGAGGTGAAAAAATACGCGCCCGATCTTCGCGCCGTATTCGACGTGAAGCAGGCAAGGCTTAGCGGTCATTCTTACGAAGAGTATCTTGCGGACATGGCAGGGAATATCGATACCGTTCATCTGTCCGACGTGGACGCGTCCGGAAAGATCCGTCTTCCCGGCAGAGGTACTTTCGATTTCGAAAAACTGTTCGGAAGGCTGAGCGACGTCGGTTTTTCGGGCGATATGCTGATCGAGGTGTACACCAACGACTACGGAGACGTTTCCGAATTTACGGAAAGTCTCGCAT
>CAKUCW010000069.1 GCA_934643825.1 uncultured Clostridia bacterium | reverse complement strand
TTTCAGCGAAATCAGAAACACGCCGAAAACAAAGATCATGGGAACCAGCGTCTGCGTGGTAAAGAGCTTCTGGATCAAAAGGTTGACGGCAAATGCGCTCAGAAAGACGGTGACTGAAAACAAAGTATCTCTTTGCCGCTGGCGGTTTTTCATCATGCGTCTCCTTTGTTTTTTTACAGGTTCATTATACCCCATGAGAGGGAGCGCATCAAGTTTCCTTGCGTGAGGATCTTGCGCGGTTCCCGTTTCTTTACCAAATCTACACCGTAAAAATGCTATGATACATATATAGAAGGCTGCGCGTCATCCATATACGACGCACAGCGGCAAGGAGGAAAGCGTTCGTGGAATACGACAGTAGCGACGATATCGGCAACAACATGGATCAGGTCTGTTCATATACGGCATATCTGCGCCCTTCGCTGCGGCATGGGACGCGGGTATGCTTTTTTGACGCACGGAAAAAGACGTCAAGACTGCCCGCGCGCACAGGAACGAGCGTTTCCTGACCGCTGATGCAGGCGGGCTGAATCTGCTTTTGCACGAAATGATGATGAACAGAAAATCAAGGAGTTTTGTATGGATTATATGGGAAGTATTTTGGCGATGGTCATCTGTGTAGCCATGTCCGCCTATTTCAGCGCGACAGAAACGGCATTTTCGTCTTTAAATAAGACTCGGCTGAAGGTTCTCGCGGATAACGGAAACAGGAGAGCGGCGCTGACGCTCAAGCTGGCGGGGAATTACGACAAGCTGATCTCGACCATCCTGATTGGAAACAATATCGTGAATATCCTGGTTGCGTCGATCGGTACGCTTCTGTTTGTCGGTCTCTACGGCGACATGGGCGCGACGATTTCCACCGTCGTTGTGACGGTCGTGGTTCTGATCTTTGGCGAAATCACCCCCAAGAGCGTGGCAAAGGATGCGCCGGAACGCTTTGCCATGGTCAGCGCCCCCTTTATCCGCCTGTGGATTTGGGTGCTGACGCCGGTGAATTTTCTTTTTTCCCAGTGGAAGAAATTCATTTCCCGCTTTTTCAAGACCGACGAGAATGCCAAAATGTCCCACGAGGAATTGCTTCTCTTCATGGAAGACGTTGAGCAGGACGGCGGCATCGATGAAAACGAGGGGGAGCTTCTGCGAAACGCGCTTGAATTCCGCGATTTGACGGCGGCGGAAATCCTGACGCACCGGATCGAGCTGGAGGCGGTGGAGATCCGGGAAAGCCATGAGCAAATTGCAAAAGCCTTTACGCAGTCCGGTTTTTCCCGCCTGCTGGTTTATCGGGATACGATTGATCAGGTGGTTGGTATTCTATGTCAGAAGGATTTCTATTGCAACGGCAAGATGACGGAGCGCCCCATTGCGGAAATCATGACCGCGCCGCTGTTTGTCTATCAGCACACGAAGATTCGGGATATCCTGAAGACGTTCCAGCGCCAGAAAGCGCACATCGCCGTCGTTATAGACGATTTTGGCGGAACGCTCGGCATTGTGACGATGGAGGATATCCTGGAGGAGCTGGTCGGTGAAATCTGGGACGAGCATGACGAGGTGGAAGAGCATTTTGAAAAACTGGATGAAAACGCCTACCGCGTGGATTGTTCCGCCAGTTTGGAAGATTTCATGGAGTTCTTTGACGTGAAGCTGGAATCCGACAGCGTTTCGGTTGGCGGCTGGGTGATGGAACAGTTAAACCACGTTCCGGTTCGGGGTGAATCCTTTTCAGCCTGCCATCTGGAAATTACGGTTTCTGAGGTAAGCGCTTATCGCGTATCTTTTATCACGGTCAGGCAATGCGAGCCGGGCGAAACGTGTACGGAATAACAAAACGGGGGGAAGTATGGTGAAAAAAGTACAGGATACGGACAGCAATCAAAGCATGACCTCTGCGCCGCAGGAAGGAAAATCCTTCGATCTCTATATTGTGCAGTACATCATCCGCGCACTGATGATGCTGATTGTTTTTGCGTGGGCGCTGGTGAATCTCGATGCGGTTCTGCGCTTTCTGAACAGCGTGTTTGCGCTGGTATCGCCGTTCTTGATTGGCGGGGCGAT
>CAKUCW010000068.1 GCA_934643825.1 uncultured Clostridia bacterium | reverse complement strand
TCGGCGGAATCCTTCACGCCGGAACCGATGGTGTTGGTCAGGATGGTGTAGGATTCGCCGTCGTCGATCTCGGCGTAAATCACCTTGCCATCGAGCGCAGGGTAAGCCTGCATGAAGTTGGCAGCCGCCTTCTCGGCGAAGGACGTGGTGGAGTAGAAGTTGAGCTGTGCGCCTGCCGCCATTTCTTCCTGCGCCTTGGCGTAAAGCTCGTCATTGGTCATGGTCGATGCCTTTTCCAGCGCGTCGCTCACATTGTCGGCGAGAGCGGTTGTACCGGCGGTCAGCATCATCGCGGCTGCCAGAACCAGAGGCAGAAGTCGTTTCATAAGATACATCCTCCTTTTAATTGACACGGATTTTTCAAAAACGTTACACATTTTTTATAATTATAAGGCGATTTGGAGCGGGGTGTCAAGATAAAATGTACAGAATGAATAAAAAACTGAAAAGGACCGTAAGGAGGAAGAAACCTGAGGCACAGAGCGCTGCGCGAGCAATAAAAACTGACGCAGTTTTTTGGAATCGGACGCACCTGCGAGAAAGCGGACCAAGCCTCTCTATTCCGGTGTGGAAAGAGAACGGAGTGAAAAGCTATTACTTGCAGACAAAACCCTTGATCGCCTCCATCCGCTCTGTGCGTGCGGAGGCTTTTTTCATGCAGATCTGACCGACGACGGGCGTTGGTGCGCCACCTGTCAGGCGAACGGCAGGCGCAAATATATCTACGGCAAGACGCAGAGCGAAGTCCTCGCCAAGCGGCAAATGGCTGCCCAAATCGAAAAACGTCTATGCGCTCGACGAAAACGGAAACCGAATCCGCGCACCAAACGCCTCACCCATATTCTTGCTTTGTTTCATGTGATTTTTAAGGAAAGCATTCTCCTTGCAGGACCATAATTCTTTGAACGGGCGAGTTTTTTCCGCTTACCTCTTGCAAAATGGGCGTAAGCATGATATAACATGACCGGAAGAACACGATGATGAAACGCACATTCGTCAGCTTCCGGAAAATCCGCAGGCGCTGGAAACGCTGGTGCAGGGCGCATGCGGGGAATGATTTCAATAAGCGGAATGCCGCCGCAGGGCGGCTTTTCAAAAGCCTAATGGTTAGCTTATGCTAACTTTTGAACGGGCAGAAAGTGAAAGGATTGAGCGCTGTACTAGGGAGTGGTGACAATGGAAGCGCACGCGGATTTCTGGGATAAACATGCAAAGCAGTATGACCGCTTCATGCGAAAGGATGCGGCGGCGTATCGGCAGATGTATGAGTTGATTCGACCGGTCGTGAAATCCAAAACGGTTTTGGAGCTTGCCACCGGCACGGGGCTGATCGCGAAGCACATCGTCAGTGCGGCAAAGCATATCGAAGCGACGGATGCTTCTGCGGAAATGATTGCCGAAGCCAAGCGGGATAACCGCTCTGCAAAGCTGTATTTTTCGGTGCAGGATATGTTTCATCTGCCCTATGCGCCCCATTCCTTTGACGTCGTGATTGTGTCCAATGCCCTGCACATCGTGCCGCATCCGGAAAAAGCCCTTGCCGAAATCAGGCGGGTCTTAAAAGATGACGGCGTATTGATCGCTCCGACCTTTACCCATGCGGAAAACTCGCTTTTCGGTAAGGCCAAGGCGTTTTTTATGAAGCTGGCGGGTTTTCCGCTTTGCAGCAGGTGGACGAGCGAGGAATACCTGAATTTTCTGCGGGAAAACGGCTGGACAGTGCAAAAAAGCGCCGTGCTGAAAGCGTCCTTCCCGCTGACCTATGCGGAATGCGTGAAGACGGAGGTGTGACGATATGTCCTTTTTTGAGAACACCCGCAAGCCTGAGGGGCTTGGCGGAAAGCTCATGGTCATCCTGATGAATCTCGGTCACAGTCCTGTGGCGCGATGGGGACTTCGGTTTCTGAACGTCGCGCCGGACGCCAAAGTGCTGGATTGCGGCTGCGGCGGCGGTGCAAACATCAAAAGAATGCTGAAAAAGTGTCCGCATGGGATTGTGAAGGGCATCGACTATTCACCCGTCAGCGTGGAAAAATCCCAAAAGGTCAATGCGGACGCCATCGCAAAGGGGCGCTGCACGATTCTGCAAGGCAGTGTGGCGAAAAGGATCTTCGCGGAGGGCTGGTTTGACGCGGTCACGGCGTTTGAAACCGTCTATTTCTGGCAGGAACTGCCGCAATGTTTCCGCGAAATCCATCGGATGCTCAAGCCCGGCGGAATGTTTCTCATCTGCAACGAAAGCAGCGGCGATACGGATAAGGACGAAAAGTGGACGAAGATCATCGACGGGATGATCATCTACAAGGATGTCGAGCTGAAAGCGAATCTGGAGCAGGCGGGCTTTCGCGACGTGCAGATTCACAAGAATAAATGGGGCTGGCTGTGCGTCACGGCGCGGAAATGAGG
>CAKUCW010000067.1 GCA_934643825.1 uncultured Clostridia bacterium | reverse complement strand
GGGAATCGAACCCACGCGGTCAGCTTGGGAAGCTGAAGTTCTGCCATTAAACTACACCTGCAAATGGCTGTCAACCGTTTTACTCATTCATATTCTATCCAAATCCAGGGGAAATGTCAAGATCCATACGCATTTTTACCTGCAAAAACCTTGCGCGATTTGCAGGTTCAGTCGTTTTCCCCGCTTTGAATGAAGTTCATCCGGTTTTCAGCCTGTTTGGGCTGCATATGAAAGAAAGAAACCCCGCTCAGTTTCCGCGCTCTTCCATCAGCTTTTCCAGCTTGTGCTTGACCCGCTGGAGCGCGTTGTCGATGCTCTTGACATGGCGGCCGAGCATCTGCGCGATTTCCTGATAGCTCTTGCCGTCCAGATACGCCGCCAGAACGCGGCGTTCCAGCGGGGAAAGCGCTTCGTCGATGCGGCTTTCAATGCTCACATAGCTTTCCCGGCCGATGAGCAGCTCTTCCGGATCGGCGCTGCGGCCCTCGGTGATGACGTCCAGCAGCGTGCGGTCGCTCTCCTCTTCGTAAATCGGCTTGTTGAGCGACACATAGGAATTGAGCGGAATATGCTTTTGCCGCGTCGCGGTCTTGATGGCGGTGATGATCTGGCGGGTCACGCAGATTTCGGCGAACGCGTGAAAGGAAGCGAGCTTGTCCGGCCTGAAATCGCGGAACGCCTTGAACAGGCCGATCATGCCTTCCTGCACAATGTCCTCGTGATCCGCGCCGACCAGAAAATACGAACGCGCCTTGGAACGCACAAAATTCTTGTACTTGTTGAGCAGATATTCCGACGCGTCCGCGTCGCCCTGCTGAGCCAGCAGGGCGATATCCTCATCGGTCATGCTGTCAAAGTCCTGGTGCATGGCTTCCTCCCTGCTCATTCCTCGCCCCGGCGCATGCGCTCAAAAATTTCGCGCTGATGGGGCGGCAGACGGGAAAAGATGTCGCCGCGGGAAACTTTCTCCTCCCGCATGCGCACCTGCCCGGTCTGCCGGGTCTGCGTAATTTCGATCAAAAACTCTCTTGAGGAAATGCGTTCCGCGCCGCGGCCGAGCGTCACCGTCTGCTCAACCGCGTCGCTGGTCGCCACGCGCACCCGCCGCCATTTCGGCGCGGCGTCGCAGGCCGCCTCGATGTAGTTATCCGCGCTTTCGGCGTGCCTGGTGAAGACGACCTCCACGCCGTGCATCATCATGTGCGAGCGCGTCGGGCGGTCGGTGTAGTGGCCATCGAAAACAACGACGACCTCTTCGCCGGAATAGCCCGCGTAATCGGCAATCAGGTGGACGAGCCGTTCTCTGGCCTGTTCGATGGTCAGATGCTCCTCGCGCGGCACGTTCCACGCGCCGATGACGTTATAGCCGTCCACCAGCAGCAGGGGCTTCATCTCACTTCGCGTCCATCATGGCGTAGAGCAGAATGCCCGCCGCCACGGACGCGTTCAGGGATTCAATTTTGCCCTTCATCGGCAGGGTCACAACCTTGTCGCAGCTCTCGCCGACCAGGCGGCTCATGCCTTCGCCTTCTGAGCCGATGACCAGCGCCTTCGCGCCGGAGTAATCCACTTTGCGGTAATCCTCTCCGTCCATCGCCGTGCCATAAATCCAGACGCCCTCTTTCTTGAGGCGCTCAATGGTGCGGGTCAGGTTCACTTCGCGCGCGACCGGCAGATACTCCACCGCGCCCGCGCTCGCCTTCACCGCCGCGGGGGTCAGGCCCACCGCGCGGCGCTCCGGAATAATCACGCCGTGCGCGCCCGCGCATTCCGCGCTGCGGATGATCGCGCCAAGGTTATGCGGGTCGGTCACGCCGTCAAGGATGACGAGGAACGGCGCTTCGCCGCGCTCTTTCGCCAGAGCCAGCATGTCGTCCACCGTCTTATACGCATAAGCGGAGACGACGGCGATCAAGCCCTGATGGCCGGGCGCCATCGCGTCCAGATGCGCTCTGTCCACTTCCTGGACGATGACCTTCTGTTCGCGCGCCATCGCAACGATTTCGCGGGCAGACCCGATGAGCTCTCCCTTTGCAACCAGCAGCTTCTCCATATCGCGGCCCGCTTTGAGCGCTTCGCGGATGGGGTTGCGGCCGACGAGCAGGTTGCTCGCTTCTTCCTCCTGCTGTGCGGGCGGCGGGGTCATCGGGCGGTCGCCGTAAGGACGGCGCTCCCCGTTATTCGGACGATCTCCGTAAGGACGGCGCTCCCCATTGTTCGGACGATCTCCGTAAGGACGGCGCTCCCCGTTATTCGGACGATCTCCATACGGACGGCGCTCTCCACTATTCGGGCGATCCCCATACGGACGGCGCTCTCCATTGTTCGGGCGATCTCCGTAAGGACGGCGCTCCCCGTTATTCGGGCGATCCCCATACGGACGGCGCTCCCCGTTATTCGGGCGATCCCCATACGGACGGCGCTCCCC
>CAKUCW010000066.1 GCA_934643825.1 uncultured Clostridia bacterium | reverse complement strand
ACCCCATAGTAACCCCCGTAACCCCAAAATCGCGAAGCGATTTAAAAGAAACGTGAATCAGGGAGCGAAGCGTCCCCTGATTCCTCTAACCCTTCTTCAAACCGCCGCGAAGCGAAGATGGAGTTTGGGGATGATATCCCCAAGCAGGTTTGGGATTGAAGTCACGCGCCCGCAGTGCGGGGTGTACAGCATGACGGAAATCGGAAATCGCAAAGAGCGCTTGCGCGTTCGCGAAGCGGGCGCGTCTGCCGCAGGCAGAGGACAGCGCCCCTATGCGAGTTTCCCGGAGTGGCAGCCCTATCGTCCCCCACGTTCCCCAATAGAACCCAGCCGTGCGTCAACCGACCGTCAGGGATCGCTTCGCTCCCTGACTCCTTTTTCTTCATCGCTTCGCGATAGGGGGAGCGATGGGGGAATTCATTCCCCAAGCCCCCTGCCTGGGGACGCGTCCCCAGACCCCTTCTTCGCTTCGCGCTTATGGCTCGTTTCTTTGAGAATAAGCATAAAAATCCCCCTGCCGCGTCATCCTAAAGGCATTCGACGCAGACAGGGGGTATTTTTTATGAGCCATTCGACGAATCATCCGGCAAAGAAATGGAATCCGCCCGCGCAGACCGGTGCGCCGCGTGAAGGAAACACCGTCGCCAGCGCAACGGAATGCACCGGACTGACGCCAACTGAGCCGGAGGATTTGGAACAAGCGTATGCGCTCGGCGAGCTTTCCGCCATCCATACGCTCAGACCGCAGAAGAAAACAGGCACGCGGAGCGCGACATCCCGAAAACCGCCGAGGGACTGAGTCCCTCGGTCTTTTCGCTTTGCCGCGCCTTCCGTCCTGTTATTCTTCTTCCGCCAGCTTGCGTCCCATCAGCACGCCCATCGCGGACGCCATCATCAAGCCACGCGTCCAGCCGGAGGAATCGCCCAGACAGTGCAGACCCTGCACGTTGGTATTCAGGTTTTCATCCATCTTCACGCGGTTGGAATAGAACTTCAGTTCCGGCGAATACAGCAGCGTTTCAGAGGACGCAAAGCCCGGCACGACGATATCCGCCGCCTGAATGAAGTTGATGATATTGGTCATGGCGCGATACGGCATCGCCGCGGTGATATCGCCCGCGACCGCATCCGGCAGGGTCGGGCGAACGTTGCTCTGCGCCAGCTCCTTTTGCCAAGTGCGCTTGCCGTCGAGGATATCGCCGAAACGCTGCACAAGGATATGACCGTTGCCCAGCATATTGGTCAGCTCGCCGACCTTCTGCGCGTAGGCAATCGGCTGATTGAACGGCACGGAGAAATTATGGCTGCACAGAACGGACACGTTCGTGTTATCGCTCTTGAGATCCTTATAGCTGTGTCCGTTGACGACGGCAAGGTCGTTATCGTAATTTTCCTGGCTGACGAATCCGCCGGGGTTCTGGCAGAACGTGCGCACCTTATTCTTGAACGGGCGCGGATAGCCGATCAGCTTGCTCTCGTACAGCACGCGGTTGACCTCTTCCATGACCTCGTTGCGGCATTCGACACGCACGCCGATATCGACCGTGCCGGGCTGATGGGCGATGCCATGCTCGGCGCAGATTTTTTCCAGCCAGTCCGCGCCGCGGCGACCCGTTGCCACGACGGTATGCTTGGCGCGAATCTCCTGCGTCTGCTCGCCCTTGCGCAGGGACACGCCCATACAGGTTTCGCCATCCATGATCAGTTCTTCGCATTCCCAGCCGAAAATCAGCTCCACGCCGTTTTCGCGCAAGTAATTTTCCAGCGCGAGATAAAGCGTCTGCGCCTTTTCCGTTCCGAGGTGGCGAATCGGGCAATCGACCAGCTTCAAGCCTGCGCGAATGGCGCGGCGGCGAATCTGGCGCACTTCTTCCGTATTGCCGATGCCCTCGATATGGCTATCCGCGCCGAACTCAAGGTAGATACCGTCGGTATAGTCGATGAGATCCTGCGCGTTCTGCTCACCGATGAGCGTCGGGAAATCGCCGCCGACCTCATGGGAGAGCGAGAGCTTACCATCCGAAAACGCGCCCGCGCCGGAAAAACCGGTCGTGATATGGCAATACGGGCGGCAGTTGACGCAGTGGTTGGTAACCGACTTCGGGCAGCGGCGTTTTTCGATGGGCTGACCCTTTTCGACGATGACGATATGCTTATGGCTGCCCTTACGGAGCATTTCAATTGCGGTAAAGATGCCTGCCGGGCCTGCGCCGACGATAACGATATCCGTATTCATATATTTTCCTCCTATCACGCCCCGCAGGGCGTGTTTTTGATGTCATTGATTTTGGTTCTGCGCGGAGGGAGGGGACGATAGGGCTGCCGATCTAAGACCCGCCTGAGGGGATTTTCCCCTCAGACTCCCTTCTTCGCTTCGCGGCGGTTTTAACTCGTGTTAGCGGAATCAGGGACGCTTCGCTTCCTGATTCTTGCTTGATTATGCTTCGCATGGGGAGACGATAGGGCTGCCGATCCGGGAAACTCGCATAGTCGCGCAAGCGCTCCTTGCGATTTCCGATTTCCGTCACGCTGAATCC
>CAKUCW010000065.1 GCA_934643825.1 uncultured Clostridia bacterium | reverse complement strand
GTCTCGTTGTGGCTCAGCACGTCGATCTTCGCGATCTTGTCGCCGTCCATCGTGACCTTGACCTTCACTTCGCCGCCGATTGCGCTCTCCGCCGTGCCGATATACTCGTTCTCGGCAAGTGCTTCCTCAGCCTTCGGCTCCTCCGCCGGAGCCTCTTCAAAGCCGAAGTGGATGTTCAGCAGCTCAACCGCCTTCGCGGCCGTCTCGCCGGTAACCGCCGCGCAACGCGCCTTGCGGCCCGCGTCGCCCATCTCATAGCCGGTCTCCTTCATGTATTTGCCAACGGACACCGCGCACTCAATCGCGCCGGAAACCGTCGTAATGGACTCCATCTCCGGCTGATAGGTCGGGAAGGCGTGATCCTTGTACCACGCATAGAGCTGGTCGCGCAGCTCGCGTGCCTCGTTCGCCTCGCAGAACAGACCGAAAACTGCGCACGCGCCGCCCAGAGAGCCGCACAGCGTGCCAGCGCCGTATCCGCCCGCGCCATCCGCGAACATACGCGCATTCAGCTGGTTGTACGGATAGCCGTATTCCTCAGCCAGCAGCTCAACAACAGCCGCCACAGCACCCGCGCAGCAGCCGCCGTGGGAATAGAAGCACTCATAGCCATGCTTCATGACTGCTTCCTTGTCCAGCTTCTTGTACGCCCACGGCCACGCCGGAGCCTCAGCGCCCTCGGCAACAGCAGGCATAACCACCGGAACGGTGCTCAACGCAGCAGCACCCAGCATGCCCTTTCCAGCCAGTTTCAGAAAATCACGACGCGAAGTTTCCTTGTTCATTGTATGTTCCTCCTGTGTTTTTCCCTGTTTTCAGCGCTAATGTGCGCTTTTGATATCATTTTATCAGTTTCATGCAAATAAAACAAGGTTTCTGCACTTTTTATGAAAAAATTAACCCTATTTCCCGCCAAAGAATAGGGTTAATCGCTCGATTCGTTTTTTTCTAAGGATTGCCGCGCTGTCGGCTTGCGCATCGGCGCAGTCTTTCCCGACCGCCCCGTTTTCCGATGCTTCGGCTTTTCGGTCGGACTTCTCCTCGAACAGGCGATGTTCAGCCCGCGTTGTTCTGCGGAAGTCAATCACCTTCCGCGCAGAACATGCCTTCCGCCGGTTGTATCCTGGTTCTCTTCGATCAGCTTTTCGATCTCCGAAAGCCAGTCCAGCGACGGCGAACTGCCGCTTGAGACGGCATAGCCGGCGTATCCGTCCGGGGTCACGTTTTTCAGTTCGTCATCCGGATATTTTTCGGAAAGCGCATCGACCAGTTCGTCGTAATACATCACGTCGTCGATCAACCCCAGCTCCTTCGCCTGAATCGCGGTCAGCAGCCGCCCGTCCGTAAACGACGCCATCTGTTCCTCGCTCAGACCGCGTGCGGACGCAATGGCTTCCTTGAAGAAGTCAAAGCTCTCCTCCACCATCGCCCGATAGATTTCGCGCTGCTCATCCGTCAATTCCGGATAGCCGGGCACCTTGTTTTCGCCCGTCGCGATGTATTCCAGCTCGACGCCCACCTTCTTGTACAGTTCCGCATCGCTCACAGCGGTCATGTAGACGCCGATGTTTCCGGCAATGGTCATCCGCGACGCATACAGCTCATCCGCCGCCATCGCAACCAGCATGCCGCCCGAGCAGCATTCCTGCGCCATATAGCCGTAAATCAGTCTGCCCGTTTTCTCGCGATACATCATCAGCTCGTGATACAGCTCGTCGGATTCATACATGTTTCCGCCGGGCGTATTCAGATACAGCAGCAGCGCGTCATTGCATTCGTCCTCCGCCAGCGCATCCAGCGCATCGAGCGTTCCGACATGGTCGTAGATATAATCGCTTTCGGAAAGCTCGCCGTCGATTTGAAGCAGCGCAACGTAGTGATCCGTCGCCTGCTTTCCGCCGCGTGCGCCGCCAAGCACATCTGCAAGCCAGTTATCGCTTCCATCCGCCAGCGCCGCCGTGCAGAGCATCATCATCAACAGCGCAATCCAGCCGGTCATCCGTCTTTTCATGTCGTAAAACTCCTTTCGTATCACCATTCGGGAGGTGTATACAGCACAATCTGTCCCGCTTTCAGCGTAGCGGGCATGTCGATGAGCCGCTGATTCCTGCTGCCGCGATAGAGCAGATCCAGCGAACGTTCATGCGACAGATACGGTCCATCCACCAGCACATCGATGCACTCAAGCAGCCGCATGCGATCCTCACGCCGTTCCTCCAGCAGCTTTTCCAGCGTGAACCCGGTGTAGCACCAGACGTTCATCCCCTTTTCTTTTGCCGCCAGCGCGATGAGGCGAAGCGGTTCGGGCTGCATCATCGGCTCACCGCCCGAGAGCGTCACGCCGCGCACAAGCGGGTTTTTGCCCAGATACGCGATGATTTCATCCGTATCCTTCACTTGCCCGCCGTTAAAGTCATGGGTCTGCGGGTTATGGCATCCGGGGCAATGATGCGGACAGCCCTGAACGAACACCGCAAACCGATATCCCGGACCATCGACGATGGATTCCGGTTCCATTCCAGCCAAACGAATCTGCATAGTTTACCTCTTTTTGGGGAGTGGGGGACCGCTTGGGGCTCTGCCCCAAACCCCGCTGAGGGACTTCATCCCTCAGACTCCCCTCTCCGCTTCGCGCTTTCTTTCAATCTTCTGCACGCCTGACTGCATGCAGTCAGGCACATGTGGGAAAACCAAGAACCTCAGGTTCTCAGTGGGGCTTAGGCTCTGCCCCAAACCCTGCTGAGGGACTTCATCCCTCAGACTCCCTTCTCCGCTTCGCGCTTTCTTTCAATCTTCTGCACGGGACTGTCAAGATTAAACCAAACATTTCAAGAAATAAACATCTAAGTATTTTGGAACATGGGGCTTTGCCCCATCGCCCCACCAAAGGGCTTTCCGGTCGCCCTTTGGAAACCTTCGGGCACAAATACTTCGTT
>CAKUCW010000064.1 GCA_934643825.1 uncultured Clostridia bacterium | reverse complement strand
ATATCTACCAACTGTATTCCACTCTCATAGATTGGGTGGTCGTAATTATCTGTAAAAAAATTGGGTATGATGTGTGAACGAACAAAACCACACTTTTCATAAAACGGGATTGAAAGCGGACTATCTCCTGTTCCCACTTGCAGAATTGAGTATTGTTCCCTGTAATTATTAATAATAAACTCAATTAAGGCTCTTGCATAGCCTTTGCCTTGATATTCTGGAACTGTAGCAATATTCTTGATTTCAAGTATGTTATTTCCTTCATCGGTTATGACACACTCGCACTTTACCCCATTGTCATCAAGTACATACATCTTGCCTTTATCAAGATAACGGTCAACCATATCTTCCTGCTCATCTGCTAATAGGAGCAAATCCAGATATTGTTTTTTATTCTCTTTAACTTCAACAATTTTCATTCGTCACACCTACAAATTTGCAAGGTCTAGTATGTTATACCTTTGTGATCAGGAGATAAGAAAAAATCCGAACCCATTTCCGATTTGGAAAATTGGATTCGGATTATACTGGTTTGGTGCACCTTCAGGGGCTCGAACCCTGGGCACCCTGATTAAGAGTCAGGTGCTCTACCAACTGAGCTAAAGGTGCGATTTGAAGTTCTTGTTTTAAGCACTCGCGCTCTCAACGAAAAAGATTATAACACAGCCCGTCCGAGAATGCAACCCTTTTTTTACAAAAAAATGCACTTTTCTGTAAACTTTTTTTCAAGCAGGGGATCCGCACGTCGAATTGTGCCTGAAAATGACGCAATATATAGAAAAACCGCCGCATCAGAACGCGGCGGTGGAAATCGGATTTATTTCTCGGCGGATTTGGCAGGCAGAGAAGCCAGCAGACGGGCGGCTTCCTTGCCGGGGTACAGGTCGGGCGCAAGCTTGACGATCTTCTCCAGCAGGGCTTCGGCTTCGCTGCGGTTCTGCTCCGCCAGTTCGGCGCGTGCAACCCACACGGAGGCGGTGACGCGATGCAGCTGCTGGGTGTTGTCCTTAATCTGCGCCTTGAGCGCTTCGACGTCGGCTTTTCCCGTCGTCAGCAGCGCCATGCACTGGTCGTTCAGCTCGCAGGAGAATGCCATGCGCTGCTTCTCGGGCTTGCTCTCCTGAATGTCCTCGAGCTGCTTCTTGAACTGATGCAGCTGGTCGAGGTAGGTCTTCGCGGTCGGGATGTCGCCTGTCTGCTCGGCGCAGTAGCAGAGGTTGCTGACAATCGCATAGCGGCTCAGAAGCGCTTCTTCGGGCTTCTTGCCCTCTTTCACCTCGATGGAGGAGAGAAGCTTCATCGCGTCTTCAAAGCGCCCCTGCGCGGCGTACGCGTTGGAGATGTGCATGCGAACCATGGTGTATAGATTCGCGTTGCGCGGCTTCTGGCTCAGATGCACCTCGTATTCTTTGAGGAAGCCTTCGACGTCCAGCTGGTTGTAGAGCCGGTTCAGTTGGAGGTTGTGCGCCTTGGCGGCGTTGATGTACTGCGCGGCGGCAAGCATGACCGCGCCGAAAATCAGCAGGATCACCAGCGCGATCGGACTGGTGCCCGGCTTGAAAAAGTAAAGCGCGACCATCAGCGCGACGTACAGAATCTCAAGGAGAATCAGCCTCTTTTTGAATTTGGGGAATAGCGTCAGCATCGAAGAACAACTCCTTATCCGTATGTGAATCAAATATAGTATAGCTTTTTAAAGGGGGAAAAGCAACAGATTCTCGAAAAACAGCCGCGTGGCGGGGTTGCAACCGAGCCGCCGGGGTGATATGATGGGGACGATTAAATTTGGGGAGTGGATTTTGATGAAGAGATTCGTGAGCATCATGCTGGCGCTGGTGATGATTTTCGCGCTTGCGCTGGCGGCTGCCGAAGAGAGCATGGATGAGCGCGTGGAGCGCGTGTTCCGCGATACGAAGGCGGTCGGCGGCGCGTTCCTCGTCGCGCAGAAGGGCGAGATTGTCTATGAACATTATTACGGCGTGCAGCAGAAGACGACCGGCGTGCCCGTGACGGAAAAGAGCTATTTCCGCTGCGCGTCGGTCACCAAGCTGGTGACGGGCATCGGGCTGATGAAGATGATGGATGACGGTATGCTGAAACCGGATGAGGATATCAGCACGTATCTGGGCTATGCGGTCGGCAATCCGCGCTATCCCGATACGCCCGTCACCCTGCGTATGCTGATGAGCCATACGGCGGGGCTGAATGAGAATTCTTCCTATTCGAGTAAGTCGAGTAAGCTCAGCAATATGATCGCGCTCGATCAAAAGGCGAGAGCCAATTTTAAGGATGTCCGCCCCGGAAGCGAGTACGCATATTCTAATTTCGGCGCGGGGATCACCGGCGCGATTGTCGAATCCGTGACCGGGCAGGATGTGTCCTCTTTCATGCGGGAATACCTCTTTGAGCCGCTGGGCATCGATGCCGCTTATACGGCGACGCAGCTGGAAGAACCGGAGTATTTGACCGCAACCTATCATAAGGATGGCTCGCTGTATGTTGCGCCGAGCTATGCCCTTCGGCAGACCTATGACGCACAGGCGACGCCGGATACGCATTATCGCGTGACGGTCGGCAGTCTGCTCATCCGCCCGCGTGATCTGACCAGACTGGGAATTGCGCTCTGCGGCGATGGCACGGTGGATGGCGTCCGCGTGCTGAGCGAGGACGCCATCGCGATGATGCGGCAGGAACAGAGCGAGGAAACGACCGGCATTACGTCCGATTCGCCGTATAGCTTCTTTACCATCCGACAGGATACCCTTCTGGAGGGACGCCGCGTGTATGGACATCAGGGAACCGATGAGGGCATCGTCTGTAATCTGTATGTCGAGCCGGAAAGTCAAACCGTGTTCTGCGTGATGACCAATGGCTGTAAAACGAAACGTGAGGATGGAATCATGCGCCTCACCCGTAGATTGTGCGCCATTGCGGAAGAAGAGTATCTGGGGAAATAATGAATTGCTGATCTTTCAATAGAACGCCGCGAAGCGAAGAAGGGAGTCTGAGGGGGAATCCCCCTCAGGCGGGTTCTAGGGCGGCAGCCCTAACGTACCCCAAAAGCGAAGCGAAAGAAGCAAGAATCAGGAAGCGAAGCGTTCCCTGATTCACGTAAAGCCGCTTAAAACCGCCGCGAAGCGAAGAAGGGAGTCTGAGGGGGGAATCCCCCCTCAGGCAGGTTCTAGGGCGGCAGCCCTAACGTAACCC
>CAKUCW010000063.1 GCA_934643825.1 uncultured Clostridia bacterium | reverse complement strand
CTGCTGTTCCCGACGATGAAGCCGCTGGGATAATCTAATAACTTACCAAGCCTGATTTTTCTTGATATTACAAGGAAAGTCAGGCTTTCTTATTTTTAGGCAGAATACGCCATACGCCATTCTTACGCCAAATGATGCAAAGAATCATTTGTTCAGAAAAAAGCGTTGTTCCAATGCGAGAAGAAGGTGTATAGAAAACTCTGACTTGAAGCCGCCTGACAATAGGCGGCTTTTTTGATGCCTTGAAAAAGAAAGGAAGAATAGGATGGATGCGCACGTTATCAGCCTTGCCAACCAGAAGGGCGGCACAGCTAAAACGACGACCTGCGCCAACCTGGGCATAGGGCTGGCACAAGCGGGCAGGAAGGTTCTGCTTGTCGATGCAGACGCTCAGGGAAGCCTGACCCTCAGCCTTGGATGGGAGCCGGACGAACTGCCGATTACGCTGAACGATCTCATGATAAAAGTCATACAGGATAGACCTGTCACGCATGGAGAAGGGATGCTTCATCACGAGGAAGGGGTGGATCTCCTGCCTGCCAACATCGAGCTGGCAGGCATGGAGATGTCGCTGATCAGCGTCATGTACCACGAAACGATACTCAAACAGGTGATTGAGCCTTACAAACATGAGTACGACTACATTCTCATTGATTGCGCGCCGTCGCTGGGGATGATGACCATCAACGCGCTGGCGGCAACGGATGGCATTGTTGTGCCGACGATTCCGCAGCATTTGCCGACAAAGGGCATCGAGAAGCTGTTGGAAAGCGTTCATCAGGTCAGGCGGGGAATCAATCCCAAACTGAAAATCGAAGGCATCCTCATGACCTTGATGGACGGTCGAACGATCTATGAGCGCGAGATCAGCGAAATGATTCGGAGCGCATACGGCGGGAAAATCAACATCTTTGAAACGGAAATTCCGCGTTCTGTGCGGGCGGCAGAAATCAGCGCCGAGGGAAAGAGCATCTTTGCCTATGCGCCCAAAAGCAAGGTGGCGGAAGCGTATCGGCAGTTGACGAAGGAGGTGCTGACGCTTGAAAAGCAGCGCGAAGAACATCGTGCTGAAATCGGTCGATGATATCTTCCAGACCGAAGAAAATCGAGCGGATGCGCAGCGCGAACGGGTGCAGGAGATTCCGCTCGACCAGCTCAAGCCGTTCAAGAATCATCCGTTTAAGGTGCGCGACGACCAGCGGATGCTTGATACGGCAGACAGCATCCGAGAATACGGTGTGCTTGTCCCTGCGATTGCGCGACCTGATCCAAACGGCGGCTATGAGCTGATATCGGGGCATAGGCGAAAGCGCGGCTGTGAAATGGCGGGTCTTCAAACCATGCCTGTCATTATTCGCGACTTAGACGATGATGCCGCCGTGCTGGTGATGGTCGATTCCAATATTCAGCGCGAGGAGCTGCTGCCAAGCGAGCGGGCGTTTGCCTATAAGATGAAGCTCGAAGCGCTGAAACATCAGGGCGCACGGTCGGATTTAACTTCCCGACAAGTTGTCGGGAAGTTGGAAATGGCGGATGTAGTTGGTCAAAATGCGGGCGAAAGTGGTCGGCAAGTACAGCGCTATATCCGCTTGACCGAGCTGATTCCCGAACTTCTGGATATGGTGGATGAACGCAAGCTGGCGTTTAATCCTGCGGTGGAGGTGTCCTATTTGAAGCGGGATGAACAGCGGATGCTGCTGGAAGCGATGGATGCGGAGCAGACCACGCCATCGCTCTCGCAAGCACAGCGGATCAAGAAATTCAGTCAGGAAGGGCGGCTGACGGAGGAAGCGATGTCCGCCATCATGAGCGAGGAGAAAAAGAGCGAAATGGACAAGGTGACGCTCAGAAGCGATACGCTGTACAAGTATTTTCCGAAGTCCTATACGCCCAAACAAATGGAGCAGACCATCATCAGGCTGCTGGACGTGTGGAAGCAGCGGCAGAAAAATCAGGAACGATAAAAGGACACTTGGAAGCGATAAAAGAAAGAGGGCGACAGAAGATACTGATTGAAAAAGACCTTTTCGGCACGGTCAGGGACAAGGTGAAAATTGCGCAGGAGCGCTTGAAGGCTTTTGAACCCAGCGAGGGTTACTACGTCGCGGACAGCGGCGGCAAGGATTCTGCATGTGTGCTGGTACTGTGCAAAATGGCTGGCGTTCGCTTTGATTCGCATTACAACATAACGACCGTCGATCCGCCCGAACTCGTGAGGTTTATTCGGGAAGCCCATCCCGAAACGGAACTGGTGCGTCCGCAGATGACCATGCGGGAACTGATTGTCAAGAACCAATTTCCGCCGACGAGAATCCAGCGATATTGCTGCGCGTCGCTCAAGGAAACGCAGGGAATCGGACGGATTGTGGTTACGGGTGTGAGATGGGCAGAGAGTGCCAATCGAAGAAAAAAGCGTGGGCTTGTCAATATAGGCGGTGCAGAAGCACAGGTCACAGCAGACGGTTTCAATGCGGATTATAAAAAGAACAAGTATGGAATCATCCTCAATTCGGACAATGTGGAGAATCGAAAGACCGTGGAACATTGTGTCCGTCAGGGAAAAATTGTGGTGAATCCCATCATCGACTGGGAGGACAGCGACGTATGGTCTTTTTTGCGGAGCTACCGTATTCCGTACTGCAAACTGTATGACTGCGGGATAAAGCGCCTTGGATGCGTCTGTTGCCCGCTTGGAGGATCAGCGGGGATGCAGCGGGATTTGAAACGGTTTCCGCAGTTTCGGAAGTTTTACGCAGATGCGTTTGAACGGATGCTTCAAGCGCGGAGATTGTCGGGAAAAAAGATGATTCCCGAATGGGACAGCGGCGAGAGTGTGCTGATGTGGTGGATTGGCTTAAAACACCTGAACAAAGGAAATCAAATCAGCATGTTTGACGAACCTGCGCTTGAAGGAATCGTCGATCAAGACGAACTGGACGACGAAGCATTTCTGAATGGGCAATGAACATGGCCTGACAAAACGGCGTTTGTCGCTGGACACGCGCTTTTTGAATTTACAAACGGAACGGAGGTTTTCTATGTGGGCATATTTCGCGTAGAGAAAGTCAAGGATTACACGACCATCAGCAATTATCATTTGAGAGATAAGAATCTGTCCCTCAAGGCGAAGGGATTGTTGACTCTAATTCTGGCATTGCCGGAGGACTGGAATTTTACGATTCGCGGGCTGTCCGCCATCTGTAAAGAAGGGGCGGAGAGCATCGGGACGGCGCTCAAGGAGCTGGAAAAGGGCGGCTATCTGGTGCGCAAGCGTGTGCGCGGCGCAGATGGGCGTATGAGCGATACCGAGTATAACTTTTACGAAGAACCCGTTCGGCAAATGGAAGAACCGTCGGAAGGATCGGATGACGGGCAGTCAGGCACGGAAGAACCGGAGTCGGAAATATCGGAGGAGGAGCAACCGCATACGGAAAAGCCGGATGCGGAAAAAACGGCACAATCAAATACTCATGTATCCAAAACGTATCCACCTAATACCCATAAATCCAATCCCTATCCATCCCATCTTCAGACTTACGAAGCAGATGGATATGACGGGATGGGGAACTGTGTGGACGTGCAGACATGGAACAGGATTCGCTCGGAGGTTGAAAAGCAGATTTGCTTTGAAGCCTACGAAGGGACACGAAACGGCAGCGTCATTAACGAAATTGTCGAGCTGATGACCGAGATATACTGTATGCCCTGCGGAATGATGCGCATCAGCGGCGTTCCGTACAGCGTGGAGGTGGTCAAGAAGCGCTTTCGCGAGCTGACTTCAAGC
>CAKUCW010000062.1 GCA_934643825.1 uncultured Clostridia bacterium | reverse complement strand
ATAAGCAAACTCGGCTTGAATAGCAAATTCAAGAAATTCAGCTATTCTTTCATTGGCGGAAAGGGCTATTCTCCCCCTTCGGGGGAGAATAGCTTTTTGTCTACGGTCTGAAGAGAGCCGCTTGTCGGCTCTCTTTTTTGTGCATCAAATGGCGCAAAACCGCCCGCGCACGCAAGTTTTCCGTGTCTTTTATAAACCGTAGCAGACAAACTGTGGCAGACACGAGGGCAGACTTAGCTCACCCAAAACGGCAAATCCGCACGGAAAATAATGGGAATACTTGTATGGCGTTTCATTCGGTGGTAAAATAAATCACACAATCGGTTCGAATCTTTCGGCAGGAGGTTATTGACCATGAAAAGACGCATCGGTATCCTGACCAGCGGCGGCGACTGCCCCGGCTTGAACGCCTGTATCCGCGGCGTTGCGCGTGCGAGTTATTCCATGTTCGACACGGAAATCGTCGGTATTCAGGATGGCTACGCGGGCTTGATTTCCGGCGACTATAAGGAAATGAAGCAGTCGGACTTTTCCGGCATCCTGACCCTTGGCGGAACGATCCTCGGCACGCGCCGCACGCCGTTCCGCAACATGCGTGTCATCGGCGAAGACAACGTGGACAAGGTCAAGGCGATGAAGAATAACTACAAGAAGATGAAGCTTGACTGTCTGGTGACGCTCGGCGGAAACGGCACGCATAAGACCGCAAACATGCTCGCCGAAGAGGGGCTGAACGTCATCGGCTTGCCCAAGACCATCGACAACGATATCTGGGGAACGGATGTGACCTTCGGCTTCCATACTGCGGTGGATATCGCAACCGAGGTCATTGACCGCATCCACACCACTGCCGCGAGCCATGGGCGCTGCATGGTCATTGAGATCATGGGCAATAAGGCGGGCTGGCTGACGCTGTACTCCGGCATAGCCGGCGGCGCGGATATCATCCTTCTGCCGGAGATTCCCTATGATATCAATATCGTTGCGGAAGCCGTGCGCCGCCGTGCGGAAAACGGCAAGGCATTCTCGATCGTCGCGGTCGCGGAAGGCGCGATGAGCGTTGAGGAAGCCGCGATGAAGAAGAAGGATCGCGCCCTGTTCCGTCAGGAAACGGGCTTCAACGGCATTGCCAACCGGATTGCCAAGCAGCTGGAAGAGATTGTCGGCGTTGAAGCGCGTGCCGTTGTTCCGGGTCATGTGCAGCGCGGCGGATCTCCCAGCGCATACGACCGCATGCTGTCCACCATCTTTGGCGTACATGCTGCGCAGCTCATCGCTGCTGAGAACTATGGTCAGGCGGTCGCCATGGCGGGCAATGTGGTCACGCACAATCCGCTTTCCGATGTAGCGGGCAAGACCAAGTTTGTTCCCGCCGACGCGCAGGCTGTCCGCGCAGCCAGAAGCATGGGCATTTCCCTCGGCGATTGATTTTCCCCAAATGAATTGACTTTTCACCCGGTTTCCTCTATAATATTTAAGACTGCCTGACAGAAAACATCTGCCGGGTGAAAAGTGATTTAGAGGGAAGTCGGTCGAAAGATTGACTTGCCTTGGTCTTAGAGCGGTTTTGCCGGCGTCTATCAGCGTGAGCTTGATTGGGGAATCTAGCTATTGCTGAGAAAACGAGGGGTAAGACCGTACCTTGCATCCATAGCTCAGTAGGATAGAGCGACCGCCTCCTAAGAAGAAGCTCGCCTACCACCTTTTCGATAAATCGAAAGCGAGACTTCCATCGGAAACATACCCCATTGTCTTTCGCCAAGCTGCTGACACTTGGCGGAGCGGACACGAATCCCCGATGTCAGCGCGAACCATTCCCGTTAACGCGGCAGTCGAAAACCGACTGATGTGTTCATCAAAATGCTCATGAAATCATAATGAGCAGAGAGCCGAAAAGCTTTGAAATATCTAGGTTTTTCGGCACATGGTCCCGTACCTCAGTAGGATAGAGGGTCTGCCTCCTAAGCAGAACGTCGCGCGTTCGAATCGCGCCGGGATCACCATTTTTTGGAAATTTCCCCGTTTTGAGAGCAAGATGCTGCAAACCGCATCCTGCTCGAAAGACGGGGGGATTTTCTTTTTTTGCGAACTTTTCTCCTTGGAATCCTGCTAACAGAAAAAAGCCGCGTTAGCAAATTGCAAACATTTTGCGCAAATTTCTAACGCGGCATTTTGAGGGCTCCTGATTCTTTGCAAACATTGGTGAGCGACGGATGCAAGCATTTGTGAGCGACGCGGTTGCTTTTGCTGGTTTTCGGATGCTTTTTTCTGCCCACAACACGCCCGCGAAGGGACTTGTGCACGGGCACGAAGCACATCACCTGATTGTTTCCAGATGAAGCTGGTGGGACTTTTGCTAATGCTTCGAGAAGAGGTGTTAGCTGAAATCATCCGCCCGGTTGGATATTCTAACGTCGTTCGCCTTTGTTTGCAGGTGGCATTTCCCACCCTTTTGCGTAATAGATTTCAATTCCTTTCTGCATTGCATACTCAATCGTGTTTCGTGTGCCACCTTTCGTTCCACTATATATCGCGATTACGTTGTATGCTCCAATGGCTCTTACTTCAACGACCACAAGATTTCTTACCGCCCGCTGACCGAATCATTTATCCATACTTAATCACTGTCCATGTATACTTAAATACGGATAAGGTTCCATGAATACTTCAGCTATTTTTTTGTCCGATAACATGAGATATATAGAACACGATTCAATCTGTACTTCATCAACATTCGAAGAAAAAGTAGTAATATTCTGATTGGTGAAAGAAATGCTCAATTCAATTTTTTCTCCATAAACATCTATATACATGATCAACGACAGACCGTTATCATATTCTCGCTTAAAAATCAGTTCTCCCCCTTGCTCCTCACCAATATAAATTGGACAATCCAGAAAAAGTTCAACAAAATCATTTTCTTGAAAATGCTTAATCATTCGGTTTTCCCCTCCATATTTTTATTTATGTATAACAGTTATGATATCTCAATTTTCATTGGAAACAACCCGAATATCAATCGTTTCATAAACAAAAGTACCGGGCTTATTTCCTGGTGATTTAGGGCAATACCGCATAGAAGAAGCAAAACGCAGGCCAATATGATGGCTCTACTCCCGAATTAGTGGAAACGTGATTTAAAAGGGATCAGGAACCGGCAGTTCCAGTTTTCCAGCAACCAGGTAGATCATGGCAGCGAAACCCTCAAAGGTGTTATATCCTCTGGCCTTCCTCTTCGCCGCCTGGATCATGGAGTTTATTCCTTCGCAGACTGCATTGGCTAGGCGCTCATGAAAGTAATGCAGGATTTCCCGTTCATGGTTCATGAGCGTTTCCGCTGCATCCTTCATAGGTGTAAGCCGGCTGCGTCTCATCCATGAATACAGCTGCTTGAACCGTTTGGCTGCCTCCCTGTCATCCTTGGAGGCATAGAACAGGTCCAAAGCATGGACAATCCGGAAGGCGCGCCCGGTCTTCGGATAAGCCTTGGAGAGGGCTGCCAGCTTGGTCAACTGTTCGCTGTTCATTCTGCTTTGCGGTGTCATGAGGAAATGTCGGTTTAAGAACAAATCCTTCTTGTTGTTGGTTTCTTTCTGTTCCTGCTTCCTGACTTTGTCCAGCGCATCAGTCAGAACCTTCTTCACATGGAACTTGTCAATGATCTGTTCCGCATCGGGGAAGTTTTCCCTGACACCGGGCAAGTAGCTCTTGGACATATCGCTGGTAACAGCAGCAATGTTGGAAGCCTTTCCACCATGCCGTTCAAGCTTCTTCCGCATGGCGGTTACTGCTTCCTTCTTGCGGCCGTCCTGGACGTCGAAGACGCGGCGCTTCATCGCATCAATGGTGACGGTCACATAATCATGACCACGCTTACGGGATGTTTCATCGATTGCCAGTCTGGTAACGTCACTCAGGTCAAGCGCTTCTACTGCCTGATTCACCCAGTATGAAAGGATGGATGCCAGTGTCTTCTCATTGCAGCGAAGGAGCCGGGATGCTTTCCTGCGCGGAACATCCGCCATGATCATCATGGCATATCCTTCGAATAGCAGGGTATGGCGGCTGTTCTGCCGTTCAAAAGGTGCTGTGACTTGCTGGACGCCACAGTTATCACATTTAACTCGCGGACGTTTGCAGTGAACATAGCACGGATAGAACAAGCAGTCAGCATGACGCCATGAACGCTCGGTGGGTTCATACCCGTAACGCTTTGTCGGACCACCACAGTGAGGGCAGGCAATGACTGCATCCTCCCGGATTCCGACATAAACATCAATCACGTTTTTCACAGGATTGAACTCAGCTCCTGTGATGTACCACGGCTCCTCCAGATTAAGTGAGCCTGCCAACATACTTTCGAAGCCTTTAACCATCTTCATCACCCGTGGATGATTATACCATAATTATCGGGTTTCCACTA
>CAKUCW010000061.1 GCA_934643825.1 uncultured Clostridia bacterium | reverse complement strand
CCGTTCCCGGGTGCAGGGTGTCCCTGCTCGTTTCAATGGGGGTGATGGGGTTCTTAGGGGATTTAGGGGGAGAAATCCCGGGAAACTCGCATAGTCGCGCAAGCGCTCCTTGCGATTTCCGATTTCCGCCACGCTGAATCCCGCACAGCGGGCGCGTGGCTCCAATCCCCCGAATCCCTAAGCCCCAGCGGAGCGCGTTCCCCCCCGCCTGCAAAGCAGGCGCGTAACCCTTATTCCCCGCAGGGCGTAACCCCAAACTGCATAGCAGAAATATGAAGCAGGCGGTTTAAGCCACCTTATACTTGAAAACCTGCTTTTCAGCGCAAACCCGTTTCAATCGTAGAATGCTTCGCATTCTGCTCTGAAACTACTTCTTTTTTTGATAGGGTACGGGGTTACGCTGGACTGCCGTCCAGACCTGCCTGAGGGAATTCTTCCCTCAGACTCCCATCTCCGCTTCGCGCCGGATTGAAGCGGCTTCACTACAATACGCTTTTCTTTCCGATCCCAAAAAAGAAACCCGGAAGCAATCTCCCGGGAATTTCTTTTTAGCCTTCAACAGCTTCCTTGAGCGCCTTGCCCGGCTTGAACATCGGAGAGCGGCGTGCGCCGATCTGGATTTCCTCACCGGTCTTGGGGTTACGCGCCTTACGAGCCGGACGCTCCTTCACTTCAAAAGCGCCAAAGCCAACGATCTGAACCTTCTCGCCGTTCTTCAGGCACTCGGCAACGATATCGCTCATCGCGCACAGGGCAGCCTCGGCATCCTTACGGGTCAGACCCGCTTTTGCGGCAATCGCCGCGCTCAGTTCATTCTTATTCATGGTACCCAAAATCCTCCTTAACGTCACTGTGTTTTTGACGTGTTTGTCAGCATCAATCGCACATCATGGCGATTACAACATATTCTACATGGTTTCCCTCTTTCCTGCAAGAGGAATCTGATTTTTTATAAATTTTTTATGGGAATTACAGGCTTTTTTCGTCTTTTGCGCGAATGGATTCGATGCGTCTGGCGGTCGCGGCGCGAAGTGCCGTTTCCGCGTCCAATCCCTGCGCTTCGGCAAGCGCACAGAGGCTCTCAAGCATATCGCCCAGCCGCTTTTCCTTCTCCGCCTGACTGCCGTCCTTCTGCCCTGCGATGGACTCGACGCGGGACAGGATCTCGCCCTCATCCAGCTTTCTTCCCTCGGCGCCCGCTTCCCTGCGGACGACCTTTTGCGCACGCATCAGACCCGGAAGCGCCGTGGATACATCCATCACGCGTTCCAGCGCGGTCTGTTCGCCGCGCTCTTTTTTCTTCGCGTTTTCCCACACGGAAACGACCGCCTGCGCGTCCTCCGCCTTCTCGCGCCCGAAGACATGCACATGGCGCGTAATCATCTTATGCGCCGCCATGCTGGTCACGTCCCGATCCGTAAAGGCGCGATGCTCCGCGCCGATGCAGCTATTGAGCACCACCTGAAGCAGCACGTCGCCCAGCTCATCCGCCATCTTCATCGGATCATCGCCGTCCATCGCCTCTGCTGCTTCGCAGGCTTCCTCGATCATATACTGCCGCAGGGTATGATGCGTCTGCGCACGATCCCACGGGCATCCCCCGGGCGCACGCAGCCGGGTCACCACCTGCACAAAGTCCTCATAGGACGCACGGCTTCTGTCAAACACGCTGACCGCCGGCACAAGCACCGCCGTCCGATGGTCATACTTTTCCTGTCGATCCAGCTCGCAAAGCTCAATCGCCCGCGCTTTCAGGCAAAGCTCCGCCGCGTTTTCAAGGAAATAGACCGTCGTTTCGTCATCCAGCAAATCGCCGAGCCACAGCTTCACATCCGACGCCAGATAGCGGTTATCCAGCTCCGTAATCACCTGCGGCTGATCCGCCTGCATGCGCATATCCAGCGCGGAAAGCGCGGTCAGCGTCCGCAGGTTTTCGGTATTGACCCCAAAGGGGATCACCGCGCACGCCGCCGCATCCGCCAGCGTCATGCCCGACAGCACGCAAAGCTCCACGTCCTCCGGCAGCTTCTGCGCCAGCAGGCGCACCGTCGCGTCATTCTGCGGTTCGCTGACGGCATAGCAGAGCGTTTCACCCTGCCGCGCCAGCTCGATGATGCGCTTAACCGCAAGTTCGCACAGCTCGTCAAAGTCCTCGGTCTGCTCATACAGCGCATCCAGCGTTTCAAATGCGATGCCTTCGCCCTTCAGCCTGTCTGCCACGCCATGGATCGCCGTGCGCAGAAGCAGGCGCGGCGCGGCTTTGAGCGCATCGTGGACGCCGCAGGCGAGCATATCCCCGCTGTCCGGTCCAAGCGCCGCCACGGTTATGGTATGCCTTTTCATGCCTCGCTATCCGCCTTGTTCAGCACGCTCTCGATGATAAAGCGCGGGCGGCGCTTCGTTTCGTTATAGATTTTGCCGATATATTCGCCGACAACGCCCAGACCCAGCAGCTGAATGCCGCCGATGAGCCAGATGGAACCCATCAGGCTCGTCCAGCCGACGGAGGTATGACCCGCAATCTTGGCGATGAGCGCATAGAGCAGCATGATAATGCTGACGATGAACACGACCACGCCGGTGGAGAACACCAGTCTGATCGGCTTAACCGAGAAGCTGGTGATGCCGTCCGCGGCAAAGGCGATCATCTTCTTGAGCGGATACTTGCTCTCGCCCGCGAAGCGCTCGGCACGCTCATAGGTGACGGTCGTCCACTTATAGCCGATCTGCGGAACGATGCCGCGCAGGAAGAGGTTGACCTCCGTGAACTCGGCAAGCCCTTCGACGGCGCGGCGGCTCATCAGGCGGTAATCCGCATGGTTGAACACGATATCCACGCCCAGCGCCTTCATGACCTTATAGAAGCCCTCGGCGGTAAAACGCTTGAAGAATGTATCCGTATCGCGCTTGCTGCGCACGCCGTACACGACATCGTAGCCCTTATGATAGTCATCGACCATCTCATCCACTGCGTTGATATCGTCCTGAAGGTCTGCGTCCATGGAGACGATCATGTCCGCGTAATTGACCGCAGTCAGCAGACCCGCCAGCAGCGCGTTTTGATGGCCGCGGTTGCGGGAAAGGTTGACGCCGGAGAACATATCCGGTTCCTTCTCGTGAAGCTCGCTGATGATCTGCCAGGTATTATCGCTGGAGCCGTCGTTGACGAACATCACGCGGCTCTTTTCGCCGATTTTGCCTTCGCTCTTGAGCTGATTCATCTTCTCGCGCAGGCGCTTGCTCGTTTCCGGCAGAACCTCCTGCTCCTTATAACAGGGAACGACGATGTAAAGCGTATTTTGCTGATTCATAGGTTTCTCCTCTTTCCTCTCACTCCTGCGTATTCGTGCCCTGCGTCAGCAGCTTGTCGCGCAGAGCCGCCAATTCGGTAGCGCTTCTGGAGAGCGCAGCCGCCGCGCCGCTGAGCATTTTATCCACCTGTACGCATGCCTGATTATAGATGCTGTTCGCATCCGTTTCAGCGCGTTCACGCGTTTCCACGGCATACGCCTGCGCACGCCGTGTGATTTCGTTTTCGTCCACCATCCTCTGCGACTGCTGCTGTGCGCTGAAGATGATCTGTTCGGCGCGGGTGTTCGCGTCCGCAACGATTGCGGTCGCGTCCTCCTCCGCCTTCTGGCGAACCTGCCTGTCATAGGCGTCCGCCTCGTCATGCACTTCCTGCTTAAAGCGGTTGGCTTCGTCGATCGTGGTCTTATAGCTCGTGTCCGCGGTATCCGCGATCTTATCCGCCTCCGCTTTTGCTTCGGAGAGTATGCGTTCCTTTTCATCCATGATCGCCTGCGCCTGCACGACGGTATGCGGCAAAACGATGCGCAGCTGACCGATCAAATCGATGATTTCGCCCGTATCGACAAAGCTCAGCGTCTTGGACATGGGAACGCGGCGCGAGTCGTTGATTGCGTTTTCAATCTGATCGATGACCCGACGCGCCTGCGCGATGCTCTCGCCGTTTGCCTGACCGTATTCCCGCCGGACGGTTCTGGTTTCCTGCTGCTCGTCCATCTGCTTTTCCTCCCTTACCTCCGGAATATTTCTGCGATATTTTCGTTTATTATCCATTTTACTCCATATATCCTCATCAATATGAATGATGGTTTGCGTTATCGTTTTGCCCGGTCAAGCGCCGCGAGGATCTCCTGCGCGGTTCCCTCCGGCACCATCGGGGTGATATCCCCGCCGAACGCCGCAACCTGACGGACGATGCTTGAGGAAATGCTGGCGCAGTTATCGCTGGTCGTCAAAAACAGCGTTTCCACCCCGCCGAGCTGGCGGTTGACCTGAGCCATCTGATATTCGGATTCAAAATCGCCGATCGGGCGCAATCCGCGCACAACCGCCTGTGCGCCGACCTCATGGGCGCAGGTGATGAGCAAGCCTCCATGCGCCATGACCTGCACATTCGGGATATCGCGGCATGCCGTTTCCAGCAGCTTCACCCGAAGCGGCACTTCCAGAAATCCATGCTTCTCCGGGTTATGCATCACCGCGACGACCAGCGTCGAGCAAAGCCCGGCAGCCCTGCGAATGACATCCAGATGTCCCCGCGTGACGGGGTCAAAGCTTCCGGCGTAGAGCAGCGTATCCATTTACGCGCCTCCTCCTGTCTTTTTACTCGTCTGTTTCCTGCCGTGCCCGGCGGACGAATGTGATTTCGGTATCGCCGTAATGCCGCAGGTCGAACGCGTCAAAGCGTGCGTCCAGCATGGGCGCATGCCCTTTTCGATGCTCGACAACGAGCAGAAAAGCGTCGCTGAGCAATCCCTTTTCATAGAGTGCCGCGCACATTTCGCCGGTATTCTCCATTTTATAAGGCGGGTCGATAAAAACCACGTCAAACGCCGTTCCTTCAGCCGCCAGGGCATCGATTGCCGCGTGATAATCCCTTGCGATCAGGCGGCATTTTTCACCAAGGCGTGTGGTTTCCATATTTTTACGAATCGCCGCGCATGCAGCCCGATCCGTATCGACCAGCACGGCTTCCTTTGCGCCGCGGCTGAGTGCCTCCAGCGAGAGCGCACCCGTTCCGGCGAACAGATCAAGCACACGCGCTTCCTCGATGTCCCAGCGAATGATATTGAACAGCGATTCGCGCACATAATCCTGCGTCGGACGCGTCTTTGCGCCGGCCGGAGCGACAATCGTCCGCCCGCGTGCGTCCCCACCGATGATTCTCATGTTGATTCTCCTAAGAGTACGAAGGGTGTTTGGGGGGGAAGGGAGAGAGGGGGGAGACGTGGGGGGGGGG
>CAKUCW010000060.1 GCA_934643825.1 uncultured Clostridia bacterium | reverse complement strand
GGGAATCGAACCCACGCGGTCAGCTTGGGAAGCTGAAGTTCTGCCATTAAACTACACCTGCAAATGGCTGTCAACCGGTTTATACATCCATATTCTATCCAAATCTGAGGAAATTGTCAAGATACCGGCGCATTTTTACCTGCAAAATCGTTCTCCATTTTGCAAGCCGTGCGCCTTTTTCGTCCCCGGGTCAGTCCGTCAAGTCAATTTGCGCGTTCTTCCATCAGCTTTTCGAGTTTATGCTTCACCCGTTGCAGCGCGTTGTCGATGCTCTTGACATGCCTGTCGAGCATCTGTGCAATCTCCTGATAGCTCTTGCCGTCCAGATACGCCGCCAACACGCGCCGCTCCAGCGGAGACAGCGCTTCGTCGATGCGGCTTTCGATGCTCACATAGCTTTCTCTGCCGATCAGCAGCTCTTCCGGATCCGCGCTGCGCCCTTCCGTGATGACATCCAGCAGCGTTCGGTCGCTTTCCTCCTCGTAAATCGGCTTGTTGAGCGACACATAGGAGTTGAGCGGAATATGCTTCTGCCGGGTCGCCGTCTTGATGGCGGTGATGATCTGGCGGGTCACGCAGATTTCGGCAAAGGCATGGAAGGATGCGAGCTTGTCCGGGCGAAAATCGCGAAACGCCTTGAACAGCCCGATCATCCCTTCCTGCACAATGTCCTCGTGGTCGGCGCCGACGAGAAAATACGAACGCGCCTTGGAGCGCACGAAATTCTTGTATTTGTTGAGCAGGTATTCCGATGCGTCGGTATCCCCCTGCTGGGCAAGCAGGGCAATCTCTTCATCGGTCATGTTGTCAAAGTCCTGATGCATGGCAACCTCCCCGCTCATTCTTTACCCCGGCGCATGCGTTCAAAGATTTCGCGCTGATGGGGTGGCAGCCGGGAAAAGATGTCGCCGCGTGAGACGCTTTCCTCGCGCATGCGCACCCGTCCGGTCTGCCTGACCTGCGATATCTCCATCAGGAATTCTCTGGAGGAGATGCGTTCCGCGCCGCGCCCGAGCGTCACCGTCTGCTCAACGGCGTCGCTGGTCGCCACGCGCACGCGCCGCCATCTGGGCGCGGCATCGCAGGCTGCTTCGATGTAGTTATCGGCGCTTTCGCCGTGTTTGGTGAAGACGACCTCCACGCCGTGCATCATCGTCTTGGAGTGCATGGGGCGGTCGGTGTAGTGTCCGTCAAAGACGACGATTACCTCTTCACCGGAATATCCCGCATAGTCGGCAATGAGATGGATCAGCCGTTCCCGGGCTTCCTGAATGGTCAAATGCTCTTCACGCGGCACATTCCACGCGCCGATGACATTGTAACCATCCACCAGCAGAAGCGGTTTCATCTTACTTTGCGTCCATCATCGCGTAGAGCAGGATACCCGCCGCCACAGATGCATTCAGGGATTCAATCTTGCCCTTCATCGGCAGGGTCACGACCTTATCGCAGCTCTCGCTGACCAGACGGCTCATGCCCTCGCCTTCCGAGCCGATGACCAGCGCCTTCGCGCCGGAATAATCGACCTTGCGGTAATCCTCTCCGTTCATCGCCGTGCCGTAGATCCAGATGCCCTCTTTCTTGAGGCGCTCGATGGTGCGGGTCAGGTTGACCTCGCGTGCAACCGGCAGATACTCCACCGCGCCCGCGCTCGCCTTGACCGCCGCCGGGGTCAGACCCACTGCGCGGCGCTCCGGAATGATGACGCCGTGCGCACCCGCACACTCCGCGCTGCGGATGATGGCGCCGAGGTTATGCGGATCGGTCACGCCGTCGAGAATGACGAGGAACGGCTCCTCGCCGCGCTCCTTCGCCAGCGCCAGCATGTCGTCCACCGTCTTATACGCGTAAGCGGAAACGACCGCGATCAAGCCCTGATGACCCGGCGCCATCGCATCCAGATGCGCACGATCCACTTCCTGAACGATGACCTTCTGCTCACGCGCCATCGCAACGATTTCACGCGCCGAGCCGATCAATTCGCCCTTCGCAACGAGCAGCTTCTCCATATCGCGTCCCGCCTTGAGCGCTTCGCGGATGGGGTTGCGACCCACGAGCAGATTGCTCTGCATCTCCTCTTCCTGCGCGGGCGGCGGCGTCATGGCAGGACGCGGCATCGGGGGACGACGGTCGTTCATCGGGCGGTCGCCGTAAGGACGGCGCTCACCGGCATTCGGACGGTCGCCGTAAGGACGGCGCTCACCGGCATTCGGACGGTCGCCATACGGACGGCGGTCACTCATCGGGCGGTCGCCATACGGACGGCGCTCGCCACCATTCGGACGGTCGCCATACGGACGGCGCTCACCGGCATTCGGACGGTCGCCATACGGACGGCGTTCGCCGCTATTCGGACGGTCACCATACGGACGGCGCTCTCCGCCATTCGGGCGGTCGCCGTACGGGCGGCGCTCACCATTATTCGGGCGGTCGCCATACGGACGGCGCTCGCCGCCATTCGGACGGTCACCGTAAGGACGGCGCTCGCCGCCATTCGGGCGGTTTCCATAGGGACGGCGATTCTGTTCGCCGTCGCGCTCCGGACGCATGGTTTCTTCGTCATCGCGCCAGTCGTCACGCGGGCTGCGCGGTTTCTTGGTAAACTGATCGTAATAAGCCATTGTGATTTCCTTCCTCACTAACTGGTTCAAAGGGTATTTTGTGACGCGGAGGATTTCCCGCGCCTTCATGAACGAACAGCGCCGGAAAAAATCCGCGTGATTTTATCGTTTATGCATCCGGCTTTGCGCCGGGTGACGGGGTTTTACAGGCTCTTTGCCTTCTCGCGTACTTCCGCCATTTTGCCGCAGGTGTTCTTTCCTTCCGGACAGGCGCCGGATACGCACGCCGGACCCGCGTGTTCAAACAGCGCCGGCGCCGCCTGCTTGCACAGGGTCAGCATCTGCCACGCCATTTCGCGAATCTCCCACTGTGCGCGGTTGCAGCAGCGCAGCGAGAAGAAGTGCATCAGCTCGCGTGCGTTCATTGTCACCAGCAGGCGCGTCGATGCGGCGTTGGGCAGAACAAAACGCGCATCCTCGTTGGCGCTTTCCTTCGCCCCGCCCAGTTTTTCCTGCCACTGGCAATACCATTCATGAATGGTGTCCATCTGGCGGATAAATTCCTGCTTTTCGCTCTCGCCCAGCGCTTCGATTGCCGGGGGAATGACGTAGTCAAAGCCCTTCGCCATGGAAACATAGCGCTGGCTCTGCACCGAAAACGACGCGATGCGATGGCGCGTCAGCTGAGCCAGCAGGGCTCGGCTCACGCCCTCGACCGCAAAGGTGAACGCCGCGTGTTCCGTTACGGACAGATGTCCGCGCTGCATCACGCGCTCAACAAACGCCCGCTGATCGGCGCTTTCAACCTTCTCCTTCAGCGCATCGATATCCGCCTGCGCGTAGCATAGCCGCGCACCCAGCGCAACCAGCTCATCCGGATCGGGCGTTGCGCGAAGCAGCACGACCTTTAGCTTTGCTTGTGCCATATATCCTCCGTACGCAGGATGGCAAGCCGGATGAGCGTATCCAGCCTGTCCGTCTGCTTCGTCACATACAGATAACCCCAGAGGGCTTCCAATCCGGTCGCATGCGCGTAATCCGCCGGATCCGCGTGCTTGGGCGCGGCGTGTTTCGCCTGCGCGTTGCGTCCGCGGCGGGTGATGTCGGCTTCCTGTTCGGTCAGCTCCGGCTCAATCGCCTCCAGCATACGCGCCTGCGCTGCCGCGCTGACCATCCTGACCGCCTGCTTATGCATCGCGCCGACGCTCATCTTTCTGGAAACAAGCATGCCGCGCACGTACAAATCATGCAGCGTATCGCCCAGATACGCCATCTGGAGCGGATTCAATTCCCGCGGATCGGGCAGGGAAAAAGCGGACTGCACCGCCTTGATTTCATCGCCTTGCAAAAGCGCACTTCCTTTATCGTTTCGCAAATGGCGTAGTCCACCATTTTTTCAGTGTACAGTATAACACCGGAGCAGGAAAAGGGCAAGGGAGAAAAAAGGGTTATCCTTCTTTTTGGCACAAACCCTTCTCTCTCCCGCCTTATTTTCAGCAAAGAAGCCTCCCTTCCCGTTTGGGGGAAGAGAGGCTTCATCTGCTGATTATTGTCGCTTTCGCGGTTTATTCGACCACGGCGCCCTTGTTCGCGCTGGAAACCAGCTTCGCATAACGCGCCAGATAGCCCTTCGTAACGTTCGGCGGCGGGCAGACCCATGCTTCGCGGCGCTTGGCAAGGGTCTCCTCGTCCACCTTCAATTCCAGCTTGCCGGCAGGAATATCGATGGAGATGATGTCGCCCTCCTCGATGATGCCGATCATGCCGCCGCTCGCGCCTTCCGGAGAAACATGTCCGATTGCCGCGCCGCGGGTCGCGCCGGAGAAGCGTCCGTCCGTGATGAGCGCGACCTCCTTATCCAGCCCCATGCCGCAGATGGCGCTGGTCGGGCTGAGCATTTCGCGCATGCCGGGTCCGCCCTTCGGGCCTTCATAGCGGATGACCACAACGTCGCCCGGCTTGATTTGGCTGGCATAGATGGCGGCGATGGCTTCGTCCTCGCTGTTAAAGACGCGGGCGGGGCCTTCATGCACCAGCATTTCCTTGGCGACCGCGCTGCGCTTGACGACCGCGCCGTCCGGGGCGAGGTTGCCGCGCAGGATCATCAGTCCGCCGGTCGGGGAATACGGCTCGTCAAAGGGACGGATGACCTCGTGGTTGTAATTTCCGCTCAGGCTGATTTCTTCGCCCAGCGTCATGCCGGAAACGGTCAGCGCGTTTTCATCCAGCAGTCCGCGCCCCTTCAGTTCGCTGAGCACGCCCATCACGCCGCCCGCCAGATGCAGGTCGATGACGTGATGATGACCGGCGGGCGCAAGGTGGCACAGGTTCGGCACCTTCGCGCTCGCTTCATTGACCCAGTTGAGGTCAAAGTCGATGCCCGCTTCATGGGCGATTGCCGGCAGATGCAGCACGGTGTTGGTGGAGCAGCCCAGCGCCATATCCAGACAGAGCGCGTTGCGGAACGCGGACTCGGTCATGATCTTGTCCGGCGTCAGCCCTTCCCTGACCAGCTCAACGATGCGCATGCCCGTCTTTTTGGCGAGGCGAATACGCGCCGCATCCACAGCCGCAATCGTGCCGTTGCCCGGAAGCGCCATGCCGATGACCTCGGTGATGCAGTTCATGGAGTTGGCGGTAAACATGCCGGAGCAGCTGCCGCAGCCCGGGCACGCGGAGGATTCGACGGCGTTGAGCTGCGCATCGTCCATCTTGCCCGCCTTATACGCGCCGACGGCTTCAAACACGGAGTTCAAATCCATATCACCCTTGCCGCCGGGCATGCGTCCGGGCAGCATCGGACCGCCGGAGATGACCATCGCGGGCAGATTCAGGCGACGCGCCGCCATCAGCATGCCCGGAACGATCTTGTCGCAGTTCGGGATGAACACCATGCCGTCAAAGCCATGCGCAATCGCCATGGATTCGCAGCTGTCGGCAATCAGCTCACGGGAAGCGAGCGAATACTTCATGCCGACATGACCCATCGCAATGCCGTCGCAGACGCCGATCGCCGGGAATTCCACCGGCACGCCGCCCGCCAGACGGATGCCGTCCTTGACCGCCTGCGCGATATTGTTCAGGTGATTATGTCCGGGTACGCACTCGGACTTTGCGCTGACCACGCCGATGAGCGGGAGCTTCAGCTCCTCATCAGTCAAACCCAGCGCTTTCCAAAGAGACCGGTGCGGCGCTTTCTCCGGGCCGGACTTTACGCGATCACTGACTGCCATCTTACAGCTCCTCCACCTTCGTGCCCCAGCTCATCTTGCTGCGCAGATCCTTGCCGACTTCCTCCAGCTGGCTGCCCGCCTCGATGCGGCGCTTGGCGAGGAAGTGGACACAGCCGCTCTGGTTTTCCAGCAGCCAGTTGCGGGCAAACGTGCCGTCCTGAATCTCGGTCAGCACCTTCTTCATTTCCTTCTTGGTCTCCTCGGTGATCAGGCGCTGACCGATCTCGTAATCGCCGTACTCGGCGGTGTTGGAGATGGAATAGCGCATGCCGGCGAAGCCGTGCGCGAAAATGAGGTCAACGATGAGCTTCATCTCGTGGATGCACTCGAAATATGCGTTCTCCGGCTGATAGCCCGCCTCAACCAGCGTGTCAAAGCCCGCCTTCATCAGCGCGGTCACGCCGCCGCAGAGGACGCACTGCTCGCCGAACAGGTCGGTCTCGGTTTCCTCGCGGAACGTCGTCTTGAGGATGCCGGCGCGTGCGCCGCCGATGCCCGCGGCATACGCCAGCGCGTAATCCTGCGCCTTGCCGGATGCATCCTGATAGACGGCGATGAGGTCAGGCACGCCCTTGCCCTCAAGATACTGGCTGCGGACGGTGTGGCCGGGGCCCTTCGGCGCGATCATCACCACGTCGATATCCTT
>CAKUCW010000059.1 GCA_934643825.1 uncultured Clostridia bacterium | reverse complement strand
AAATCCCCTCCCAGCTATCGCGCAGCGATAGCGTAGCAAGGGTCAAGGGAACATCGTTCCCTTGCGGGGTTCGGGGCAGAGCCCCGACGTAACCCCCCGTCACTCACTCCCCCGCGTGCGTCCGCTCCAGCTCCTGCCAGATGGCGGCAAAGAGCGCGGCAGCAAACGGCGTGTCCGGATATGCCGCGACATGCCTGCCCATCCGCTCCGCCGCCTGAAACCAAATCTCCGCCCGCTCCTCCCCTGCCTTCGCATGGGAAAGACGCTCGTCCGTCGTCTGGTGAAAATCGTACGCTGCGCGATAAATCGCTTCGTATCCCGCGTCAAACGGCGTATCCTCCTCCGGCACGGACTCGAACCCCGCCGGAATCTCCGATGCCTGACTCAGCGCGTCCAGCCGCGAAAAATCAATTTTCATCGTTCATCCTTCCCATCCGAAAACGCACATAGAGCGAAATGAACGTCGCGTAATCCCCAATGTCCACTTCACTCTCCGAGAGCTTCGCTTTCCTCGCGCCGCAATACTCCCAGCGATCCAGCACGCCCGAGCGAACGCAGCTGTCCAGCGCCGTTTCCAGCGGCGTCTTGATCCGGTTCTCCCAATGCCCGCGGTCTGTCTTCTGTACCTCGTCATAATCCGGAATGTCCCCGCACGCGTCCAGCAGCGCCGATACGGATATGATGTCGTCCGTTCCCCGCTCCTGATTCCGCTTCACGGAACTGTGATACGCCAGCTTATAGCCCACGCGGTACGCCCGCGGGCTGCGCTCGTCAATGCTCAGCAGCGCTTCCGGATACTGCATCACATACGACCCCAGCAGATACCGCGCAATGTCGTCGCTGAATTGCAGGGAGATCATCCCCCGCTTGACGCCCTTCTTCTGCAAAAGCCGGATGTCCTGATAATCCGATACGCGCCCCTTCTTCTCCGACCACGACAGCGACAGGCTGTACAGCACATCCAGCTGATCGTTGATCTTCCCCCGCACGTCCTTCATCAGGTTCTTGATCCGGCGCTTCTCCTTCTCCGCTTCCTCCGGCGTGGCGGTCTCCCGCTCATCCACCGGATAGCCCAGCTGCCGCGCATACGAAAGCAGCGGAATCTGCACCTCCGTGGCAATCCGGGCGGAAGGCTCCGGGCGGTAATGGTTATTCTGCGTCAGATACAGCGCCGCGGTCGAAAGCAGCTTCTGTGCGCCGACCGTCAGCCCGATTTTCAGCTCGTTATACCCCTCGAAAAAGGCGCGGAAGCCCTCTTCCTCGATCACCGCGTCGCCGGTGATCGGGTTGACCGCCATATTCCGGGTCGCCGTCATCGCCAGGCGGCTGGTCGGCTCGCCCTGCACCATGGGATAATACGGGTCGTGACGGCTGAGCAGATCGACGGTATAAACGACAGGTTCAATCGTCTCCTGCCGCTCGACGATCATGCCCGATATGGCGCTCTGTATGGATTCCAGGTTTTCCGGTTCAAAAACCTGTTTCTTTTTCGGCATAGCTCCTCCTCAGGTGCAAAGCAGATCCAGCAGGCGGGTATCGCTGATCCCGAACGTATAGCCGCTCTCCACCAGCTCGCGAACGGCGTCGATTTTTGATTGAGGAATCGCAAGCTCCTCGATCTCGAACAGCCCGGCGCTGTGCCCGGACACCTGATCCAGAATCAGTATCTCGTCATACATGGCGCCCTCGGGATCCATATTGATCTGGTAGCCGAACGTATCGATCTGATAAACCCCGCTCAGGAAATTCATCAGCAGGTTAAACGCCACAATCGTCTGCATATCATCGCGCAGCAGCGCAACGGTTTCGCGAATCTGTTCGGACGAAAGCGACAGCGTTTCCGCCACCGCCTCCTTCTTGGCTTGCAGGCGCTCATCCTTCAATTCGGATTTTTGAAGCACGTCGTGCGTCATATCCACAAACAGCCCGCGCCAGATGAGGTAGATCATCTGCATCGCGTGCCCCTTGAGCGGCAGCACCTCGCGGCGGCGGCTCATCAGCCAATTGGCGATGCGCAGGTACAGCTCCATTTCCTTCGGCTTCTCCGCGGACGCCTGACGGATGCGGTCCTGCATCTCCTTGCCCGTGCAGAGCGCCGTCATGTCGCTATCCCCCATGCACGCATAGCCGGTCATGGCGATAATCCCCTGCCCGGTCTCCTGCACCGTCCAGCGCTTGCGCGTCATCATCTTTCGGGGATCAAAATACAGCGTTCTCTTTTCTGTCATGACAGGCTCCTTTATGCGTCCGGCAGCAGCGCTTTCATCTGCCTGTACACGTCCGCGTTCTTTTGACGATCCGCCTCGATCAGGCGATTGACATATGCCGTCGCGCCGCCGCTCTCCAGTTTGCCCATGGTGCGGATGTACGCCATGTTTTCTTCGGAAAAAGCCATCGTCATGCGCTGGGCTTTTTTGCCCTTCTTGCCCTGCGTGGTCATGGCGCTGTACGGCTCAGCTTCATGTGCTTCATATGCTTCAGGCATAGGATGTTTGGTCTGAACTTCGTATGCTTCATGTGTGTCAGGCATATGAGGCATACGAGGTTTCGCCTGTTCTTCATATGCTTCATGTGCCTCGTGTGCTTCAGGCATATGAAGTTCTTCCTTGGTTTCGACCGCCGGAACGCTGAACAGCTTGGCGACGGCGTCCGTCGCTTTGCCCTTTTTAAGTGCCATGATGTTCGTCCTCCTGATTCAGATAGTCCTTGACGAAAGCCGCGTAATCCGCCGTCACCGCCGCCTTGGGATGGGAGTCAAACAGGCTTTCCTGCATGACCTGCGCCTCGCGCACGGCGACCGCCTCGCGGATCACGGTCGGGTAGAGATAGACGTTCAGATCCTTCGCGGTCTGTCCGATCACGTCGATCAGCTCGCGGGTCAGGCTGGCGCGGTTGCCCCTGCGCGTGATGAGGATGCCCGCGACCTTCAGCCGGGGGTTGCAGTAGCGCCGCACGTTCTCCATGGTGGCGAAAAGCTGCTTGAGCCCCTGCAGGGAGAAGACCTCGAGTCCCACGGGGATGACCATATCGTCCGCCGCCGTCAGCGCGTTGAGGGTCAGCACGCCCAGCGCGGGCGGGCAGTCGATGATGATGTGGTCATACTGAGGCGCCACCGCGTCGCACAGGCTCCTGAGCATATATTCGCGCCCGACCCGCGTGAACTCCATATCCGCCGCGGACAGGTCGAGCGAGGACGCGATCAGGTCCGCGCCCTGCGGCGTGGTCTGGATGACGTCCTGCGCCGAGGCGTCCCCGCGAAACGCTTCGTACAGCCCGACAAGCGTTTCATCCGCCTTCATCGAGAAGGAGAGGTTGCCCTGCGGGTCGCAGTCGATCGCCAGCACGCGCTTTCCCTGCCGGGCAAGCCCCATCGTCAGCGCGTGGGCGGTGGTCGTCTTGGCGACGCCGCCCTTTTGATTGATCAATGCCGTAATTCTAGCCATAACGCCCTCCGCTTCATATGCCTCGTATGCTTCATGTGCTTCATATGCCTCATATGCTTCGTATGTCTTGCGTGCCTTCCCTGCCATTATACCGCACCCCCTCCCGGGCGTCAAATCCGCCCCGAACGAGGCGATTTTTGCCCGTTTTTCAAAATTCACAAAAGGGGGGTAGTTGTTCCCGCACGGAATTGAGGCGACATCAGGGCAAACTCGCATTTTCGCCCGCGGAGAGTCAAAACCAAAAGGGGGGGTGTTGTTCCCGCAAAAGGGGGGGTGTTGTTCCCGCAAAACTTTTTTTTTGGCCTTATGCCACCTAGGTTTTTTGGGGGTCATTTTTCTTAAAACGGTTATAACGGTTAAAGGCGCACATGCTCACGCCTTTAAGGCGCGAGCCTATGCTAAAATAAAAAAGCCACGAAGAACGGGGGAGAACGGGGTTACGTTGGGCTGCCGCCCAAACCCGCCTGAGGGGGTTACCCCCTCAGACTCCCGCCTTCGCTTCGCGGCAGCTTAAACAAAGTGTTCTTGCAGTGCGCATGCGCACTGCTCGCTAAAAGACTTAAAACCGCCGCGAAGCGGAGAAGGGGTCTGGGGACTGGTCCCCAGGCGGGGCATGGGGCGGCAGCCCCATCGTAACCCCCACGCATACCAAGGAGTGAGAGATGGATCACGCGATGCTCGATGCGATTAACGAGAGAGAGCCGGAGTTCTTGGCTCGGGACGGAAAAGGGAAGGGCTATGTCTGCCCGCAGTGCGGGAGCGGGAGCGGACGAAACGGAACGGGACTGCACCGTGATCCGGGCTCGCCGACGCACTGGAAATGCTTTGCCTGCGGCGGGTATTATGACGTGCTGGATCTGTATGGGCTGGCGTTCGGGCTGGATACGTTCGCGGAGAAACTGTCCGGCGCGGCGGCGTATTACGGCATGACAGTTCGGGCGGAGCGGAAGCGCCCGACACAGCCGAAGCAGCAGGAAGCGCCGGAAGCGGACTGCACGGCTTTTTTCCGGGCGGCAGAGGCAAGGCTGGCACAGACGGATTATCCGCAGAGGCGGGGGCTGTCCGCCAAGACCTGCGCACGCTTCCACCTCGGCTATGACCCGAATTGGCGAAACCCGAAAGCGCCGGCTTCCGTGCCGGCTTCGCCCAGGCTCATCATCCCCACGGGCAGAACCAGCTATCTGGCCCGCGACGTGCGCGGCAAGGACGCGCTGAGCGAACAGGAGGCGCGGTATACCAAGGTCAAGGTCGGCAAGACGCGCCTGTTTAACGCTGAAGCGCTGGATCAGGCGGTGAAGCCCGTTTTCGTCGTGGAAGGCGAGATCGACGCCATGTCCATCGTCGAGGCGGGCGGCGAAGCCGTCGGTCTGGGCAGCGCCTCTAACGTCCGCCTGCTGCTGGAGCGGCTGAGAGGGAATCATCCCGCTCAGCCCCTCATCCTCGCGCTGGATAACGACGAGCGCGGCAGAAAGGCGTCCGAAGAACTCGCGGCGGGACTCAAGGCGGAAAACCTGCCGTATTTCGTCTATAACCCGTGCGGCGAGTGGAAGGATGCCAACGAAGCGCTGCAAATGGCTCCAGAATCGTTTCTAAGGGGCATAGAAGACGGCGAAAGGCTGCCAGAGATAGAAAGGCTTACCTACCGCCAGACGAGCTTACAGGGGCATTTACAGGCGTTTGTGGACGGGATCGCGAAAAGCGTCGATACGCCCTGCCTGCCGACCGGGTTTGCAGCGCTTGACAAGGCGCTGGACGGGGGGCTGTATGAGGGGCTGTACATCGTGGGCGCGATTTCCTCGCTGGGCAAGACGACGCTGGTCACGCAGATCGGCGATCAGGCTGCGGCGGCGGGGCATGACGTGCTGATGTTCTCGCTGGAGATGGCGAAAACGGAGCTGATGGCGAAATCGATCTCCCGGCACACGCTGGCGCTGGCGCTGGAGCGGAAGCTAGGCATGGTCTGCGCGAAGACGGCGCGGGGGATCACGGACGGGCGGCGCTACGCGCAGTACAGCGAGAAAGAGCGCGGCATCATCCGGGACGCGGTGACGCGGTACGGGGAATACGCGGATCATCTGTTTGTCGCTGAGGGCGTCGGGGACATCGACGTGACGGCGATCCGCGAGCGCATAGCGCGGCACATCGAGATGACGGGGCGCACGCCTTTGGTGATTGTGGACTATCTGCAGATCATCGCGCCGCACAACGAGCGGGCGACGGACAAGCAGAACATGGACAAAGCGGTCTTGGAGCTGAAGCGGATCAGCCGGGATTACAAGCTGCCGGTCATTGCGGTATCGAGTCTGAACCGCATGAGTTACGGGCAGAAGATCAGCATGGAAGCGTTCAAGGAGTCCGGCGCGATCGAGTATTCGAGCGACGTCCTGATCGGCTTACAGCTGCGCGGCGCAGGCGACGCGAACTTCGACCCGACGGAAGCGAAAAAGAAAAACCCCCGGCAGATCGAAGCGGTGATTCTCAAAAACCGCAACGGCTGCGTCGGCGACAAGCTCGAGTTCGAGTACTACCCGATGTTCAACTTCTTCCGGGAGAAGTGACGGGGTTACGGGGGGTACGTCGGGGGTTACGTCGGGGCGCTGCCCCGAACCCCGCAAGGGAACTGAGTTCCCTTGACCCTTCACTACGCTATCGCTGCGCGATAGCTGGGGAGGGGATTCTTTGCGTTGCGGCTTTAAACCGCCGCGAAGCGAAGAGGGGGTCTGGGGACTGGTCCCCAGGCGGGGCATGGGGTGGCAACCCCATGGTAACCCCCATCAGGAAAGCGCAGTTTCAGAGCAGAATGCGCAAGCATTCTACGATTGAAACGGGTTTTTGCCGCAAAAACATCGGCTGATTCCCGGCGTCCCTGCTCGCCATCCATTTACGGATCAGGCATATGAAGCATACGAAGCATATGAGGTATACGAGGTATATGAAGCATATGAAGTTCACCGGATGAGTGTGCTTTTTCGGCATGAAATCATGCGCTTTAGTGTATAAGGCATATGAGGCATACGAGGCACATCAGGCATATGAAGCATATGAAGCATATGAAGTTCGGTTCCATGTGGCGGTTGCGGAATCAGGAACGCTTCGCTCCCTGATTCTTGCTTTGGGGCGCTTCGCGCTTGGAGAAAACGGGGTCACGGGGGTTACGATGGGGTTTCACCCCATGCCCCGCCTGAGGGGGTTACCCCCTCAGACTCCCTTCTCCGCTTCGCGGCTGCTTAAAGATGCCATTCAAAAAATCTTCTCCGCTTCGCGGCGGCTTTAATCCGCAAACAAAAAAATTCCCTCCCAGCTATCGCGCAGCGATAGCGTAGCAAGGGTCAAGGGAACATCGTTCCCTTGCGGGGTTCGGGGCAGCGCCCCGACGTAACCCCACCCCCCCC
>CAKUCW010000058.1 GCA_934643825.1 uncultured Clostridia bacterium | reverse complement strand
AAATCGCCCGCGTGAGCAAGACTTTGATGCGTGGCAGACTTCGGCGGAGGTGAAGGCGGGCTCAGCCCGCTTTTTGACTGTGCGGGGGTTTGCGTGCCTTCCGGAAATAAACAGGCGATGAACGCAAAGCGAAGATGGGGTTTCGTTTTTAACTTGATTCGTGTATAATAAAGGATGTGAAACCCAGTTTAATGAAGGGAGCGCTCTTTGAGCGTGTGCCGGTAAGAATATGTTTACTCCCAATGAATATGGGCTTTTTTCGATGCCTACGCTTGAAACGAAAAGGCTCATCCTTCGCCGGATCGCCATGCGCGACGCGAAGGATGTTTTTGCGTACAGCCGCGACGAGGAGGTCGCCCGCCATGTGCTTTGGTCGGCGCAAAAGGAGCTGAGCGAAGCCAAGGATTACTGCAAATACATGATGCGCCGCTATCGGGCAGACGAACCCAGCAGCTGGGGGATTATCGATAAGCAGACGGATCGTCTGGTCGGAACCATCGGCTATATGGATTACAGCGAGGACAACGCCAGCGTGGAGCTGGGGTATTCGCTGGCGCACTGGCTTTGGAACGGCGGATACATGACCGAGGCGCTTGCCCGCGTCATCGATTACACGTTTGACGCGATGGATATCAATCGCATTGAGGCTCAGCATGAGCTGGACAATCCTGCATCCGGTCGGGTGATGGAAAAATGCGGCATGCGCAAAGAGGGCGTGCTGCGTCAGAGGCTGTATAACAAAGGACAATTCGTCGATGTGGCGCTGTATGCGATTCTGCGCGACGATCCCAGACCGAAGACACAAGGAGGAAAACCATGATCAAGCTCATCGCCTGCGATATGGACGGAACGCTGCTGGACAGCCAGAAGCGCCTGCCCGCGGATTTTCCGGAGGTTCTCGCCGCGCTCAAAGAGAAGGGCGTGCTTTTCGCTGTTGCGAGCGGCAGACAATATGCGGCGCTTCGGCGGGATTTTGAACCCTATATCGAGGATGTTCTGTTTATCTGCGAAAACGGTGCGCTGGTTATGCAGCGGGACGAGCGGCTGCTGATTGACCCGATTGATCCGCGTGACCTTTACAGGATCGTGACGTCTGTGAAGGATTTGCGGGGCGTCTATCCCGTCGTCTGCCGTGCCCATGTGGCGCTGATTGAGAAGACGGCTTCGCCGGAGTTTGTCAGAAACACCTGCATGTATTACCCCAGCGTTCAGGTCGTGGACGATTTGACGGAATACTGCAATTTGGGCGACGTATGCAAAGTGGCGTTCTACGACGAATACGATGCGCAGATGCACGAGCTTCCGGAGCTGCAAAGAAAACTCGAGCCGGGGCTTTCCGTCATCCTTTCCGGTGAACACTGGGTGGATGTGATGAAGCCCGGCGTCACCAAGGGCGCCGCGATGCGCGGCATTCAGCAAAAGATGGGCATCAAACCGGAGGAGTGCATGGCGTTTGGCGATTATCTGAACGACTGCGATTTGCTGAAATCGGTCGGAGAAAGCTATGCGATGGAAAACGCCCATCCCCAGCTCAAGGAGCTGGCGCGTCATATCGCGCCGAGCAACGATGAGGATGGCGTGATGCGGGTTGTCCGTCGGGAATTGGGACTGACGGAGGGCGGCGCACGATGACCAACAGAAAAAAATGGGCAGGGGATGCGCTGATTTCACTGCTTCTGGCGGCGGGCTATATGCTGATTTTTGCCTATAACAACACGCCGCTCGGCGTGGCAATTGGCAGCGATAACGCCATGTACCTGACGATGGGCACGGCGCTGGCAAGGGGATCTGCGCCGTATACCGAGATATTCGACCACAAGGGCCCGCTGCTGTTTCTCTTGCAGATGCTTCCGCAGGCGGTTTCCGGAGGATACAGCCTGACGGCGGTGTTCATACAGGAAACGCTGGTGTTGTTTGCGTGCCTGATGATGATGCGGGCGATTGCAAAGGAGTTGGATGTCTGCCCGTGGGCGGCGCAGCTCGTCTATATGGCGATGACCTGCGCGTTCATGGACGGCGGCAACCTGACGGAGGAATATGCGAATCTGCCGGCAATCTGCGCGATCTACCTCTCTATTCGCTATTTCGGCAGAGAAGAGCCGGAGGACAAGCTCTTCCTTCCGGCGATGGGCATGGGCGTCTGCGCGATGGCGGCGTTTATGCTTCGCGCAAACAACATGCTTCCCATTGCGGCGCTGGTGCTGGTGCTTGCCGTAGGGCTGCTGATCACGCGGCGATACGCTCAGCTGGGTCAATGCGCGGGCGGATTTGTGACGGGCATGCTGGCGGTCACGGTTCCGATTGCGCTGTGGCTGGCGGCAAAGGGTGCGCTTCGCGAAGCGTGGTATGGCGCGATCATTCACAACATGATGTATGCGGAGAGCGGAACGGGCGACCGATTTGCGTCGCTCTTTACGACGAATTACGGACACATGGCGATTGCGCTGGCGGCATTCTCCTGCCTCGGCGCAGGAGTGGTTTACAGAAAAAAGCATCGGACGATGCTGGCGGCGGCGATGCTGGCGGCTGCGGCTGCCGGCGGACTGGCGGCGTTCCTGTCCAGAAAATTCTACATCCATTATCTGATGCTGGGAGCGCCTCTGGCGGCGACGGGCGCGGTGAGCCTGATGACAGCCTTCCGAGAGAAGCGGCGCGTTGCAGCGGGCATTCTGGCGGCTTGCAGCTGCATCTGGCTGTGCGTGCAGGGCGTGCAAGCCAATGACCTGCGTCTATCCGAACGGCAGGGATTAGACCAGTTTACGCAGGATGCGCAGACGCTGATGGCGGAGGTTCCACAGGAAGAGCGGGAGCATTTCATGGCGTACCGCGTCGAGCCGAAGTGGTATGTGGCGGCAAAGGCGCTGCCGTGCATGCGGTTTTATTTCCTGCAGGAGATTTTGGCACAGGCGGATCCGGCGGTGATGGAGGAGATTGTGGCGGCGTTTGAAAGCGCCCCGCCGCATTGGCTGGTGATCTATTACAACCGGGCGTTTGAACCGCCGTATGACGCACGCGTGGCGGAAATTTTTGAAACGAAGTACGAGTTTGTGGATGCCGCGGGGCAGTATCAGCTCCTGCGGCTGAAGGAGTGAAGGCATGAAGGACATCCGTCCGGCGCTGCTGAGAACGGGCATGGGCTGCTTTGCGTTTACGGCGGGAATCAGCCTGTTCAACGTTCTGTTTCTGCCCTATGCGCGGGCAAATTACGGCTATTCGGCGGCAATCATGCTGGGTGTCTATGCCGCTGCGCTGTGTGCGCTGCTGGGCGCGGGGCGAAGCATCGGGCGCATGGAGAAAGACAAGGCGGAAAAAGCCGCGAGGGTGCTTGCGCCGGTTTTTCTGACAGCGCTGTTTGTCGTTCAGGTCGTCTTGGGATACTGGATGGAATACACGCCGAGAGGCGACAATTTCATGCTCTACAACGGCTCGCAGATGCTTGCCCGGGATGGCAATTTTGACGCATATCCGGATTTCAGACTGTATCTGAGCCGCTTTTCCAATCAGTGGGGATTTCTGCTGATGCTGACGGCGCTGTTCCGACTGCTCGGCGCATGGGGCGTGACACATTTCTTCTTTCCGCTGGTGGTTTTGCAGGCGGCGCTGTATGTGCTGGGCATCCGTTCGGCGCTGAGAATCGCCCGGAGGCTGAGCGGCGCGTGCGGAGAGATCATGGCGATGATCCTGTTGGCGGTCTGCCTGCCGCTGAATCTGGCGGCGAGCGTGCTGTACACGGATACATTCTCCCTGCCGTTTATCCTGATGGCGCTGGATCTTGCGCTGTGTGCGCGGGATGCGGAATCGGCAAAAGGGCAGATCGGTTATGCCTGCCTCTGCGGCGCGGTGACGCTTCTGGGATGCCAGATCAAGATGACGGTGCTGATTGCGCTGATTGCGGCGGGCGGGGTTTGGCTGATGACGATGAAGCCGGTTCGGGCGCTGGTTTCCGTTGCGCTGTGCGGCGCCATGATGTTTGCGGGGACGACGGCGGTTAAGAACTGCATGCTGGATCATGTGCTGGATCCGGCGGTTTACGCCCAGCAGCATACGCCGGTCATCCACTGGGTGATGATGTCCATTCCGACGGGCGACAATCCTTATGGCGGCGCGACGGGCGATTACGGCATCACATGGGGAATGATGGACGAAGGCGCGACGCATGAAGAGGTGATGGAATCCATCTACACTCGGATGAAGGACCGCATTTATACGCTCCGCTACCCCAATCGGCTGGCGGCTGCCGCGCTGCGCAAGAATTCCGCGTACATGGGCGACGGCACATTCGGCATGACGGAAATGCTCGACGACGGACCCGTGAGGGAGAATGTCGTATCGGCGTTCGTGCTGGAGGACAGACCGTTTTACAAGGTTTACAGTGCGGTATGCACGGGCATCTGGATGGCGCAGTGGACATTGGCGCTGATGGCATGCGTATGGGATATTCGACAGCGGAAAACGGATGCGGCGCTGCTGTACATTGCGCTGTTTGGCGTGATGCTGTTCCTGATGCTCTGGGAGGCACGCGGGCGCTATATCTTTGGCTTTGTGCCTGCGGCGCTGCTGCTTGCCGCACGCGGTGCGATGATGCGGAGGGGAGAGGGAGAATGAGCAGTCCAAAAAAGAGCCTCATGCGGACGCTGCTGCTGATCGGCATGGGGCTGATGATTCCCTGCTATCTGTTTACGGTCGGCAATACGGCGTTTTCTCCGTGGGAACTGTACGAACGGAATCGGCTTGCGCTGGTCATCCTGACGCCGCTGTGTCTGGGACTGCTGCTCCTGTTGGGGCGTGCGGCGCGGGCAAGCGTCTTTGAAAAACATGAGCGGGCGGTGCTTGCCGGGTTTGCGTTGTTCTATCTGGTCTGCCAGCTGACGATGAGCCGTCTCCTGCGGTTTACACCGATCACCGATTTGGAGCAGTGCTATACGGCGGCGCAGCTGCTGGTCGATCAGGGCGGATTCAGAAATTTGGAACGCCCGTTTATCTATTTCACGCGGTACCCGCACAACCTCGGATTGGTCGATCTGCTGGCGGGCATATTCTGGTTCTTCGGGCTGTTTGGCTGGGCGGATAGATTCGCTCAGGCAGCGCTGGTTTGCAGCCTGCTGTTTACGGTCGGTCTGCTGACTTCGGCGCGGCTGTGCAGGCGTTTAGGCGGCGTACAGGCGCAGGCACGCATGCTGATGATGTTTGCGGTATGCCTGCCGTTTCTGTATTGCACGACAGAGCTGTATACCGATGCGTTTTCGCTCTCGTTTTCGTCGGTCATCCTATGGAGCTGCCTGAAAGCAAAGGATGCGCAGAGCGGAAAGCGGCGGGCTGGCTATGCGCTGGTGTTCGGGCTTGCCGCATTTGTCGGCGCACAGATTCGGTTTACGACCATCATTGCGGCGATTGCCTGTCTGATTGCGATGTTTTTTGAAAAGCGGTTCAAGCTGACGGCGTGGCTTGCGGCGTTTCTTGCGCTGTTCTTCTGCGTCGGCGGGGCGGCAGTCACCTGCGCAAACAACGCCCAGCTTGGCGAAGAGAACATCCGGAAGTATTCGCTGCCCAAGCTGCATTACATCGCGATGGGTCTGCCGGTGCAGAGCGACGAGGGATACGGTCAATACGGATACGGCGGATGGCTGGTGTTCTCCACGTCCTTTGATGATCCGCAGGAGCGGGATGCGGCGCTGCTTCAGGAGGTCATCGACCGGGTATACTATCTGCGCTATCCGAACAGGCTGCTGAACATGATGAGCCGCAAGAACCTTTCGACGTTTGGAAATGGCACGTTCAAACTGAACGAGATCTTTGAGGCGGACGAGCATGAACCGAACAATGCGGTCAAGCAGGTGATTTTTGAGACGGGAAAGGGGTATAGGGTCTATTACCATGTCTGCACGGCGATGTTCATGGCGCAGATGCTGCTGGCGTGCATGGCATGTGCGCAGGCAATCAAGGAAAGAAACACATCTGCGGCGGCGCTCTTCCTGACACTGCTGGGCGCGTTCCTGTTCCTGTGCATTTGGGAAACGCGGGCACGGTATTTCTTCCAGTTTGAGATGATTTTGATCTGCGCGGCGGCGATGTATAGAGGAAAGACGATCGGGGTTTCTTCCGGAAAACGCGTATAAAAAAGCGGGCTGAGTTCGCCTCAGCTTGTTGACATAAGCAAGCTTGGCTTGAATAGCAAAATCAAGAAATTCAGCTATTCTTTTATTTGCGGAGAGGGCTATTCTCCCCCTTTCGGGGGAGAATAGCTTTTTGTCTACAGTCTGAAGCGGGCTGAGCCCGCCTTCACTTCCGCCGAAATCTGCCGCACATCAAAGTCTTGCTCACGCGGGCGATTTTACGCAATTTCCTATACGTTAAAAAACGATCCGCTTCTCCTGACGGGGAAGCGGATCGTTTTTTGTATGAAGCGAATTAGCGCTCGACGCGGCCGGAGCCGGAGCCCTTCATCAGGCTTTCGACTTCCTTGACGGTCACGCGGTTGAAGTCGCCGGAGATGGTGTGCTTCAGGCAGGAAGCAGCAACCGCGAACTCCAGAGCCTCAGCCTGGGTCTTGTAGGTGTTCAGACCGTAGATCAGACCGCCGCCGAAGGAGTCGCCGCCGCCAACGCGGTCAACGATATCGGTGATGGCATACTTACGGGAAACATAGAACTCCTTGCCGTCGTAGATGCAGGCAGCCCAGTAGTTGGTGTCCGCGCTCTTGGACTCACGCAGGGTGATGGCAACGGTCTTGAGGTTCGGATACAGATCCATCGCGGTCTGCGCGATCTGCTTATAGACGTCGCGATCCAGCTCGCCGCTCTCGACGTCGCTCTTGGCGCTGATGCCCAGGGACTTCTGGAAGTCTTCCTCGTTGGCGAT
>CAKUCW010000057.1 GCA_934643825.1 uncultured Clostridia bacterium | reverse complement strand
CTTGCGCACGCGGATCTTTTTATGCGGTTTCCCATAATTCAAAAAGCGGCCTGAGGCCGCCCGCGCTTCCGCCAAAGTCTGCAAAATCCGACGTTCCGCTCACGCGGGTCTTTTTTACGCCACTTCCCATGATTCAAAAAGGAGCATCCCATGTTTGCCAGAAACCAATGCTTTGAAATGACCTGCGAATCCTTCGGTCAGGATGCTCAGGGCGTCTGCCGCCATGAGGGCATCGCCGTATTCGTTCCCGGCCTTCTTCCCGGCGAACGCGCGCTGGTGCGCATCGTCAAGCCGGAAAAGCGCTACGCTTTTGGCCGCATGGAAAAACTGCTGGAAAAAAGCCCTGACCGCACCGAGCCGTTCTGCCCGATCTATAAACGCTGCGGCGGCTGCGTCTGCCAGCACATGACCTACGAAGCCTCTCTCGCTTTCAAGCGCCAACAGGTGCAGGATCTTTTGGCGCGCGTCGGCGGGCTTTCCATCGAAGTGCCGCCCGTTCTGGGCATGGAGCATCCCTTCGGCTACCGCAATAAGGGCGCGTATCCCGTCGCACAGATCGGCGGCGCGCCCGCCTGCGGCTTCTTCGCCCCGCGCAGCCACGATCTCGTCCCCCTGCCCGAAAACGGATGCGCCATTCAGGGCGAGGATTCCGCCAAGGCCACGCAGGCCGTGCTGACGTGGATGCGCCAGCACAACGTGCCCGCCTACGACGAGCTGACCGGGCGCGGCCTCATCCGCCACATCATGACCCGCTCGACCACCTCCGGTGAGCTGATGGTCGTCGTGGTCGTCACTCGCGCGGACATCCCAAAGGCTGACCGCCTGGTTGAGCTTCTGCGCGCCGTCGTTCCCGGTCTGTGCAGCGTCTGCCTGAGCGTCAACAGCCGACGCACCAACGTCATCCTCAGCACGGATATCCGCGTGCTCTGGGGCAAAGCCGCGATGGAAAACACGCTCTGCGGTCTGCATTTTGCCGTGTCGCCGCTCTCCTTCTTCCAAGTCAACCCGAAACAGACCGAAAAACTATACGGCCTTGCGCTGGATTACGCCGGTCTGACCGGAAACGAAACCGTTGTGGACGCTTACTGCGGCGCGGGAACGATCTCCCTGCTGCTGGCTCAGAAAGCGAAAAAAGTCATCGGCATTGAAATCGTGCCGGAGGCCATCCAAAATGCCAACGAAAACGCCGCGCGCAACAACATGGCCAACGCCGAGTTCCATGTCGGCGCGACGGAAGAGCTGCTGCCCCAACTGGTCGCCGACGGCCTTCGCCCCGACGTCATCGTGCTCGATCCCCCGCGTAAGGGCTGCGACCCCGCCGTTTTACAAGCCATCATCGCCGCCGCGCCCAAACGCGTGGTCTATGTCTCCTGCGGCGCACCGACTCTTGCCCGCGACGCCAAGCTGCTTGCCGAGGGCGGCTATGCCGCCGAAAAGGTTCAGTGCGTCGATATGTTCTGCTGGACGGGTGCGGTGGAGACGGTGATGGGATTGTCTAAACTTTCAGATGCCAAACATATCGACATTAAACTGGATATGAGCGAGCTGGATGTGACGCCTGCCGAAAGCCATGCTTCCGCAACCTATGACGAAATCAAAGCCTATGTGAAGGAACATACAGGTCTCACGGTTTCAACGCTGAATATCGCGCAGGTCAAGCGGAAATATGGAATCATTGAGCGGGAATGCTACAATAAACCTAAGAGTGAGAACACAAAGCAGCCTCAGTGTCCACAGGATAAAGAGACCGCTATTATCAGCGCACTTAAATTTTACGGTCTTGTCGTTTCTTAAAGACATCCTTCTGAAAAATATCTTCCATAAATTAAAGCTATGCTCTCATCGACAGTCACTTTATTTCAGTCCTTCATACGCTGCGAGGACTTCTTTAGATTTCTCATCAATTGCCGTAATTCTTACTCTTCCATTTTTTTTGATTCCATGATCGAACAGATACCGCGCCAACGGATCGATCAACAAGCTTTCCACCATATTGCCGATTCCTCGTCCGCCATTGTCCAGATTGGATAGCGCTCCCCGAAGCAGCGTCTCATGTGCCTGCTGAGAAAGCTGCAATTCAATTTGTTTGTCTTGACGTAGGCTTGCTTTGATTCGATCGATCTGGCTATCCAGAATTGCTTCAGCGGTTTCAGGGCGAATAAAGTCAAAGACAACGATGTTCTCTCCGATTCGGTTGAGAATTTCCGGTCTGCCCAATTCCAGTTTGAAATAATCCTCAATGGCTCCGCGCACACGTTTGCAAACCTCTGTATAAGGCATATCCGGTCTTACATTTTGTCGTCTCTGCCCATTCTGATCCAACGTATAGATCCCCAGATTGCTGGTAAAGATGATAATACACTCCGAAAAATATACCGTATTCCCTTGTCCATCCGTCATGCGTCCATCTTCAAGTATTTGAAGGAATTTATCAAGGATCGACGGATGGGCTTTTTCTATTTCATCAAATAACAAAATCGAAAACGGATTCTCTCGTACAGCATTCGTCAATTGTCCGCCTGACTCATATCCCACATATCCCGGCGGTGCGCCAAGGAGTTTTTGGTCGCTGTGGCTTTGTTCATATTCGCTCATATCAAAGCGAATACAGCATTTTTCGTCGCCAAATATCTTTTCTGCCAGCGTTTTTGCCGTTTCCGTTTTGCCCGTACCCGTTGGACCAGCGAAGAACAATACGCCTTTCGGACGATTATGTGATGATCCCTGCAAGCCAGACAGCCCGGTCACTGCACGCTTGATGACGTCCAATGTTTTTCCCAGTGCAGCATCCTGCCCCTTCACGCGACGCCTGAAATCCTCCGGTGCGCTGCGTAAAGAAACCTCATCCAGTTGGTTCCATGGGTTCTCTGCAATTCCATATCTGTACAAGTCTACAACGGCGGGCATTTGCGCAATATGCATCCGCTCATTCTTGCATAAACGCCGCAGTCCATTGATTTCTGTAAAGCTGAAACCTTCCGTCAGACCAATAAAGCGATCTTGTATCCTTGTCAGTTCGTCAGTGTGCTGTCCATAATAAGTCAATTCCCTTGCCGCAATATCGCGGTCAAAAAATGTTCTGAAATTATCCCCCTTGACCAATGTTTCCCGCTCTTCTCTGGACGGTGTGCTGATGTGGATAGTCTTCACATTCGGATTATCCAAATACAGCCACACAGGGATATCATTCGTCTTATTTACGACCAGAATAATCAGGTTCTTAATCGTTCCGTTTTCCGTCGGTACATCCTGCGCCTCCATAGAAGCAAGCAGCAAGTTGGTAAAGCTGTCCACCTCAGCCTGCTGCATGTGATCCGGCGAAACAATATAGCGAGAAGCCAAATTGAATACGATCGCAGTAGGTTCATCGCTCTGCGCCATTGCCATACGCGCCATGGCTGAAGCAGAATTGTTCTTTCCCCTAAATTCACAAGGGATTCGTTCTTCTCGTATATTCTGACCAATTAACTGTGCAAACCGCTCCAGCTTCCCAATATCCGCAGGTTGATAAAATCCCTGCATCCCATCAAAAAAAGCGATCGTTGAATAACCCTGTTGAGAAAGCAGCTCATGAAGGTATTCAGGCAGACGCATATACCCTTCGCCGGGCATCTGATAGACATCCAGCACATTTCCCTCTACGATCAGCATGGGTTTGATCCTGCTGAAAATACACAGTTCCTTATGCCACTTGGGAATATAATCTGCCATAAACATTCCTCCGACGTCAATCCTTATTCATGATGTTCGTTAATTCGTTCATGAATCCTGGTTTATGAATTCCGACGGAAATAATGCCATCCCGTCCTGTAAAATTCTGAATTTGATTATGTGCCTTTTCCATATACGCCGCATATCTGCCGCGCTGCTGTTCGTCCAAGAGCCATATTTTCTGATTATCCGATCCTCTAAGCAGCGCATCAGTATTTCTTTCTTCAATATAAGCGCCATCAATCAACACTGCAATCTGACGCAGCACTGTTTCTACTGCTGTCGATTTCAAACCACGCAGTTCTTCCAGCGTATAGCCAGAATATACAAGGATATCCGGATTGATTTTTCGAAGTTCCGGCAGCAGACTTTGCAGGGCTTCTGCCTGATTCATCGGCTCTCCGCCTGTAATCGTAAATCCATCCACTTCATGCTGATTTGCGATCTTATAAATCAGCTGCGCAAGCGTATCGCAGTTGATTTCGTATTCTTCTCGTTTTTCCCAAAGTTCCGGATTGCTGCACCCGGAACATGCTCTGTGACATCCGCAAAGCCATATTCCAATGCGCTTTCCCGGTCCCAATGTTTCTACCGGGTAAAGAATCCTCGCTACATTCATTTTTCTTTCAACACGAAATAGGCTGCCTGTCCCTGACGCTTTCCATCAATCATCATGCCGCCCAATCCGATTTCGTCACCCGCTTTTACAAGGACCCGTTGTCCCCGTTCAAGCGGCGCATTATTCAAAAACGTCGGATTTGTTTCACCGATGTTCTCTATAAAGACCTTTCCTGCTTCAAAAGTCAATTTTGCCTGTCTGCGTCCAACATACGCTTTATCTTTCAGATATCCGCTCATGCCCGCCGTTCTGCCCAGAAAAACCGAACCAGATCTTGTCAACAGATCAAAGGCATAGTCACCTTCCACACTTGAAAGACAGAATCTTCCCGTCTTTTCCTGCGCTTTGTCCTGTGCCTTGTTCTGCTGTTTACAAGTCGGTCGAATATCCGAAATATCTTCCCCGCACTTTGTGCATTTTCTGGCCTGTGCCACATTCTCAGTACCACATTCGCTGCAAATGCGAACCATTGACGCTTCAGCGACAGGCGCGGATTTGGGCGTCTGCGGCGCAGCAACCGTACTATCCGTTATTTTGACGTTCATCAAGTCAAAGCCACATGTGCCGCATTCCACCAGATGGGCAGGATTTCGCCCTTTACATTTAGGACAGATCTTGATTTTGGTCACATTCATTCTTCAATTCCTCTTGTAAGCTGCCACTGTTCCGCTTCTCCTCGCTGCACTTCGGCGAACGTATGCACCGGCGTATCGCCTACTTTTTCATAATCACAAAAATTGATGATTTCCGCATAGGCTTCGTTTGGAGGCAGCATTTCCACTCGTGTTCCCAATGTAATACCATATCCTGCCAATCGCCTTTCGATTTCAGCAAAATCATGGCAAAAGGTTTCCATTTCATCGCGCAGTTGTACAGCTTCCGCCGCATCCGGCAGTCTGTCCTGCATGTCGATGCCGCCAAGTTCCATTGTGATCTGTCCATCCGAAGACTGTGTAACGCTGACCGCTTTTCCATCTCCAAATGTGTACAGATCGTTATGAAATCTCCTGCCGCTGCGTTTTTGAACATCACGTTTTCCGATCAAGTCATAACCCATTTCCCGCATGACCTGATTCACACGGTCGCTGATATAGGTCTGTTCCTGCTGATACAGCATCGCCGCGCAAAGATTCCGATTTTCTTCCTCCAGCAAGGCAAATTCCCGCTCATCCCTCGGAACTTCTCTGGCTTCCAACCCCATCAACACGCAAAGTGTCTCGTTAGTCTGTCGGAGTTCATCACATTTTCTACGGTACTCTGTTCTTTCTTCTTCCGCTCTTGTCATAAGAGGGGTACCTGTCAACACAATGAAATTCTGAGCCTGATCTTCCGAATCAATCTGTTCCAGCATTTGCAACGCCTGACGCGCATTATTTTTTATATCGTTGGACAGTATGTCGTCAAAAAGAACTGTTTGCAATCTGCCTTTCCATTCCAAGCTCTTGCTTTCTGCCGATCTCTTTTCTGCCTGTGCCAGAAGATCAAACGAATAAAATCCGGACATATCCCCTTCTATACTCTTCTTCACATCTTCCCGACCGGATCGCTCTTCGTCTTTCGCCGCACTTATCGCTTTATGAAGCCGTCCGAGATTTTTTTCCACATTCCGTTCCATCTTCTTTAATTTTCGCATGATCTCCTTCTTCTGTTCAAGTGCAGTTTCATCATAAACAGGCATTCCATCATCAAAAGAGCCATACTGACGCAGTTCAGACAATATCCTGCTGTCCTCCTGCTGCATTTCATCATAACATCTTTTGAGCGCTTTAAGCGTATCCCCGCCTTTTCCGGTCCTTCGCTGCATACGTTCCAAACCTTGAATCAGCTTCTCCACATCATAACCGCAGCCATCGGTTTCCGAAATAAACCCACGAATAGAAGCTGCGCAGCGAATCATCTGATGCTGGCAAAGGGTTTGCTCTAAAATATTCCGCGTAATCTTCGGATCAACGCGATAAATCGAAACCTTGGGTCCGCTCATTCTTCTTCCTCCAGCGTTCCGTTCATCTTTTCACGCCATCTATCCACTTGTTCCGCTTTACCGAGCGCGATCAGCCATGATTCCAGCTGTGCATTCAGGTTGCCTTTGTAATCGACCAGTTCATGGCAAAAATCCTTAAACTCCTGTAAGGAAATATCCAGCTTTTCTTTCATCAAATCTGACAGTTCAGAAATGGTATGAATCTCTTGCCCATTTAGCTTCATGACTTTTTGACCGGAAAGCGCATATGCCATAGCGTAATATGTCAATGTTCTGTCTTCATTTTCTTCTTTTGCCATGCGCCATTGTTCTTCCAAAGCCCGTGCAGCCTTCAAGAGCTTTTCATCCTTTGGCGCTTTTTCCTCTACAAAAGACGACAGTATGCACTCACCCAGAATACTGTCAGCAACTTCAAGAATCTTTCTGTCGCCCACCCAAAGCTTTTCCAGCAGCACACGTCCGAAAACCGGAAGACTCTCGTAGCTTTCTCCCTTCCACCAAAACTTCGTCTGCTCCGGCGCGAATTTATAGAGCAGTTTCCAATACACTCTGTCATCATGCCCGCTATTTTCTTGCGCTTCCTGTTCTGCCTGCTGACACCATTTTGCCGCATCCAAATTGCATTTTTTCATGTGCCGGGTCAATTGCCCATGGAAAACCTGCTAATGAAAATCAAGCCCTAAAAGGAAGAAAATCAAAAGAAATTTTCAAGAACCCAAAAGTATATACT
>CAKUCW010000056.1 GCA_934643825.1 uncultured Clostridia bacterium | reverse complement strand
GTTAAGCGCGCCAAGGCCTTCAAGCGTCACATCCTCAACAAGAAGACCCGTAAGACCAAGCGCAACCTGCGTCGTACCGCGTATGTTTCTCAGAGCTACGCCGGCACGATGAAGAAGCTCATCCCGTACAAGTAAGCCCAGCCGGCTAGGAGGTTTTAACCATGGCAAGAATCAAAGGGGCTGTCAACGCCCATAAGAAGCGCAGGAAAATCATGAAGCTGGCGAAGGGCTACTATGGCTCCAAGTCCAAGCAGTACCGCGCCGCGCAGGAGCAGGTCATGCGCTCCCTGCGTTACGCTTACATCGGCCGTAAGCTGCGCAAGCGTGATTTCCGTTCCCTGTGGATTGCCCGTATCAATGCGGCGACCCGCATCAACGGCATGTCCTATTCCAAGTTCATCTGCGGTCTGAAGAAGGCCGGCATCGACCTGAACCGCAAGGTTCTGGCTGATCTGGCTGTCAACGACGCGGCGGCATTCGCCAAGCTCGTTGAGGTCGCGAAGAACGCGTAAGTTATTGCGTTTTTTAGAGAATCGGAGTTTCCGGTTCTCTTTTTTTGTACCATGGAAAACGGCATAAAGATCGCCCTCGTGAGAAAAACCCCGGCATTTTGCTCACAAGGACGAATGATATTCACTTTTATGTTGGAAAGGAATGAATCATGCAGACTTTTCAACTTCTCATGCGTCTTAAGGGTGTATCGCGATACGATAAAACAAACGGAGGGAAAAGACGTGGAGGCGAAGGAACGGCGTGATGAGCAGTTTATCGAAGCCATTCGACAAAATCGCGCAGGCATGTTCCGCGTGGCACGCATGATGCTGCGAAATGACAGCGACGCGGAAGAAGCGGTTGCCGATGCTACGATGAAAGCATATACGCATATCGGTTCACTGCGGTCGTGGGACGCTGTCAGACCGTGGCTGATGCGCATAACCGTGAACACATGCCACAAGGTGCTGCGGCGCAGAAAGCGGGAGCTGCCTACCGATGACCAGAACGTGTTTGACCAGCCGCAGGAAGAACGGGAACGAGCGGATATTTGGAATGACGTGGAAAAGCTGGACGCGAAATACAGCGTGCCCTTGACTCTGTTTTATGAGGAAGAAATGAGCCTTGCTGAGGTTGCCCAAGCGCTCAAGCTGACACGCGGAACCGTGTCATCCAGATTGACGCGGGGTAGGCAGAAACTGAAAGCAATGCTGGAGAAGGAGGAAACGCTTTGACTGATTTGGAAAGACGGCTATATATGGAAAGCATCAAGCTGCCTGACGGATTTGATGCGCGGCAGGAAAATGTGCTGCTGAAGGCAATGATGTCACCCCGCACCGGAAACAAGCGTCGGTATAAATGGGCGGTTGCATGGGCGGTGTTGATGACCCTTTTGATCGCGACGGCAGCCGCGACGGGGTATTGGGGCTTGACGCACTTCTGGAAAGATGCTTCTCCGGACGCAGTTGCTCTGATTGAAAGCGGTATTTCACAGACGGGCGGCGAGCTGGATGACGCGACATTTGTTGTTCGTGAAGCTGTGTTTGATGGCAAAACCTTGCAGGCGGTGCTGACGATTCAGGCGACGGATGGACGCGTTGCCGTTTTGGAAAACCAGAACGATAATGTTCGCGACAACTGTGTTCGAGTGGATTGCTGGCTGGGCGCAATAGAAAATCAGAAGGGGATTACAGGCTGTATAGATGGACAGTACGACCAAGAAGGAACGCTGACCCTGTATATCAGCGAAACCTTGGAAAAGGAGTTGGATGCAGATCGGGTTCATGTTTCACTGGGGTGCGCAACGATGACGGCAAATCACAAACAATGGTCAAACAGACAGAGCGGAGCCATCGAATTTGAAATTCCGCGCATCACGCCGAAAACCGTTGAGATGGATACCGAGGTTGATTTGGAGGGCTGGTTATCTATTAAGCATGTGAAGGCGAGCTATACGCCGCTGGGCGCAACGTTAGAGATTCGGTACAAGCCGGAAACGCGGCTTGGAGAGGCGATGCCGACATTCTACGTGAACAGCGCGGATGATGCAGTCAACAGCCGCTACGGCGGAGTTATTCAACGCGAAGGCGATGCTCAAAGTGGATATGTGCTGACGATACAAACCGGGCTTCCGGAGAGTTTGCCGCATAGCCTGATGCTCGGCGTGCGCGGCATTAAAAGCCACGTAAAGCTCGACTTTGACCGAAATATGGCTGTTGCAGAAGGGAAGGGTGAAGAATGAAAGCATGTTGGATGGCGATGCTGATGCTAACCTTGCTGTTCGGAACGGCAAAAGCAGAGCGTGTTACGACGACAATGAAGATTGGAAATCAGCAGGTTTCAATTGATGCGGAGATTTACGGAACGGAGGTTGAGCACGTTCAGACTTATGAGGTAACCAATCTTGATTTGGGCAATAAGCCGGAAAAGAGATTTGACCTATCGCTGTGGTTCGGCAAAGGAAAAGAGCTTGAAAAACGCAGATATGATGATATTGCCTTTTTGACCAAAGGCGAGGAAGTGTTTTGGAAAAAAGACTGTGCCCGATTTTCGCCGTATGGTCAGCTGTTCCTGCGGGCGACACAATGGCGCTTGGAAGCGGAAGAAGCGTACCATCCCATAGAAAAGTGGAACAGGAGCGTTGGCGAGAGGGTTGAGGCTACGCCGCTTGAGGATTTTCCGATTCGGGCGGCGACAGAAAAAATCCAGCCAATTCTGACAGCGTTGGGCGTTGAGATTCAGAAAGAGCCGGTCTTTGCGGAATCCTTCAGTGTGAGCGATTTGGAAGCGGCGACGAAGGCGCACCGCGAACATGGCGTCAGTCCGGATGAAACGCTCATCGAAGACTGGACGAAAGAAGACGAGTATTACGAGTTGAGCTATCGACAGTTCTTCCATGGTTTGCCTATCATGGAAACGGATGAACATATGCCGGGCATATACGAATGGGAAACGCCGCGCACGGTCATTACGGCGCAGGTCAGCCGCAGAGGAATCGAAAAATTGAGGCTGGGTTTTGTTCCGACAGAAGAAAAGGCAATTGGAGAAGCGTTTAAACCGATTCCTGTCCGCGATGCGCTGGAAGCGTGTGAAGGACTCAGTTCAACAGAGGTGTACCTTGAGCATGCGCATGTGTCTGAAATACGGCTGGGCTATGTGATGCTGGCGGAAGACCGGGCGCTGACGCAGGCGATGGCGCGTCCGGCATGGCTGATTCGGATATGGGGCGAATTTGAAGGAGAGAGCGAATCTCAGATGATTGCGATTGACGCCCGAACGGGCGAGAGTATGCTTGATTGATCAAAATAAAATGGGCGCTCCGGATGCGTTTCGGAGCGCCGTTTGTATTTGAGGGTGTCGAAAGGTATGGATGCTTTTGATCTTCATCCGTCTTCGAGGTTAGATGGGAACACCTTACAGATAGAAGTCAATCATTTCGGAGAGCTCGCTTTGACCGAAAATATCCGTCAGACGGAAACAATAGAGGAAGGTTGAATCTGCGCCTTCAAGTGACACATATTCAAATGTAGGCAGCGTATTGCCGACGATGATGGGATCGCCTTCGATGGTGTCCTCGACCATTTCGCCGGTGCCGTCGTCGTAGAGAATGGGATAGGTTGGAATGATCTCGTCGCCTTTGGCAAGCTGAGTGATGCCGCGCACGGGCAGTCCGTTTGCATCATAGCCTTCGGAGAAACCGGAGATGACGCCTTCCGGATGGGCGGCGGTAAAGATCACGATCAGATAGCCATTTTTGCCGTTGAGGGTTACGGGAATGACGCTTCGGCGCATGCTCTGCGTTCGCACCTGATCGTAGAGAACGACGAGCTGATCCTCGAGCATGGGCCATGTGCCGTCAAAGCCGCTGACGATATCGCCGGTCTGCCAATCAATGCCTGCGTTTTGCATCGCGCCAAGTTCGACCCAGATGGTATCTTCGTCGTCGCTGGCATCCAGATAGAGCAAACCCTCTGCCAGAGAGAGATTGGCAAGTTCATCCTGCGAAAGGGTCATGTAGCAGGCATAATCCGTGTCCATATCCGAGAAAAAGGCGTATTCGTCCTCTTCTTCGCTGTCATCGGGTGTGATAAAGCCGGACAGAACGGAACCAAATCCGTTCCAACCAGAGCCTGTGGTTTGCGGCTGACCGGATTCGGTGACGACCGCATCGTTGGAAGCGTCTTCGGGAACGACATATGTGCCGCCGGGCACGGCGTCCGCATGGAGAAGGGAGCTGAATAACCCGCTCGTTGCGGAGGCGGAAGCCTGCGTCGGCGCTTGCAGGGTGAAAGTGTAATTGCCGCCTGCGAGAAGGGTCGCATAGCCGTAGGCAAACTGGCTGTAATTCGGGTATTTTTCGCCACAGTCATACTGTTCGTCAAAATTAGTTATAAACTCGCTGACGTTGCTGCCGGGGACCAGAATACTCATACCGGTCAGGTAATCGAACATATCCGTGCCGAGTGAGTAGTGAATCGCGGTGCGATAGGTGGATTCAATCTGGCTTGCCATATTGGGCGCGAATTGACGTGTTGCATCGAGAAACGCCATGAAGTCAACCATATCGGTTGAGCTGTCGGCAAATTTTCCAAACGGATACATGCGCTGACGTGCGCGGCTGATGGTGGAGAGCTGTCCGTTTTCAAGCGCTTCGGTCAGATAGGTGGAATAGGTTTCAACCTGCCTGAGCAGGGTGGGAACAACGGACAGGTCGATCACGCTCAGGCTGAGGTAGTCGTTGGGATTGACGTCAAGGCATGCTTTCATATAGCGATCGACCATGGATACGGCGATATCGGCAGAATCCATCTCGGGATTTGCCGCGAGGTCGCCCAGCCAGCCGTCATAACTCCAGCCGAGGGAAGGCTCAAGCTCTTCGCTGGCAACCATGTAATCCGCATAGCCCGGCATATGGACAGCCATTTCATAAGTCGCCATCAGGCAGGCGTCAAAGCCGATGATATCCAGATGAAAATCGGGTTTTTTCTGCTGAACAGCGTAGAGCGCGTCGTTGACCTCGTGGATGGTCAGACTGTCGTCGTCTGCGGTTTCATCAAAGCAGATGCCCCACATGGAGCCGCCGCCGTGATCCCAGAGAATGAGAATATAGCGGTCGGCGGGGTAGGCGTCGGTCGCCCATGAAACAAAATCGACGAGCGCATCCTTGCTGCCCATGTTGCCGCGGCGGGGGGATTGGATATCCTCAAAGGAAAGATAGCCGATAGCAAAGCGGTTGATGGCGTTGGGCTGCAAGTCGGAATCGTCCCATTCGGATGCGCCGCCTGCCTGAACGACGACGTTGACGTTACGGGGCAGATCGACGCTGCACATTTCATAAATATCGTTTACGCAGTCGCTTTGCAGATCCGTTCCGCACATGTACATCATAACAGTGGTCGTTGTTGCGGAAGCCTGTGCGCAGACAAGCAACAGCAGCATGAAAAGCACAGACAGCAGAATCGCTTTGAATTTCATGAGCATTTCCTCCGTTTATTCAGAAAGTACAGAGCTTATCGATCTATTATAGCGTATGAAAGGAAAAATCTGCAAGCATCCAAGCGGAATTCTATGCGTTTATTTGCGCGATTTCGTTTTTTGCGCAGAAACGGGGGAACGATGCCGAGAAAAGAGTCCGAAAGAGAAAAAAGTATATACATATGAAAAATGTGTTGGTATAATAGGAAATAGAAGCCATCCGCGTGTTGACGCTTGAGATGGAGCGTAATCATTGGACAATGTCGTCCTATCAGGAGGTACGCGGTCGTGAAAAAACAGAAAACGATGAAGCAGCAGCTGAACGCGCAGTTTTACAAGGGGAATATTCCCGCGTTTTGCGTCGCGGCGGCGATTTCAATCCCGCTGGGCATGCTGAACGTGTGGGTGTCATGGCTCCTTCAGGTGATCATCGATGAGATGACGGGAGTGCCCGGTTCGCTGGGGCTGAGGACGATTTGTTTGCTTACGGTGGTGCAGATTACCGGCTCCGCAGTGCTGCTTCTGCTGCGGCGGGCGGCAGAACCGCGTTTTGTCAGACGCGCTTTGCGTCAATACAAGTCATTTGCTTTTGAAAAAATGACTGAGAAGAGCATGGCGGAGTTCGGAAGGGAAAACACGTCGGGTTATCTCTCGGCGCTGACCAACGATGTCAATCAGATCGAGCAGGATTATCTGATTCAGCAATTTGTATTGATCAGCAATATGGTGACGCTCGTCGGCGGTTTGGCGCTCATGCTGTGGAATTCGCCGCTGATGACGGGCATTGTGCTCGTTCTTGCGGCGTTGCCGATTGCTGTATCCTTCCTGACAGGAAGCAAGCTGACGGCAGCGCAGAAACGCGTTTCCGATCGAAATGCAGGATTTGCCTCGCTGCTGAGCGACTGCCTGAATGGTTTTGCCGTCATCAAGAGCTTCCGTGCGGAAAAACAGATGCAGCAGATTTTTGACAGCGAAAACAACAGACTTGAGCAGGAAAAATACGAAGGATACCGCATCCGGAAAATGGTCGCGATGCTCGGAAGCCTGTCGGGAATCAGCACACAGATGGGCGTGTTTCTTGTCGGCGCTTTTCTGGCGAAAGCCGGATATGGCATAACGGCAGGTCAGGTGATGCTGTTTGTGAATCTCGTCGCCGTGGTTCTTCAGCCGCTTTCTCAATTGCCAAATCTGCTTGCGGCGCGTCGAGCTGCAATCGGATTGACCGAGAAACTGGCGCAGATGCTTGAAAAGCGGGAGGACGAAAGCAATTGCGAAGCCATTGGAAGGCTAAGCGATGCGATTAAGCTGAAGGACGTTTCCTTCGGCTACGAAACCGGAAAAGATGTGCTTGAAAACGTATCCCTGACGCTTGAAGCGGGACGGGCGTATGCCGTGGTCGGCGCAAGCGGAAGCGGAAAATCCACATTGCTCAAGCTGCTGATGGGCGCGGAAACGGGATATCGCGGAAGCATCACGGTGGACGGGCATGAGATGGCAAACGTCAGCCGCGAATCGCTGTATGAGCAGATATCGATCATCCAGCAAAACGTCTTTGTGTTCAATGCATCGATACGGGATAACGTCACGATGTTCAGCGAGTTTTCGAGCGAAGATGTGGAGCGTGCCATCGATCGGGCGCATTTGCGTGAACTGGTCGATGCGCGTGGCATGGATTATGCCTGCGGAGAAAACGGAAAGGGGCTTTCCGGCGGCGAAAAGCAGCGTATTTCCATTGCGAGGAGCTTGCTCAAACGGTCGTCCATCCTCATGGCGGACGAAGCGACGGCAGCGCTTGACGCGGCAACGGCACATCAGGTCGCATCCGATCTGCTCGATCTGGATGGCGTGACGCGCATCGTTGTGACTCATGCGTTGGAGGAGAGTCTGCTCAGGCGCTATGACGGCATTATTGCGCTGAAGGATGGCAGAGTTGCCGAAGTGGGCACATTTGATGAACTGATGGAAGAAAAGGGCTATTTCTATGCGCTATATACGGTAACGCACTAAAAAGCAGGCAAAACGATATCACAGAAGCAGCGCCTTCTTCAGCGGGAAAGGTTCCGGCAAGTTACGGGACGATTTCGCTGAAGAAGGCGCTTTGCGATGAATGAAAAAAGAACATCAAAAGAATTGAAAAAAATTAAAAAAGGGATTGACAAGATCCGAGCTTGGCGGTATAATAATCACGTTCTTCGACGAACGCAAGCAAACATTCCTCAGTAGCTCAATGGCAGAGCATTCGGCTGTTAACCGAAGGGTTGTAGGTTCGAGCCCTACCTGGGGAGCCAGAAACATAGAATCCGAATCAGGTTTGGTTCGGATTTTTTCTTGCCTTCCACTACGATGATTTAAAAAACGGCAGACGGAGGAGGGCTTCTTCCAAGCGCCGAATGAGATCATCCGCCATAACGAAAAAATTCCGCCAGAGTCTGATCACTGACTCTGACGGAATTTTTCTTATGCTGCCTTTAACTGATTTTTCTGTTTCCTGTTCTCCTTCGTGATGTCGCTTCATGATAACGGAAAAGCGCAGGGGAAAGTGACGGGTATCCCTTTGCTGCGGGAATGGACAAGCGGGAAAGCAGCGCGGCGAGAGGATGCGGAAGCGGCGGTCAACGCCATCTCCTTGAGCCAAGGTCTAGTGTGCCAAGAAGCTGCGGTTTCTTTGGAAACCCCGGAAAAACGAGTAGTATCTTACTTCTATGCAGAGGTTTAACTATACTCGCACTTACGATTCGTCTGATTTTTTCATAAACTCCAAATAAAGACTATACAGCACCGCGCAGACCGGAACGCTGAAGAGCATGCCCATGACGCCGAATGCCTCGCCGCCAATCGTGACCGCCATCAAAACGAGCAGACCCGGAAGACCGACGGATTTGCCGACAACCTTTGGATAAATCAGATTGCCCTCTACCTGCTGCAAAACCAGCAGGAAGACGACAAACCATACCGCCTTGACAGGATCTGCCAGCAGAATCAGAAATGCGCCAAAACCGCCGCCAAGCCATGCGCCAAAGATCGGCACCAACGCGGTAACCGCGACAAACGTTGAAACCGCCCCGGCATATGGAATGCCCAGCATCAACATGCCGACAAAGCAGAGTGCGCCGATGATGATTGCCTCCGTCAACTGACCGCTGACAAAGTTCGTGAAGGTGTGGTTCGTCAGCGATGCGATGTTCAGCAGTCGCTGCGCCTTTCGGCATGGCAGCACCGTCAGGGCGAGTTTTTTCAGGTGAACCGCGACGCTCTCCTTTTTCGTAAGCAGATAAATGGCAAAGACAAACGCCAGAACCGCATCGACCAAAATGGAGAGGATGGA
>CAKUCW010000055.1 GCA_934643825.1 uncultured Clostridia bacterium | reverse complement strand
GCATATAACATACACAAATCCCAGAATACCAAGCAATGCTCCTGTAAAGAAGTAACCCACATATCCCTTTTTTTCAGCCAGCTTAAAGCATAAAATCCCGATAACTGTTCTTTGAATAAACCAAATCAGAAACAACAAAAATCCACCATTAGATAGTATTCTATCAATTTCTGAAATAATTTGATCATATACATAGTGATTCATGTGCTTCTCTCACTTTCTTTCGAAAATCAAAGCATCTTATGAATCTCGTCAATCAGAATCTGTGCCAAATCACCGGTCACCTTCTGCGGCTGCTGTCCCTTTTTGATGAGCAGCCCTGTGCCGTTTCCGCCGCCGCAAATGCCGATATCGGCTTCGCGTCCCTCGCCCGGTCCATTCACCACGCAGCCCATAACGGCGACCTTAAACGGCACCTTTACGCCCTTGAGTTCTTCCTGAACCCGGCGCATGATGCCGCCCACGTCGATGCAGGTGCGTCCACAGGTCGGGCAGGACACATACTGCACGCAATCCTTGCGCAGTCCGACATCCTGCAAAATTTCGATGCCTGCCGGCGGCTCGAGGCACGGATCGCCCGTCAGCGACACGCGAATGGTGTCGCCAATGCCATCCAGCAGCAGCGAACCAATGCCAATCGCGCTCTTGATTTTGCCCTGCTCCGGCAGACCGGCTTCGGTCACACCCAGATGGAGCGGGTAATCACACTGAGCGTTCGCCAGCCGATATGCTGCGACGGTATCCGGCACGTTGCTCGCCTTCATCGACAGCACCATGTCGTAGAAACCGCAGTCCTCCAGCATCTTCGCATGCGCCAAGGCGCTTTCAACCATGCCCTGCGGCGTCGGGCCGCCGTATTTGGCAAGGATATCCTTTTCGACCGAACCGGAGTTGACGCCGATGCGTACCGGAATATGATGAGCCTTCACGCAGTCGGCAAGAATCTTGACATTCTTTTCGCCGCCGATATTGCCGGGATTGATGCGCAGTTTGTGAATGCCGTTTTCAACCGCCTTCAGGGCGAGCTTGTAGTCAAAGTGAATATCAGCGACCAGCGGCACCGGGCTTGCATCCACCAGCGCACGCACAGCCTCCGCGCAGGCGTCGTTGTACACCGAAACGCGCACGATATCCGCGCCCGCAATCGTCAGCGCACGAATCTGGGAAAGCGTCGCTTCGACGTCCGCCGTGTCCGTATTCGTCATGGACTGCACGCTGACCGGAGCGCCGCCGCCAATCAGCACATTTCCCACTTTAACCTGACGTGTTTTTCCGCTCATTTGTCTTCTCCTCGCTTCTCTTATCCCTTTATAAAGAACCGCATGATATCCTTATAGGTCAGCAGAACCATCAATCCCATCAGCAGGATAAAGCCCGCCGCGTGGATTGCGCCTTCCCACTCCCGCTTCACCGGCTTGCGGCGAATCGCTTCAACGAGCAGGAACAGCAGACGGCTTCCGTCCAAGCCCGGAATGGGCAGCAGATTCATCACGCCGAGATTCACGCTGATGAGCGCAATCAATTCCAGATAGACGTCCAGTCCGCCCTGCTGGGTGACCTCCTGAATGACATATACCGTGCCGACCGGACCGGTTACATCGTCCACGCCCTGCCCCTTGAAAATCATATCTTTAAGGGTGGAAAGGATGAGCTTCACGCTCTCGACATTTTTTTGCACGGAAACGGGAATGCTCGTCAGAATGGATATCCTCGTCCGCTCCTGTCCGAACGAAAAGCCGACACGGTAACGCCCCGCCGCTTCGTCATAAAACGGCGTCAGCGTCAGCGAAAGCGTTTCTTCGCCGCGCTTCACGCCCAGCGTCACATCCTGCCCCGCCGATGCCGCAATCGCCTGCGAAATCTGCTGATACTTCGTCATCTCCGCGCCGTTGACGGAAAAGATGACATCACCGACCCGCAGTCCCGCAGCCTGCGCATTTTCTTCAACCTGCGCCACCTTCGGCACAATCGTGTTGATGCCAATGACGCTCATGAACAGCACGACAACCAGAAACGCGACCAGGAAATTCATCAGCGGGCCGCTTGCGACCGTAATCGCCCGTTTCCATACCGCCTGATTATTGAAAGCCCGGGGATCCGGTTCATCCTCGTCTTCGCCGTAAAACTGGCAGTAACCGCCGATGGGCAACAGACGCACGGAAAACTGCGTTCCCTGTCTGCTCTGCCATTTTGCAATCAGCGGGCCCATGCCCATCGAGAATTCCTGCACGCCAATGCCGCATGCCCGCGCCGCCCAGAAATGACCTGCCTCATGCGCGATAATCAAAACGCCCAGCAGCAAAAGCGCCAGAACCACATACATGAACCGAAAACACCTCCTGCTTTACGCGCCGAATCGGGTAAGCAGCTCCGTCGCCTTCTGCCTCGCCGCACGGTCGCACTCAAACACCTGCTCAAGCGTCGGATGCGCGATGACAGGCACCGCGTGCATCGTCTCTTCAACCAGCTGTGCAATCGCGCCGAACGGAATGCGCTCATGCAGGAACGCGTCAACCGCAATTTCGTTTGCACCGTTGAGCACCGCGCTCATCGAGCCGCCGACCTTCAGCGCATCATATGCCAGCTTCAAGCCGGGGAATCGGTCGTAATCCGGCTGCTCAAACGTCAGCGCCTTCATCTGCGTAAAATCAAGACGCTTGCCGCCCGTTGCCAGCCTCTCCGGATAGCTCATCGCGTAGAGAATCGGCAGGCGCATATCCGGCGTGCCCAGCTGAGCCATCACCGCGCCGTCGGCATATTCGACCATAGAATGTATGACGCTCTGCGGATGAATCAGCACATCGATTTTTTCCGCCGGCATGTCAAACAGCCATCTCGCCTCGATGACTTCCAGCGCCTTGTTCATCATCGATGCGGAATCGATGGTGATCTTGCGTCCCATGCTCCAGTTGGGATGCTTGAGCGCCTGCTCGGGTCTGGCGTTGTAAATATCTTTCTTCGACCATGTACGGAACGGGCCGCCGCTCGCCGTCAGAATCAGACGGGTCGGCACGTTTCCCTGCGCCCCTTGCAGGCACTGGAAAATTGCGCTATGCTCGCTGTCCACCGGCAGCAGCGGATGCCCCGCCTTACGCGCCGCCTCTGTCACCAGCTCGCCGCCCGCAACGAGCGGCTCCTTGTTCGCCAGCAGCACGCGTTTGCCGCAGGCAAGCGACTCCATGACCGCCGCCAGACCGACGACGCCCACGACGGAAACCAGCACATCATCCGCGTCACATGCGCGTACGACATCCAGCAGCACGTTTTCACCAAACATCCATTGGCATCCTTCGCGGATATCCTCCGGGATTTCCTTCGGCTCAACGGATAGCGCCGCAATCTGCGGGTGGAATTGGCGAACCTGCTCAAAGAGCTTTTCGCTGGAGCTGTGCGCGACCAGTGCCGTAACCTTGAATCGGTCGCTGTGGCGTGCCGCGACGTCCAGCGCCTGCGTACCAATCGAACCCGTCGAACCCAAGATAGCCAACTTTCGCATAATTGCCTCCGTAATTTACAAAACCAATGTGTAGCAGTAGACCACGATGAGCGTAAAAATCACGCTGTCGAATCGATCCATCACGCCGCCGTGACCGGGAAAAATCTTTCCGTAGTCCTTAATACCGCTGTGCCGCTTGAGCAGCGACGCGGACAAGTCTCCGATTTCTCCGGCTACCGAGCCAATCAGCCCCAGCGCAATCGTTGCCGGAATGCCGGGCATCCGCATATGGAACACAGAAACAAAGACCGCTCTGCAAATCAATCCGACCGCCGTTCCGCCGATCAAGCCGAAAATTGCGCCTTCGACCGTCTTTTTCGGGCTGACGCTCGGGCAGAGCTTGTGCTTGCCGAACGCACGACCGCCGAAATACGCCGCGCCGTCCCCGCCATACGCGATTGCAAAAGCCATCGTGATCAAGGCGACGCCCGGCACGCCGCCGTATGTACTGTTCATCATCATCATGAACATGGACATCGGCAAAAAGCATGTAAAAAGCGGATAGACGGACGCCTCGGCATCCGGGAAGGTCGGCTTTTCGCGCAGCATCACGCCGGTCATCGAAATCCCCATCGCCGCCACCACCAGCAGCAGCGGATCCAGCACGCCCATCTGGCGGCTCAACGGCCACATTGCCGCGGCGGCAGCATATCCGCCCCATTCGCAAATCTGATAACCCGCTTTTTTCAGTGCGCGATAGTTTTCATACATCGCAATGAATGTCAGCGCTACAATGACAAATTCCGCAAACCATCCACGCACAATCAGCGTAAAAATCAGAAAAGGTATGCCGACAGCCGCAGTAATCAGGCGAGTTTTCATGAAATCCCTCTTTCTTATACGCCGCCAAATCGGCGATTTCTTTTTGCATACGCCAGCAGCGCTTCATCATATGCGCGGCGATTGAAATCGGGCCAAAGCGTATCGGTCTGATAGAATTCCGCATACGCCAGCTGATAGAGCAGGAAATTGCTCAGCCGCATTTCTCCGCTTGTCCGAATCAGGAAATCGACATCCGGAAGCCCTGCCGTGTACAATTCGCTTTCAAATGCCGCCTTGTCGATCTCTTTCGGAGAAAGCCCTCCGTCTGCCACACGCTGTGCGAGTTTCTGCGCGGCGCGGATGATTTCCTGCTGACCGCCGTAATTCAGCGCAATATTCAGCTGCAAACCCGTGTTTTCATGGGTGCGCCGAATGGCGGCATGCAGCGCATCCTGCTGCTTTTCAAGCCCCTTGGGCATGCCGTCTATATCGCCCAGTATGCGAATGCGGACGTTCTTCTCGTTCAGCTCATCGATCTCGCTGGTAAAATACTGGAGCAGCAGGCGCATCAGCGCACCGACTTCTTCCGTCGAGCGTTTCCAGTTTTCCGTGGAAAACGCATAGATGGTCAGCGCTTCGATGCCCAGCTCGTCGGAATACCTGATGATCTCGCGCAGCGCTTCAACGCCCGCTTTATGCCCCATCGTGCGCGGCATGCCACGTTTTTGCGCCCAGCGTCCATTTCCGTCCATGATGATGGCAACATGGCGCGGCAAAAGCGCTCGATCCAGCTCCGCTGCCGACGTGACCGGCTTCATGTCCTCATCTTTTCCGAAAATCGCCATATCTATCCTCCTGTGTATGCTTCCGCATTCGGCATAACTCAATCCATACTGAAAAAGCGGGTATCGCAGGAGCGCCGCTCCGACGAAACCCGCTGTCGCTTCTTTTTCCCGCTGGCAGTCGTATGCTTATGCCTGCGGATCTGAAATCGGGTCAAAAAACCGCGCAGCAACCAGTTTATTTCCATCATCTGACGCGTAAACCACGCGCATCGTTCCGCCTTCCGTTTGCTTGCGGCGGGGCGAATCGGTCACCGTCACCTGTGGATGTATGCCCTGCGCGTCGAGAATGGACTCTGCCTGCCTCAATTCAAGCCCAAGCAGCTGCATTCTCATTTGACTTCCATGATCTCCTTTTCCTTATCGGCGTTGATCTTGTCGATGTCCTTGATCGCCGCATCGGTGAGCTTCTGGATGTCCTCTTCCGCCTTCTTCTGATCGTCCTCGGTGATTTCGTTGTTCTTCTTGAGCTTCTTCACCTGATCGACGGCATCGCGGCGAATCGAACGGATGGCAACCTTGCTCTCCTCAGAGGTCTTGCGGACGAGCTTGGTCAGTTCCTTACGGCGCTCTTCGGTAAGTTCCGGGAGCATCAGACGGATGACCTTGCCGTCATTGGACGGGGTCAGACCCAGATCGCTCGCCTGAATCGCCTTGGAGATATCCTTCACCATCTTCGAATCCCACGGATTGATCTGCAGGATGCGCGGTTCCGGCGCAGAGATGTTGGCAACGTTCTTGAGCGGGGTCGGCGTGCCATAGTAATCGACCGTAATACGGTCAAGCAGCTGCGGATTCGCACGACCGGCGCGAATCGCCATCAGGTCAGAACGAAGCACGTCTTTGGTCTTTTCCATCTTGGTTTTGGCGTTATTCTGAATTTCGGCAATCGTCATAGGGGACAGCCTCCTCGAATTTCTTTTTCTATATTTTAACCCACAACCCCACCATTTGGCAAGCCCTTTTGCATAAACATATCAAAACAGCCGAAGCAAATGCCTCGGCTGTTGGATAAAAGTGGTTTTGTGTGCTTACGGATGAACAACCGTGCCCATCATATCGCCCTCGATGACGCGCAGAATGTTCTGCGGATCATCCAGACCGAATACACGGATACACGGAACCTTGTTCTCGCGGCAGATGGTGATGGCGGAAGCGTCCATAACCTTGAGGTCGCGCTCCTGAACCTGCTGATAGGTCACATCCGACAGCAGCTTCGCCTCCGGATTGACACGCGGGTCGCTGTCATACACGCCGTCCACGTTTTTGGCAAGCAGAATGGCGTCCGCACCGATTTCAACCGCACGCAGAGCAGCCGCCGTATCGGTCGAGAAGAACGGGTTGCCCGTGCCGCAGGCAAAGATGACGACGCGCCCCTTTTCCAAATGGCGGACAGCGCGGCGATAAGTATACGGCTCGCAGAAACGGTTCATTTCGACAGCGCTCATCACGCGGGTCGGGATTCCCTGACGCTCAACGGCGTCCTGCATGGCGATGGAGTTGATTGCCGTGCCGAGCATGCCCATGTGATCAGCATTGATGGCGGTCATCTTCGCCGCAGGGCCCTGACGTCCGCGCCAGATGTTGCCCGCGCCGATAACGATTGCGATTTCCGTGCCGGTCTCGTGAAGCTGACGGATGACGTCCGCCACACGGTCAATCTGATCGAAATCAAACAGTCTGCCGTGGTCGCCCAACGCTTCGCCGCTGAGTTTAATCAGTACGCGCTTATACTTTGGCATGTTATTTCTCCTCTCCGTGTCCTAAAAAAGGGGCGATGCTTACGCACGCCCCCATGTGGGAAGAAATTACTTCTTCATCTTGGCCTGCTCAGCCGCAATGTCAGCCGCGAGATTGTCCTGACGCTTCTCAAGACCCTCGCCGCGCTCAAAACGCACAAAGCGAACCACATCCGCCTTGCCGCCGAGCATCTTGGTCACGTTGATATCCGGATCCTTGACGAACGGCTGCTCCAGCAGGCAGACTTCCTTGTAGTACTTCTCGATACGGCCTTCGACCATACGCTCGACGATCTTCGCCGGCTTGCCCTCGTTGAGAGCCTGCTGGGTCAGAACCTCGCGCTCCTTCTCCAGGTTGTCGGTCGGCACTTCGTCACGACGCACGAACTGCGGGTTCGCGGCGGCGATGTGCATAACCAGATCGTGGCTCAGCGCCTTGATCTCGTCGGTAACCTCCGGGCAGGACAGCTCGACCATAACGCCGATGCGACCGCCCATGTGGTTGTAGGTATCCACCATGCCATGCTCCGGAACGAAGCGGGCAAAGCGGCGGACGGAGATCTTCTCGCCGATGGAAGCGGTCGCTTCACCGATCAGATCGTTGACGGTCTTGCTGGCGTCCTTATAGAACGGCTGAGCGAGCATTTCCTCAACGGTCGCCGGAGCAGCGGCAGCGATGTGCTTGGCGAAATCGCGGCACAGATCCTTGAAGCGATCGGTGTTGGCAACGAAGTCGGTCTCGCAGTTGACCTCAACGGTCACGCCCACGCCGTTCTCGTCCACGAAAGTGTCAACCATGCCCTCAGCGGCAATACGGCCGGCCTTCTTCGCAGCAGCAGCCAGACCCTTCTCACGCAGGAAGTCGATGGCCTTGTCCATGTCGCCGTCGCACTCGACGAGCGCCTTCTTGCAGTCCATCATGCCGGCGCCGGTGCGCTCGCGCAGTTCCTTAACCAGGGCAGCAGTAATATTAGCCATAATATCTTCCTCCAGCTTCGGTCGATTACTTCGCTTCGGCGGCCGGCTCAGCCTGCTCGCCCTGCTTGCCTTCCAGCACGGCGTCCGCCATCTTGCCCGCGATGAGCTTCACCGCGCGGATCGCATCGTCGTTGCCCGGAATCACATAATCGATCTCGTCCGGATCGCAGTTGGTATCCACGATCGCCACAACCGGAATGCCCAGCGCGCGCGCCTCAGACACGGCGATGTGCTCCTTGCGCGGGTCAACCACGAACAGGCAGCCCGGCAGGTTCTTCATCTCGCGGATGCCGCCCAGGTTCTCCAGGAGCTTCTCGCGCTCGGCCATCAGCTTGATGACTTCCTTCTTCGGCAGCACTTCGAACTCGCCGCGCTCTTCCATCGCGTCGATGGCGTTCAGGCGGGCGATACGGGTCTTGATGGTGCGGAAGTTGGTCATCATGCCGCCCAGCCAGCGGTTGTTGACATAATACATGTTGCAGCGCTTGGCCTCGGTCTCGATGGACTCCTGCGCCTGCTTCTTCGTGCCGACGAACAGCACGCTCTTGCCTTCCATCGCCACAGAGCGGACGAACGCATACGCCTCGTCGATCTTGCGGACGGTCTTCTGAAGGTCAATGATGTAGATGCCGTTGCGCTCGGTGAAGATGTACTGCGCCATTTTCGGGTTCCAGCGGCGGGTCTGATGGCCGAAGTGAACGCCGGCCTCCAGCAGCTGCTTCATAGAGATAACTGCCATGTGTGTTTTCCTCCTTTTATTAAACCCTCCCTGCGCCCTCTTGCTTGTGCAGACCGCGTATCGCGGCAGGGCGCACAAAAACAGGCGCAGGTGCGTTTTCCGGATGATTATACCATGCCTTATTCTGTGAATCAAGCCTTTTTTACAAAAAAACAGCGCAAAACCGAAGTTTTGCGCCGAAAATCTCAAAACGTTGTGAGCGTTGCCTGTAAGCCGAGTTCTGTTGAAGGCGGTCATCTATCTAGACCCACCGTTACCGATGGGTTCAAGCGAAATCCTGAGAGCATCGACGGGCCGTCTTAAACGCTCTTTCGTTTCTTGCTCCGAGCGGGGTTTACATCGCGGACAAGTCGCCATGCCGCGGGTGAGCTCTTACCTCACCTTTCCACCCTTACACGTCAAGCGTGCGGTATCTCTCTGTTGCACTTTCCCTG
>CAKUCW010000054.1 GCA_934643825.1 uncultured Clostridia bacterium | reverse complement strand
CTGTGCGCCGAGATCATCGACGCGAGCAACAACACCGGCGCGGCTGTCAAGCGTAAGGAAGAAATGCACCGTATGGCGGAAGCCAACAAGGCGTTCGCTCACTACCGCTGGTAATTTCCGTCCGATCGTGCGAGGCGGCATGACACAGGTCATGGCTGCCTGAACAAAAAGGAGATTAAACATGCCCAGAGACCATGAATTGAAGATGGTTCGCAACATCGGTATCATGGCGCATATCGATGCCGGCAAGACGACGACGACCGAGCGTATCCTGTTCTATACGGGCAAGAACCGCAAGATCGGCGAAACGCATGAAGGCACCGCGACCATGGACTGGATGGCTCAGGAGCAGGAGCGCGGCATCACCATTACGTCTGCTGCGACGACCTGCTACTGGAAGGACTATCGTCTGAACATCATCGACACTCCCGGTCACGTCGACTTTACCGTTGAGGTTGAGCGTTCCCTGCGCGTTCTGGACGGCTCCGTTGCCGTGTTCTGCGCGAAGGGCGGCGTCGAGCCGCAGTCTGAAACCGTTTGGCGTCAGGCTGAGCATTATCATGTTCCGCGCATGGTGTACGTCAACAAGATGGACATCATGGGTGCGAACTTCTATCGCGTGGTGGATATGCTCCACGAGCGTCTGCACGCGAATGCGCATCCGATTCAGCTGCCGATCGGCGCGGAGAGCGATTTCCGCGGCATCATCGACCTGCTGACCATGCGTGCCGAGGTCTACTATGATGACCTGGGCAAGGACTACCGTGATGAGCCGATCCCGGAGGAGATGCTCGACGACGCGAAGCTCTATCGTGAGCAGCTGATCGAAGCGCTTGCCGACGTGGACGACGGCATCATGGAGAAGTTCATGGAAGGCGAAGAGCCGACCATCGAAGAAATGAAGGCTGCTATCCGCAAGGGCACCATCGCCTGCAACTTCTTCGCCGTGCTGTGCGGTACTTCTTACCGCAACAAGGGCGTTCAGCTGCTGCTCGACGCCGTTGTCGATTACATGCCGTCTCCGCTGGACATCCCGCCGGTCAAGGGCTTCGATCCGCACACCGACGAGGAAATCGAGCGTCCGGTCAGCGATGAAGCACCCTTCTCCGCACTGGCGTTCAAGATCATGACCGACCCGTTCGTCGGCAAGCTGAGCTTCATCCGTGTCTACTCCGGTCATATCGGCTCGGGCAGCTACGTGCTCAACTCCACGAAGGGCAAGCGCGAGCGCATCGGCCGTCTGCTCCAGATGCACGCCAACGAGCGTAAGGAAATCACCGAGGTCTATACCGGTGAAATCTGCGGCGTTGTCGGCTTCAAGGACACCACGACCGGCGATACCCTGTGCGACGACAAGAACCAGATCATCCTCGAGAAGATGGAGTTCCCGGAGCCGGTTATCCAGGTCGCCATCGAGCCGAAGACCAAGGCTGGTCAGGAAAAGATGATCCTCGGTCTGCTGCGTCTGGCTGAAGAAGACCCGACCTTCAAGACCTACACCAACCAGGAAACCGGTCAGACGATCATCGCCGGCATGGGCGAGCTCCATCTGGAGATCATCGTTGACCGCCTGCTGCGTGAGTTCAAGGTAGAAGCGACCGTCGGTGCGCCGCAGGTTGCCTATCGTGAGACCATCCGCAAGGCTTCCAAGGCTGAAGGCCGCTATGTCCGTCAGACGGGTGGTAACGGTCAGTACGGTCACTGCTGGATCGAGATCTCCCCGGTCGCGGCCGGCGAAGGCTACTCCTTCAGCAACGACACCGTCGGCGGCTCCATTCCGAAGGAATTCATCGCGCCTATCGATGCCGGTATCCGCGAGGCTGCCAAGAACGGCCCGCTGGGTGGCTACGAAGTCGTTGACTTCCACGTTTCCGTGTACGACGGTTCTTACCACGATGTTGACTCCTCTGAAGTCGCGTTTAAGATCGCCGGTTCTATGGCTTTCAAGGCTGCTATCGCCAAGGCCGATCCGGTGCTGCTTGAGCCGATCATGAAGGTTGACGTTACGGTTCCGGAAGAGTACATGGGCGACGTTATCGGCGACCTGAACAGCCGCCGTGGCCGCATCGAAGGCATGGATCACAACGGCACGACCGAAGAGATCCACGCGCTGGTTCCGCTCTCCGAGATGTTTGGTTATTCCACCGCGCTGCGTTCCCGTACGCAGGGCCGTGGTGTGTACACCATGCAGCCGGAGCACTATGAGCCGGTTCCGAAATCCATTCAGGAGAAGGTTTGCGGCGCCAAGGCGGCGAAGTAAATCTTTCAGGCTTCCCGTGCGGAATACGCGGGAAGCTATTTCCCAATAATCTATGCCCGACATGGTCGGGCACATGGAGGAAAATCAAATGGCGAAGCAAAAGTTTGAGCGCACCAAGCCGCACGTAAACATCGGCACCATCGGCCATGTTGACCACGGCAAAACGACCCTGACCGCTGCCATCACGATGGTTCTGTCTACCTTCGGCGAAGCGCAGGCCATGCGTTACGACGAGATCGACAAGGCGCCGGAAGAGAAGGCACGTGGAATCACGATCAACACCGCGCATGTTGAGTACGAGACGGAGCATCGTCACTATGCTCACGTTGACTGCCCGGGCCACGCCGACTATGTTAAGAACATGATCACCGGCGCTGCTCAGATGGACGGCGCGATTCTGGTTGTTTCCGCTCCGGACGGCCCGATGCCGCAGACCCGTGAGCACATCCTGCTCGCTCGTCAGGTCGGCGTTCACTACATCGTTGTCTTCCTGAACAAGACCGATATGATGGACGACGAAGAGCTGCTTGAGCTGGTCGAGATGGAAATCCGTGAGCTGCTCAGCTCCTACGGCTTCCCGGGCGACGAGATCCCGATCATCCGCGGTTCTGCGCTGAAGGCTCTGGAGTATGTCCAGAACGGCGGCACCGACCCGAAGAATGCGCCGGAGTGCCAGTGCATCTTCCAGCTGATGGACGAAGTCGATCGCTACATTCCGGCTCCGGAGCGCGATACCGACAAGCCGTTCCTGATGCCTGTCGAGGACGTGTTCTCCATCACCGGACGCGGCACCGTTGCGACCGGTCGTGTCGAGCGCGGCGTGGTTAAGGTTTCCGACACCGTCGAGATCGTCGGTCTGCAGGACAAGCCGCGCAGCACCGTCGTCACCGGCGTTGAGATGTTCCGTAAGCTGCTGGATCAGGCTGAGGCGGGCGACAACATCGGCGTCCTGCTGCGTGGTATCCAGCGCAACGAGGTCGAGCGTGGTCAGGTTCTGGCTAAGCCGGGCTCCATCCATCCGCACACCCACTACATGGGTCAGGTTTACGTTCTGACGAAGGAAGAGGGCGGCCGTCATACCCCGTTCTTCAACGGCTATCGTCCGCAGTTCTACTTCCGTACCACCGACGTTACCGGCAACATCAAGCTGCCGGAGGGCGTTGAGATGGTTATGCCGGGCGACAACGTGGACATGGAGTGCACGCTGATCACCCCGATCGCTATGGACGAGAAGCTGCGTTTCGCTATCCGCGAGGGCGGCCGTACCGTCGGCTCCGGCGTTGTCACCAAGATCCTTGAGTGATACCCGGTCTGAAACGATCATCGAAGAGGGCTTCCGAAAGGGAGTCCTCTTTTTGCTATGCAAAAACGGGTGTTGCGGTAATAACCCGTTTCGATTGCAGAATGCCCTGCATTCTGCTCCGAAACTACTTTTTTTAGATGGGGGTTACGTTGGGGCTGCCGATCCGGGAAACTCGCATAGGGGCGCTGTCCTCTGCCTGCGGCAGACGCGCCCGCTTCGCGAACGCGCAAGCGCTCCTTGCGATTTCCGATTTCCGTCACGCTGAATCCCGCACAGCGGGCGCGTGACTCCAATCCCTAAGACCCGCCTGAGGGGATTATCCCCTCAGACTCCCTTCTTCCGCTTCGCGGCGGGTTTACGAAGGTCTGCGATAATTGGATTTGCAGAGCCGATAAAAAAGGCTGATTTTTCTGAGAAAATTTTGATGCCTGAGATGAAAAACGAAGGAAACGGGAGAAAACGGGAGAAAAACGGAGCAGTTACGGAGTAATCAAAAAAACTTGCAAAAAACGGTTGACAAGTTCTCTGCGCGGGTGTACAATATGCAAGCATGTTTGGACAGGCGATAGAAGTCTGTCTTTTTGAGAAGGAGGTGTCTTGTATGGCTGCTGCTGGTGTGCGCGTGAAGATCACGCTGGCCTGCACGGAGTGCAAGCAACGTAATTACAACACGATGAAGAATAAGCGCAACAACCCGGACCGTATCGAAATGAGCAAGTACTGCCGTTTCTGCAAGAAGCACACGGTTCATAAGGAAACCCGCTAATTCACGCAACAAGACGGACAAGGATGTGAAAGAGATGTCTGAAACCAAAGGCGCGAAGAATACCGAAAAGCCCGGTTTCTTCACCCGCGCGAAGAATTGGATCGTCGCTCTGCCTGGCCGCATTTCCGGTGCGTTCAAGAACATGGTGGCTGAGCTGAAGAAAGTCGCGTGGCCGTCCAAGAAGGATCTCATCAATTACTCTATCGTCGTCATCGTGTTTGTCGTGGCGTTGGCGATTATCGTCGGTTTGCTGGATACCGGTTCCTCGTTCCTGGTCAAGAAGCTCATTGAGCTCTAAGACCTGACCACAGGAGGGTTGACATGACGGACGAGAAGGCTCTGTGGTATGTCGTACATACCTATTCGGGCTATGAAAACAAAGTCGCCAACGATCTCGTCAAGACGGTTGAAAACAACGGCATGGGCGACCTGATTCAGGAAGTCACCGTGCCGGTGGAAGAGGTCGTCGAGATCCGCAATGGCAAGCCTCATACCATTCAGCATAAGCTGTTCCCCGGCTATGTTCTGGTCAAAATGATCAAGACGACGGAAACGTGGTATGTCGTGCGCAATACGCGCGGCGTCACCGGTTTCGTGGGCCCGGGAAGCGAGCCGATCCCGCTGACGGACGAGGAATATGAGCGGATGACCAGCTGCCAGGGCACGATTCGAATCGACATTGAGCCGGGCGACAACGTCCGGATCAAGACCGGAAGCGTCGAGAACGCGATCGGTACGGTCGAAGAGGTCAATGCCGAGGAGCATAAGGTTAAGGTTTCGATCGAAATCCTCAACCGTAAGACGACGGTGGAGTATGACATTTCCGAGGTTGAGCGCCTGTAATCGGGCGGCTTGACGGCGGAAAAGAAACAGACAACCCCGGGAACTTTCCCGGTTGTTGAGAAGGCTCATTTTTTGAATGAGCATCAGCCCGACGCGGGATTAGCACCTGCGCCGGACGTGGGAGGAACAATTTGTTCCGCGTGACCACAGATTGAGGAGGATTATTACCATGGCTAAGAAAGTAACTGGCATGATCAAGCTGCAGGTGCAGGCCGGTAAGGCCAATCCTGCGCCGCCTATCGGCCCGGCGCTCGGTCAGCACGGTGTTAACATCCCGGGCTTCTGCAAAGAGTTCAACGAGCGCACCAAGAATGATGTCGGTCTGATCATCCCGGTCGTCATCACCGTTTATTCCGACCGTTCCTTCACCTTCATCACCAAGACCCCGCCGGTTCCGGTGCTCATCAAGAAGGCTCTGGGTCTGGAATCCGGCAGCGGCAAGCCCAACAAGACCAAGGTCGGCCAGCTCACGCAGGCTCAGGTCCGCGAGATCGCCGAGAAGAAGATGCCCGACCTCAACGCAGCCAGCATTGAGACTGCGATGAGCATGGTCAAGGGTACCGCCCGCTCCATGGGCGTCACTGTCGCCGACGCCTGATTATAAGGCGGAGTCAAGCACGGATCTCCGTGCGAGGCGGTTCGCAAGCAGCGAACCGGAAACTGTGGGAGGATTTTAAGCCGTTTGTACCACAAGGAGGAACAACACTATGAAGCATGGCAAGAAGTATCTTGAGAGCGCGAAGCTCATCGAAAGCAACAAGCTGTATGATCCGGAAGAGGCTGTGAAGCTCGCTCTGCAGACCGCGAAGACGAAGTTCGACGAGACCATGGAGATCTCCGTGCGTCTGGGCGTCGATCCGCGTCAGGCGGACCAGCAGGTTCGTGGCGCTGTCGTGCTGCCGCACGGCACCGGCAAGAAGGTTCGCGTTCTCGTGTTCGCCAAGGGCGAGCAGGCGAAGGCTGCCGAAGAGGCTGGCGCTGATTATGTTGGCGCTGAAGAGCTGGTCGCCAAGATCCAGGGTGAGAACTGGTTCGACTTCGACGTTGTCGTTGCGACCCCGAACATGATGGGCGTCGTTGGCCGTCTGGGCCGCGTCCTCGGTCCGAAAGGCCTCATGCCGAACCCGAAGAGCGGCACCGTCACCATGGATGTCGCCAAGGCGATCAACGAGATCAAGGCTGGTAAGGTTGAGTACCGTCTGGACAAGCAGGCGATCATCCACTGCCCGATTGGCAAGAAGTCTTTCACTGCCGAGCAGCTCACCGCTAACCTCAGCACGCTGATGAACGCGATCAATCGCGCCAAGCCGGCTGCGGCGAAGGGCATCTACCTCCGCTCCGTCGTCCTGTCTTCTACGATGGGCCCGGGCATCAAGGTGAACCCGCTCAAGTTCTAATTTGAACAAAGACGACCCTCGTGGGATGAATTTCCTGCGGGGGTTCGTTTTGTATATAGACCAATCGATGAAAAATCAAGCTGCTATCGCTTGAGGGAGGGATACCTATGAAAAAAATGATCACGATTTTGGCGGTGGCGATGCTGCTCTGGGGCGCATCGGCATCGGCGGATACGCTGGATTTTCTAAAACCATTTTGGATGCAGATGATGGATGGTGTAAGCAACACTGCGTCGGGAAAGATACCGGAAAATGTGGCGGTCACCTGTGCGGATGAGCGGCTGACGGTGGAAGCTTGCGGCGTTTTGCTGGAAAACGATTATTCGGCGGAAGCGCATGTCTATGCCGTGCTGAAAAACACCGGCAGCGAAAGACTGCCGATTCGTTCTGTGCAGATGACTGTGCTTGGCGCGAACGGAAATGCGCTGCATCAGGAAAACTATGTCAGCTATATGCCCAGCGTCGTCGAGCCGGGCGAAACGATGCTCGTCAGCGAATGGATGTACGATTTTGTCAAGGAGATCGGCAAGGTCCATTCCATTCAGATTTCGGTGGAGACGGCTTCGAGAGTTAATGAAAAATGGAAGCAGCTGGGCGATGTACGCGCATGGCTGGACGGCGACTATCTCTGTGTGGAATTCACCAATACGACGGAAAAGACGCTGTTCGGCGTCATTTGCGCCGCGACGGTATCGGATGCGAACGGGCAGATTCTGGATATGATGATGCAAAGCCCATACGACACGGACGATCTTGGCATCGCGCAGGGAAGCAGCATCGTTTGGAGAAAACGGCTTGAGGATGCCGCAACGCTGAAAATCGGGACGGATGCGGTGTGCAAGGCGTGGGCTTATCAGATGGAAGATTTATAATCCATGCACCGTAACTTTTGGCTGAGTGATGCGCTATAAGGGATAGAAGGCAAAAGGAACGGAGTGGGTGTACACGATGGCGGACGAGAGAGAAGAATTTATCGAACGAATCTATGCGGAGTATGCCCCAAAACTGGAACGCATGTGCCTTTATTACATTCACTATCAGGCGGAGTGCTGCGATTTGGTGGATGAGAGCATCCAAAAGACATTTCTGAGAGCGTTTGAGGAATATGACAAGCTCAAGGACTGCGAATACATCGAGGCATGGCTGTACAAAACATGCCGCTATCGGCTGATGACAGAGCTGAATACATACAGAAGACGACAAAAGCGGCATGTCACAATCGACGGAAACCCGATTGCCGACGCGGCATTGGCGACGGCTGTCGATGCACTGCCCAAACAGATTGGCGACCGCGAATTTCTTGAACATATTCTGAATGCGCTGAGCGAACGGGAGAAAAACGTGATTCAGAAAAGGTATGTTGAAGGCATGCCGATTGATGAAATTGCGCAAAGGGAAAAGGCGACGAACGGCGCGATTCGGGTTTTGCTGACAAGGCTCAGAAAAAAGGTCAGGAAAATGGCGAAGGACTACGAGCAGGCGGATTGATAAACCGAAAAAGGAGGAAAACGCATGCGCGAAACTGCGGAATTGCTGAAATCACTGAACGACATCAAACAAAAGATTGAAACCGGCGAACTGACGGCAGAATGCGCGGAAAAGCGGATCCAGAACGAGATCGATCGAGAGCTGAGCAAGCCGGCAGAGAAAATCGACATGGCATTTGTGGATGCCTGTGAAACGTTTTTGATGACGCTCGGCGGCAAAACGGCAGACAGCCATTATGCGGATAACCTGCGCACCGTGCGCGGGCAGATCCGCAAGAAAACGGAAAAGAAGCGGATGCCGCGCATGGGAAAATTTGCGGCGACGGCGTGTGCGATGGCGGCGATTCTGGCGGTCATCACGTTGATGCCGGGCGGCGTAATCGATGTGCTGGGGCTGGCGGGAAACGACCACACGCGCAGATTGGAAGAAATGCAGGATAATCCGCAGAACAACGCAATCGGAGAAGCGCCGGACGGCGCAGAGCGCGAGATCATCCCGCTGGAAAAGGAAACGCTGACGCTGGCGCAGGCGGAAGAAAAGAATATTGCGACGCAAGACGGAAAGCTCCGTTTGCTGGCACAGACCTACGCGGATGTCGATGATATGGGCGGCATTTATATGATGCTGGCGCTCGTTGAGAACACGACCGACAGCGAACTGACGGCGGGCGGCATGTATTTCGTCGGGTTCGATGCGGCGGGAAATCGGCTGGAAACGGCATATGACGTGCGCGGAAACGCCGTGATTCCCGCGGGAGAAAAGGCGCTGCTGAGCGTGGAAATCGAAGAAGGCGCAATGGATCATGCCGAACGGTTTGAAATGTGGCTGGATGTCTGCGAGACGGAATCCGCAGAGAAGCAGGAAGCAAGTGCCGCGCTGCGCGACCACTATTTTGTGGCGACACTGACGGAAAACGACACGGACGGCGAAGAAGCGAATGGTTATCTCAGCGCGTGGGCGTTTGATGCGCAGGGCATGCTGCTCGACGGATTCAGCGCATCGCTGGAAGAAGGCGAACAGATTCTGGCTGGCGAGAGCTGGATCTTTGAAAAACGAATCGGCAGCTGGGTGACGCTGGAACAGGAAGAGGATGCGCGGGTTGAAGCGGCGGGGTACAGGCTGCTGACGGCGGGAAAGTGAGGCTGAGCATGAAAAAGCTGGTTTTTGTGTGGATGTTATGCGCGTGCATCGGATTCGGCATGACGGCACAGGCGAGCGGAACGCTCTTTAATGCGTATTTGCCCAAAGCGATTTTAAGCGAAGAAGAAGCGGCTCAGGAAAAAATCCAGATGAAACCGGACATGCTCAAGGTTGTGCGCCAATCGGTCATTCCGTGGGATGACGAAGGGACGCAGTGGTCTGTCTTCATCGAAATGGAAAACGAGTCAGAAGGCAAAATCGTGCTGGATGAAACGTGGCTGATTGCCTGCGACGGGGAAAAAGAAGAATTTGCGCGCTGGTATGTTCCGGCGATTGGCGGCGCGTTTTATTCCACGGTTCGCGTAATCCAGCCGAACGAGCGGGTCGTATTGTTCGCGGGAACCAAGGAAATTCAGGCGGGCGCATATGACGAAAAGCGCGGAACGACAGAATGGAAAACGGTGGAGCAGACCGGTTTAGGCGAATTTGCGGGAAAGATTCGGCAGGCAAAGCTCTTGCGGGTGCGGCTGGAGGCGCGGATTGATTCGCAGACGCGGGGGCATTTGGAAACGGTCACGGATGCGAAGGCGTGGATCGAAGACGGAAAGCTGCATCTGGAAACGGCAGAAGGGCTTGATCTGAGCGGCTTTGTGTCGCTGAGCGTCATTGTCAGCGACAGGGAAGGGCATATCCTTGACGTCTTGCAGGAGAGGACGGAGGATAACGAAAGCATGATGAGCGGCGGATCATTCAAAGCCGAAAAAGAGCTTGCACCCTATATGGCGCAGAAGAAAACGGAAGATGTGATTTTTCAGGTCGTCGGTTATAAATTTCCGTGAAAAACCGTTGACAACGCTTGA
>CAKUCW010000053.1 GCA_934643825.1 uncultured Clostridia bacterium | reverse complement strand
CGGCGGGCATGGGTTTTCGCGTCCTTCTTCACAAGGTCAAACGTTACGGGTGATGCCATTCTTTTTTCCTTTCTGCGCCAAGCGCTGTACACGCGCACGCGCGGGAGACGGGGTGGGAACGGAAACGCTTGGGGTTCCACCCCAAACCCCGGCAGGAACCTGAGGTTCCTGCACTTCCCACTTCTTTATCGCTTCGCGATAAAGAGACTCTAAACTATCTTTCCCCTCCCGTTTTGCAAAGCAAAACGAAGCAGGGGTGCAGGGGCTTTAAGCCCCTGCCGGAGTTTGAGGCAAAGCCTCAAACGTCCCTTAATCGTCGTTTAAAAGTTCACTCAGGGGTTTCTTTTCGCCGGACGCGGCAGTGACATCGTATATGCCCAAGCCGATCATCAGGAACATCGCGGCGACGCCGATTATCGCTAACGGATAGTTGCTAAACTGCGAATTGCCAAGGCTGTCCAGCGCGGCGCCGAGAAAAATCGGAATGACGCAGGTTGCCAGAAGCGCAATGCCTCTGCCCCGCTTGCGCCGCATCTTCTCGTCCGCGGCTTCCTTGAGCATCATCAGCTTTTTGCGCAGGCGCGGGCTGAGAGAAAACTCGCAATCGCGAATCTTCGCCCGATTTTTGGGGCGTTTCGCCGTCGTCAGGCAGTAAATGCCCATGCCGATCATGCCAAACATGCCGACCAGTCCCAGCGTTCCGCCGACGCCCATCAGCGAATCGTTGATCATCGTCATCAGACCTGTAAACGCCATCAGCGGCGCGACGCATGCGCTGCAAAGCGCCGCGCCCATCGCCATCCTGTGCTGACAGTCGCTGCTCTGCTTGACATAGGCAGCGGCTTCGTCTTCCGTCAGCTGTTCCCAGCGTCCGCTGCTCGTCGGCGCGTTCAGCTCCTCGAAGCCCTCGCGGCGCATCCGTCTGGGGATATCCGCGAAATCATCCTGCGTCCGCTGCAAAGCCGCTTCCGCATTCATGCCTCTGTCCATCAGCGCGTCGTATCGGTCGAGCATCTGCCCAAGCAGGTTCACGCGATACAGATCCGCCATCGGCTCGCGCTCAAAATCTTCCGTCTTTTCAAGGATATACCGCTTGAAAGACAGCTCGACCTCTTCGCGTGCAGCGGCAGCATTTCCGCTCGGCATCACGCTTCCCCCTTTACAATGTTCTTGATGATCTCGCCCGCCATAATCATCCCGACAACCGGCGGCACGAAGCTGACGCTTCCGGGCGCATGGCGTCCGTTGCTCTCGTCGGCGACGATCTTCAGCGGTTCTTCGGTGGAAAACACGACGCGGTGATGCGCAATGCCGCGCTTTTTCAGCTGGGTGCGCATCACGCGGCAAAGCGGGCAGACGCTGGTTTTTGCGATATCGGCGACCTGAAAGCGCGTCGGATCGAGCTTGTTGCCCGCGCCCATCGCGCTGATGGCATAGATGCCGTTTTCCTGCGCACGCACAATCAGCTCGATTTTCGCTTTCACCGTGTCGATGCAGTCCGCCACGGCATCAAACTGCGTCAGGTCGAGCGCTTCCGCCGTTTCCGGCGTATAGAACATGCGCAGCGGCGTCACCTCGCAGCCGGGGTTGATGTCCCGAACCTGCGCGGCAATGACCTCCACCTTCGCCTGTCCGATGGTCGAATCCATCGCGACCGCCTGACGGTTGATGTTCGTCACACTGACCACATCGTCGTCGATGACGGTGATATGCCCGACGCCGGCTCTCGCCAACGCCTGCACGCAGTGACCGCCGACGCCGCCGACGCCAAATACGGCGACATGCGCATCGGCAAGCCTCCGCATGCCGTCCTCGCCGAAGATGAACTCCGTTCTTACAAATCTCTCATCTATCATGAAACAATCTTTCTTACTTCAAAGGATTTCATGCCTGCGGGCACGACCAAAGGGCTTCCCGAGCGTTTACGGCGCATCGCCCTTCGGGCGAAAAAAGGCAGCCTTGGGCATGTGTCGTTTCCTCCCCATCGTCCGTAAATCGGGCAATGGAACGGGAAAACCCCAAACGTCCTTCTTAGAACTCGCAGTTGCCCGGTGTGCGCGGATACGGGATGACATCGCGGATGTTCTCGATATCCGTCAAATACATAATCAGGCGCTCGAAGCCCATGCCAAAACCGGAGTGCGTGCATCCGCCGAAGCGGCGCAGGTTCACATACCAATCCATCTGATCCTTGGAGATGTTCAGCTCGTCCATGCGTCCGGTCAGCAGGTCAAGGCGCGTTTCGCGCTCGCTGCCGCCCATCAGCTCGCCGGAACCCGGCACGAGCAGATCGACGCCGCGAACCGTCTTTCCGTCGTCGTTCTGATACATATAAAACGCCTTGATGTCCTTGGGCCAGTCGTAAACGAAGACCGGAGATTTGAAATGCTCTTCCGTCAGATACTTCTCATGCTCCTTGAACAGATCCTCGCCCTGCACCGCCGGATGCTCAAACGGATGCGTCGCGTGCTGAAGGATATCGATCGCCTCCGCATGCGTGACCCGCGCAACATGGGACTGGGTAAGCGTCTGGAGCTTCTCGATCAGGTTGCTCTTGGCATAGCCCTGGAGGAACTCAAGCTCCGGCATCGCCTTGTCCAGCACTTCCTGCACGACAGACTTGAGGAAGTCTTCCTCGATGTCCATCAGCCCGTTGAGGTCGCAGAAGCAGATTTCCGGCTCAATCATCCAGAATTCCGCCGCGTGCGTCTTGGTGTTGGAGTTTTCGGCGCGGAAGGTCGGTCCGAAGGTGTATACGCGCTTATACGCCAGCGCATAGGTTTCCGCTTCCAGCTGACCGGTCACAGCCAGCGCCGTCGCCTTGCCGAAGAAGTCGTTCTCCGCCTTGTACGGCTTGCCCATCTCCTGATTGGTGACGGTGAAAGTGTTGCCCGCGCCCTCGGCGTCGTTGGCGGTGATGAGCGGGGTATGCACATAGACATAGCCGCGGTTCTGGAAGTAATTGTGAACCGCCTGCGCCGCAATCGAGCGAACGCGGAAGACCGCCTGGAACAGGCGCGTGCGCGGACGCAGATACGCGATATCGCGCAGGAATTCAAGCGTGTGGCGCTTGGGCTGGAGCGGGTAATCCTCGGTGCAGTCGCCCTCAAGGATGATCTCTTCCGCCTGCATTTCAAGCGCACCGTTGCGTCCGGGAACGAGCTTGCCGGTCGCACGAACGGCGGCGCCGTTGCGAATCGCCTGCACGGCGGCAAAGTCCTTCACCTGATCGTCGTAGACAATCTGCATCGTGGCGAACGCCGTTCCGTCAAAGAACTCGATGAAGCCGATGCTCTTCTGCTTGCGGTGGTTGCGAACCCATCCTTCCACCGTCACACTCTGACCTTCCAGCTCCACGCCCTTTGCGGCGACATCGCGCAGATCAAGCACATTCTGATTTGCCATAGATATTCCTCTTTTCCGCGGATCACCGTCCGCGTTTCTTTCTGTTTATACCGCTATATGATAGCAAAAACGCCCAAAAAAGGCAAGGGTTATCGCTTTCCCGCCTTCATTTCTCCATAGGTGTACAGCATCAAGCCGATGATGACCGTCAGACCGCCGACCATCAGCGGCATCGTCACCTTTTCATGGAAGAGCAGTAACGCCCAAAACGCCGCGCCGATCGGCTCGGCAAGCAGCGCAAAGGACACGACGTCCGCGCTGACAAAGCCCAGAAGATACGTCATCAGCGCGTGTCCGCCCAGCGTGCAGGCGACGGCAAGCACAATAATGCCATAGAGCGATTCGCCCGTCACCCGCAGACCGCCCGCAAACGGCGAAATCAGCAGCAGGCAAGCCGCCGTAACACCGTAAACAAACGTCATGAAGCCCAGCGCGGGTAAATCGCGCCGCGCCGCACGGCTGGTCAGCCAATGCCCCGCGATAAACATCGCACCGATGAGCGCAAGCGCGTCGCCCAGCAGACTGCCCTGCTCGCCGCCCATGGAAAACAAGCCGATTGCCGCCGCGCCGATGACCGCGACCACCGCGCCCGGCACAGCTTCGCGCTTAATCGGCTCATGCAGCAGCACGCCGGAAAGCGTCGCGACAAAGAGCGGCTGCGTGCATACCAACGCCGTAGAGACAAACGTCGAAGCAAAGCTGAGCGACGTCATCCAGCAGGTGTAGTGCATCGCAAGCAGGAAGCCCGATGCGCAAGCCAGCGCGACCTGTTTTCGCGGTGCATGAACGACAGCCTGCAATTCGCCGCTCCTGAGCGCGGGAATCAGCAAAAGCAGAAAGCTGAGCGCCATGCGCCCAAAGGCGACCATCACGGGCGATGCGCCGCAGGACATCGACCACTTGACCATCGGACCGGCAATGCTCACGCCCGTCACCGCAAGGAATACAAGAAGCCCTTTCTTTCGATTGTCCATGTTTCTCCTTTTTCTAAGCCGGTTTAAGCCGCCGCGAAGCGAAGATGGGGTTTGGGGATGAAATCCCCAAGCGGGGTTTGGGGTGGCAACCCCATCGTAACCCCAACCGAACCCCAAAAGCGCGAAGCGCAATCAAACGTGAATCAGGGAGCGAAGCGTTCCTGATTCCTCTAACCCTTCTTAAAGCCGCCGCGAAGCAAAGACGAGGGAACACGGGGCACGTTGGGGCTTTGCCCCAAACCCCACAAGGGAACATGGTTCCCTTGACCCTCACTACGCTATCGCTTCGCGATAGCTGACGCCAGACCCTGTTCAAGCCGCCGCGAAGCGAAGATGGGAGTCTGAGGGACGAAGTTCCTCAGGCAGGTCTTAGGGCTGCAGCCCTATCGTAACCCCCATAACCCCAATCGCGAAGCGATTCAAAAAGCAAGAATCAGGGAGCGAAGCGTTCCTGATTCCGCCAACCCCGCATCCAGTCGCGAGGCTGAAACGAGGAGGCACCGGGGACGTTGGGGCTTTGCCCCAAACCCCACAAGGGAACATCGTTCCCTTGACCCTCACTACGCTATCGCTTCGCGATAGCTGACGCCAAACCCTGTTCAAGCCGCCGCGAAGCGAAAATGGGAGTCTGAGGGACGAAGTTCCTCAGGCAGGTCTTAGGGCGGCAGCCCTATCGTAACCCCCCGCTTCCCGCAAAAAAAGAGAGACTGTCCAGCTCTTTTCGCGTGACAGCCTCCCTTTTTATCTCTTTATGACTTCATGTTTATTCGTCGGTTTCTTCCGGCTGGTTTTCGGAGTTCTGTTCGCCCACGTCCATGTCCAGCGAGTCCTGCTCGACCGGCTCCATCACGTCGCCGTCTTCTCCGGCTTCCTCACCGGATTCATCCTCGTCGCGCTCCGTCGCCGTTACGCAGACAATGCGGCTCTCATCCTCCACACGCATCACGCGCACACCCTGAGATACGCGCCCGATGGTGGAAATGCCGCTGACCGGCATGCGGATGATGGTGCCGTCGTCCGTGATGAGCATGATGTCCTCATCCTCATGCACGAGCAGCTGAGCCGCCATCAGACCCGTCTTGTCCGTCAGGCGCATCGCCATGATGCCCTTGCCGCCGCGGCTCTGCAGACGGAATTCGGAAATGTCCGTGCGTTTGCCATAGCCGTTCTGCGTGATGGCAAGCACCTGCTTGCCCTCTTCCACGCAGGCAACCGAGATGACTTCGTCGTTCTCGGCAAGGTCGATGCTCTTGACGCCCATCGAGTTGCGTCCCATGGCGCGGATGTCCGTTTCGCTGAAGCGAATCGCCTGACCCATGCGGGTCGCGAGCATCAGCTCATCCGTTTCGTCCGTCAGCTCAACGCCGATCAGCTCGTCCTCCTCGCGCAGGACGATGGCGATCAAGCCCGCCTTGCGCAGGTTGGCGAATTCATCCAGCGCGGTCTTCTTAATCAAGCCGCCCTTCGTCGCCATGACCAGATACTTGCCCTCGCTCTGGCGCGGCAGCGGGATCATCGCCGTCACCTTTTCTCCGCCCGTGAGCTGGAGCAGGTTGACAATGGCGGTGCCGCGTGCGGTGCGCCCAGCCTCCGGAATCTCGTAGCCCTTCATGCTGTATACGCGCCCGCGGTTGGTGAAGAACATGATTTCGTCATGCGTAGAGGTGACCAGCATCTGCTCGGCGTAATCCTCCTCGCGGGTCGTCATGCCGATGATGCCCTTGCCGCCGCGGTTCTGGCTGCGATAGGTCGCACGCGGGATGCGCTTGACATAGCCAAAGTGCGTCAGCGTCACGACGACGCTGTCCTCCTGAATGAGATCCTCCGGATCGATCTCGCCGTCCATCATGCTGATCTGCGTGCGGCGTTCGTCGGCATACTTGGCTTTGATCGCCAGAATCTCCTCGCGGATAATGCCCAGCACCATCTTCTCATCCGCCAGCACGGCACGAAGATACGCAATCGTCTTTTGCAGTTCGGCGTATTCTTCCTGCAGGCGCTCGCGCTCCAATCCGGTCAGGCGGGCAAGGCGCATATCCAGAATCGCCTGCGCCTGCTTGTCAGAGAGCGCAAAGCGTTCCATGAGCTGTATTTTGGCTTCGGCGGTATTCGGGCTGTTGCGGATAATCCGGACGATTTCGTCGATATTATCCAGCGCGATGAGCAAGCCTTCCAAAATATGCGCACGGGCTTCGGCTTTATCGAGGTCGTAGCGCGTGCGGCGCACGATGACATCCTTCTGATGCTCAAGGTAATGGTAGAGCATCTGATGCAGGCTGAGGATCTTCGGTTCGCCATCCACCAGCGCCAGCATGATTGCGCCGAACGCCTCCTGCATCTGCGTATGCTTATACAGGTAGTTCAGCACGACGGCGGAATTGACGTCGCGCTTGAGCTCGATGACGATGCGCATGCCCTCGCGGTCGCTCTCGTCGCGGATATCGCTGATGCCTTCAAGGCGCTTGTCATGGACAAGCTCGGCGATCTTCGCAACCAGCACGGACTTGTTCACCATGTACGGAATCTCCGTCACAACGATGCGCTGGCGTCCGTTGGGCATCGGCTCCACCTCGGTCTTGGCGCGGGTCACGATGCGTCCGCGTCCGGTGGAATAGGTGTCGTAAATGCCCTTGCGGCCCAAAATGATGCCGCCGGTCGGGAAATCCGGACCCTTGATGCACTCCATCAATTCCTGCGTGGTCACATCCGGGTTGTCAATCAGCTTGACAACGCCGTCGATGACCTCGCCGAGGTTATGCGGCGGAATGTTGGTCGCCATGCCGACGGCGATACCGGAAGAGCCGTTGACCAGCAGGTTCGGGAAACGGCTCGGCAGCACGTTCGGCTGCATCAGCGTTTCGTCGAAGTTCGGGGAGAAGTCCACCGTTTCCTTGTCGATGTCGGCGAGCATCTCCATGTTGATCTTGCTCATGCGTGCTTCCGTATAACGCATGGCAGCCGCGCCGTCGCCGTCCACAGAGCCGAAGTTGCCCTGTCCGTCCACGAGCGGATAACGGGTCGCGAAATCCTGTCCCAGACGCACCAGAGCGCCGTAGACGGAGGAATCGCCGTGCGGGTGATATTTACCCAGAACGTCGCCGACGATACGCGCACACTTACGATACGGCTTATCCGGCGTAACGCCCAACTCGTGCATCGAGTAAAGGATGCGGCGATGAACCGGCTTCAGACCGTCGCGCACATCCGGCAGCGCACGGGTGATGATGACCGCCATGGCGTAAGAGATAAAGGATTTCTTCATCTCATGCTCAAGGTCGATCGGTCGGATGCGCTCAAGGTCGGTCGTATTGCCGGGGAGGTTATCTTTAAAATCCAACTTAGTTTCCCCTTTCTCGGGAACGTCGGGGTTTTGCCCCAAGCCCCGCCCTTATTGATCGCTCTGCGTCAGGTTCACCCTGCCGCGAAGCGGAAGAAGGGAGTCTGAGGGACTCGTCCCTCAGGCGGGTTGGGATGCTGCCCGACGTTTCTGTTAAATATCCAGATCCAGTACGAGCTTGCTGTTCTGCTCGATGAATTCGCGGCGCGGCTCAACCTTTTCGCCCATCAGCAGGCTCATGATCTCATCCGCGGCGATGGCGTCCTCAACGGAAACGCGCAGCATGGTGCGGGTTTCCGGGTTCATCGTCGTCGTCCAAAGCTGCTCGGCACTCATTTCGCCCAAGCCTTTGTAACGCTGAACGTCCGGCTTCTTTTCGCGCCCGATTTCGGTCATCACCTTGTCAAGCTCCGCGTCGGAGTAGCAGTAGCGCTCCGTCTTCTGATACGTCACCTTGTACAGTGGCGGCTGAGCGGCGTAAACATGTCCCTGCTCGATGAGCGGGCGCATGTAGCGATAGAAGAACGTGAGCATCAGGATGCGGATGTGGCTTCCGTCAACATCGGCATCCGTCATGCAGACGATGCGGTCATAGCGCAGCTTCGAGATATCAAACTCATCGCCGACGCCGCAGCCGAACGCCGTGATCATCGCCTTGATTTCCTCGTTGGCGAGGACGCGGTCAAGGCGCGTCTTTTCGACGTTCAGGATCTTGCCGCGCAGGGGCAGGATCGCCTGGAAGTGGCGGTCGCGTCCCATCTTGGCGCTGCCGCCTGCGGAATCGCCCTCGACGAGGAAGATTTCGCATTTGCCCGGGTCGCGCTCAGAGCAGTCGGCAAGCTTGCCCGGCAGGCTCGCGCTCTCCAAAACCGTCTTGCGGCGGGTCAGGTCACGCGCCTTGCGTGCCGCCTCGCGTGCGCGGGACGCGGCAAGGCAGCGGTCGAGGATGAGCTTGGCGACCTGCGGGTTCTCCTCCAGATAGTCCGCAAGCTGCTTGCCGACCAGCGAGTTGACGATGGTTCGCACTTCGCTGTTGCCCAGCTTGGACTTGGTCTGGCTTTCAAACTGCGGATCCTCCAGCTTGACGGAAACGATCGCCGCCAAGCCTTCACGCGTATCCTCGCCGGAAAGGTTGGCATCGTTCGCCTTGAGGATATTGTGCTTTCTGCCGTAATCGTTGATGACGCGGGTCAGCGCCATGTTGAAGCCCGCCAGATGCGTGCCGCCGTCCGGCGTGTGGATGTTGTTGACGAACGCAAAGATGTTCTCGGAATACGTATCGTTGTACTGCATGGCGACCTCGACGCTCGTCGTGCCGACCAGCCCGCTGATATAGATCGGTTCCGGGAAGAGAACTTCCTTGCTCTTGTTGATGAACTTGACGAACTCGCTGATGCCGCCCTCGTAGTGGAAGACGCTCTCCTTCGGCTCCTCCGGACGCTCGTCGCGGAAGACGATGCGGATGCCGCGGTTGAGGAACGCCATCTCGCGGAAGCGGGTCTTCAGCACGTCATACTGGAATTCGCCCGTTTCAAAGATGCCGTTCGGGTCATACTCGTTCTTGACATCGGGCCAGAAGCGGATGGTCGTGCCGGTGCGGTCGGTTTCGCCGACGACCTTCAGGTCGTACAGCACCTTGCCGCGCTCATACTCCTGCTGATAGATCTTGCCGTCCTGATAGACGTTGACCTGCATGTGGCGGGACAGCGCGTTGACGACCGACGCGCCCACGCCGTGCAGACCGCCGGATACCTTGTATCCTCCGCCGCCGAACTTGCCGCCCGCATGCAGGATGGTCAGGCAGACCTCGACAGCCGGGCGCCCGATCTTGGGATGGATGCCGACTGGGAAGCCGCGTCCGTTATCCTGAACGGAGCAGGAACCGTCCTTGTGCAGCGTAATGATGATCTCGGTGCAGAAGCCCGCAAGGGCCTCATCCACCGCGTTATCGACGATCTCGTATACCAGATGATGCAGACCGCGCTCGTCCGTTGAGCCGATATACATGCCCGGGCGTTTGCGGACGGCTTCAAGACCTTCGAGAACCTGAATTTGGTTCTCGTCGTAAGCGCCGTCCGGACGCTCGATCTGATCCAGCTGATCCTGCTGGTGGATCTGATTTTCCTGATTTTCCATTTAATCTCCTCGTTTCTGCGCTCAGCAGTCCGCGCCGTCGGGCTGCCCGGTTTCTCCCTCGCCTTCCGTGAGGAAATCGGCTTCGGGATAGGCGTGCTCGTGGGCACGCTGTGCAAGGGTGGCTGTGGATATCGGCGAGAGATAAACGCGTGCGTTTTCCGTCATGCCTCCCGCACGCCTCGCGCCCGCGCAAATCACCGCGCTTTTGGCGGTAATCCCCTTGCGGGCAAGGATACGGTTCTGGCGTCGGATCTCCGCGAGCATGGCGCCGGTAACGGCGCTCTGGCTCTGAGTCAAATCGATGATGGCGACGATGTCCGCGCTGTGTACGCTGACGTCATCGCCCAGATGAAGGATCATAAACGACCTCCTGCGCGGTGCTTCTCCCTGCACATTTTCTTACTATTATAGTATACCAAATTACGCAGTTTTTTTCAAATCTTGACACGCCTTTTCCTGCCGTTTTTCGCCCAAAATTCCGTACAAAAAAAGACACCGTTCTTCGGTGCCTTTTTTTAATTCAGGGGGTTGAATTACTTCACCTGAGACAGCGCGTCTTTGACAGCCGCAATCAGAGCCTCAGAGGTCTTGGTCGCGCCCGCAACCACGTCCACATCTGCGCTCTGCGCCTCGATGATCGCCGCAGGAATCTTTTCAAACGCCGGATCAGAGATGCCCGCAGTCTCGTTGTGGCTCAGCACGTCGATCTTCGCGATCTTGTCGCCGTCCATCGTGACCTTGACCTTCACTTCGCCGCC
>CAKUCW010000052.1 GCA_934643825.1 uncultured Clostridia bacterium | reverse complement strand
GAAGGCGGGCTCAGCCCGATTTGCCAATGATACGGGAAATTGCCCGAAACCGCCCGCGTGCGCAAAATTTCAATGCTTTGCAGACTGCGGCGGAAGTGAAGGCAGGCTCAGCCCGCTTAAATCTCCATCATCACGCCTGCCCACGTTAAGCCGCCGCCAAAGCCGACCAAAATGATGCGCTGACCGGACTGGAGCAGTCCCTTTTCGCGCATCTCGTCCAGCGCAAGGGGGATGCTTGCGGCACTTGTGTTCGCGTATCGGTCGAGATTGCGGTAGAATTTTTCGGCGGGCATGCCCAAGCGGCGGATGCTTGCATCCAGGATGCGGACATTTGCCTGATGGCAGATGACCCAATCCACATCATTCGGCGTGACGCCCGCCTTTTGGCACAGCTCATTCACGCACTGCGGAATCGTCGTGACGGCAAAGCGGAAAACCGCCTGCCCGTCCATCGTCATCCGCTGCTCGCGGCAGGGACCGCCGACACGGATGAGCGTATCGCCGCGCACGCCGACGACATGCTCATAGGGCGCGTCCTTGCAAAGCTCGAAAACCGCCGCGCCTGCGCCGTCGCCGAAAAGCACGCATGTGTTTCTGTCCTGCATATCCAGAACGGCACTCATCTGCTCCGCGCCGATGACCAGCGCATAGCGCTTGTCGTTCGCCAGAAGCAGACCGCGTGCGGTTTCCATCGCAAAGAGGAAGCCTGCGCACGCCGCGCCGACATCCATGGCGGGAATATTCTGCGGCAGTTCCAGCGCCGCGTGAACCAGACATGCCGTGCTGGGCATGGCGTATTCGCCGGAAGAGGTCGCGACAAGCACACAGCCGATGTCCTCTTTGCTGACGCCGCTCTGCTCGAGCGCGATGCGTGCGGCTTGAATGGAGAGCGTCGTCGTGTTTTCGCTCTCGCCGCAGAAATAACGCTGGTGGATGCCGGTTCGGGTGGAGATCCATTCGTCGCTGGTATCGACGAACTGGCGCATATCGTCGTTGGTCATGGCTTTTTCGGGCAGCGCACGACCGGTTGCAATCAGCTTTAATCCGTTCATATTCAGACCTCTTTCAAAAAAGACCCGCACGGCGGGTCTCAAAAATGTTGACAAAGTAGGGAATCAGTGTCAAGGAAGGGAGTGTCAAGCTTAAACCGAACATTTCAAGAAACAAATATCTAAGTATTTTTTGGATATGGGGCTTTGCCCCATCGCCCCACCAAAGGGCTTTCCGGTCGCCCTTTGGAAACCTTCGGGCGCAAATATTTCTTTTTATTCTTGAAATATCGGTGTTGTTAGCTTGAAAGCCCTTCTTTTGTTTTGGATTGAAAAACCCACACGACAGGTTTCAGAATGTTGACGAAACAGGGCTTACTTGTTTTCCTTCAGATAGGTCAGCAGGTCGTTCACGGTCAGAAACGTTGCCATCAGTCCGTCGGGCATGCTCACACCGAGCTTGTCCTCAATCGCCATGCTCAGTTCGACCGTGTCCAAGCTGTCCGCACATACATCGGGCACAAGCTGGGCTTCCGGGGTGACGGCGTCGGGGTTGCAGTTGGGCAGAGCCGCGACGATAACTTCTTTCAGCTGTTCAAAATTCATGAGAATCATACTCCTTTTTCTGCTTACTCTATCATTCTATCAGAGCGGGGCGATTTGTCAAGACCCGGCGGGCTGAACGAATTCGCTGTTTTCCCAATTCTCCACGCGGTATGCCTCGTATTGCGCCAGCTTTTCGTTCCAGGCGCTGTAAGCGCTGTCGCCGCGGTGGTCATCCAGCGCGTAATGCTCGGTCAGCCACTGACCGACGAAATGCGTCAGCTTGCTTGCGCCATCCGGGTTCATGTGCCCCAGATAATCGTAGCAGTCGGTGTAAAAGTCGATGCCCGTATCCTCGTCAAACAGGTTGAGGAACGGCACATTCAGCTCATCCGCGAGCCGCTGCACGCTGTTCATGTTCGCCTGTTCCTGCTCGGAAACCGGCGCGGGCAATGCCATCAAAACCGGCTCGATGCCGTTTTCGCGGCAATAGGCGATGATGTTCCGCAGCGCCTGCATGCCCGGCAGTTCGCCTTCGGCCATTGCGTGCGTGCGGGTATAGGGGAGCGGTTCGCCGCGTCCGATGCGCATTTCGCTGCCCATCATGAACGGTTCGCAGTTGATCATGCGTTCGCCCGTGCCGGTCATCAGCTCTTCCCAACGGCTGTGGTAAAGGGAGAAGGGCATCATGAATTCCATCCACTGCCCTTTGGGGAGCGTTGCGCGAACGGCTTCGAACTTCCTGAGGGAGAGCGGATAGCTGTCAAAAAAGAGATGGCGGTAGCTGTACGTCCATTCCAGATCGAGCGGCTTGTCGATGTAGTAGACGTCGATGACCGCGATTTTGGGCTTATGCACATCGGCGGTCAGTTTGAGAATCCATTCCGTCATGCCCAGACATTCGGATGAGGTGCCCATGTTATAGCTGGTCACGCCGAAATCGCGCCAGAGTTCCATTGGCGTGATATCGTCAAGAACGTGGCTTGTGCCCATGAAAAAGACGTCGATATCCTGCTTTTCGTCGTAAAAGGAACGGAACTTGCGCTCGCTGTCGTCCCTTCGGGTGACGTGGTCGCAGAGCAGAAGCCCGCCGATGACTGCGGCGATAAAGAGGAGAACGCAGAAGAATCGTTTCATATTTAAGACCTCGTGAACATCCCTTCGGCGCTGAGCGGAAGGAATGGATTAGAACTGGAAGTAGATGAACGCCTGTGCGCTGTATCCCGCGCCCCAGACGCCGAATACCGCGATGGCGAGAATCGCCAGCAGATACAGCGTGCCGCGTGCGGCGACGGGCAGGCGGTCGGTCAGCTCGGTCAGCGTTTTGCGCTTCTCATGCAGCAGCTCGATGGCGAAAAGCACGACGATACAGATGCCCAGACAGAGCGACTGCATCGCGGAGAAGCCCGTTGCCAGCGCAGGCTCTGCCCACGCGGTCGGGATGCGCAGCAGCATGCCCAGCGCGGCGCTCAGCGAGTTGGCGCGGAAGATGAGCATCGTGATGAGAATCAGGAAATCCGTCCACAGAATGCTGCAAAGGTGATGCAGCTTGATGAAGCGTTTGGGGCGCGACTGCGGCAGAATGCCTTCGACCACCTGCAGGGCGCCGTTGAGCATGCCCCACGCGACATATTTGAGCGCCGCGCCATGCCACAGACCGCTGACGGTGTAGACGATCATCACGTTGAGCGCCTTGCGCACGGGTCCCTTGCGCCCCGCGCCGAGCGGGAAATAGATGTAATCGCGGAACCACGAGCTGAGGCTGATGTGCCAGCGTGCCCAGAAATTCGTGACCGAGTGGGCGAAGTACGGCTGGCGGAAGTTGGTCATCAGCTCGACGCCCAGCACCTTTGCCGTGCCGATGGCGATGTAGCTGTAACCGGCGAAGTCACACAGATCCTGAATGGCAAAGACAGCGGTTGCAAGCGCAATCTGTGCGCCGGAGGCATTCACCCAGTCGCCGAAGATGGCGTTGACATAGATGGCGGCGCGGTCGGCGATGACCACCTTTTCAAAGAAGCCCAGCAGCATGATGAGCAGTCCGTCGCGGGCACGCCTGTAATCGAAATCATGCGGCGTGGAAAGCTGCTTGAGCAGGCGGCTGCTTCGCTCGATGGGACCGGCGACCAGCTGAGGAAAGAACGAAATGAACAGCGCATAGCGGAAGAGGTTGGTTTCCGCCTTCGTCCGCTTTTTATAGACGTCGATCATGTACCCCAGCGCCTGGAAGGTGTAGAAGCTGATGCCGACCGGCAGCAGGATATCCACCTGCGGCAGCTGCATCTCAAAGCCGAGAAAGGTGCATGCCCGGTTCAGGACGTCGATGAACATGCCGGTGTACTTGAAATAGCCCAGCAGACCGACGTTGAACACGATGCCCGCAATCAGCACGAGCTTGCGCGTCTTCTGCTTTTCAAAGCGCGAAACGAGCAGCGCACAGGCGTAGGTGACGACGGTGCTTGCCGCCATCAGCAGCGCGTATTCCGCGTGCCAATTCATATAGAAGTAATAGCTGCTGACGAGCAGCCAGACCCAGCGGATCTTTTTGGGCAGCAGGAAATACAGCAGCGTCACCACAGGGAAAAAGACGAGATAGGAAAATGAATTGAAAATCATGTGTTCACCTTGTTATGCTGGTTTCATTTGTTGGAAAAAATCGTTAAGGCTGCGCGAAGCGAAGAAAGGGTTTGGGGACAATGTCCCCAAATGGGTCTGGGCAATCGCCCAGCGTATTCCCCTAATTCGTGAACAATATCGTTTCAGAGCAGAATGCGCAGCATTCTACGATTGAAACGGGGTTATATTGAAAAAGCATGATAGAAAAAACCAAATGCTCTTTATTATAACGTGTTATGCGCCGAATAGCTAGTCCCGAAATGCGTTCATGGCGTGAATCATCGATACGGCACGGCGGAAATTCCCGCATCCGGCATAAGAATGGTTTTTTAAGCCCATCGGCTGAGGGCGTGCGCTCCATGTGCCTGAAGAGGCGGAAAACGGGCAGTTCCTGCAATGGACAGCAAAAACAGCGCTAAATTTGGTGAAATTTGGCAATGAATTGCAGGATTGTGCAGAATGAGCGTTGAAAAGTGAAAAAGATTCATGCAAAGAGTGAAGAAAAATGAAAGATCGCTCTTGTTTCCGCAAATTCTTTGCAGTATAATACCACCTATCAACGGCGGGAACGAAGGAGCTGATCTTCCGTGCCGCCGAATCATCCGCGGCCATGCGCCGCGTCCTTTAGGGGGAATTCAATATGAAGAAGTTGTTCGCTGCCGCGCTTGCCGCTGTGATGACGCTGACCGCGCCCCTCGCGCTCGCCGAAGGCGCCGTGAAAGTCGGTCTGATTGGACCGCTGACCGGTGCCGCCGCGATTTACGGAAACGCCGTTGCCAACGGCGCACAGATTGCCGTGGACGAGCTGAATGCGCAGGGCGGCTTGCAGTTTGAGCTGAACGCGCAGGATGATGAGCATGATCCGGAGAAGTCCATCAACGCTTACAATAACCTGCTTGACTGGGGCGCACAGATGATTCTGGGCTGCGTCACCACCAACCCCTGCATCGCCGTCGGCGCTCAGGCGTATGAGGATCGCGTCTTCATGCTGACCCCGTCCGCTTCCTCCGTCGATGTGACCGCCGACAAGGACAACGTCTATCAGGTCTGCTTCACTGACCCGGCACAGGGCACGGCTTCCGCTGAGTACATCGCCGAGCACAAGCTGGCGAGCAAAGTTGCCGTGATCTACAACAACGCCGACGCGTATTCCACCGGCATCTACCAGACCTTCGACGCCAAGGCGAAGGAGCTGGGGCTGGAGATTGTTGCCGTTTCCACCTTCACCGATGAAACGACCGACTTCTCCGTTCAGGTGACTGCCGCTAAGGAAGCGGGCGCTGAGCTGGTCTTCCTGCCGATCTATTACACCCCGGCTTCCATGATCCTCAAGCAGGCGGATACCATGGGCTTCAAGCCGACCTTCTTCGGCGTGGACGGCATGGACGGCATCCTTGCCATCGAAGGCTTTGACACCAGCCTCGCTGAGGGTCTGATGATGCTGACCCCGTTCGCCGCGGATGCTAAGGATGAAAAGACCGCTTCCTTCGTCGCCAAGTACGAGGAAAAGTGCGGCGTGGTGCCGAACCAGTTCGCCGCCGATGCGTATGACGGCATCTACGCGCTGGCTGCTGCCTGCGAGAAGGCGGGCGTTACCGCTGAGACCCCTGTTGAGGAAGCCTGCGATATGCTGATCGCCGCCTTCCAGGAGATTCAGGTTGAAGGTCTGACCGGCACCATGACGTGGAGCGACACCGGTGCGGTCACCAAGACGCCGATCGCTGTCGTCATCAAGGATGGCGCATACGTCAGCGCGGAGTAAATCGAGCAATCTCAGCGTACATGGCTTCGGCGCTGTTCGGAGCCATGTACTTTTGTTGTATCTGATCAATTCGCAAGCCTGCCCTCAATCGGCGGATACGCCTTGAGCGTTCTACGGCGTTTTGAATCGCGCCCCATGGATTGCGTGGCAATCCATGAAGAGGGAAATCCAAGAACCTCAGGTTCTTGGCAGGGTTTGGGACAGCGTCCCAATGGTTTTTCCCCCTTAACTCAAACAAATGAGGTGAACGACATGACATTGTTTCTTTCCTATCTGATTAACGGCATCAGCTTGGGAAGCGTCTACGCCATCATCGCTTTGGGCTATACGATGGTCTACGGCATTGCCAAAATGCTGAACTTCGCCCATGGCGACGTCATCATGATCGGCGCATACGTTTCCTTCTGCGCGATGCAGTATATGGGGCTGCCCGCCATTCTTTCCGTCGTTCTGGCGATGGCGGTCTGCACGGTGCTGGGCATCGTCATCGAAGGACTGGCGTATAAGCCGCTGCGTCAGGCGCCGTCGCTTGCCGTTTTGATTACGGCGATCGGCGTGAGCTATTTCCTCCAGAATCTCGCGCTGCTGATCTGGGGTTCTACGCCGAAGAGCTTCTCTTCCGTGGTATCTATCGGATCGATCACGCTGCTGGAGGGTCAGCTGGTCATTTCGGGAGAAACAATCGTCACCATTCTGGCCAATATCCTCATCATGATTGCGCTCACGCAGTTCACCAGCCGCACCAAGTTCGGCAAGGCGATGCGTGCCGTGTCGGAGGACAAGGGCGCGGCTGAGCTGATGGGCATCAATGTCAACGCGACGATTTCCATGACGTTCGCCATTGGCTCTGCGCTGGCGGCGATTGCGGGCGTGCTGCTCTGCTCCGCTTATCCGACCCTTCAGCCGACGACCGGCTCCATGCCGGGCATCAAGGCGTTTACCGCGGCTGTTTTCGGCGGCATCGGCTCTATTCCGGGCGCGATGATTGGCGGCGTGCTGCTGGGCGTCATCGAGATTTTGGGCAAGGCGTATGTCTCCACCGAGTTGGGCGACGCGCTCGTCTTTGCCGTGCTGATTCTCGTGCTGCTGGTCAAGCCGACCGGTCTGCTCGGAAAGCCCATGCGCGAGAAAGTGTGAGGTGAACACCATGAGAAGCAAAAAATTCCGCGCCAATCTGATCACTTACGCCATCGTCATCGCTGCGTTCATCGCCTGTCAGGTGTTGATTTCCACCGGCGTCATGACCCGTTCGCTCAAGGGTCAGCTCGTGCCGATCTGTGCGTATATCGTCATGGCGATTTCCCTCAACCTGACGGTCGGCATTTCCGGCGAGCTGAGTCTGGGACACGCGGGCTTCATGAGCGTCGGCGCGTTTTCCGGAATCGTCATGTCCATGTGGCTGAGCAAGGGCATGGGGCTGGATAACAAAACCGTCGTCCTGCTGATGGCGATCATCACCGGCGGCGTTGCGGCGGGCATCGCGGGCGTATTGATCGGCATACCGGTTCTGCGGCTGCGCGGCGACTATCTGGCAATCGTCACGCTGGCGTTCGGCGAAATCATCCGCAACGTCATCAACTGCCTGTATATCTCGCTGGACGGCAGCAAGCTGCATGTGGCGTTCAACAACCCGAACGTCGCGGGCAAGCTGCTGATCAACGGACCGGCGGGCGCGACCGGCGTATCCAAAATCGCGACGTTCGGCATGGGCTTTGCGCTGGTGCTGTTTACGCTTTTCGTCGTGCTGAACCTGATTGACAGCCGTTCCGGACGCGCCATCATGGCGATTCGCGATAACCGCATCGCCGCCGAGGCGATGGGTCTGAACGTGACCAAGTATAAGATGATGGCGTTTGTCACCTCCGCCGTGCTGGCGGGCATGGCGGGCGCACTTTACGGACTGAATTTCTCGACCGTCGCGGCGTCGAAGTTCAAGTTCGATACGTCCATCCTCGTTCTGGTGTTTGTCGTTCTGGGCGGCATCGGCAACATCCGCGGCTCGATCATCTCCGCGACGCTGCTGACGATTCTGCCTGAGCTGCTGCGTGCGTTCGCCAATTACCGCATGCTCATCTACGCCATCGTACTGATTCTGGTCATGCTGGCGACGAACAACCCGACCCTGCGCAGCATGGTGCAGCGAATCGTTCCGCAAAAGCGCGGGAACAAGAAGGAGGCTGACGAGGCATGACGGAAGCAAAGAAAAAACGCGCCGCAACCAAGATGGTTCCCGCGCCGAGTCACGGCATCATTCCTGAGCGCGACCTGTATGAGCGTCCCGTGCTGGAGGCGCGAAATCTGGGCATCGACTTCGGCGGTCTGCATGCCGTCGAGGATTTCAATCTGGTCATCGGCAAGACGGAAATCGCCGGCTTGATCGGGCCGAACGGCGCGGGCAAGACGACCGTCTTTAACCTGCTGACCAAGGTGTATCAGCCGACGATGGGCACGATTCTGCTCAACGGGCGCGATACCGCGGGCATGAACACCGCGCAGGCGAACAAGATGGGCATCGCCCGAACCTTCCAGAACATCCGCCTGTTCGGCAATATGTCCGTGGAGGACAATGTGCGCATCGGTCTGCATAATCAGGTGCGCTACGGCATGATTCCGGGCATCTTCCGCATGCCGGGCTACTGGCGCGGCGAACGCGAAATGCACGAGCGTGCGCTCGATCTGCTGAGCATCTTTGATATGCAGGATCTGGCAAACCATCAGGCGGGAAGCCTGCCCTACGGCGCACAGCGTCGCCTGGAAATCGTCCGTGCGCTGGCGACCAATCCGTCGCTGCTGCTGCTGGATGAACCGGCGGCGGGCATGAACCCGCACGAAACGGAAGAACTGATGGAGAACATCACCAAGATTCGCGATCAGTTCCACATCGCTATCCTGCTGATCGAGCATGACATGAGCTTGGTCATGGGTATCTGCGAGGGCATCTGCGTGCTGAACTACGGCAAGATCATTGCCAAGGGAACGGCGGAGGAGATTCAGAACAACCCTGTGGTGATTGAAGCCTATCTGGGCAAGCGGAAGGAGAATTAAGCGATGAGCATGCTGAAGGTTGAAAACCTGAATGTCTATTACGGCAGCATCAACGCCATCAAGGGCATCTCCTTCGAGGTCAATCAGGGGGAGATCGTCACGATGATCGGCGCGAACGGCGCGGGCAAATCCACGACGATGAACACCGTCGCGGGGCTGCTCAATCCCAGAAGCGGATCGATCGTCTTTGAAGGCAAGGATATCACGCATATGCCCGCCAACAAGGTCGTTTCGCTTGGGCTGGCGCTCTGCCCGGAGGGGCGCCGCGTGTTCCAGCAGATGAGCGTCCGCGAGAATCTGGAGATGGGCGGCTATACGCGGCAGGCAAGCGAAATCGCGCCAGCACTGGATCATGTCTTTGAGCTGTTCCCGCGCCTGAAAGAGCGCCAGCGTCAGGTTGCCGGCACGCTCTCCGGCGGCGAACAGCAGATGCTCGCCATGGGACGCGCCATGATGAGCAAGCCGAAGCTGCTGATGCTGGATGAGCCGTCGATGGGTCTGGCGCCGCTGCTGGTCGAGCAGATTTTTGACATCATCCTTTCCCTGAATAAGGCAGGAACGACCATCCTGCTCGTTGAGCAGAATGCGCAGATGGCGCTTTCCATCGCCAACCGTGCCTATGTGCTGGAAACGGGAAAAATCTTCAAGGAAGGCAGCGCCGATATGCTGATGCACGACGACGCCGTCCGCAAGGCGTATTTGGGATAATCGGCAAATTCGCCGCGTTTTTAAACGCTATGACAGCAAAGGGCTGCCAAGCTGAAACCCAATCTTTCAGGAAACCGATCACAAAGCATGATGCATAAGGGATTTTCCCCATCACCCGTCCCAATCTCTTTGGGAACCTTCGGGCGCAAATGCTTGGATTTATTCTTGAAAGATCAGGTTGACGAGCTTGGCAGCCCTGTTTTGTCTATCTCCGATTAAGACGGGCTCAGCCTGTTGCAGAATGCAGATAAAAAGCTATTCTCCCCCGAAAAGGGGGGAGAATAGCCCTTTCCGCAAATGAAAGAATAGCTGAATTGGATGCGTTATAAGCTTTGGCGGAAGTGAAAGCGTCAGATGACGAACTGATCCATGTAGCGCTTGCTCAGGCGCAGGGAGTCAAGAATCCGCTCCTTGCTGCCCTCAAACGCCTTGTCCTCCACCTCAATGCAGGCGTATCCGTCGTAGCCGATATCGGTCAGCGCGGAAACGTACTTGCCCCAATCGACGTCGCCGAGACCGGGCAGCTTCGGGCTCATGAAATCGAGCGGATAAGCCATCACGCCGAATTCATGCAGCTTTTCGGGGAAGAGCTTGATGTCCTTAAAGTGGACATGGTAAATCCGATCCTTAAACTCATAAAGCGGCTTCAGGTAATCAATCTGCTGCCAGACGAAGTGGGAGGGATCGTAGTTGATGCCGAGGTTTTTGGAGGGCAGAATTTCGAAAACCCTGCGCCAGATCGGCGGCGTGGTCATCAGGTTCTGACCGCCCGGCCACTGGTCTTCGCCGAAGAGCATGGGGCAGTTTTCAATGGCAATCTTTACGCCCAGCTCTTCAGCCAGCGCGATGATCGGCGGCCAGACTTCCTTGACGATCTCCAGATTCTGCTCGACGGATTTCGTCTGGTCGCGCCCGATGAACGTCGTGACCATGTTGACCCCCAGCTTGTGGCTGGCGCGAATCACGTTTTTCAAATGCTCAACGACAAGGGCGCGTTTTTCGAGGTTGCCGTCCAGCGTGTTGGGATAGTAAGCGAGGGAAGAAATCTCCACCTTGCGCTCCCTGCAGTAATTCAGGATGTAAGCCGCCTTTTCGTCGCTCAGGCTGTCCACATCGATATGGCTGACACCCGCATAGCGGCGCTCCGCTTTGCCCTGCGGCCAGCAGGCGACTTCCACGCAGGAAAAGCCCATTTCGCTTGCCGTATCGATCATTTCTTCAAAGGTCCAGCCGTCCAGAATGGCGCTGACAAAACCCAGTTTCATCGTATGATTCCTCCTTGCATTTGGATGACGAACGCGTTTTTTTCGAACGCTTATGCTGCGATTATTATAGCATGCGGACGCATAAAAGAAAACAACTAAAGAAGAGAATGTAAGATTTTTGATGGTTTTCGTTTCAGATGTGTACAAAAACAAGGCAAGGGTGAAATGAAAAAACAAAAATATCTGTGCAAAATTGTGAAAATAAATCCATTTGAATTGACATATATATTCGTGCGTGCTAAAATATGGACAACGAGAAGCGGGGAGAACGAAACACATCCCACTTCAAAAATGAAGGATCTTTCTGAAGGAGGAAGAATGGTATGAAAAAGATTTTGACGCTCGTTCTTGCGTTGGTGCTGTGCATGGCACTGTGCGCCGTGGGTTCCGCGGCGGGCAAGTACAAGATTGGCATCCTCGCTCCTGCCGTTACGCATGGCTGGGTTGCGGGCGTCGCCTATAACGCCGAGCAGGAATGCCTCGCTCTGGCGGACGAAGTCGATTACAAGCTCTATACCTCGAACAACGCCGAGGAAATGACCACTCAGCTGGACGACCTCATGACTTGGGGCGCTCAGGCGATCGTTGCGTTCCCGCAGTGGGAAGGCATGGAAGTGCCGATTCAGAACGCGATTGATTCCGG
>CAKUCW010000051.1 GCA_934643825.1 uncultured Clostridia bacterium | reverse complement strand
CAATCGTCCCCCATTGCGAAGCATACCTAAAAACGAGAATCAGGAAGCGAAGCGTCCCCTGATTCCTCTAACCCCTCTTATAACCGCCGCGAAGCGGAAGATGGGGTTTGGGGATGAAATCCCCAAGCGGGTTTGGGCGGCAGCCCAAATCGTACCTCCACCCGAAAAAAACGTAGTTTCGGAGCAGAATGCAGCGCATTCTGCAATCGAAACGGGCTTTCCCCCGAAAACCAGCTTTGCCGAAAAACCTTAAAACAAATGCTCCACATTCAGCTCGCGAATCATCTCGACAATCTCTTTCGTCCGCGTGCAGCCGAATTTGCGAAGCAATCCCTTGATCTGCGTCTTGACCGTCACAATCTCGACACAGCGGGCGTTTGCAATGTCCTTGACCTTCATCCCGTCGAGCAGATAGCGCACAAGGCTTCTCTCCGCCGGGGTCAGCTGAGATACGTTGTTGATGAAAAACAGCAGACTCTTCTCCGAACGGCGAAGACGGGAATATTCCTTCAGCACCGTATGCTGAACGCGTGCGCCGAGCATCGGCTCGCCCTCATACGCCTTGCGAATATGCAGCAGCAGCTCGTCCTCCGGACAGCCTTTGACGACATAATCCACTGCGCCCGCGCCCATCGACATGAGAATCATGTTCTCCGTTTCGTGCGCCGTCAGGAAAATGACGATGGCATCCGGGTTTTCAGCCAGAATGTTCTCCGCCGCATGAATGCCCGCCGTCGTCGTTTCCATTTCGATGTCCATCAGGATGATGTCATAATCCGTTTCGGCTGCGAGCTTTTCCGCCTGCGCACCGCTCTCCGCCGTGCCGACGACCTCCATGTCCTCCTGCGCATTCAGGGTATCGCAAATGTCTTCCCGAAGCAGCGCAAAGTCATCCGCAATCAGTATTCTAATCATTCGATCACCTGTCCTGCACATATTTGGGCAGCAGCACGAAGAAGGACGTTCCCTTCCCCGGCTTGCTTTCTACCCGAAGGCTTCCCACATGCGCCCGGATGATCGTTCGCACATGATAAAGCCCCATGCCCCAGCTCGTATTGCTGTTTTTGGAAGAGTAAAACGGTTCAAAAATCTTTTTCTGCTCTGCTTTGGTCATGCCACAGCCTTCGTCGCGAACCTCCAGCACGGTATACAGCCGCTCCTTGTGGCTCATCAGCTCGATGGCTCGGTCGTCATGCCCGGCAGCCACATTCGCTTCCCACGCATTGGTCAGCAGGTTATACAGCGCCTCGCTCAGGTAGTTCTGATCCGCCAGCACCGTCACATTTTCGTTTACATCGGTTTTCAGCCGAGCATCGGGATACTTGTGGTAAAAGCGTTCCAGCGTCGTTTCCTTGATCTGCCCGAGCGTCGTCGGCACAAGCGTCATCGACTTGTTCTTGACCGTGCGATACAGCTCTTCGCTGCGCGTGATGAGCATTTCGTTGCTCTGGTGCAGCTGCTCCACGCAGGCGCGGATGCGGACAAGATCGGGTTCCTCCTTGTCCAGCTCCTGATAGATGCGCTTTTCGAGAATGCGGTTCGCCAGCAGCTGATTCTTGATGGAATGAACGAACACGGAAGCGCCCGTCCGCGCAATGTCGAACTTGCGCTCCAGCGCCATCTCTTCCTGATCGCTGAGAAGCGAATCCTGCGTATACTGCATCAGGCTGACCGTGCCGAGCGCACCGCAGATGATGTTGACGACGACAATGATCACATAGCCCGCCATGGTCGGCGCATATTGCAGATAGCCGATGCCCTTGTTCCAGATGTAGTCATAGCTGTAAAACTGGTAGACCTGCGCGGGATCCTGCCCGCAGTAGAGCAGATAAAGCCCGCTGAGCGCAACATGGCAGACGACAATGCCGACGAACTGCTGCCGGCAAAAGCGCATGGTGATGGCGAAGAGTTCCTGAACGAGCAGGAATATCGCGATTGCCACATAGGCTATGATCCACCAATACGACGCCTCCACCAGCACCTTGTGCATGACGGGCGACTGCCCCACGATAAACCGGAACACGGGCGGGAAATACACCGCCAGCGTCACGGCAGGCAGAAGGCAGATCCATTTCTGCACATCGGGATGCCGCCTGAGCCAGCCGATCATGGAGTATTGCAGGGCGCTCTCCAGCAGGAACAGCGGAAAGAGATAGCGCCCGATGGCGATGATATAGCCGAGCGTATCAAGCGTAATAAACAGATATTGCAGCTTGATCCTCAGCGTCTGCGAGAAAAAGAGGAAGCTGATGATGTTCTTGGAATAACCGCCCTTTTTGGCAATAAAAATGAGGATTCCCGTAAACTGCACCATCAGGCTGCAACACATGCCCATCAGAAACAGCGATTCGCGGTTTCGTTTGGTCAGCATCGTAAAGCCCGCGGCGATGAGCAAAAGCACAATGAGCAGAAACAGCATAACTTTATCCTTTGCGTTGGGCGCTGCCCAAACCCCTTCTCTGCTTCGTGAATGAAACAGACTGATTCATCTATGGACGAATGGAAAATCCAAAATCTTCCGATTCCCGGCAGGGCGCTGAATGGCTTCCCCGCCTATTTCCACGTTTCTGTAAGTTAAGTTCGCGATTTCCGGGGGAAACTCCTTTTTTACAGCAAAAGCATTGAGCCGCCCCACGCAAGGGCGACCCAATGCCAAGGGCTTTTCGATTTTAGGGCTTACTTGCCGGCTTCGGTCATGACGTCGAAGAGCACATACTCGGCAACGTCCGGAGCCGGATCCTTTTCAACCGCGCCAGCCTTGACAAAGTTGTCGCGCTGGAGCTCATAGTACTTCGCAACAGTGCCGTCCGCAGCGCCCTCGGCAACTTCCTTGCCGGTCAGCCACTGGGCGTCGCCGCGCTGATTGTAAACGGACTCGTAGTCGGTAGCGGTCTGCTTGGCAACCCACTCGCTGACCTCGTCGTAATGCTCGTTGGCGCTGTAATCCATGCCCTTGAACAGAGCGCGGGTGAAGCGAACCAGCAGGTCATGGTTTTCCTCGCCGTACTTCGGCATGCAGATCCAGCTCGCCAGAGAAACGGTGGTGTCGGAGAAGGTCATGTTGTCGGTCAGCTTGGTGGCGTCCGGCAGCTCCTCAAGGATCTTCAGGCTGTTCGGGCTCCAGGTCGCGCAGGCGTCCACGCCGCCGGAGAGCATCGCGGTCACGATGGCGGAAGCGTCCATATCCATCGCCTTGATGTCGTCCATGGTCATGCCGGCCTTATCGAGGGAATTCTTGAGGATGTCCTCGGAAGAGGTGCCGGAAGAGTAGGCAACAACCTTGCCCTTCAGCTCTTCAACCGTCTTGATGCCCTTGCCGCCGATGAGCGCGTCGCCGTTGGAGATGTGGCTGAGCGCAAAGATGGAAGCACGGCCGTTGATGCACAGCTTGTGAGCGCCCTGACCGATGTAGCCCACGTCGATGGAGCCGCTTTCCATAGCAGCGATGATGGTCGGGCCGTCGGCGAACTCGACGAGGTTCAGGGTCAGACCCTCTTCCTCAAAGTAGCCCTTGTTGATCGCGGTCTCCACAGACCACAGGCTGCCGTAGTTCGGCATGTAAGCGACGTTGAGCGTTTCGGCGACAGCCGCAGCTCCGATGAGCATGCAGGACAGAGCGAGCAGCACGGCGAGAAGTTTCTTCATGATGTTACCTCCTGAGTGTTGTCAGTTATTGTTAAGCGGAAAATTCCTATCCGCTTAGGGGCTTTTTACTTTCTGACTGCCAGATACTCCTGATAGACCTGGCTCCAGATGTGGTTCTTTAGCTCGTTGAATTCCGGCGTAAGCTTGGTTTCCTGCGTGCGCGGATACGGGATGTTGATATCCACGATATCCTTGATGCGGCCCGGGCGGGCGCTCATGATGATGACGCGCTGCGCGAGGATGATCGCCTCTTCGACGTCATGGGTGATGAAGAAGCAGGTCTTCTTCTCACGCTCCCACGTTTCCAGCAGCTCGGTCTGAAGCTGGGTACGGGTCTGGGCATCCAGAGCGCCGAACGGTTCGTCCATCAGCAGGACTTCCGGGTTGGCGGCATAGGCGCGGGCGATTGCGACGCGCTGCTTCATGCCGCCGGAAAGCTCCTTGGGATAGTGGTCGGCGAACTTGACCAGATCGACCATCGCCAGATACTTGAGGGCTTCCTCTTCGGCTTCCTTGCCCTTGACGCCGCGCATTTCCAGCGCGAACATGACGTTCTTCTTGACCGTCAGCCACGGGAACAGGGCGTACTGCTGGAAGACGACGCCGCGTTCGGTGCCGGTTCCGGTGACTTCCTTGCCGTCGCAGTAAACCTTGCCGCTGGTCGGCTCGGTCAGACCGGCGATGATGTTGAGCAGAGTCGATTTGCCGCAGCCGGACGGACCGACGACACAGATGAATTCGTTCTCGTGGATGTCCAGGCTTACGCCGTTCAGGGCAACCATTTCGCCGTTGCGGGTGTTGAACACCTTGCGGACATTGTCAATCTTGACGCGGACCTTGTCGCTGCCGATCAGATTTCGCGCTTCTCCTGCCATGACGTGAGCCTCCTTTCTGCGGTCTTGATGAGCTTTTCAATGGTGATGCCGAGGATACCGATGATGATGATGTACAGCAGCATCGGCGCGGATTCAAACGAGTTGTTCAGGCTGCGGATACGCATGCCCAAGCCCGCCATGGCGCCGGTGGATTCGGCGGCGATCAGGGTCGTCAGGGCAACGGACGCGCCCAGACGAATGGCGGTCAGGATGAACGGCAGGGTCGCCGGAGCGATGACGCGGATGAAGATATCCTTGTCGGTCGCGCCGAGAACACGCGCCGCCTTGATGAGCGTTTCATCGACGTTGATAACGCCCTGATAGATCGTTACGCACATGATGAGGAAGCACGCGATCGTGATGACGATAATCTGCGGCTTACGACCGACGCCGGCGGCGATAACGATCAGCGGAACATACGCCAGAGGCGGAATGTTGCGGATAAACTGGATCCACGGCTCGATGATGTAGCGAACCGGCTTATACCACGCCATGAGGATGGCGACCGGCAGGGCGATGACGAAACCCAGCGCGTAACCGGACACAACGGAAATCAAGCTGGAAGAGATATCCTTCCAAAGCACGCCGCGGCTGATCATGGTCTTGATCGAACCGAGAACCTTAAACACATTCGGGAATGCACGGGAGGTCGCGGGGATCACGGACAACAGCGTCCACAGTCCCATCGCCGCCGCAAACGAGATGAGCAGCCAAACCTGATGAGGAATGCGATCCGCAAGGCTCCCTTTCTTATTCTTCTTTTCCATGTCTTTCTCCTTGTCCATTTTCCTACAAAATGTCTTTTGATGTTTTGATTATACGTCAACCCTTTACAAATTAAAAGGGTGAAATTCCATCATCCTTTAAGGAGATCAGCTTCTCCAGCGGCTCGCCGATCAGCGGGGCGCACCAGTCCATAAACGCCTGCGTGACGCCGTTGCCCGCCGCGTTGATGTACTCGTCCGGCATCTTCTTTTCCACCAGCATCACATCGTTTACGTCGATGAGCGTGGTATGGACGCGATAGGGCGACGTGCTTTCGCGGATGAAGCCGACCATCTTGCCGCTTTCCCCCGCGCATGCCGCACGCACCGCTTCCGCGCCCGCGAGAATCGCCTCTGCTCTGTCCACCTTGGAGGACAGCGGAATGGATGCACGTCCCAAAAGACCCGGCTTCTCGCTGCGTGCCTTGTAACCCAAATGCTTGATGACCAGGTTCGCCAGATGCGCGGATACGTCGCCGAAGTACGTCGCACGACCGACCTTGAATACCGGCTCGACAATCGGCTTGCCTTCTTTGTCCTTTAAGCCCTCGCTCGCCACGACGACTACGCCGCGCTTTTTCTCAATCAGCGCCTTCACGTCCGCCAGATACCGCTCCTCGTCGAACGGTCTTTCCGGCAGATAGATCAAGTCCGGACCGTCTACGCCTGCCTGACGCGCCAGCGCACTCGCCGCCGTGATCCAGCCCGCGTTGCGCCCGCTCGCCTCGATGACGACGACGTGGATCGGTAAGCCGTGGACGTCCGCCGTCACCTCCGCAACACTCTGCGCAATGTAGCGTGCCGCACTGCCAAAACCCGGCGCGTGGTCGGTTACGGCGATGTCGTTGTCCATCGTTTTGGGAATGCCCATCACGCGGATGTCCGTTCCCGCCAAAGCACGGCAGAGCTTGCCGCAGGCGTCCATCGTTCCGTTGCCGCCGTTCATCAGCACAACTTTCGCACCGTATTCGATGCACTTCTGCGCTAAGAGCCGATAATCTTCCTCCTCCAGCGCATCGCGGGACGTGCCGATTGCACTGCCCGGCGTGCGCTCCAGCATCGCCAGCTCTTCCTCCGAAATGTCCGTCAGATCGCGTACATGGCCTTGTATCAGCCCGCCCGTGCCGCCGATTGCCGCCAGAATGCGGTCAACGTTCGGCTCTTTTTGAGCCTGACGGATTGCGCCGGCAAGCGATGCGTTGATGACCGCCGTCGGACCGCCGCCGTGGATGAGGATTAGATTGCCTTTCATACTGCATTACCCTTTCACCAAGTGTTCCTCGCGCTTCTTTGCGATTCTCTGTTGTTTTTATCATATCATAGTATCGTTTTTTGTTAAGTGTGAAAAAAACTCATCCCAGAGCCAAAAATGAACTCCATTTCACCTTCCTTCTTAAAACCGCCGCGAAGCGAAGATGGGAGTCTGAGGGGAAAATCCCCTCAGGCAGGTTTGGGCGGCAGCCCAACGTAACCCCCGTAATCCCCCAAAATCGCGAAGCGCATAAAAGCAAGAATCAGGGAGCGAAGCGTTCCTGATTCCGCAAAAGCTGCTTTAAACCGCCGCGAAGCGAAGATGGGAGTCTGAGGGGGAATCCCCTCAGGCAGGTTTGGGCGGCAGCCCAACGTAACCCCCGTACTCCCAAAATCGCGAAGCGAATAAAAGCAAGAATCAGGGAGCGAAGCGTTCCTGATTCCGCAAAAGCTGCTTTAAACCGCCGCGAAGCGAAGAAGGGAGTCTGAGGGGAAAATCCCCTCAGGCAGGTTTGGGCGGCAGCCCAACGTAACCCCCGTCCCCCAAATCGCGAAGCGAATAAAAGCAAGAATCAGGGAGCAAAGCGTTCCTGATTCCACAAAAGCTGCTTTAAGCCATCTCCCACTCACACAAAAAAAGACCGCTCCCCCAAGTAAGGAGAGCAGCCTTTTGTATCTATGCTCGATGTGAAAATGCCTGATTCTTATCCGAAATATGCCACGCCGGACTCAAAAATCTTCTGATTCTTTTCGCCCGGAATGTTCTTGGCAACGTTCGCGCCGATGCGCTCGCTGTGACCCATCTTGCCCAGAACGCGTCCGTCCGGAGAGCAGATGCCCTCGACCGCCCAGTAGGAGCCGTTCGGGTTCTCCGGCATCTTGACCGCAGGCACACCGTCCGCGTTGCAATACTGGGTGATGATCTGTCCGTTCGCCATGAGCTGCTTGAGCTGTGCCTCGCGGCAGACAAAGCGGCCTTCACCGTGGGAAATGGCAACCTGATGAATGTCGCCGACATTGACGCCTGCCATCCACGGAGACTTGACGGAGGAAATCACCGTCTGCACATGCGTCGCGGCATGGCGTCCGATGGTGTTGTAGGTCAGCGTCGGATCGTTTTCGCCGAGCGTGCGAATCTCGCCGTAAGGTACCAGACCCAGCTTGATGAGCGCCTGGAAACCGTTGCAGATGCCGAGCATCAGACCGTCGCGCTTGTTCAGCAGGTTCATGATCGCTTCCATGATGCGCGGATTGCGCAGAGCGGTTGCGATAAACTTGCCGGAACCATCCGGTTCGTCGCCCGCCGAGAAGCCGCCCGGCAGCATGACAATCTGCGCACGGTCGATTCCCTTCGCCAGCGCTTCGACGGATTCCTCGATGCCCGCGGGCGTCAGGTTGCGGAAGACGAACACATCCGTTTCGGCGCCCGCACGGCGGAACGCCTTTTCGCTGTCCAGCTCGCAGTTCGTGCCGGGGAAGGACGGAATGAACACACGCGGCTTGGCGATTTTAATCGCCGGGCGTGCGGTGCTGCGCTGTTCATACGGGATAAACGGCGCGGTCGTGTGCTTGGCGCTGGAATCGGTGGGGAATACGGATTCCAGCGGCTCGTTCCACGCGTTCTTCGCCTCCGCAAGGCTCAGGCTCATGCCGAGCGCGGAAATCGCCGCGTTTTCCGCCGTCATACCGATGACGCGCAGACCGGAAGGAACGGATGCGCCGTCCTTCAGCTCGACGATGATGTTGCCGTAACGCGGCAGGAAGAGCGCCTCTTCCTGCACATCCGTCAGGTTCACGCCGACGCGGCTGCCCAGCGCCATCATCGTGACCGCCGCCGCAATGCCGCCGCGCCCAACCGTATGCGCACTCAGCACATCGCCGCGCAGAATCGCCTGATGCAGCGCTTCGTAGAGCATCAGCGCCTTGTCATACTCCGGCACGAAATCGGCGTCAACCGGAAGCTCCAGCAGCGCCAGACGATGCCCCGCGCCCTTGAGATCGGTGGACACAACGTCGCCGGCATCGACCATGCCGACGGCAAAGGAGACGAGCGTCGGCGGAACATGGATATCTTCAAACGTACCGCTCATGGAATCCTTGCCGCCGATGGACGCCGTGCCGAAGCCGAGCTGAGCGCTCAAGCCGCCCAGCAGCGCCGCCGCGGGCTTGCCCCAGCTGAGCCGCGCCTTGTTCAGCCGCTCAAAGTATTCCTGGAAGGTCAGGCGGGCGCGGGATACGTCGCCGCCTGCCGCACAGATTTTGGCGAGAGACTCCGTGACGGCGTAAACCGCGCCGTGGAACGGGCTCCATTCGCTCAGATACGGGTCATAGCCGTGGCTCATCAGGGTCGCGGTCGTCGTTTCGCCCTCGGTCGGGATGAGCGCCGCCATCGCCTCGTTGGGGCTGTCGCGATAGATGCCGCCGTAAGGCGCAAGGATGGTCGATGCGCCGATGGTTCCGTCAAAGCGCTCGACAAGCCCCTTCTGAGAGCAGATGTTCAGATCGGCAAGCATCGCCAGCCACGCCTCGCGCACGGTGCGCCCCTTGGCAAAATCGGGCTGAGCCGTCAGGTAAGGCGCACGCTCATCCGGCGCGGCAACCTCCGCCTTGGCATGCTGGGTCACGCCGTTGGTATCCAGGAATGCGCGGGAGAGATCGACAATCGTCTTGCCGCGCCAATTCATGACCAGCCGGGCTTCCTCGGTGACAACAGCCACCTGCGTTGCCTCCAGGTTCTCTTCATACGCCATCTGCTTAAAGCGCTCGAGCATGTCCGGCTCGATGACGCACGCCATGCGCTCCTGAGATTCGGAAATCGCCAGCTCCGTGCCGTCAAGACCCTCATACTTTTTGGGCACGGCGTCCAGATTGATGACAAGACCCGGCGCAAGCTCGCCGACGGCAACACATACGCCGCCCGCGCCGAAATCGTTGCAGCGTTTGATCATCTGCGCAAATTCCGCATGGCGGAAAAGGCGCTGGATGCAGCGTTCGGTCGGCGCGTTGCCCTTCTGCACCTCCGCGCCGCAGGTCGTCAGCGACTGCGCATTGTGTGCCTTGGAGGAGCCGGTCGCGCCGCCGCAGCCGTCACGACCCGTGCGCCCGCCGAGGAGCATCACGATATCGCCGGGTTCGGGCTGAGCGCGGCGGACATGGTCACGCGGGGTCGCAGCGATAACCGCGCCCAACTCCATGCGCTTGGCGACGAAGCCCGGATGATAATATTCCTGAACCTTGCCCGCCGCCAGACCGATCTGGTTGCCATAGCTGGAATAACCCTGCGCGGCAGTCGTGGTGATGCGGCGCTGGGGCAGTTTGCCCGCACGGGTGCGGCTGTACGGCATGCGCGGATCGCCCGAGCCGGTGATGCGCATCGCCTGATAGACATAGCTTCTGCCGGAAAGCGGATCGCGGATGGCGCCGCCCAGACAGGTCGCCGCGCCGCCGAAGCCCTCGATCTCGGTCGGGTGGTTATGGGTCTCGTTTTTGAACATGATAAGCCACGGCTCATCCTTGCCGTCCACGTTGGCGGTCACAACAATGGAGCAGGCGTTGATTTCATCGGAAGCATCGAGGTCATCGAGCTTGCCCATCTTGCGCAGGGCTTTTGCGCCGAGCGTCGCCATGTCCATCAGGGAAATATCCTTTTTGCGCTCACCGTAGACATCCTTGCGCGTATCGATGTACAGTTCATACGCCGCCTTGACCGGCGCGGTGAATCTGCCGTCGTCAAAGGTCAGCTCATCGATAGCGGTGAGGAACGTCGTATGGCGGCAGTGATCCGACCAATAGGTGTCGATGGCACGCAGTTCCGTGACGCTCGGATCACGCTTTTCGGTATCGCGGAAATAATCGCGGCAGAAGCACAGGTCTTCCGCGCTCATCGCCATGCCCATGCGGGCGACCATCGCGGAAAGCGCCTTGTCATCCATCTGCGTAAAGCCCTCGACGACGGCGACGTCCTCCGGCACATCGGCGGTCATTTCGAGGGTTTCCGGCTTCTCCATGCCTGCCCGACGCGCCTCAACGGGATTGATGAGATGATGCGCAATCGCGTCCATCATCTCTCCGGTCACGCGGTCGCCTTCGATGGCATAGACCTTCGCGCAGGCAACCTTCGGACGCGCCTGCTCCGGGCTGAGCAGCTGCAAGCACTGGCTGGCGCTGTCGGCACGCTGATCATACTGACCGGGCAGATATTCCACGGCAAGCAGGTGCGCATCCATCTGCGGGAGCGTTTCATCATAAAGCACATCGACGTTCGGTTCCGAAAAGATGATGCCGCGTGCGCAGTCAAACGTCTCGTCGGAAAGCCCTTCGACGTCGTAACGCTGAAAAATACGCACACGCGAGATGGCGTCCGTTCCGAGTGCCTCACGCAGTTCGTCACAGAGCTGGCGGGCGGCAACGTCATATCCGGGGCGCTTTTCCGCATAAATTCTTCTGACCTGGCTCACAATGATCTTCCTCCTTGCGATTACAGCTTGCGCAAAAACTAAACAGCAGTTGCATTATATCATCAAATGTTCGTTTTTGCAATGTGGTTTGCAGGGTTTTCGGTGCATTATGTGCTGTTTTTTGATTTTATTCGGCTGTATATCCGAACATTGACACAACTTCCCGGTTGCTGTATGATATCTTCGCTATGTCTTTTTCCGCGAGGCTCACCCTATCGCGGAGAAAAAAACGGAAAGACCCTCATCATCCTGTCGGTCATGCCGCGCATGCGCAAGGGAGGGAATCACACGCTGTCGTCTTTTGTTCTGCGTCTGATGGCGCTTCTTTGTATGTTCGTTGACCACGCAGGGCTGGCGCTCTTCCCGTCCGTCGGCATATTCCGCTGCGTCGGGCGGCTGGCGTTTCCGCTGTATTGCTTCCTGATTGCGCAGGGCTTTTGCCACACACGCGACATCAGGGCTTATGCGCGGCGGCTGCTGTTTCTGGCGCTCGTTTCAGAGGTTCCTTTCGATCTGCTCATTTTCGGTCGAATCTCCAGCGCCATGGAGCAAAATGTCGTGTTCGCCCTGCTGCTGGGGCTGCTCGCGCTGTGTGCCGTCCGGTCGCTGAAGGGCAAACCGCTGCTCAGCGCGATGGCGGTCTTCGCGCTGATGCTGGTTGCGATGGCTGCCAAGGTCAGCTTCGGCTGGCTGGGCATCGCGCTCTGTCTGGCGTTTGGCTATGCGCATGATGATCGCATCCTGCAGGCGCTGTCCGCCGTGCTGCTTCCCGCGTTGTATTCGCTGACGCTGCTGCTTTCCGGCGTGTCGCACAGCTGGGTCATGGTTTCGCTCTGCGCGTGCCTGTCCGCCGTGCCGATCTTCCTGTATAACGGCAAGCCGGGGCTGCATCATCGTGCGTTGACGTTTGCGTTTTACGCCGCTTACCCGCTGCACCTGTGCTTTTTGCTGCTCATCCGCGCCATGCGGATCATTCCGCCGTATTTTCTTCATTAAAATGCCATGCGCCGAATCTTTGCCGGCGCATCAGCTTGTTGACAGAAACAAACCTTGCTTGAATAGCAAAATTGAGAAATTCGGCTATTCTTTCATGTTCGGAAAGGGCTATTCTCCCCATCGGGGTGGGAGAATAGCTTTTTGTCTACAATCTGAAGCGTCGAATCTTTGCCGGCGCATATTTTTGACGCTTTTGTCCCATCCTTTTCCAAAAGAAGAGGAGGGATTTTTACGTTTCAAGAGCTGCAAGCCAAAGTCAAGCACGCCCGAGAAGCCCTGATGGATTACGCTTACCTCGTCACGCTCGGCGCCATGATTGCCGTCATCGCCGCCACCGCCCTGTATACCGAACAGCTGCACCGAAAAGAAAACGTGCAGGCAGCCGCACCCGCGCCGGAAATCAACTCCACCCCGACAGCTTTGCCCAAAACCACGCCGACTGCCTCTCCCCTGCCCACGCTCGCGCCTTTGCGCAGCGGCTTGAAACCGAACGCCGTCCGCCCCGTTTCGGGCGAAGTCATCCGCGGCTTTTCCGATCGACAGGTGTTTTGGGAAGCCCTCGCCTGCTGGCAGACGCACCCCGCTCTGGATCTAGAAGCCGCACCGGGGGAGGATGTCCTCTGCCTGCGCGACGGCGTCGTGACCGCCCGTTCGCGGGACGCGCTTTGGGGCTGGCGTGTGCAGGTTCGGCAGACCGACCAGCGGGTCTGCGAATACGCCGGGCTGCTGCTCTGTCAGGTCAACGTCGGTCAAAACGTCACACGCGGACAAACGCTCGGCACGCTGATGGACGCAATTCCCGCCGAAAGCGAACTGGGAACGCACCTGCATTTGACCCTGCTGGAAAATGAAAAAGCCATCGATGCACGGGAGGAAGTGCCGTAAATGCCCCTATCTCCTTTCAAAAGCACCCAAACAAACCGCCGCAGTCCGCAACAGCACGAAGCCCTCGCTCACGCGGGCGGTTTCGCGCAATTTTCTCCCCATCAAAAAACAGCCCTCCTTGACGGAGAGCCGAAACAATGTTATAATCAGGGCATAGCAGCGGGCTTTTACAGGTTCTTAGCCCTGCTTATCGGAACGATCATGATTACCGTCATGGTCGTTCATTTTCTTTTGCAGGTCATACAGCGTTTCGCGCACCACATATGCGATGATGCAAACGCCGGTGATCACAAGCAGAAGGTTCGGCACGGCTCTCACCTCCTTCCGGTCAATTTCCGGGGTGGAATGGTGTCAAGCCCGCCGCTACGC
>CAKUCW010000050.1 GCA_934643825.1 uncultured Clostridia bacterium | reverse complement strand
CCTTGCGATTTCCGATTTCCGTCACGCTGAATCCCGCACAGCGGGCGCGTGACTCCAATCCCCTCAGACTCCCTTCTCCGCTTCGCGGCGGTTTTAAGTTTTTTTCAGGCATTCAAGAGATAAGGAGTTTGATTCATGGATTACATTTTCAAGCCCATGTCCTTTGTATTCCTCATCGCTTTAGGCTACATCCTCAAGCGCAAAGGTGTATTCGGCAAGGACGACCACAGGATATTGAGCAAGATCCTAGTCAACATCACCATGCCCTGCACCATCATTCAGGCGTTCGACGGCTTTCAGCGCGACGGACAGATGTTCATCCTGGTGGGTCTGGGGCTATTCTGCGCTTTCCTGCCGATTCTCATCATGTATCTGACAACCGGCGGTGTGGAGAAAAAGCTGCGTGCCTATCGCATGCTCAACATCGGCGGATACAACATCGGCTGCTTCTCGCTGCCGCTGGTTCAGGTCTTTTTCGGAAACGTCGGTGCGGTCGCTGCGTGCATGTTCGACACGGGCAACGCGGTGATGATGACCGGCGGCGCATATGCGATGACTTCGACGCTGCTCAAAACCGGCGGCGAGAAAAAAGAGAGCTTCGGCGACATCCTGATGAAATTCCTCAAGTCGCTTCCGTTTGACACCTACATGCTGATGATTACCCTCGCGGCGCTGGACATCAAGCTGCCCTCCGCCATCTTCACGCTGACGCGCCCGGCGGGGCAGGCGAACGCCTTCGTCGCCATGCTGATGATCGGCATGATGTTTGAGCCGGCGGGCGACAAAGCGCTTTTACGCGAAACGGCGCGTGAACTGGCGTTCCGCTATCTATTCGCGACCGTCAGCGCGTTGGCGGTATACTTCCTGACGCCGTTTGAGCTGATTGTGCGGCAGACGCTCTGCGTTGTATGCTTTGCGCCGCTTTCCTCGCTTGCGCCGATTTACACGGATCGCTGCAACAGCAACACGGAGTTGGCGAGCTTCACGAACTCGATGTCCATCGCGATCAGCCTAGTGATTATGCTGACGCTGGGTCTGACGTTCGTGCTGCACTAAAATCTATCGGAAAAAACCAAAAAGGTCTTGACTTCAACCCGACTTCAGCTCCTATAATAGGGGTATCAAGCGTCCAAATCTTTTGAAGCGCTTTGCGTTGCGGGAGGAAATCGAAAGGCGGTTTCGCTTCGCGGGGGCTTAAAGCGGGTGGGGGGTGGAATCAGGTATCGCTTCGCTCCCTGATTCACGCTCTTTTTATCGCTTCGCGATTTGGGGTTACGATGGGACTGCCGTCCCATACCCTGCTTGGGGCTTTGCCCCAAACCCCAGCAAGGAACTTCGTTCCCTGCACCCTTTCTTCGCTTCGCGGCGGCTTCAACAAGGTTTTTTAAAGAAGACAAGGAGGGATACACGATATGGAAAAATCGAAAGTATACTTTACGGATTTCAGAGCAAAGTTGGGCGAGGGCATGCCGACCAAGCTCAAGCGGCTCATCAAAAAAGCGGGCATCGGTCAGATTGACATGGACGGCAAATTCGTCGCCATCAAGATGCACTTCGGCGAGCTGGGCAACCTCAGCTTTCTGCGCCCGAACTATGCGCGTGCGGTGGTCGATGTGGTCAATGAGCTGGGCGGCAAGCCGTTCCTGACGGACTGCAATACGATGTATCCCGGCAGCCGAAAGAACGCGCTTGAGCATCTATACTGCGCGTGGGAGAACGGCTTCACGCCGCTGACGGTCGGTTGCCCTGTGATTATTGCCGACGGCTTGAAGGGCACGGATGATATCGGCGTTCCGGTCGCGGGCGGCGAATATGTGAAGGAAGCGCGGATTGGCAGAGCGATCATGGATGCCGACATTTTCATCAGCCTGACCCACTTCAAGGGGCACGAGTCGACCGGATTCGGCGGCACGATCAAGAATATCGGCATGGGCAGCGGCTCGCGTGCGGGCAAGACCGAGCAGCATTCCAACGGCAAGCCGAGCATCGACGAGGAGATCTGCCGCGGATGCCGCCGCTGCCAGCGCGAGTGCGCCAACGACGGTCTGGTGTTCGATGAAACGACCCGCAAGATGCACGTCGATCATGCGCATTGCGTCGGCTGCGGGCGTTGTCTGGGCGCGTGCAACTTTGACGCCATCACCTTCGATGAATACAACGCCAACGAGATGCTCAATGCGCGTATGGCGGAATACACCAAGGCGGTTGTGGATGGGCGTCCGAACTTCCATATTTCGCTCATCCTGGATGTTTCCCCGAACTGCGATTGCCATAGCGAGAATGATACGCCGATTCTGCCGAATATCGGCATGTTTGCGTCGTTTGACCCGCTTGCGCTGGATCAGGCGTGCGTGGATGCCTGTCTGGCGGCGAATCCGATGCCGAACAGCCAGCTTTCCGATAATTTGAAGAAACCGGGCTTTGCCGATTGGGGCGATCCGTTCAAGAATTCCACGCCGGAATCCGAATGGCGCAGCTGCCTTGACCACGCCGAGAAGATTGGCTTGGGTAACCGTGAGTATGAATTGATTAAGCTGTAAAAGATGAATGAAATGCGCTTTCTTTCGACGAGAGAAGGCGCATTTTTTTGTGGATGACGTGTTGTGAATCCCTCTTAAAACTGCCGCGAAGCGGAGAGGGGGTGCAGGGGACGAAGTTCCTTGCTGGGGTTTGGGGCAAAGCCCCAAGCAGGTTTGGGCAGCAGCCCAACGTAACCCCGTAACCCCCATCAAAAAAGAAGTAGTTTCAGAGCAGAATGCGAAGCATTCTACGATTGAAACGGGTTTGCGCTGAAAAGCATATTCTCAAATGCAAAGCGGCTTAAACCACCAGCTTCTTACACCTGCTATGCAGTCTAGGGTTACGCCCTGCGGGGGTATGGGTTACGCGCCTGCGATGCAGGCGGGGGAACGCGCTCCGCTGGGGCTTAGGGGATTAGGGGAAGATTTCGATTTCTCCCCCTAAATCCCCTAAGAACCCCATCACCCCCATTGAAACGAGCAGGGACACCCTGCACCCGGGAACGATGGGAACGACCCGGACTAACCGCCCTGCGGGGCGCGTCCGGGGGCTGGGGTTACGGGGCGGCGGTTTAAAGCAGCTTTTACGGAATCAGGGTTCGCTTCGCTCCCTGATTCTTGCTTTAGGGCGCTTCGCGATTTGGGGTTACGGGGGGTGACGATGGGGCTGCCGCCCCAAGCCCTGCCTGAGGGGGTTACCCCCTCAGACTCCCTTCTTCGCTTCGCGGCGGTTTCAAGCGGCTTATTCGGAATCAGGTTTCGCTTCGCGGCGGTTTGAAGAAGGAATTACTTTCATTTTTTCATGGACATGATACGGATTCAAGGGTATAATAAAGAAAAAAGTCATCATGAAGGAGTGCATCATCATGAGTCAATACACAGGCGTTATTTTCGATTTAGACGGTGTCATTTGTTTCACGGACAAGTATCACTATCAGGCATGGAAAGCGGTTGCGGACAAGCTGGGCATTGAGTTCAACGAGCAGATCAACAACCGTTTACGCGGCGTTTCCCGCATGGACAGCTTGGAAATCATTCTGGAGCGATACGACGGGAAGCTGAGCCAGCAGGAGAAGGAAGCCATTGCACAGGAAAAGAACGACATCTATCGCAAGCTGCTTGAGAAGATGTCCCCGGCGGATCTTTCTGACGAGGTCAAGGACACGCTGGACACCCTTCGCGCACGCGGCTTGAAGCTTGCCATCGGTTCTTCGAGCAAGAACACGAAGTTTATCCTTGCCCATATAGGACTGGGCGACTATTTCGACGCGATTTCCGACGGAACGAACATCACCCGCAGCAAGCCCGACCCGCAGGTTTTCCAAATGGCGGCGGAATTCATCGGGATGAAGCCGGAAGTGTGTCTGGTCGTCGAGGACGCGAAAGCGGGCATTGAGGCGGCAAGAGCGGGCGGATTCGACAGCGCGGGTCTGGGCGAGGCGGCAAGCTGCGGGCTGGCGACGTATGCGATGAAGACGTTCAGCGATTTGAAGGCCATCTGTTCATAACGCGTTTCGCGGTACGGCACAAAAGTGTGCAATTGTCCATCCATCAAAAAAAGCTGTCAAGCTGAAACCGATCCATCAGGGACGAGCGAAAGTCGTTTTCCCTGAAGCATGCGGTTAATCAGCTTGACAGCTAACCGTTTTATTTTAGTACGCGATGACGATGCCGCCATCGTTGGCATACATCGAGGAGAGCGCGGAGGTCGGCATCATGACGATTTCGCCGATTGCCGGGCACTTTTCGCGGATCATCGCCTTCACCTGCTGGGCGCGTTCCGGGCAGTTGCAGTAGGAAAGCACCAGACGCTGGGACGCCGCCGCCAGACCTTCCGTCTGCTTGCGGCAGGTTTCAACCATCTGCGTGAGCGCACCCTTGATGCCGCGGGCTTTGCTGATGTTCTTGATCGAGCCGGCACCGTCGTCGCTCATCAGCAGGCGGATGGACAGCACGTTGGCAAGCAGCGCGACCGCTTTGCTGATGCGTCCGTTCTTGACCAGGTTATCCAGCGAATCCAGAACGAAGAGCGTATGGAGCGTGCGAATCTTTTCTTCGACAAGCTCGACGATCTCGTTGAAGCTCTTGCCGGCATCGATGAGGTCGTGAATCATCAGCGCGAGATAGGTTTCGCCGGCGCAGGCGCTTTCGCTGTCAAAGACGTGGATCTTCTTGTCCGGCACTTCTTCCAGCGCAAGCTCGCGCCCGATCATGGCGGCGTTGTGGGAGCCGGAGAGCTTGGAGGAGAGCGTCACGACGAAGCAATCGCCCTCGCAGGAAGCCATATCCTTGGCATACAGGTCGGGAGAGGGGCACGCGGAACGAACCGGATGCTTGCTTTCCTTCATGGCGGCGAGATAGGACGGAATATCGACCGTACCATCATCCACATAATGGGTATCATCTATGGTAATGGTCAGAGGCGCAACCTTTGCCTGTGTTTTTTTGAGCCAGTCGGGAGCAAGGTCACAGCAACTGTCAACGAGAATATTCATCATACGGAGAACCTCCAATATCCGACAGAGAGTCAGAATCAATCTTCCTTATTATTATAAAGTTTTTTCCAAAGTATGTCAACCATTCTGAACGATAATCTAGTATTGGATTCTAGATTATCTTGGCTTGACTGATGACTACCCGGCAGCTTGAAACCGCCGCGAAGCGAAGAAGGGAGTCTGAGGGGGTAACCCCCTCAGGCGGGCTTGGGATTGGAGTCACGCGCCCGCTGTGCGGGATTCAGCGTGACGGAAATCGGAAATCGCAAGGAGCGCGTGCGCGACTATGCGAGTTTCCCGGATCGGCGCCCCAAACGTAACCCCGTAACCCCAAATCGCGAAGCGATTCATAAAAAAGCAAGAATCAGGGAGCGAAGCGTTCCTGATTCCGCGAACGCCGCATCGAGCCGCTACCCCGTAACCCAGCCCCCGGACGCGCCCCGCAGGGCGGTTAGTCCGGGTCGTAACCCCCGTGCCCGGGTGCAGGGTGTCCCTGCTCGTTTCAATGGGGGTGATGGGGTTCTTAGGGGATTTAGGGGGAGAAATCCCGGGAAACTCGCATAGGGGCGCTGTCCTCTGCCTGCGGCAGACGCGCCCGCTTCGCGAACGTGCAAGCACTCCTTGCGATTTCCGATTTCCGCCATGCTGAATCCCGCACAGCGGGCGCATGGCTGCAATCACCCGAATCCCCTAAGCCCCAGCGGAGCGCGTTCCCCCGCCTGCATCGCAGGCGCGTAACCCCTACCCCCGCAGGGCGTAACCCTAGACTGCATAGCAGGTGTAAGAAGCTGGTGGTTTAAGCCGCTTTGCATTTAAGAATATGCTTTTCAGCGCAAACCCGTTTCAATCGTAGAATGCTTCGCATTCTGCTCTGAAACTGCTTCTTTTTTGATGGGGTACGGGGGTTACGTTTGGGGCTTTGCCCCAAGCCCCAGCAAGGAACTTCGTTCCCTGCACCCTTTCTCCGCTTCGCGGCGGTTTTAAGCCACAGACAAAAATCCCCCTCAGCTATCGTGCAGCAAGGGAACAATATTCCCTTACGCGGTTCGGGGCGTTACCCCGAGAAAGGAGTTCATCCATGAAGAGTTTACAAATCGCGGCAATCGATCATCTGCCGTGGCTGGAATATCGACATACGCTCAGCGACGGGCGCGTCTGCATCCGCATCAGAACCGCGGTAGGCGAATTCGACGCAATCACCCTGCGCCATGCGGACAATTACGCCGAGGGCGAACCGTTTACTCGTGCGGAGGATACGCCGATGGAGCGCATGTGGCGCGATGAGAGCCACGAGGTTTGGCAGGCGGTCTTTATGCCGCACGACCCGCGCATCGTTTATGCGTTTGTGCTGCGTGCGGGCGGCGTGCAGCTGCTGCACGATGCGGATGGAACGCGTGCCATGCCGGAAAACCCGGCGTGGATCAACGGATTCCACTTCGCGCACGCCTATCCCGCGCAGGAAAAGCCGCAATGGGCGCGTGGCTGCGTCGGCTATCAGATTTTCCCGGATCGATTCCGCCGCGTGGATGTGCCGGGGGAGGAAGCCGTTGAGCCATGGGGAAGCAAGCGGGTTGCGAACGAATACCGCTTCGGCGGCAACCTGAAGGGCATTCTGGAAGCCGTGCCGTATCTGGCGGAGCTGGGCGTCGGCGTGGTCTACATGACGCCGATCTTTCTCTCAGATACGTCGCATCGCTATAATACGTTCGATTATTACCAAATCGATCCGCTGCTCGGCTCGCTGGAAGACCTTAAAGCGCTCGCCGACGCGCTGCATGAGCGCGGGATCCGCATCGTGCTGGATGGCGTATTCAACCATTGCGGACTCGGTTTCGCGCCGTTTCAGGATGCGAAGGAGAAGGGAAAGGCGTCGTCGTATTACGACTGGTTCTTCTTCGGCGAGCAGTATCCCTGCGGCTATATGACCTTCGGCGAGAAGTGGGCGTACATGCCGAAGCTGAATATGCAGAATGAGGCGTGCGCCGAGTATTTCCTCGATGTGGGGCGGTATTGGCTCAGGGAGGCGCATGTGGACGGCTGGCGGCTGGATGTTTCGCCGGAGGTCTATCCGGATTTCTGGCGGCAGTTCCGACGCGCCGTGAAGAAAACGAACCCGAACGCCATCATGATCGCCGAATGCTGGGATGATTCCCGCGAGTGGTGCACCATCGGGGATATGTTCGACGGCACGATGCACTACGTCCTTTCCGGCGCAATCTGGAATTTCTTTGCCGAAAAGCGCTGGTCGCTGGCGGAATTCGACGCGGGCGTCAACCGTGCGATGATGCTTTATCCGCAGGAGGTTCAGAACTCGATGTGGAACTTCCTGTCGAGCCACGATACGGCGCGTATGCTGACCCGCTGCGGCGGACGGACGAAAGCAATGCGTGCGGCGGCGTTCTTCCAGATGACGCATCCCGGCGTGCCGGTCATCTATTATGGCGATGAGCTGGGCATGCGCGGCGGACCTGACCCGGATTGCCGAAGGAGCATGACGTGGGATCGCGTAGAGGGCAACGCCATGCTCGCCTGCTATAAAAGGCTGACGAAGATGCGCAATGCCTCGAAGACCCTGCGCGAAGGCACGTTCATGACGTGGGAGATCGGCGCGGATGGACTGTATGCCTATCTGCGGCGGACGGACGAGGAAACCCTGCTCTGCGTGCTGAATACGTCGGAAAAGCGCATCAGCCGCACTGTGCGCTTCCCTGAGACGCTGACGGGGCAGAAGACGCTCTGCGATCGGCTGACGGGTAAACGCCTTGCCGTGCGGGGCGAAAGCATAACCGTGGCGCTTGGCGCGGGTGAAGGCGCTGTAATCGGCATGGAGGAAGGACGGCAGAAGTGAATACGGAAGACGCATTTACCCCGGAACAGGTCACCGAGGTCGTCGGTGCACTGCATAACGCGACGGCGGATAAGTGGATCGGCGCGGGGCTGACGCTCGTCATCGGCGCGGTCATCATGAAGATCGTGATGCAGACGCTGGAACGGCTGGTTTCGAAACTGCCGCTTGAAAAGGCGATGCTCGGCTTTTTGTCCGCGGCGGCAAAGATCGTGATGATCTTTGTGCTGATTACTACCGTTGCCGGTCAGCTGGGCGTGCCAATCACAAGCCTTGTTGCGCTGCTGAGCCTGTTCGCATTGGCTGTTTCGCTCTCCGTTCAGGATGTGCTGGCGAATGTGGTCAGCGGTATGGTCATCCTCATCTCTAAACCGTTTGTTTCGGGCAATTATATCGCAACGGAAAAGGCGGAGGGCGAGGTGGAATCCATCGGGCTGATGTATACGCACCTCATCACGCCCGATAATAAGGCGGTCATGATCCCGAATAAGGAACTTTCCGCCGGACAGATCACCAACCATACCGCAAAGGGCTATCGCCGCGTGGATACCAAACTGCGGCTGGGGTTTGAGTATGATACGGAAATCGTGCTGGATGCGCTCATGCAGGCGGCAAAGCACGCGGGCGAGGGGCATGAGGTCGGGAAGCCGCCGTTCGTCGGGATCGGCGCATATCTGGATAACGCGATTGAGTATGTCGCAAGGGTGTATGTGCCGACGGCGGATTATTGGTCGGTGTATTATCAGTTCCTGCTCTTTGAACGACAGGAATTGAAAAAGAAGAATATCGTCATCTTCTCTGATTCGACTTATCTGGTCTGCTCGGGGGAGAAATCACGCGAAAATATCGAACCATAAGCGCGAAGCGGAGAAAGAGTGCAGGGAACGAAGTTCCTTGCTGGGGTTTGGGGATTGGAGTCACGCGCCCGCTGTGCGGGATTAAGCGTGACGGAAATCGGAAATCGCAAGGAGCGCTTGCGCGACTATGCGAGTTTCCCGGATCAAAGCCCCAAGCGTAACCCCCGTCACCATTAAAAAAGAAGCAGTTTCAGAGCAGAATGCGAAGCATTCTACGATTGAAACGGGTTTGCGCTGAAAAGCATGTTCGCAAATACAAGGCGGCTTAAACCGCCTGATTCTTATTCCTACTATGCTGTTTAGGGTTACGCCCTGCGGGGGCTGGGGTTACGCGCCTGCTTTGCAGGCGGGGGAACGCGCTCCGCTGGGGCTTAGGGGATTAGGGGAAGATTTCGATTTCTCCCCCTAAATCCCCTAAGAACCCCATCACCCCCATTGAAACGAGCAGGGACACCCTGCACCCGGGAACGGGGGGTTACGACTCGGACTAACCGCCCTGCGGGGCGCGTCCGAGGGCTGGGGTTACGGGGTAGCGGTTCGATGCTGCTTGCCCGGAATCAGGTGACGCTTCGCTCCCTGATTCTTGCTTCTTTATGAATCGCTTCGCGATTTGGGGTTACGTTTGGGCTGCCGCCCAAGCCCGCCTGAGGGGGTTACCCCCTCAGACTCCCTTCTTCGCTTCGCGGCGGCTTAAAACCGAAAACACAAAAGGGAGCAGCCGGTTGACCGTCTGCTCCCTTCTACTGTCGCTCGATTAGATCAGCGCAATCAGCTGGGCAATGCCCATGGCAAGCGCAATCGAGGTGACCGTGCTCAGCACAAACGCTGCGATGTTCGCCAGCTCACACAGAGATGCGGAGCGCGTTTCGCCCAGAATCATGGAACGATTCATATACATAACATTTGCATTCAACATAAGATTGACCTCCTTTTTTCCAGTGAAAACAGGAACAAAAATGTATGAGAACAGAAGTGGCTCACACCGGCTTTGCGGTGCTTTCTTCTGACGTGCGGTATGATATCACAGGAAAACGGACGTTGTAAAGAGGCTGAAAACAAGTTTGGCACTCTCTGACAAATCGAATAATAACACAAAAAATTAAACGAAGTAAAGAATAGAAAAAACGACCAAAAACAAAAAAACAACTTATGGCGCATTGAGCAAAACGAAAAGTCGTTCATGCGACATAAGTTGTTTGAAGGATAAGGCGGAACGAAGGAATCAGCGGGTTGCGTGAGCGACTTGCAGAATCTTCTCTGCCGCGCCCTTTGCGCCGGAGCAGCGATGGAAGCCGTCTGCGATATCGGCGGCTTTCTGACGATAAGCGGGATCGGAAAGCACCGCGTCGATATGCTTTCGAATCAATGCGGCTTTCGGCTTTTCGAGCTGTATGCCAGCGCCGAGTTGGAGGATGCGTGCGCATACGCCGCCCTGTTCCGGGGTCTGCGGGAACATGACCAGCGGAACGCCGAAATACAGCGCTTCATTGGCGCTGTTCATGCCGCAATGAGTGAGGAACACATCGGCGACCTGCAAGACGGCAATCTGATCCACATGCGGATATGCCTGAATATTCTCGGGAAGCACGCCTAAATCGGAAAGCGCAATTTGTTCGCCGACAGAAAGCACAACCTGATACGGACTGTCTGCCAGCGCGGCGATGCACTGACGGTAGAAGGAGAGCTGGTCATTGACGACCGTACCCAGCGAGATATAGACGAGTGGGCGTTTCGGCTTCTCCATCACGGTCTCCGGCGGGCGGATAGACGGACCGACGAAGGCATAATGCGCGGCGGGAAACGTATCGGCGCACGGCTGAAACTCGGGAGAGGTATAGACGACGGTATCCGTGTTTTCGTCGTTTTGAATGATATCCAGCACGTTTTTGACGGGATAGCCCGCGTCTTGCAGGCGCTTGACCTCTTTGCCGATTTTCGGCATGGAAAAGAGCATGCCGAAAAGCTGGGCGGGGCTCTGCTTCATGATCTTTGCGGAAAAGCGGTTAAAGGCGAATGTCGTCGTCGAAGAAACAAAGGGGATATCCAGCTTTTTCGCGATGAGCCTGCCCCAGAGCGCCATGGAATCGGCGACGATACAATCCGGCGCGAGGGCACGCATGTCGCTCAGGATGGCGTTGTCGAGCGCAAGCGTCGTATCTACGAGGATATGCGTGGAGAACGCCAAATCTTTGCCCAGCCGCTCGCCGTCCTTGGGCGAGAGCCGCTGCTGGGCGTCATAAGCGTTGCAGGAGACGAACGATGCGCCCGTGGCTTCGATCGGCTCGCGCATCGTGTCATAGGAGTAATAGAGGACTTCATGCCCCTGCGCGATCAGCTCGCGGACGACGCCGAGGGTCGGATTGGTGTGCCCGTAAGCGGGGATGCAGAAAAAAACGATCTTGCTCATGGAATCACCTTCTTTGGGGAAGATTATAGCATAAACATATTAAATGGACAACGCGAAAAACGCAGGGCGCGTCTGTAACAAAAAACCGACCGGAGAATTCCGGTCGGCAGAAAGGCTTAGCTATTCGCTTCCGCACGCTTCTTAGCGGCGAGCTTCTTACGCAGTTCGGTTTCAAGCACGCGCTTACGCATACGCAGGCTCTTCGGGGTGATCTCCAGCAGCTCATCGTCGTCGATGAACTCCAGGCACTCTTCCAGCGTCAGGGTGCGCATGGAGGTCAGCTTCATGGCGGTCTCCGCGCCGGCGGCGTTACGGATGGAGGTCAGGTGCTTCTGGCGGCAGACGTTGACGTCGATATCGCCCTGACGCGCATTCTGACCGACGATCATGCCGGTATAGACGGCGGTATTCGGGCCGCAGAACAGCGTGCCGCGATCCTGCGCGTAGAACAGACCATACATGACGGCGTCGCCCGTTTCGGTGGACACGAGAGCGCCGACATTACGGTGCGGGATATCGCCCTTATACGGCTCATAGTGATCGAACACCGCGCTCATGACGCCCTCACCGCGGGTATCGGTCATGAACTCGCTGCGGTAGCCGAACAGACCACGGCTCGGAACGGTGAACTCAAGGCGCACGCGGTCGGTGCCGGTCATATTATCCAGGATACCGCGACGGCGGCCGATCTTCTCGATGACGGCACCGGCGTACTCGCTCGGCACGTCGGCGACCATCTTCTCCATCGGCTCGAGCTTCGTGCCATTCTCATCATAATGGAAGAGAACTTCCGGCTTGGAGACCTGGAATTCATAGCCCTGACGGCGCATATTCTCAATGAGAACGGAGAGGTGCAGCTCGCCGCGGCCGCTGACGCGGAAGGAATCGGCGGAGTCGGTTTCCTCAACGCGCAGGGAAACGTCGGTCTGCAGCTCGCGCATCAGGCGGGCACGCAGGTGGCGGGAGGTGACATAGGTGCCTTCGCGACCGGCGAACGGGCTGTCGTTGACGGAGAAGGTCATGGCGACGGTCGGCTCGGTGATCTTGACGAAGGGGAGCGGCTCGACGACGTCCGGCGCACAGATGGTATCGCCGATCATGATATCCTCGATACCGGTGATGGCGACGATTTCGCCCATCGAGGCGCTTTCAACCGGAACGCGCTTGAGTCCGTCGAACGCGAACAGGCTGCTCAGGCGGAAGTTCTCGTGGAGATCCGGGTTGAGGTGGTTGCAGCGGGTCGCCATGCTATTGAGCTTGAGCGTGCCGCGGGTGATACGACCGATGCCGATACGACCGACGAACTCGTTATAGTCGATGGTGGAGATCAGCATCTGAGCGGGGGCATCCGGGTCGCCCTTCGGCGCGGGAATATACTTGAGGATGGCATCAAACAGCGGGCGCAGGTCGCTGCTCGGCTCATTCGGGTCGAGCGTAGCGGTGCCGGCGCGGGCGCTGGCGTAGATGACCGGGGTATCGAGCTGGCTCTCGTCCGCGCCGAGGTCGATCATCAGGTCGAAAGCCTCGTTATAGACTTCTTCGCAGCGGGCATCCGGGCGATCCATCTTATTGATGACGATGATGACCGGCAGACCCAGATCCAGCGCATGCTGGAGAACGAAGCGGGTCTGCGGCATCGGGCCTTCAAACGAGTCGATGAGCAGCAGCACGCCGTCAACCATCTTCAGAACGCGCTCAACCTCGCCGCCGAAGTCGGCGTGACCGGGGGTATCGACGACGTTGATCTTGACGCCGTTATAATACATGGAAGTATTCTTCGCCAGAATGGTGATGCCGCGCTCTTTTTCGATGGCGTTATTATCCATCACGCGGTCGCCGACCTGCTGGTTCTCGCGGAAAACGCCGCCCTGCTTGAGCATCTCGTTGACGAGCGTGGTCTTGCCGTGGTCAACGTGCGCGATAATGGCGATATTGCGGATGTCTTCACGAATCATTTCCAAATGGAAGCCCTTCTTTCTATATAGTCAAATGGTATGAAACAATCGGGTTATGTTTGGGGCGCTGCCCCAAGCCCCGGCAGGGAACTGAGTTCCCTGCACCTTCCGCTTTCTGTATCTCTTCGAGATACAGGGGAGAAAAGATGAGTTTGGCTGAGAAATCGACAGAGCGGGAAAGCCGGGAACTTCGGGTTCACGGTGAGGTTTGGGGCGCTGCCCCAAGC
>CAKUCW010000049.1 GCA_934643825.1 uncultured Clostridia bacterium | reverse complement strand
ATCCGCAAGGTGAATTACACCGTCGAGAACACCCGCGTCGGCCAGGAGACCGATTACGATCGCCTGACCCTCGAGGTCTGGACCGACGGCAGCATCCAGCCGGATGAAGCCATCAGCACCGCGGCGAAGATTCTGAACGGCCATCTCAAGCTGTTCATGGATCTGACCGATCAGGTGGTGACCATCGGCTTCAACGAGAAGGAAGACGATCACCGCGAGAAAGTGCTGGAGATGACCATCGAGGAGCTCGATCTGTCCGTCCGTGCTTACAACTGCCTCAAGCGCGCCGGCATCAACACTGTTGCCGAGCTTGTGCAGCGCAATCAGGAAGACATGATGAAGGTTCGCAACTTGGGCAAGAAGTCTTTGGAAGAGGTCGAGCAGAAGCTCGCCGCTCTGGGACTTGCCCTGCGTGCCAACGACGAGTAATCCGGAATATCCGGCTTACGATAAATACTTGCCCGAAAAGGGCTATCAAGGTCGCGCCTAAGGGAAATATGGGCGCGGCGGGCAGAGCCTGATCCATGTCATGTGGAGCAGGCTTCTTGCGTGCCGCGTGAAGAACTGTATTTGCAGGAGGCGGGCTGTAATAGGAGGATAAACAAAATGGCTTATCAGCGTAAACTTGGCCGTACGGCCGCTCAGCGCAAGGCGCTTCTGCGCAATCAGGTGACCAACCTCATTTGGTATGGCCGTATCGAGACCACTCTCGCTCGTGCCAAGGAAGTTCGCAGCGTTGCCGAGCACCTGATCACCCTCGCAATCCGCGAGTGCGACAACAACGTCTCTGTTGAGAAGACTTTCAACAACGATAAGGGACAGTCTGTCACCGTCACCGTGCAGAACGACGCCCCGAGCAAGCTGCATGCCCGTCGTCAGATCATGGCTTATCTGTACGACGTGAAGGAGCCGAAGCTGGATGACGAGTCCAAGAAGGCTTATGCGGAGCGTACCAAGGACGTGAAGTATCCGTGCGTCGAGAAGCTCTTCCGCGAAATCGCGCCGAAGTATAAGGCTCGCAACGCCGAGAAGAACTGCGCCGGTGGTTACACCCGCATTCTCAAGAAGGGCCCGCGCCGCGGCGACGCCGCCGAGATGGTCATTCTCGAGCTGATCTAATCCCCTTTGTTACCAAAGAAGCTGTTTCGCCACAATGCGGAGCAGCTTCTTTTGGAATAGGCGGACAGATGACGCGCACCCTGTGGGAGGGAACGAAGCATGAACGACATGATCCTGATCCTCAATTACTCGGATGAATTTGCCGCTGAGGCGGCGAGAAGGCTGCGCGGCGAGCAGGTGTTCAGCAAGATCATCAGCGGAATGACCACGGCAGAGCAGATTCGCGAGATTGCGCCGAAGGGCATCATCCTGTGCGGCGAAACGCAGAGCGCCAAGGGCGTTTTCGATGCGCAGATTCTTTCTTTGGGCATTCCCGTGCTGGCGCTGGGGCATGCGGCGCATATGCTGATTGCCGCGATGGGCGGCGCGTGCGCAGGCGTTGCCATCAGCGAGCGCAAAGCTGCGATTCAATATGAACCTACGCAACTCTTTGCCGATATGGAGGGCGGAGAACGCTATCTTGAAGAGACGCTGACCCTGATGCTGCCTGCCGATGTGCAGGTGACGGCGAGCGCAGGCGGATGCACCATCGCCTTTGAAGACAGCCGACGCAGACTTTATGGCGTGCAGTTTGAGCTGGAACGGAACGATCCGGACAGCTCGACCATGCTCAAGAATTTTGCGCGGGATATCTGCGGCTGCTCCCCGTGGTTTACGATGGACGCGGCGCTGGCACAGGCACGCCAAAAGCTGTCGGATGCGTCCATCGAAGGCGGATATGCAGTCTGCGGTGTGAGCGGCGGCGTGGATTCGACCGTCGCGGCTGTGCTTGCGCATCAGGCATTTGGCGAGCGCATGACGGCAATCTATGTGGAAACCGGGCTGATGCGCGAGGGCGAGAGCGTCTGCGTGCAGGAGATGTTTGAAAACCTGGGCATTCCGCTGAAGATCGTCGATCATTCTCAGATGATTCTGGCGGCGCTGAAGGGCAAGCAGACCATGCGCGAAAAGCATCAGGTGGTTTTTGACTGCCTGCATGATGAAATTATCCGTCAGGCAAAAGCGATGGAAGGCAAAAAGACGCTGGTGATGGGCACCAATTACAGCGATCTCTTGGGCGGTTCAACCGACGCGGCATGGTGCGGATGCGGCATGACGGTGATTGAGCCGTTGGAGTTCCTTTTCAGAAAGGAAGTTCGCTCGATCGCGGAAACGCTGGGGCTGGATCGATCCATCGTTCAGCGCAAGCCGTTCCCCATGATGGGTTTAGGCGCTCATGTGATTGGCGAAGTGACCGAGGAGCGGCTCTGCGCACTGCGTGCGGCGGACGCCATCTTTGCCGAAGAAATTCGTGCGGTCGGGCTGGACAAGAAGCTCTACAAGTTTTTCCCGATTCTGGCGGATTCGGAACAGCTGATGGGCGGCTGCGTGATCGTCCTGCGGGCGGTCAATGTATCCGGCGCGACGCTCGTGCCTGCGCGTTTGCCGTATGATCTGATTGAGCGCACGGTTGAGCGCATTTTGGAACAGACGCCGACGGTGCGCAGGGTATTCTATGACCAGACGCCGACGTCGGTCGGAAAAGAAACGTTCCAGTAACGGAATATCGGTTTGCTGATTTCTCCAAGTCTCCCTCTTTGAGGGAGGCTTTTTCTTTTAACGTATAGGGAATTGCACAAAATCGCCCGCGTGAGCAAGACTTTGATGCGTGGCGGACTTTGGCGGAGGTGAAGGCGGGCTCAGCCCACTTTTTTAACGTATAGGAAATTGAACAGAATCGCCCGCGTGAACAAGACTTTGATGTGTGGCGGACTTCGGCGGAGGTGAAGGCGGGCTCAGCCCGCTTTTTATATGGCTCTCGTTTGAAAACCATTTGCCAAAGCCGCTGCGGAATGAGGCGAAAGGTTTTGACTGCATGGAATTGGAAAGTGCGGAGAATTTGCCGTAATCCGGCATTTTAAGGGCTGTAAAGATGTGTAATTGGACTAAAACACGAACAATAAATAAAAAAATGAAAAATAAGTTCCCTAATTTGATTGAAAACAGGGAGAAGTCTTGTTATACTAAGGATGAGTTTGATTTGGAGGTGTGTCTTTCATGCCAAAGGTTGCGTTGATTATGGGTTCAAAGAGCGATTGGCAGTCCCTGAAGGGATGCGTGGATGTTCTGCATGGAATGGAGATCGAGGTCGAGGTCCATGTGGCGAGTGCACACAGAACGCCGGAGAAGGTCGCGTCTTTTGCGGCAAATGCGCGTGAAAACGGCTTTGAGGTCATCATCGCTGCGGCGGGAAAGGCAGCGCATCTGGCGGGCGTGATCGCCGGACATACGACGCTGCCGGTCATCGGTATTCCGGTCAAGTCCTCGTTTATGGATGGACTGGATTCCCTGCTTTCGATCGTACAGATGCCGACGGGCATTCCGGTGGCGACGGTTGCCGTTGGCGGCGGGGACAATGCGGCGTACCTGGCGGCGCAGATCCTTTCCATTAAGTATCCGATGATCGCGGAGAAGCTGCTGGCTCACCGCGAAGAGATGGCAAAGGCTATTGAAGAGGACGACAGGCAGATCGCCAAAGAATGTGCGGATTGACGGCGCAGGAGGCAGCATGACGGATATCAAGGAACGCGGAGATCAGATGGAAGAGGACTGCGGCGTATTCGGTATTTACGCGCAGGATGAGCATATCAACGCGGCGGAAGCCACTTATTACGGGCTGTTTGCCTTGCAGCACCGCGGTCAGGAGAGCGCAGGCATCGCGGTCGCGGACGGCAAGGGCATCAAGCATTATCGCAACCTCGGACTTGTGCCGGAGGTATTCGATGAAGAGATTCTCAGCGGGCTGAAGGGAAAGATCTCGATCGGTCATGTGCGCTATTCGACCTTCGGAGGCAAAGACGTCATCAACGCACAGCCGCTGGTTGCCCGCTGCAAGATCGGCATGCTTGCGGTGGCGCATAACGGCAACCTCGTCAACGCGGACGCCCTGCGTTCGCAGATGGAGGAGGACGGCGCCATCTTCCAGACGACGGTCGATACGGAAGTCATCCTGAGCCTGATTGCCAGAGAGAGCAGCAAAGGGCTTGTCGAAGCGATTCGCTCGATGATGAATGTCGTTCGCGGCAGCTACGCGCTCGTTCTGCTGGCAAAGGATAAGCTCATCGGCATCCGTGACCCGTATGGCATCCGCCCGCTCTGCTTGGGCAGGGTCGGAAACAGCTTTGTGCTGGCGAGCGAGAGCTGTGCGCTCGATGCGGTCGGCGCGGAATTCGTGCGCGATGTGCAGCCGGGTGAAATCGTGGTGATCGACGAAGAGGGCATCCATTCTACGCGTGTCAAGACGCCGATGCGCAGCCGTCTTTGCCTGTTTGAATTTGTTTATTTTGCGCGTCCGGACTCGGTGATCGACGGCATCAACGTCTATCAGTCCCGCGTGGAGGCGGGCAAGCGCCTGGCGATGGACGATGACGTGGAAGCGGATATGGTCATCGGCGTGCCGGACAGCGCACTTGCCGCCGCGATAGGCTACGCGCAGCAGAGCGGCATTCCCTACGGCGACGGACTCGCCAAAAACCGCTATGTCGGGCGCACGTTTATCCAGCCGGAGCAGGGCATGCGCGAGCTGGGCGTGCGGACGAAGCTGAATGCGCTGACGCGCAATGTTCGCGGCAAGCGGCTGATTCTGGTAGACGACTCTATCGTCCGCGGAACGACGAGCCGAAAGATCGTCGAGATGCTGCGGACGGCAGGCGCGAAAGAGGTTCATATGCGCATTTCGTCCCCGTCGGTGCTGAATCCCTGCTATTTCGGCATTGATACCGCGACGAGCGAAGAGCTGATCGGTCACGGACACAGCGTGCAGGAAATTTGCCGTTTCATTGGCGCGGACAGCCTGAAATTCCTGTCCCTGCCGGATCTGCTCAAGACGGTTGCGGGTTCGGGATGCCAATTCTGCACGGGATGCTTTGACGGTGATTATCCCATCGACCCGGTAACGGGCGAGATGAAGGACGTAGAGGAGTAACGAGGGAAAACATTGCTCCCTGCACCCTTGTTTCGTTTCGCGGCGGATTAAATCGTCTTTCCTGAACGATGCGCATGCGCGTCGTATGCTGAAGAAGATGAAAACCGGTGCGAAGCGAAGAAGGCAGGTCCGGGCGGCAGCCCGGCGTAACCCCGACCCTGAAACGAAAATAGGAGGCTGACCATGGTTACCTACAAAGACGCGGGCGTGGATGTGGAGCGCGGCTATGAAGCCGTGCGCAGAATGAAGCAGCATGTTGCGACGACGTTTGATGAGAACGTGCTGGGCGGCTTGGGCTCTTTTGGCGGATTCTATTCGATTGAGAACGCGGGCGTGGACAAGCCCGTGCTGGTCGCTGGAACGGACGGTGTAGGCACCAAGCTCAAGCTGGCGTTCCTGATGGACAAGCACGACACGGTCGGCATTGACTGCGTGGCGATGTGCGTCAACGACGTGGTCTGCCAGGGTGCGCGTCCGCTCATCTTCCTTGATTACATTGCAACCGGTTACCTTGACCCGCAGAAGGTCGAGCAGATCGTTTCGGGCGTGGCAGAAGGCTGCCGTCAGGCGGGATGTGCGCTCATTGGCGGTGAGACGGCGGAAATGCCGGATTTCTACCCGGCGGGCGAATATGACCTTGCGGGCTTTACGGTCGGTCTGGTCGGACGGGAACAGTCCATCTCCGGCGAGCGTGTTCGCGAAGGCGATGTGCTGGTCGGCATTGCGTCTTCCGGTGTTCATTCCAACGGCTATTCGCTCGTGCGCAAGCTGGTGCTGACGGAAGATCGCGATATCACCGCGCCGGTTGAGGCTTTCGGCGGAAAGAGCTGGGGCGAGACGCTGCTGGCTCCGACCAAAATCTACGTCAAGTCCGCGCTGGCGGCGTGCAAGGCTTGCGATGTGCATGGCATTGCGCACATCACGGGCGGCGGATTTATCGAGAATATCCCGCGCATCCTGCCGAATGGGCTGAGCGCACAGATCAAGCGCGGCACATGGGACGTGCTGCCGGTCTTCACGGAGCTGATCAAGCTCGGCGGTCTGGAAGACAGACAGGCGTATAACACGTTCAACATGGGCATCGGCATGGTCTTTGCGGTTGCGCCGGAAGAAGCCGACAAACTGGTGGCGTCGCTTGAAGAGAGCGGCGAAAAGGCGTACCGCATCGGACAGGTCGCCAAAACCGGCGAGGACGGCGAAAGGCTGGTTCTGCTGTGAGCAAGAGAATTGCGGTTCTCTGCTCGGGCGGCGGAACCAACCTGCAGGCGCTGATCGACGCGGTGGAAGCGGGCGAAATCGACGGGCAGATCGTGCTGGTGCTGGCGAACGCTTCCAAGGCGTTCGCGCTGGAGCGGGCGAGAAAGCACGGCATTCCGGCGGAGTTCGTCAGCAAAAAGCAGGCGGGAAGCGACGAGGCGTTCAACGATATCATCCTGCAAAAGCTGAAGGATGCGCAGGTTGAGCTGGTCGTGCTGGCGGGCTATCTGCCGATTTTGGGCGGGCAGGTCGTTCGGGCTTACGAGCATCGGATCATCAACATCCATCCGGCGCTCATCCCCGCGTTCTGCGGATTCGGCATGTATGGGCATCATGTTCACGAAGCCGTTCTGGCTTACGGCGCAAAGATCTCCGGCGCGACGACGCATTTTGTGGATGAGCAGGTCGATCACGGCGGCATCATCATGCAAAGGAGCGTGCCCGTTCTGGAAGGCGATACCCCGGATACGCTCGCCGCACGCGTATTGACCGTTGAACATCAGATCCTGCCGGAGAGCGTAAAGCTGTTCTGTGCGGGAAAACTGGGGGTAGATGGAAGACAGGTACATGTGCTATAATAAAGTGTTCACATGTGCAATTACGGCGGGCGGCTCGATCTGGAGCCGCTAAAGCCGGTTCTATGAAGGGTGTCTTCCTACTATGAGAATTTATCAGCCCGTGCGCGGCGTTGGCGGCGCGTTGCGGGAAAACAGTTTTGTCATCATCGACGACGCAGGTGTGGAGATCGGTCAGGGCGGTTTGGAATATCGGGTGCTGAAAAAGATGCTGCCCGACAGACCGCTGGATATTGAGATGACCATGAACGCGCATCCCGCGGCGAGCGACACGCTCTTTGGCGCACTCAGCGCAAGAGCGGAGCGCATCAAGGATGAAGAAGGCGGTCTGCCGGCGCGACTGTATACCCGCTGCGCCATCGATGACGCGGAACGCCACGAGTACTTTACCCGAATGGGCTTTGATGATTTCGACGGCGAGGAGCTTTTTGTGCTGCCCGTGCCGCAGGATCTGTCGGCACGCAGGCGCAATTACAGCCCCGTCGGCACAAAATCCATTGATATCGACCTGCGTACCCGGACGCGGCGCGAGGAGTTCCTGCTCGGGCTGAAGGAGTTCGGCTGTGTCGAGCATGCGAGCGAGTGGCTGGAGGAGCGCATGCGCGGTCCTGTGTTCATGGCAAAGGCGATGTACTACGGAAGCGATTTCGTGGGGCAGATGCTGGTCACCGGAACGCAGAACGAGGCGACGCTGGAAATGGTCTGCGTAGAGCCGAAGTGGCGTGGGCGCGGCGTTGCCAGCGCTCTGGTGGATGAAGCGCTGACGCAGCTGGCGCAGCAGCAGGTGCCGCATATGACGGCGCGTGCGGTTCGCAGAAACACCAGCGCGATGAAGTTCTTCAAACGCAGCGGATTTCAGTGGGTGCGCACGGAGGAATATCTCCTCGGTCGGGACATGTAAAGCTCTCTTTGGAAAACATTTGGAACGCAAGCCCTGTTCAGAAGATGGGGTTCTTGGATTTTCCTACTTCGTTTATCGCTTTGCGATCCATGTCGGATAAGCATATTCAGACTGCTGCGAAGCAAAAGAGGGAGTCTGAGGGAGAAGCGCCCTCAGGTGGGGATTGGGGCAACAGCCCCGGCATGCCCCCTCCCTTGTCATGTGCAAAGGAGAGAAAAAGATGATTAAGCGTGCGATTCTGAGCGTGTCGGATAAGACCGGCATTACACAGCTGGCTCGCCGTCTGGCGGATCGGGGCGTGACCCTGCTTTCCACCGGCGGAACGATGAAGGCAATTGCCGACGCGGGCATCCCGGTGACCGGCGTCAGCGATGTGACGGGTTTCCCCGAGTGTCTGGATGGGCGCGTGAAGACGCTGCACCCGATGATTCACGCGGGTCTGCTCGCCGTGCGCGATAATCCCGAACATATGAAGCAGCTCGAGCAGCTCGGCGTCGAGCCGATCGACATGGTTGTCATCAACCTGTATCCGTTCCGCGCCACCATCGAAAAGCCCGGCGTGACCTTTGAGGAAGCGGTCGAGAATATCGACATTGGCGGCCCGACGATGCTCCGTGCGGCGGCGAAGAACGCACAGGATGTCGTCGTCATCATCGATCCGGCGGACTATGACCGCGTGATGGACGAATTGGAGCAGACCGGCGATGTGTCGCTCAAGACCAAGCGCTATCTGCAATACAAGGTCTTTGAGCATACCGCGCAGTATGACTGCATGATCCAGCAGTATCTGCGCAATCAGCTGGAGGACGCGCCCGAATTCCCGCAGAACCTGACCGTCACGTTTGAAAAGGTTCAGGATATGCGCTACGGCGAGAACCCGCATCAGAAGGCGGCTTTCTATCGTGATCTGGGCGATATCGCGGGAACGCTTCCGGCGGCGAAGCAGCTGCACGGCAAGGAACTCTCTTACAACAACATCAACGATACGAACGGTGCGCTGGAGCTTCTGCGCGAGTTCGATACGACGGCGGTTGTCGCCGTCAAGCATGGCAACCCCTGCGGCGTCGGCGTGGCAAACGAGGTCAGCGAAGCCTATCGTCTGGCGTATGAAGCCGATCCGGTCAGCGTATTCGGCGGCATTGTCGTGACCAACGGCACGGTGGACGCGGCGACAGCCGAGCAGATGAGCAAGATCTTCCTTGAGATCATCGTTGCGCCGAAATTCACCGATGAAGCGATGGCGATTCTGACGAAGAAAAAGAACCTGCGCCTGTTGGAGCTGGATACGACCATCCGCAGCTATCCGAAGAACGAGATGGTGATGCGCAAGGTCGCCGGCGGCATGCTCGTTCAGGAGATCGACGATAAGCTGCTTCCGGAAGACGGGGAGCTGAAGGTCGTGACGAAGCTTGCGCCGACGGAAAAGCAGATGGAAGACCTGATGCTGGCGTGGAAGATCGTCAAGCACGCAAAGTCCAACGGCATTGCCATCGCCAAGGACAACCAGAGTCTGGGCATCGGACCGGGGCAGGTCAATCGCATTTGGAGCACGCAGATGGCGATTGAGCGCAGCGGCGAAAAGGTGCGCGGCGCGGCGCTTGCCAGCGATGCGTTCTTCCCGTTTGACGACTGCGTGAAGGCGTGCGCGGAAGCGGGCATTTCCTGCATCATTCAGCCGGGCGGAAGCATCCGCGATCAGGACTCCATCGACGCCTGCGACAAGTATGGCATTGCGATGGTCTTTACCGGCATGCGTCATTTCAAACACTAAGCACGAAACAGCAGCGTCCCTTCGGGTCGCCCCGAGCGGGCGGAAAGAGGCGCTGCTTTTTTAACCCATAGGAAACTGCGCGGCGTTTTGAACAAGCGATTTTAAACAAGGAGAGAAGACATGAAGATTTTGGTGATCGGCGGCGGTGGGCGCGAACATGCCGTCTGCAAAAAACTGAGCGAGTCGAAAGATGCGACGGAGATCCTCTGCGCACCGGGCAACGCGGGCATTGCGCAGGTGGCACGCTGCATTCCCGAGGTGAAGGCGACGGATGTAGAAGGCATTGTGGCGCTGGCGAAAAACGAGAAGGTGGACTTTGTCTGCGTGACGCCGGATGATCCGCTGGCGCTGGGTTGCGTGGATCGTCTGGAGGAAGAGGGCATTCCGGCGTTCGGTCCCACGGCATACGCGGCGCAGATGGAGGCAAGCAAGATCTTTTCCAAAAACCTGATGCGCAAGTATGGCATCCCGACGGCGAAATGCGAAATCTTTACGGAAATGGACAAGGCACTGGCGTATCTGGACACGCAGGAAGCGCCGATTGTCGTCAAGGCGGACGGATTGGCGCTGGGCAAGGGCGTCGTTGTCGCGGCAACGATTGAGGAAGCGAAGAACGCCGTCATCGAAATGATGGAGGGCGGCAAGTTCGGCAAGAGCGGCGCACGGGTGCTGATGGAAGAATGCATGGTCGGGCGCGAGGTGACGGTGCTGTGCTTCTGCGACGGAAAGACGATCCGTCCAATGCCTGCGAGTCAGGATCACAAGCGCGTATTTGACGGGGACAAGGGTCCGAATACCGGCGGCATGGGCGCGTTTGCACCGAGTCCGCTGTATACGGAGGAAATCGCCGAGCGGACGGAAAAGGAGATCCTGATTCCGACGCTGAACGCGATGAATTCGGAGGGCTTTACGTTCAAGGGCGTGCTGTATGTCGGCTTGATGCTGACGAAGGACGGCCCGAAGGTTGTGGAATACAACGCACGCTTTGGCGATCCGGAAACGCAGGTGGTTCTGCCGCTGCTGGAAAGCGACCTGTTTGCCATCATGCGTGCCGTTCGAGAGGGACGGCTTGCCGAAATGGATATCCGCTGGAAGAAGGAATCGGCGGCGTGCATCGTGCTGGCGAGCGGCGGCTATCCGGGAAAATACGAAAGCGGCAAGCTCATTTCCGGCTTGGAAGACGCGGAAACGGCGGGCGCGACGGTATACCACGCGGGAACGAAGAAAACGGACGCGGGCTATGTGACGGCGGGCGGACGTGTGCTGGGCGTTACGGCGCTGGGCAATACGCTGGCGGACGCGGTTCACAGCGCGTATGCCGCGGCGGAGAAAATCCATTTCGAGGGCGCACATATGCGCAGGGATATCGGCAGCCGGGACATGTAATCCATAAGAACCCGAATGGATAGGATTTTTTTACGGAAAAGCATGGCTCGGAATACTATGCTTTGTAAATTACACAATTCATACCGCATAGGGAAGTGAAAAATACAAATCCGTATTGCGCCGAGTGAGGGCTTCTGTTAGAATGGAACAAAGAGGTTACCATAAGGACAAACGCCATTCAACCGACGGGAGGATATACGACATGCGTTTTTCAGGAAGCTATGTTGCGCTGGTCACGCCGTTTCACGCGGACGGCAGCGTGAATTTTGAAAAGCTCAGAGAGCTGGTCGAGTGGCATGTGCAGCAGGGGACGGACGGCATCGTCGCCCTTGGCACGACGGGCGAATCCAGCACGATGAGCCACGAAGAGGACGACGCCGTTGCGCGGGCGGTCATCGAAACGGTGAACGGGCGCATTCCGGTTATCTGCGGCGCAGGCTCGAACAGCACGCAGACACAGCTTGAAAAGAGCCGCCGCTATCACGACATGGGCGCGGACGGGCTGCTGCTCATCACGCCGTACTACAACAAGGCGAATGACGAGGGCATGTACCGCCATTTTGCAGCGGTTGCGGATACGGTGGATACGCCGATCATTCTGTATAATGTGCCGGGGCGGACGGGTTGTTCGATCTCTCCGGCATGCTGTGCGCGGCTGGCGGCGCATCCGAACATCGCGGGCATCAAGGAAGCGAGCGGCAACATTGGCTATACGGCGCGGATTGCAAAGCTGGTCGGCGACGATTTCTGTCTGTTCTCCGGCAACGACGACATGATCGTGCCGATCATGAGCCTTGGCGGATGCGGCGTCATCTCGGTATGGGCAAATATCTGCCCGAAGGAAGTTCATGCGCTGACGAGCGCGTTTGCATCGGGCGAGATCGCCAAGGCGCGGGAGATTCAGCTGAAGTATCTGGAGCTGATTGACGCGCTCTTCTGCGAGGTCAACCCGATTCCCGTCAAGGAAGCGATGAATCAAATGGGCATGGAGGTGGGCGGTTACCGTCTGCCGCTGTGCGAAATTTCGCCTGCGGGGCGTGAACGCGTTCACCGCGCACTGGAGGTTCTCAGATGAATATTGCACTGATCGGAAGCGGAAAAATGGGTCGCATGCTCGAAAGCCTTTGCGAAAAGGATGACGGGCTGCATGTGGCGGGATTTGTCGGCAGAACGGGCTATGCTTCTCTGGCTGATATGGAACAGGTGGATGTCGCGCTGGATTTTTCGTATCCCGGCAATCTTGAGAGCCTGCTGGCGTGTGCCGTGGCGAAGAAGATTCCGCTGGTCATCGGCACGACAGGGCTGAGCGAAGAACAGGGCGAAGCCATTCGCAAAGCGAGCGGGGAAATCCCCATCGTTTGGGCGGACAACTTTTCCACGGGCGTGACGGTGCTTTGCCGGCTGGCGAGGCTGGCGGCGCAGTCGCTGGGCGATGATTTCGACATCGAAATCGTCGAGACGCATCACAGGACGAAAGAGGATGCGCCGAGCGGAACGGCGAAACAGCTGCTGGCTTATATGGACCCGAAGCATGAGCATGAGATTGTTTACGGGCGCGAGGGGCGTCCGGGCAAGCGCGGGCACGAAATCGGCGTGCATGCAGTGCGCGGCGGCACGGTTGCGGGCGAACACAGCGTGCATTTCTTTGGACAGATGGAAGAAATCGAGCTGCATCATCGTGCGGACAGCCGCGAAATCTTTGCCCGCGGCGCATTGAAAGCGGCGGCTTTCGCGATTCAGGCGGAGCCGGGGCTGTATAACATGGAAGACATTTTATTCGGAGGGCACTGATGGACGCAAACGAAATCATCGAAGCGATTCGTACGGCAAAGAAAAAGACGCCGGTGAAAGCCTATATCAAGGCAAGCCGTCCGCTGCACTTTGAAAACTGCCATGTGTTCACGGGCGCAGACACGGTGGTCATCGGCGACTATGAGGACATTGCGCCGGTCATCGAGCGCAACAGCGACGCCATTGAGGACGTGGTGATCGAAAACGACCGCCGCAACAGTGCGCTGCCGCTGCTGGATTTCAAGACGGTCAACGCACGCATCGAGCCGGGCGCGATCATCCGCGACAGGGTGGAAATCGGCGACGGCGCGGTGATTATGATGGGCGCGATTATCAACATCGGCGCGGTCATCGGAGAAGGCACGATGATCGACATGGGCGCCGTTCTCGGCGGACGCGCCATCGTCGGCAAGCATAGCCATGTCGGCGCGGGCGCCGTGCTGGCGGGTGTGGTTGAGCCGCCGAGCGCGAAGCCGGTGACGGTTGGCGACAACGTGCTGATCGGCGCGAACGCGGTCATTATCGAGGGCACGACGGTCGGCAACGGCGCGGTGATCGCGGCGGGTGCGGTCGTCACGCAGGATGTGCCGGAAAACGCGGTGGTTGCGGGCGTTCCGGCACGCATCATCAAGATGAAGGACGATCAAACGGAGAGCAAGACGGCGCTGGTGGATGCGCTGCGGGAGCTTTAAGCGGGCTGAGTCCGCCGTGGTTTTGCGCAATTTTCAATATGCCAAAAAGGACTGGAAACAGTCCTTTCAGCTTGTTGACATAAGTAAGCCTGACTTGAATAGCAAAAACAAGAAGTTCAGCCATTCTTTCATTTGCGGAAAAAGCTATTTTCTCCCTTCGGGGGGAGAATAGCTTTTTGTCTACAGTCGAAAGGACTGGTATAATGCGTCGGAAACGGAGATCAAAGACATATGCGCGAAGCGGCAAGATGATGCAGCCTTTGAAGCGATGAAGAAAAAATACCCAGATACTATTTCTGTTCAAGATGCATACAACGTGATATAATAAAAAATATAGAACGTATATTTGGAGAAGACGTTGTGAAAAGACTGAAACTATTGGGGATGATTGCCGCGCTGGCGCTGGTGGCGGCGCTTGCGGTGGGGCTTGGTTCGCCGCATCAGCCGGTGATCGAGCCTGTGCGCGACATCGAGGAGATTTGGGCGCTGGAGGATGAGCGGGAGGAGAGCGAAGAGCCGCTGGTGACGGCGCTTTGGTGCAATGGGGTTCCGATGCCCTATGACGCGGAAAACAACGTGTTTTACTGCTCGCTGGGGCTTGAAAACGGAACGGAATGGCCGGATATGCGCATCACGGCGCCCGAAACGCTCGGACAGAAGCTGAACCTTTGCTTTTCGGATGATTACAGCTATGACGACTGCGATGAGGCAATCCGGCGCGGCTATTCCTATCAGGTGATGGCTTATACGCGGAAGCAGTATGCATATTTTGAAATTATCTTTACGGGATTGCCGCTCATCAGCATCCACACGGATTCGGAGATCAGCCGGGAGGATACACCGGCGAGCGTTACGGTCAGCGCCTTTGGCGAAGACGGCGTGGAATCCGATGCGCGGGTGCATTACAGAGGCGGTCTGACGATGGGGCAGAGCAAGAGCGGTTACAAGATCGAATACACGCGCTATGCGGATGGGCGGAAGAAGACCGTGCGGCAGACGCCGCTGCTCGGAGAGACGGACAGCATCATCCTGCTGCCGATGGTCTTTGACCGGACGCTGATGTGTGACAGGCTGAGCTGGGATGTATACGGGGACATGACGCCGGAACTGACCCGGTTTAGCGCACGCCAATCGTTTTACACGGAGGTATTCGTCAACGGAAGCTATCAGGGCGTGTATCTGATGCTGGTTCCATTCAGAAAAAAGGCTGAAATCAACGCTGCCGGGGCGGGACACGCGCTGCGAGATGGATTATATCGCACATGCGTCGGGTATTTATCCGATCGAAAGCAGGTTCAGAATCCCTATCGGGAGGGCATGGCGTACGAGCTGCACTATGCGCCGCTCGGGCAGGAGGATGAGTTTGCGCCGCTGGCGGACTATCTGGATTGGGTTGAGGAAGAGGACGACGAGCGCTTTTTGCAGAAAGCCGCGGCTCGGGTGGATTTGAACAGCGCGATCATGACGCAGCTGCTGTTTCAGGCGGGCGGCATGTCGGACAACGTATTCAACAACCTCTATATTTGGGCGGAACAGACGAGCACGGGTTGGCTCTATCACTATATCCCGTGGGACATGGATTTGTCATGGGGCAAGAAGCGGGAGGATGTCGGAGAGAACTATGAAAACTGGATGTGCTATCCGACCGTAGACCGCTGGATGGCGCTGGATCGCGATGCCCGCACGCAGACGGCTGAGAGATGGCAGGACATGCGGAAAACGGTGCTGGACACAGAGCGGCTGAGCGAAAAGCTGGAGCGATACGCCTATGAGCTGAACGCGTCCGGGGCGATGGCTCGGGAAGCGGAATGCTGGCAGAACGTGGACTATGAAGCGGACGGCATGCAGATTCTGGAGTTCATTTTCGACCGTTTTGCGGCGATGGACGCGGTTTTTGACTGGATTTTGCAAAACCCGGATGAAACGCCGGTGTTTTTGACAAAAACCAATTACGAGACGAAAGGCGTCGCGCCGGAGTTATAAGACGATTCCGCCGAAAAAGGGGAAGCGTTTCGGTTTAGAACAGAGAAAACAGTTGTAAAATAAGGGAAAATCGAAAAATTTCAATTGACATTTGGAACATAAGATGATATCATAGTCATGTTTGCTGTGCAAGCCGTCCGCGGGGGCGGTATGCGCAGAGGACAATGAAAGGAAGAAATTGTTTATGCATGAAGGTCTCGCCGATGTTGACCGACGAGTAGTCGGAACCAAGCAGGTGCTGCGTGCACTGGATGAGGGCAAGATTGCCCGCGCCTATGTGGCTCAGGACGCAGATCTGCTGCTGACCAAGCGCGTTGTGGATCGCTGCTATGATATGGACATTCCCTGCACGCAGGTTGAATCCATGGATAAGCTCGGACGCGCATGCGGCATCGACGTCAAGGCTGCCGCTGCCGGTCTGCTCAAATAAGAGCGCGGGAGAAGCTGCCTGAACTTTGACCGGCTGCTTTGCGGCACGCCGGCTCTTTTGGCGCGTAAGCGCAGGCTATGACCCCGGAATCCCGGGTTCATATAGATGAATCAGCAAGCAAGTGTTCCAGAATTTTAAAGAAGAAACATAGGAGGTGCTTCCATGCCTACGATCAACCAGTTGATCCGCAACGGAAGAAAAGCGATCGCTGCAAA
>CAKUCW010000048.1 GCA_934643825.1 uncultured Clostridia bacterium | reverse complement strand
CGCCTTCACCTCCGCCGAAGTCTGCCACGCATCAAAGTCTTGCTCACGCGGGCGATTTTACGCAATTTCCTATACGTCAAAAAAGGCGGTCTGCCGATTTTCGGCAGACCGCGCTTTTTACATCGCTCAAATTCCCTTAAAGCTGAATGTGAAGCTCATATGTTTGCTCGCATCGAGCAGGTATTCCTCGTGCGTTTTCGCACCCCAGCTGTCGTCGCCCGCGATACCCATCTGCTGCATGTTCACACGGATCACCGTGTAATGAACCGGCGGCAGCTCGTAATCGTGCATGGCGTTTTCCAGCTCATGCGGCGTATACGGCAGAGCGGAGAACTCCATGCCGTCGCCCGCAAAGCGCAGACCGCGTCCGCGATAGTCCGTCACCTCTGCCCAGCGCACGCCCGTGCGGTTGCCGCATTCCTGCGGAACCAGATACTTGGACATATTCTCGCGGGTCGTCGTTTTGTAGATGCCCAGACGTGCGCCTTCGCGGCGGTCCACATAGTTTTCATTCGGACCGTAGCCATAGAAGCGAATCTGATCGTAATCCGCATCCATCTTGAGCATCACGCCGAATTCCGGCATATCGCCCAGCTCGGCGACCGGATCATAATCAAGACGCACGTCCACCTGTCCGCAGGGATGCACGGTATACGTCAGCTCGCACTGCGCATCCGGCTTTGTGCCCAGTCCGTAGGTGTAGCTGATGGTCACGGAGCCGTCCGGGTTCTCCGTCGCGACAGGATGCGCGTTCTTCTTCGCCAGTTCCTCAGTCGCGTTCGTCGCCGCATACATGGAAGCGATCTTCCACTGCGCATATCGCAGCGGCATATTGCTTCCGCAGTCGTTATCGTTCGGCGCACGCCAGAAGTTCGGCTTCGGAATGGACTTGAGCATTTCCTTGCCGCCCCAGCGATAGCTCGTCAATCCGCCCTTGAGGTCGCCGAAAAGCACGCTGAAATGCTCGCCGAGCACGCCCGTGTTGAAATCGCCGCGAACGACGCGCAGCGGCGCATAGCGCTCGAACTTTTCTTCTTCCTCAACCTTGTAAACGCCCTGCGCGAACGCCACTTCGTATCCACGCGGCGCCCACGGCGTATCCTCCTTCTGGCAGAAGGACAGCGTCACGGCGTATTCACCGCCGCGCACCTGATGCGCAAACGGCAGGTCATATTCACGGCTCTCCATCGGCGGCACATCGGTCGCCAGCGGCGCGGAAGCGATCTTCTCACCGTTGCGCTGAAGCGTCACGACACAGTCAAACGCATTCGTATTGGTGAACATCGAACGGTTGGTGATCACCGCCTTCGTATCGGTCACTTTGGCGATGATGTTCTGATAATTGTATTTGACCTCCTGCATCTTCGGGCTTTCCTCGCCGTTGCCGTAGGCAATGCCGTTGCCGCAGAAGTTGTAGTCGCAGGGACGGTCGCCGAAATCGCCGCCGTAAGCGTAGGTCGTGTTGCCGTAACGATCCTTCGTGCGGATGGACTGATCGATGTAGTCCCAGATGAATCCGCCCTGATAGAGCGGCTCCTCGTAAGCATATTCGGTATACCAGTGCATGGCGCCGTTCGAGTTGCCCATCGCGTGCGTATATTCGCAGAGGATGAACGGACGCTCGCGATGCTCGGCAAGGTACTCCTTGATTTTCGCGACCGGCGTATACATCTGGCTTTCCATATCGGTCGTTTCGTTGCGGCGGCGGTCATGCGCAACGCCCTCGTAATGAACCAGACGCGTGTTGTCCAGCTGGCGGAACTTCTGGCTCATCTCAAAGATGACGTCGCCGCCGAAGGACTCGTTGCCGCAGCTCCAGATGAGGATGCTGGCGTGATTCTTGTCGCGCTGATAGGTGGAATTCACGCGATCCAGCAGGATCGGCATCCACTCCATGCGGTTGCCCGGCAGCGCATATTCAATCGGCTTTCCGCCGCGTGCAACCGCGTCCCAAATGCCGTGCGTTTCCATGTTGTTTTCGTCGATGACGTAAAGACCCAGCTCATCGCAAATCGCATAGAGCGCACTGCTGTTGGGATAGTGAGAGGTGCGAACGGCGTTGATGTTGTTGCGCTTCATGGTCAGCAGGTCGCGGCGAATCTTATCCTCCGAAATGGCTCGACCGCTTTCGGCGCAGAAATCGTGGCGGTTCGTGCCCTTGAACACGATGCGCTTGCCGTTGAGGTACATGATGGCGTCTTTCAGCTCAAACTTGCGGAAGCCGACGCGCTGGCGAATGACTTCCAGCACCTCGCCGCTGCCGTCCTCGACCGTAAGCAGCAGATCATACAGATTCGGCGCTTCGCTGCTCCACAGGCGCGGGGCTTTGACCGGCATCTGCACGTCAAGCTCGCTCTGCGCCACACGCTCCGCCGCGGCAATGACCTCGCCGCAGTCAAGCAGCTCCATCTTCACGCGGCATGCACCGGCAGCCTGATCCAGCTCCATCTTCATCGCCAGGTCAAGCGTCGCATCCGTATAGCTGTCATCCAGCAGCGTCCTGACGCGGATATCCGCGATATGCGCCTTGGGGATGGCGTACAGATAGACGTCGCGGAAAATGCCGGAGAAGCGCATGAAGTCCTGATCTTCCAGCCAGCTGCCCGCGCTCCAACGCTCAACGCGGCAGGCAAGCTTATTTTCGCCTTCAACGAGGTACTGCGTCAGCTCAAAGTCGCTGGGCGTGAAGGAATCCGACGAGAAGCCGACATAGTGTCCGTTCAGCCAGACGGCGATGCAGCTCTCCGCGCCCTGGAAGGAGATAAAGAGACGCTTGCCGACCATCTGTTCCGGCACAAAGAACGTCTTGATATAGCTGGCGACAGGGTTATATTCCTGCGGAATTTCACCGATCTCTACATGCTGGAATCCGTCCCACGGATACTGCACGTTGGCATACTGCGGAACGCCGTATCCCTCCATCTGGATATGCGCCGGAACGCGGATATCCGCCCAGCCGCGGCTGTCAAAATCCGCCGCTTCAAAGCCGGCAATCACCTGCCCTGCGTTCAGCGCGTGATGGAATTTCCAAAGTCCATTGAGCGAATAGCGCAGGCTGGTTTCACCACGGGAAAGCTCCTCCATGTCGGCGTAAGCCACATGATCGGAATGTGCCGCGACCCTGTTCTCTTCAAAGAACATGGGATCTTTGAGTTTGCTCACGTCAAAATTCATATGCTTCTTTCCTTTCGATGCAAAAAGAGAGGCTGACAGGCTGAATATTCAGCGATGCAGCCCCCCTTATTGAGTTCATTGTACCATTATTTGACAGCACCCGCAACCGCGTTCGTGAAACTCTTTTGCAGGCAGAAGAAGATGATGACCGTCGGCAGCGAGCAGATCGTAACCGCCGCCATAACCACGCCGTAATCGATGACGTAGCCGCCCATCGTGTTGGCAACCAGCATCGGCATGGTGATCGCTTCGTTGGTCTGCATGACGACCTTGGGCCAGAGATACGCGTTCCACGCGTTCATGAACGTGATGGTCGCGGCAGAGGCGTAGGTCGGCTTCATCATTGGGATGAACATCCGGACGAAGATCTGGAATTCGTTCAACCCGTCGATGCGTGCCGCTTCAAGCGTGTCCCTCGGGAAGCTGCGTGCGCTGTTTCTGAAGTACATGATCAAAAACGGCGTCGCGATGCTCGGCAGGATAAAGGCAGCCCAGGTGTTGATGAGCTTCGCCTTTGTGAACATCTGGAACAGCGGAACGAGAACCGCCACGAACGGCACCATCATCGCCAGCATCAGAATCGCCATGACGGTATCCTTCGCCTTGTCATGATAGATTTCAAAGCCATAGCCCGCGATCGAGCTGACCGCCAGCGCAATCAGCGTTTGCAGAATGGTCGTTGCAAACGAGTTCTTCAGCGCACGCATGACGTTATGCTGCTCGAACAGGTGCTGCAAATTCTCAAACAGGTGCGTGCTGGGGAGCATCCAGCCGCCCAGAATCTGCTGGGTGTTGTTAAACGCGGAGATGAAGCTCCAATACAGCGGGAATACAGAAATCAGCGACGCGATAATCAGGAAAAGATACATGATCGTGCGCGTAACATGTTTGCGAACTGCGCCCTCTCTCATCGCTTATCACCCACTTTCATCTGGATGGCAGCCAGTACCGCGACCATGACCAAAATGACAAAGGACATCGCGGCGGCATAGCCGAAATTCGGGTTCTTGGTGAACATCGTGTTGTAGATATAGTGCGACATGGTGATCGTCATGTTGCCCGGGCCGCCGCGTGTCAGGTTGACGGATTCGTCAAAGAGCTGGAGCGTACCGTTGGTGGACATGATCGCCGTCACCAGAATGATCGGGCGCAGCAGCGGAATGGTGATGCGCATGAGCTGCTGCACCGAGTTCGCGCCGTCGATTCGCGCCGCTTCATAGATCGAGTAATCAATGCTCTGCATGGCAGAAAGGTAGAAGACCATGTTGTAACCCGTCCAGCGCCAAACCAGACCGATGATGATCACCGCTTTGGCGTAAATCGGATCGTTGAGCCAGTTGATTGCCTCGGAAAGCACGCCGAACTTGATCAGGACGTTGTTGACCATGCCGTCGTAGGTGAACAGCGTGCGGAAGATCATCGAGTATGCAACCAGACCCGTTGCGCACGGCAGGAAGATGCACGTTCTGAACAGACCGCGGAATTTGAGATCCCTGTTGTTGAGCAGAGACGCAAAAATCACAGCCAGAATCAGCATGATCGGCACCTGAATGATCAGATACGTCAGCGTATTGGTCACGGACTGGATAAACACCTTGTCCTTGAGCATGAACTGGTAGTTTCTCCAGAGCGGATCAGACCAGACCAACGCCGTCGGTTTGCCGCGCTTGAAGGAAGTCAGCAGAGCGCTGAACATCGGATAAAAGCTCATGATGAAAATCAGCAACGTCGCAGGCGTCAGGAACGCCCAGCCCGCCAGACTCTGCTTCTGGTGCATGGACAGGCGTTTTTTCTTCTTCTGCGCGGATGCGGTGTTGGTCATGATAAGCCACCTACCTCTCTTTGATTAACCCCTTATGGGAAGAACTGCCGCCCCGGAATACCCAGAGCGGCAGTCGATCTCAAGAAACTTCCGTCAGAATCAGAAGCCCATGGTGAAGTTCACCGTATCTTCCGCAGTCGCAAGCTCGGTATCCACGTCGCCGCCCTGGAGAATGATGTTGGTGATGGCAGTGCCCAGCGCTTCACGAGCGTCGTAGTAGTACGGACCGGTGATGTTGGACGGAGTCTGCGCACCGAATTCAACGATCTCGGCAAAGATCGGTTCGCCGTTGAAGAACTCGGAGCCCGCAGTGTAGTTGGAGCCTTCCTTCGCCGGGGTGTAGGTCGCGATCGCGGAGGTAGCCGGCAGAATCTCGTTGTAGAAATCAACGTTGCGATACATCTGCATGAAATCAAGCGCAAGGTCAAGGTCCTTATCGTTGATGATCGCCCAGCTGGAGCCGCCGTTGCTGGAGTAGTTGGTCGCGCCCTCAGCCTTGACGAGCTTCGGCAGGTTGGTCATCGCCCACAGACCCTTCTGGTTGTCCAGGCTCATGATGGTAGAGAGGATCCAGCAGCCCTGAATGGTGCCGACGACGGTCTGGTTGGAGAGCGTGCCGATGTACTCGTCCCAGGTGTTGACTTCGATGAAGATGCCTTCCTTAACCATGGTGGCGTAGAAGTCGATAACTTCCTTCAGCTGCTCGTTGTCCTTCAGGTTGACGGAGCCATCCTCGTTGAACATGGAAGCGCCGCAGCTCTGGAGCATGATGAGAACGGTATCCACCGCGCCCGCCTGACCGGAGAGCATCGGACGACCGGTCTTCGCCTTCACGTCGCGGCCAATCTCGATGAAGCGTTCCCAGGTGATGTCCTTCAGGTCATCGGCGGTGTAGCCGGCGGCCTCGAGGTAATCCGTGCGGTAAGCGGCGACGGCAGTGCCGGCGTCGAACGGAATGCCGTGGTTCTTACCGTCCACGATGGAGTACGCGAGCTTGCCCTGAGCAAAGCCTTCGTAGTCGTACTTACCGGTCAGGTCGGCGTAAACTTCCGGATAGTTGGTGACGAATTTCTGGAAAGAGTTGTCCTGAACGAGCAGGATGTCCGGCAGCGTGCTGGTGTCGCCATTGGAAGCGATAACCGCAGTTTCAATATCTTCGGAAAGCTTTTCCTGAATGTCGATCTCTACGTCAGGATGATCTTTCTGATACATTTCTTTCGCGATCTGCATCGCCTTGATGTTGAAGGTCGGGTCCCAAGTCCAGATCGTGATCTTTCCATCCGCCTCAGCCAGAGCGCCCAGCGCACTGATCGTCATTGCGAGCGCCAGCATCAGGGTAACGAACTTTTTCATAAAAATCCAGTCCTCCTCTTTCTTGGTCGTCGTTTCTTTCTTCTCGGCAAAGCAAATTGACGCAAATCAACAAGTGTGTTTTGTGGATTTTGCACTTCCATTCACTTTCTTGTGCCGATTTCTTGTATACATTCTATCATAGTTCCCGACACAATGATGTGCATTTTCAACCGCAATCTGTTCATTTTTGACCATTTCTTCGTTTTCGGACTGGTTTATTTTATTTCGCATGCCCATTCACGCGCTTTCTGCGCGTTTTTCCGCCATGCGGATGGATTCTGCCCGACACAGCGCTGAAAGTTCCGATTGAACGTCGTAATGGACGGGAATCCCGTCTGCACGGCGATATTCTGAATCGGCTCGCTCGTTGAGCGAAGGAGATTCAGCGAGCGGTGGATGCGATAGCGATTGATATATTCCAGCGGCGAAACGCCGACCAGCGTCGTAAACAGCCGCCTGAAATGGCTCTCGCTCATCATGCAGCTCCGCGCCATCTGCTCAACCAGAATCTCTTCCGTATAGTGCTGGGCAACATACAGCAGCGCAGGCTCCAGCGCCGGCGGCACGAGCGGCGCATCCATGCCCTCCATCACGTCCGTTTCCTTCTCCCGGCTTCGCAGATTCGCCAGCCCCGTCATCAGCAGAATCAGATAAGCCTCCAGTTCCGGCAGGACGTTTCCGCCGCTCCTCTCCAGATCGAACATCGTGTGGATGATCGATGCAGCGCGTGCGCCGTCCTCATCCCCCGGCGGCAGATACAGCCCGCTGTGCCACGTCGTCTGCATGGCTTCCCGAATCGCTTTGGCGCACCAGCGCGGCACCTGCGTCAGCAGACGGTCGCTGTCCACGGCGATATAGCGCCAATGTGTAAACGGTTCGCCCGCATTATGCTGCGCATGATAGACCCCTTTGGGCACCATCAGCAGCGCCCCTGCCGAAAAGCGCCAGCTTGAACCGCTCATTTCCACCGTGCCCTCTCCGGAAAGACACAGCCCGATTTCAAGGCAGTTGTGATAATGGCTGCCATCCGGCGTATACGGCGGATACCACGGGATATCCGTCAGGGAAATGATCATCGACGACGTTGCCGCCGGATAATTCCGGCATGGCAGGTTGGGTGGATCTTCGATCATGCTCTGCGTTTCGTTTTCATATCTCGCCATCGGTTATCATCACCTTTCCCGGGCAAAGCGTGCGGATTGCGCCCACAAGATCCGGATACGGCAGAAAACATACCCGAACAAAGCGTCCGCTGTCTGCGCCGCTCCCCTTCGCATAGAGAAACGCGCACGCCCGATTGGAATCCTGCGCGGAAACATCGTAACAGACGCGCTTTCTTTCGCCCTGCCGGGTCAGCTTTTCCGCATCCTGCATACTCTGCGTCCCCTCGCCGGCAACCACGATGAGGTCGTTCAAATCGAGCGTAAAGAACTCGACCTCCTTCTGGCGCGAACGCATGCCGCTGGTGCGCATGACGGTCAGCGTTTTGCCATCCAGCCGATATTCATAGATCACGCGGGCTTCGCCCATCAGATACCATCCGCCAAAGAGCGAGCCGAGAGCCAGCGGCAGAAAGAGGATACCGAACATCGAGCCCAGTATCGTAAAAAGCAGCGTTGCGGCATACAGCAGGAAGACAATGACCTTTACATAGCCGGGTACTTTGCGCTCCACGCTCCTGCGGATCGAAATTGTCTGATTTTGCATGGGCTTTCACTCCGTCCTTAAATTGTTTTCATTCCAAAATCATGGATCAAAACCGCCGCGAAAACAGGCACGGAATGAAAAAGCCAAACGTGCCTGTGCGGTTTTTCCGGATCAGATATTGCAATCTGCAATATTTTCATCTTCCATTATAGATGTTTTCAACAACTCTGTAAAGTTAAAAAGCAGGCTGAGCCTGCCCTCACCTCCGCCGCAGTCCGCAAAACACCCAAGTTCTGTCCATGTGGGCGATTTTTTGCAACTCTCTGCATAAAAAAAGCTGTCAAGCTTAAACCCGAACATTTCAAGAAACAAACACCTAAGCATTTTGGGATATGGGGCTTTGCCCCATCGCCCTACCAAAGGGCTTTCCGCTCGCCCTTTGGAAACCTTCGGGCGCAAATACTTCGTTTTATTCTTGAAAGATCGGTGTTGTTAGCTTAACAGCCCCGAGCAGCATGAATTTATCCTATTTTACATCTGAATACATGTCTTGCCATGCAAACCCGTTTCCGTTTTTCGTCCGCAAGCCGATTTCTTTTGAGATCAGGATCAATCATTCTCCTCAAAGTCGCCGGTATAGAGCTGATAATACTTGCCATGCTGAGCGATCAGCTCATCATGCGTACCGCGCTCGATGATGCGTCCCTGTTCAAGAACCATGATGCAGTCACTGTTGCGAACGGTGGACAGGCGATGCGCGATGACGAACGTCGTGCGTCCCTTCATCAGGGAATCCATGCCCGCCTGAACGAGCGATTCGGTGCGGGTATCGATCGAGCTGGTCGCTTCATCCAGAATCAGCACGGGCGGATCGGCAACCGCCGCACGCGCAATGGCAAGCAGCTGGCGCTGACCCTGCGACAGGTTTCCGCCGTCGCCCTTGAGCATGGTGTTGTAGCCATCCGGCAGACGGGTGATGAATCCATCCGCGTTGGCGAGCTTTGCCGCCTCGATGCATTCCTCATCCGTCGCATCCAGTCTGCCGTAACGGATATTCTCCATCACCGTTCCGGTAAACAGATGCGTATCCTGAAGCACGATGCCCAGCGAGCGGCGCAGGTCGTCCTTCTTGATCTTGTTGATGTTGATGCCGTCGTAACGGATCTTGCCATCCTGAATATCGTAGAACCGGTTGATGAGGTTGGTGATGGTCGTCTTGCCTGCGCCGGTAGAACCGACGAACGCGATCTTCTGACCCGGCGTCGCGTAGAGCTTGATGTCATGCAGCACCAGTTTGTCATCCGAATAGCCGAAATCCACGTCATCCATGACGATATCGCCTTTAAGCTCGCGGTACTCCGTTTCGCCCGTATCCTTGTGCGTGTATTTCCACGCCCACAAGCCGGTGCGCTCTTTGCACTCGGTGAGGCTGCCGTCATTTTCCCGCTTCGCGTTGACGAGGGTCACATAGCCGTCGTCCACCTCCGGCTTTTCATCCAGCAGGGCAAAGACGCGCTCCGCGCCCGCCAGCGCCATGATGATGGAATTGGACTGCTGAGAAACCTGGTTGATCGGCTGGTTGAAGCTCTTGTTGAGCGTCAGGAAGGAAACCAGCGTGCCGATGGTCAGCCCGAGGTATCCGTTCGTCGCCAGCAGACCGCCGACGACCGCGCAAAGCACATAGCTCAGGTTGCCCATCGCCATGGTCAGCGGCATGATGGTGTTCGCGATGCGGTTTGCGCTGTATGCGCTCTCGCGCAGGGCATCATTCAGCGCCTTAAACCCTTCAAAGTTCTCCTTCTCGTGGCAGAAAACCTTGACGACCTTCTGTCCATCCATCATCTCTTCGATGTAGCCGTTGACCTTGCCCAAGTCGGTCTGCTGCTGAACGAAGAACCGTCCCGCATTCTTGATGCGCTTCACGGAAAGCGTCATCGTGGTCGTGACCATGAACAGCGTGACGATGAGCAGCGGCACATTCAGAATGATCATCGAAACCACGATGCTCACGATGGTGACAACGCTGGAAATCAGCTGGGGCATCGACTGGGAGATCATCTGGCGCATGGTATCGATATCGTTGGTATAAACGCTCATGATATCGCCGTGCGCATGGGTATCAAAATACTTGATCGGCAGGCGCTCCATCTTGGAGAAGAGCTTGACGCGCAGATTTTTGAGCGTGCCCTGCGATACGAAGATCATCAGGTAATTGTACAGCCAGCTGCAAAACGCGCCGAGGATATAGACCGCCGCCACGCTGAGGACAGCCTTGCCCATCGGGCCGAAATCCGGATTGGGCTGACCCATCATCGGGGTGATGTAGTCATCGATCAGCCGCTGCATGAACATCGTGCCGTATACATTGGCGACGGCGCTTGCCATCAGGCAGATGACGACGGCGATGCAGTGGAATTTATATCGGCTCATCACCTCGGCAAAGATGCGTTTGAGCGTCTTTCCGGGGTTCTTTGCGCCGGGCTTTCCGGCGTTTCTGTTGCGTCCCACCATCATCAATCGCCCCCTTTCATTGCGGCTTCGTCGAAGTCGCCGCCGCCGTTTCCAACCTGACTGTTGTAGACTTCCTGATAGATGGCGTTCGTCTTCAGCAGGTTTTCAGGCGTATCAAACGCGTTGACCCGTCCGTTATCCAGCACCAGCACGCGATCCGCATCCTGAATGGAGGAAATGCGCTGCGCGATGATGATCTTGGTCGTTCCGGGAATATGCGTGCGCATCGCCTCGCGAATCTTCGCATCCGTCGCGGTATCGACCGCGCTGGTGGAGTCATCCAGAATGAGCACCTTCGGCTTCTTGAGCAGGGCACGGGCAATGCACAGGCGCTGCTTCTGTCCGCCGGATACGTTGGTGCCGCCGCGCTCGATATAGGTGTTGTACTTTTCCGGAAAACGCTCGATGAACTCGTCCGCGCACGCCAGACGGCACGCCTCCTGACATTCCTCGTCCGTCGCGTTTTCGTCGCCCCAGCGCAGGTTGTCATAAATCGTGCCGGAGAACAGCACGTTGTTCTGCAGGACGACGGAAACCGCGTCGCGCAGGCTTTCGACGTCATATCGGCGGACGTCCTCGCCGCCTACGCGCACGCTTCCCTCCGTCGCGTCATACAGGCGGGAAATCAGGCTGACCAGGCTGGTCTTGGAGGAGCCCGTGCCGCCCATGATGCCGATGGTTTCGCCGGACTTGATATGTAGATTGATATCGCTCAGCACCGGCTTGCCGCTGCGCTGCTGATACGCAAAGGTCACATGCTCAAAGTCAACGGAGCCATCCTTGACGTTCTTGACGGCGTTTTCCGGGCTGGTGATGTCCGGCTGCTCCTCCAGCACTTCTTCAATGCGCTGAGCCGCCGCCGCGGACTGCGTGACCATGACGAACACCATCGAAAGCATCATCAGGCTCATCAGGATGTTCATGACGTAGGAGAGCAGGCTCGTCAGCTCGCCGGTCGTCAAGCCGGTCTGGTTCACGATCATCTTCGCGCCGAACCAGCTGATGAGCAGAATGCAGCTGTATACCGTCAGCTGCATGATCGGCATGGAGAAGGAGATGATGCGCTCGGCGGAAATCGAGTTCTGGAAAAGCTCGCCCGCCGCATCGCTGAACTTCTGATCCTCATAATCTTCGCGGACAAACGCCTTGACCACGCGGATCGCGCCGACGTTCTCCTTGACAACGCCGTTCACCTTGTCATACTTCTTGAACATCTGTTTGAAGTAGCCCATCGCCTTGGGGATGAAGATGACGAGCATGACCGCCAAAAACGCCATTGCCACAAGGAAAATCAGCGACAGCTTCGCGCTGATGGAAAACGCCATGAACAGCGCGACGATCAGCGTCACCGGGGAACGCGTGCAGATCATCAGCAGCATCTGAAACGCGTTCTGAATGTTGGTCACGTCGGTCGTCAGCCGCGTAACCAGACCCGCGGTTGAAAACTTATCGATATTGGAAAACGAGTAATCCTGAATGCGGGCGAACATAGATTCGCGCAGGTTGCTCGCCAGACCCGTGCTGGCACGTGCGCTGTGTATGCCGGCACGCATGCCGCAGAACATCGCCAGCACCGCCATCACTGCCATCAGTGCGCCGATGCGGGCAACATGTCCCATATCGCCGACGGCAATGCCCTTGTCGATGATGGATGCGGTCAAATACGGAATCAAAATTTCAAGAATGACGCAGAACGTCGTATACATCGGCGAGAGGAACACATCTTTTTTGTATTGCCGAACTTCCTTCGCAATCCGCGCACCGGTGATGTGCTTTTTCCCGCCGGTCTTTTTTTCTTCAGCCATTCGAATCCTCCTTTTTTGTGCTTTCTGTTTCTATGCAGTCTTCTTCTATGCAGTCATCCTGCCTGAACTCCGGGGACGACGTGATTTCAAACACGCGTCCGAGGAGATGAACAAACGTCGGCGCATCCTCTCCGAGCATGGCGAGCATCTTCGATGTTTTGCTCATGAAATGCCGCTTTCTCTTTTCGCAAAGCCGATCGCCCGCTTCCGTCAGGGACACCATCACGCGCCGCCTGTCTTCTTCATCGCTCTCGCGCTCCAATAAACCCTTCTTTTGAAGGCTGCCCAGCACGGCGGCAATGCGCGAGGTCGTCATATCCAGCCTGCTGCTCAGCTCTCCCGCGGTCATCTTTTGTCGGCTGTTATGCAGAAGCCGCATCACCGCCATCTCGCCGCGCAGGGTCGAGCTGAACCGATTATCCCGCGCTTCCCGCGGATATTCATCGAGCAGACGAACCAATTCTTCCGTCAGCTCCGCATTCCCAATCACGCTATTCCTCCTTTTTGCTAACACTGTGAGTTATTATACGGAGGATACAAAAAAGTGTCAACAAACAAAGGCGACAAAATTGTGTGCGGTCATCTTATCAAAGAACACAATTTGCTTGACAAATGCTAAACGGTGTGCTATGTTTGGATTCAAACGGGAGGGATTGAGCCTTTGCCTGATTCCCTCCGCCAAGAACCCGAGGCTCTTGGCTTTTTGAAAGGGTGAATATCGGAGCATGCGCAAGTGATTTCTGTTTTTACGGACAAAAAAGCACGCAGAATGGCGGGCTTGTTTCGGTTTGTCTGTCAAAGCGGAAACCTCTTGCGCAGTTCTTTTCAGAAGATCGTTTTCAGGTTGATTCAGGTCGTTTTTCGCCCATATGTTTCCAAATGGCGATGCGCTTTGATCTCTGATCGACATCTGTCGATATGCGCAAAGACCGTCTTCGGCAGAAACCGAAGACGGTTTTTTTGATAAGGAGTTTCTATGCTGACTGTAAACCAACTCACCCTGACCCACCGTAAAGACCTGACCGTTTTGGTCGATTCCCTTTCCTTTACCTTAAACGACGGCGAACGCCTTGCGCTCATCGGCGAAGAGGGCAACGGCAAATCCACCCTTCTGCGCGTATTGGCAGGCGACCCGTCCGTCGAAAGCTATATCGAGGTTTCCGGTTCATTCTCCTGTCGGGACAGTGCGGCGTATCTGCCGCAGGAGCTTCCCGAATCCGAGCGGGCGCTCAGCGCCTACGATTTCTTCTGCATGTCGCCCGCCTTTTTCGATCAATCTCCACGCGAATTGGGCGAACTCGCCGCCCGTCTGAGCCTGCCCGCCGATGTCTTTTACAGCGACCAGCTCATGCAGACCTTTTCCGGCGGCGAACGGGTCAAATTGCAGCTCGCCCGCCTGCTGATGAGCAGCCCGACAACGCTGCTGCTCGATGAGCCGACCAACGACCTCGACAGCGATTCCGTCCTGTGGCTGGAAAACTTTCTGCTTTCCTGCAAGCTGACCGTACTCTTTGTTTCCCATGACGAAGCCCTGCTCTCCCGCACTGCGACGAGCATCCTTCTGCTCGAGCGCCTGCGCCGCAGACAGGTTCCCCGTGCGACGCTGTACCGCATGGGATATGATCAGTTTTATGCGGAACGCGGCGCGGCATTTGAAAAGCAGACCCGCATCGCACGCAAAGAACGCGAAGACTTTGACGCGAAAATGGAGCGCTATGACACCATTCGCCGCAAGGTGGAACGCGACCAAAACGCCATTTCCCGACAGGATCCGCACGGAAGCCGTCTGCTCAAAAAGAAGATGCACACCGTTCAAGCCATGGGCAGGCGGTTTGAACGCGAACAGGAGAATATGACCGCCATGCCCGAACAGGAAGAAGCCATTTTCGCCAAGCTCGACTGTGCGCCCCTTCCCGCCGATAAAACCGTGCTGGATCTCTCCTGCGCCGAGCTGAGCGTCGGCGGGCGGACGCTCTGCCGGGATATCCGCCTGACCGTCCGCGCAAGAGAAAAGCTGTGCATTTGCGGACATAACGGCGTAGGCAAATCCACCCTCCTGCATCTCATCCGCAATACGCTTGAAAAGCGCTCCGATCTGCGCGTCTTCTATATGCCGCAGGATGCCGGCGACCTGCTGGATCTCTCCCTGTCCCCCGTCGAGCTGCTCTCCCCGTCCGGCAAAAAGGAAGAGCGAAGCCGAGCCGGTATCCTTCTGGGCAGCATGAAATTCACCGCCGACGAGATGAACCATCCCAGCGCGGGGCTTTCCGGCGGGCAGAAAGCCAAGCTGATGTTCCTGATGATGGCAGAGAGCGGCGCGAATGTCCTGCTTCTGGATGAACCGACGCGCAATCTCTCCCCGCTTTCCGGTCCCGTCATCCGCGAACTGCTTGCGGAATACCCCGGCTGCATCATCACCGTCTCCCATGATCGGCGTCTGATTCAGGAAGTCTGCACGCGCACCGTGACGCTGACCCCCGAAGGGGTGCGCCCATCCTCGTTTTGCGACAATTTTTGACAGAATCAGACATGAAGTGGGGCTTACCGACTCGTTTTTGTCCATTTTGCGTTTTATAATGGAGTATAAGTGGAGAAATTTACCCTAAAATAATTGACAAGTGGGAAAAAATGGTTAAAATGGAAGGAGTTAGGTTCTCGGACAGCGCATGTCCGTATCCGGAAAGGAGTGCATCTGGCGATGAAAGACATCTCTGTGGAATATTTGGGAGGAAGCGGTTTTCTGGTATCGCTGGGCGATATCGGCATGCTCTTTGACGCAAGCGAAACCGGGCCGGATCAGCGAAAGCTTCCCGACAAGGAGACCCTTTCCCGCTTTCGTAAGCTGTATGTCCTGATCAGCCATCACCATGACGACCACTTTTCTCCGACCGTCTATGACCTGTGCGGAGCGGACGCAACCTATATCCTCGGTTTCGATATTCCTCAGCCTTACCGCGGCGTTCGCATGTCCCCGGGCGACGAACAGACGTTCGGCTCAGTCACCGTTCATGCCTATGGCTCTACGGATGAAGGCGTTTCCTTCCTCGTCCGTTTTGCGGGCATCACGCTTTTCCATGCCGGCGATTTGAACCTCTGGCATTGGCGGGATGAATCCTCCATCACGGAAATCGAAGCCGCCGAGCGTGCGTTTTATGACTGCGTCGCGCCGATCCCCTCGCAGAAGATCGACGTCGCATTCTTCCCTGTCGATCCCCGTCAGGGCAGTATGTATGACGCGGGCGCGGGTTATTTCATCATGACCGTCAAGCCCAAGATCTTTATCCCGATGCACTTTCAGGGCAGACCCGATGTCGCCATGCGCTTTGCCGTCACCGGCGAAACGCCTTTCACGCGTATCGTCGCCCTCGACGCGGCAGGCGACCATATCGACCTGCACCTGCCCGAGGATGAAGACTCCGCACCGGATCAGAAGCTCAAGGATTTCCTCGCGGAAAAAGACGATCACGCCGATTAAAACCGCTCCCCTTCTTATACAACAGCGAAGCAGAAAAAGGGTGCAGGGAACTGAGTTCCCTGCACCCTTTCTCTATTTCACGATGGTTCTAAACCATCATTATTTAATTTTTCCTTACGGCTGCTTACCGATATAGGCAAGGATACCGCCGTCAACGTAGAGGATATGACCGTTGACGAAGTTAGACGCATCGGACGCAAGGAATACGGCAGGACCCTGAAGGTCTTCCGTCTTGCCCCAGCGTGCGGCAGGCGTCTTGGAGATGATGAACTGGTCAAACGGATGACGGCTGCCGTCCGCCTGACGCTCACGCAGCGGCGCAGTCTGCGGGGTCTCGATGTAGCC
>CAKUCW010000047.1 GCA_934643825.1 uncultured Clostridia bacterium | reverse complement strand
GCCAAGCCCAGCTTGACGATCTTCGCCGCCGCCTCAACGGTGCGCGGCTCGGTGCCCTCAGCCAGCACGACGTGCTTGACGTCAGCGGCAGCCTTCGCTCTGATTTTGTCAATGACAGACATTTGTAAATCCTCCTTGACGTGATATAATAGGCTTACCCCATGGGCAAACCATCTGTATACAAACGGATACAGTTTTATTATAGCGCAATTTATCGATTTTGAAAAGGACGGACGGCAATTTTGTCCCGCTTTTCAGCAGGATTTTACCCGATTTCTCCATGCTTCGTGTCTTTTTTCGGAAAGGAGCGTTTCCCCATGCGCGTCTGCGCCGTCATCTGCGAATATAATCCCTTCCACAACGGTCACGCACGTCATCTGGCACTCGCCCGGGAAAAGAGCGGCGCGGACTTCACGCTCTGCCTGATGAGCGGAGCGCTCACGCAGCGCGGCGCGTTCGCCCGCCATGACAAGTGGCTTCGCGCACGCATGGCGCTTCTGGGCGGCGCGGATCTCGTGCTGGAGCTGCCCTGCCGCTTCGCCTGTGCGCCCGCGCCGGATTTTGCTTCCGGCGGTGTCGCGCTGCTCCGTGCCTTGGGCGTCGTGACGCATCTCTCCTTCGGCTGTGAGGCGCAGTCGCTGGATATCCTCTTTGCCGCCCGCGACGCGCTGAGGGACGAATCCCCCGCGTTTCAGTCCGTGCTGAAAGAAGCGCTTGACCGCGGGCTGCCCTATCCCCGCGCCCGTGCGCTGGCTGCGGAGTCCGCAAGCGGTCTTTCCGGCTTAGCCGAGCAGATTGCCCGCCCCAACGCCGTGCTTGCGCTGGAATATCTGCAAGCCCTGCCCGACGACATATCCGCCGTGCCCATCCTCCGCGAGGGCTGCGGCTACCACGACAGCTCGCCTTCCCCGCTTGCCAGCGCAACCGGCGTGCGTGCCGCGCTCACGATGGGCGACGTTCAGACTGCAAGCGCCGCCGTGCCCTTCCCGCAGGAACTGCTCTCTTCCGAGCAGCGCGGCGAATTTCATCCCGAAGACGCGCTCACGCAGGCTCTTTTCTACCTCCTGCGCACGATGGATGCCGCTTCTCTTCGCGAGATCGTCGGCATGGATGAAGGACTGGAATACCGCTTTCTGCGTGCCGCACAGACCGCCGCCTCCCGCGAGGAACTGATTGCCGCCATCAAGAGCAAACGCTATACGCATGCGCGGCTCTCCCGCCTCTGTGCGCATATTCTGCTGGGCGTTTCCCGCGATTTTGCCGCGGCGCATCGCACGCCGACCTATGCCCGCGTTCTGGGCTTCCGCAAGGACGCCGCGCCGCTCCTGCGTGCCATCAAAGCGCATGCCTCCATCCCGCTCGTCACCAAAGCCGCGGCATTTGACCGCGCCGACCCGCTCTTTTCCCTCGACGTCCGCGCTCAGGATCTCTGGTCGCTCGGCGTTTCCAATCCGGCTCTGCGTGCCCCCGGGCGCGATTTCACCACCAGCCCCATCATACTTCCCTAATTTCAGACAGGAGGCTTCTTGTATGCGTCTGCTCGCCTATCCCGCCGCGCTCGTCCTCGCTTTTATCCTCTATCTGTCCTGTCCCAAGCTTGCGCCGTTCGTCTTGTCCCTGCCGAAAAAAATTCTGCCCCTGCTGACCAAGCTCGATCAAAAACTCAGCCGCCCGCCGTATGCCGTTTCCTATCCCGTCTATCTGCTGCTGTTCTTTCTCGTCGGGCTTCTGCTCAGCTTGATCCATCCCGCCGTTTCCGCCGTCACGATGGCTCTCCCGCTCTTCGGGCTTGCGCCGATTCCCGCCTGCGGCGCGGTCAAGCGCGAGCTGGACTCCGGCGCTTTTGAAAAAGATATTCCGGCATACGAAGCCAAGGTTCGGAATACCTGCGCCGCGCTGGTTCCGGAATTCGTCGCGCATCTCTGCGCCCCTCTTCTTCTGATGGCGTTGGGCATGCCGCTGCAAATCGGCAGTGCGCTCGGCTGGGCATATCTGGCTCTCTGCTCGTCCTGCGCGGAAATTCCCAAGGCGGATCAGCTGCTCGGCTCCATCGTTCATGCCGCCGATCAGGTATTCAGTGTCCTGCTCGTCCTGTGCAGCGGTGTTGTCGGGCGCAATCCCTTCCGCACCGGCGGACACGGCGCACAAAGCCGCCTGATGAATATCCTCGGCATCACGGACGACGACCACGCCACGCACGCGCCCGTTTCCGGCGACATCTCTCAGGCAGCTTTTCTCTGCTGTTTCTGCATCTGCCTGCTGTGCCTGATGCTGACCCTCGCGCTGATTCCCTTTGTCAGGTAATCTTCCAGCCGGCAAAGCCCCCTCGCCGCCAGCGGCACAAGCAAAACCGCATAAACATAAGCATACTGCGATTTCGCTTCAAACAGCATATGATACATCATTCCGCCCAGCACAATGAGCGGAAGCACCGTTTGCAGGCTGTCCTTCCGCTTCCGGATGCCGTCAGTCGTTCCGATCAGCGCCAGCAGATACAGCGCCCGCTGCATCGCGCCCATGCAGGTTTCCAGAGCCGCACGAATGCCGCTCTCCTGCGAAAACAGCGCTTCACACAGCCCGTCCCATGCGCCTCCATGCTCACAAAGCGCACCGTTCCACAGCGTGCCATAGGTCGGTTCCAGCCATTGGCTGAAGAATTTTTCGGCGGCAAACGCTCTTGCGCTTGCCGGATTCTCCCTGAACTGCTCCATGCTTTTTTGCAGATCCGCCATGACGATCGCCCTTTGCTGCTCCCTGGACACGTCAAAAGCAAAGAACGGCTCGGTATAGCAATTAAACCAACCTGCCGCGCCGCCGCCCTCCTGCAAGCCCATCTCAAACCGCGCCAGCATGCTGACATCGCCGCGCAGCATCACGCCGCTGCGTTTCTCATACTGCCATACGACGCCCTTTGCCAGCACCATAGCAAACACCGCCGCAGCCAGCGCAAAGGCAAGCGGCTTTATCGTTCTTCTGTTCAGCGCATCCAGCACCGCACAGATCAACAGCGCCGTCAGCACAATCGCCGCGTTCGGTTTGATCATATACGCCAGCGCCGACAGCAGCGCATAGCCCGCGCCGAACCGTTTTTCTCCCGTTCGGACATACTTTGCAAAGCACAGCAGCGACAGCGACAACAAAAACAGCATCGGCAGCGTTCCGTAAACCTGCTGACAAACCAGCGGAGCAGGCAGCATCAGCAGATACAGCGCACAGCATGCCGTCTTTTCTCTTTCCCGTTCGAAGACAGCCTCTGCCAGCGCCGCCATCGCGCCAGCCGTTCCAACGCTGAACATCACGTTGAAGCCCTGCATCAGCAGGTTCAAATCCGCCCATGGCAGCGTGCGTGCCAGAAGCTCCAGCGGCAGACACCATCCCAACTGATACGAATAGGCGTTGATATATTCGCTCGCCATCATCTTGTAATTGCCCTGAGCAAACAGCTTGCCTGCCTCCAGAACGGTCGCCGCATCATAGATCTGCCGCGTACCCATGCCGATGATCAGCGCCAGCGTACCGATTGCCCAAAGCGCCGTCAGTGCCGCGCTCATATGAACTTTGGCAAAGCGTCGGAGAAACGCATTCATGCCCGCCACAGCCGTCACTGCCGCCAGCGTCGAAACCATGCCCATCCAAAGCGGCAGCCGCTCAAACGCAATCGCTTCGCTCTTTCCGCCCCATGTTCCCAGATGTGCCGTCGTGACCAGTGCCGTCAGAACAAGAAGCGCCAGCAGCGCAGACACCATGACCAATACTGCCGCCGTGCAGAACCTCTGAATGCGTGCCATTCTTTTCCCGTCTCGCTTTCTTTCAAATTTCAAAAAACAGGCTGCTGCCCAAGTTCTCTCCACGCTTCTTCCCCCGTATGGGAAAAGCAAGACGAGCAAAACCCATCCATCGGTTTGCAGCGTCTTGCTTTTTTCAGATTCGGTGTAAAGCGGCAGAGAGGGTTTCCTGTGCAGCAGCCTTCTGAGCGTTATTCAATCTTGTCCACAAACAGCAGCTCAAACCGCGGAACGATGATCTCTTTTCCGCTCGCGTCCTGTTCCTGATAAACGCCGTCCACCGTCACAACGGCGGTCAGCATGTCGCCTTCCTTGACGCCCGTGTCCTCCTCCGCGATGACGATGACATCGTTATACCATTTGCCGTCCGCGTCCTTGTTGTAGCTCATGCGGATATAGGTGTGGCTTCCGCTGCTGCTGATCTGCGTCACAGGGCCATACAGCCGCATGACCTGCCCCTGATCCTCTTCGCGTTCCTTTTGCAGATTTTTGTAGGATATCTTGACCGCAGACTGGCGAACCTTGTCCTTTTCCTGATCGTCCGTCACCTCGCGGGTCACGGTAAACGGCACGCGCCGCTGGTTGTAACCGGATCTGTCCAGGATAAGCACATAGTTGTAATCGCCCGCTTCTTTGGTCGTCAGCTCATAGGAGAAAGAGCCGTCGTTGGCGGATTTCTTTTTTGTGACGCCATACGGCGTAACCAGCTGAATCTGCACGCCCGCCAGCGTCGTTCCGGATATTTTGACCGTGTCGGTCGTCACGCTCTGCCTCTCCGGTATGCCGGAAAGCGGCAGGGTCTTCGCGCTGTACGCGATGATTCCTTCGGCGGTCGCGCTGTTCATGCCGTCTTTGCTCGCCGTCAGCGTCACGGCGCATTCGCCTTCTTTTTCCAGCTCGATCATCAGCGTGAATTTCCCGTTTGATCCGGCTTCCGCAACAGCCAGCGTGTTCAGCGCACCGAATCCGTCCGTCGTTTCGGCAATGATGTTCGCCCCAGCCGTCGCCGTTCCGGTGATTTCCACGTTCGCCGTCGTCGTTTCCGCGGGAATCACCGCGTTCAGGCTGACCGTGCGCGTCGGCTCCTCGAGGCTCTCCGTGATGGTCAGGTCGGCAAGCCGTGTGCGGAATGCCGACAGATCCCTGCCCGTAAACCGCCGCCCCTGAATGCGCCAATCCAGCATCACATACATCCCGTTGTGGATGGTGATATAGCGCAGACCGCGCCCGACAAGCTCATCCGCCCGCGTGATGGTGTAGTGGATATAGAGCCAGTATGCGCCGCCCTCTTTCTGCCATTCCACATCCTGCGTGCGCAGTCCCGTCGTTTCCCAAAGGCTGTTATTCTCTGCCCGGCGGCGCAGGGTCGCACGCTGCGCATCCGTGATGGCGTTGATTTCGTAGATATCCGCAGACGTATCGTCCTCCCGGATGATGACGGACATGTTCTGCGCAAAATCCGCGCTGTATGCCCGGCTGAGCGTCCGCGTCTGCGTCATTTCGGCGGAAAGCGCGTCCGCGTCCAGCCCTTCAGCCTCCAGCAGCGGCGCATAGACGCCGCAGAGCTGCGGCGATACGACCAGCCAGCTGTCCGGATAATCGAAGGCGACATGCCCTTCGTCCATCGTAACGACCTGCCCCAGCGCCGCCGCAGGCATCAGCGCAAGCAGGGAAATGAGTGCGATCAAAATGCGTTTCATCTGTCTTCTCCGCAGGTTCAAAGGATATTCACCAGCATGTTGCCGCTCTCGTCCGTTTCCAGCTTGAGCAGTTTTTCTCTTTCCAGCGCACGCAGAACATCCGAAAAGCGCCGCAGACCAATCTGCCGCTCGGTGAAGTCCGGATATTCCGCCTGCACGGCGGATTTGAGGATGGAGGGATTCACGCGGTCAAAACCGTCCTCCTTGTATTCCGAAAGGATACGCGCAAAGATACGCGTGAAGTTGTCCCGCGTGATCTGTTCGCCCGCGGGCGCGTGCGGCTGACTGAGCGTGACGATGAGGTTGTAGCGCTCACTCTCCACCGTGAACGCGCCAAACTGCTGGGCAAGGCGCGTCAGCAGCTTGCCAAACGTTGAAAACCCGACGCTCTTTTCGGAAAAGTTCGGGCGCAGGCGCAAAAGCACGCTCTTGACCTCGCTGGCGAGCATTTCGCCGCTGTCGCTCTCTTGCAGGATGGTCACGATCAGATCGTTGACATCCGAAAGCGTCAGCGCTTCCCCGACAGGGCTTTCCGGGCGTTCCTTGCCGCTGGCGACACTCTCCAGGAACTGGAATTCGCTGCATGCGTTCATGAATACGCCGGAAGCCGCCTCGCTTCGGGAGATGCCCAGCACAAATTTGCCCATGCTCTTGAGCTTGCCGACCAGCGGCACATAGTCGCTGTCGCCGGATACGATGCAGAAGCTGTCAATCAGCGGATTGGTATAGGCAACATCGAGCGCATCAATGACCAGCTGGATATCCATGCTGTTCTTCTGATTGCGCCCAAAGCGCAGCGACGGCACGACCGCAAACGTATTGGACAGCAGCGTCTCCTTCAGGTCGGAATAGCTGTCCGTATAGCCGTATACCTTGCCGATCAGGATATCGCCGCGAATCTTGACCCGCTCGATGACATCCATCAGCATACTCTTTTTACCGCCGCAGTTTTCCAAATCGACGAACAGCGCAAAACACGCCACAGCAACCATCCTTTCTTAGAGTACATTGGGGCTTTACCACAAACCCCGACTAGAACCTGAGGTTCTTGGATTTCCCGCTCGCATTGATCGCTTTGTGATACATGGATATAAACCTTCATTCAAACCGCCGCGAAGCGAAGAAGGGAGTCTGAGGGATATCATCCCTCAGCGGGGTTTGGGGCAGCACCCCAACGTAGTCCTCTTTCTTACAAAGTCCCGTTCACAAAGCCGCTCATGTTCGAGGAGAGCTTGAGAATGCGCTTGAAGATGCGCTCGCTGTCCGCCTCTCCCGCGATGACCGGACGATAATCCGTTCCGTTGGAAAGCTCCGTCATCCGAATGGGCACGATGGTCATCTCCGGCGCGTCGCAGTGATCTTCATAGACCGTAAACGTCAGCCGCGCCACATAGGAATCCCGATCATCCGGATCGACGTTGCCGCCAAAGACCAGATTGCCCAGCGAATAGAGAATGTAGGTATCCTGATACGCTTCAATGCCCTGCACGATGTGCGGATGATGTCCGATTACGATATCCGCGCCCGCCTTGATTGCCGCACGCCCGATGGTGCGCTGCTCTCCCGTGAAGTCATCTCGATATTCGCTGCCCCAGTGGAACGACGCAATGACGATTTGGCATCCCGCGTCGCGCAATGCCCGAACGTCCGCGCTGATGTCCTTCTTTCCGTCCTTGTAGGGGAAGCAGTAGCCCGTCATGCCGACCTTCACGCCGTCTTTTTCAAAAATGCCCAGCTGTCCGCCGCCGGAAACGACAAGGCCCGCCGCTTCCAGATTCGCAACGGTGTCCTCTTTGCCGGTCTGCCCATAGTCGAGCGTGTGGTTGTTGGCGATGTTGACCGCCTCCACGCTGCCCAGCGTCAGGATGTCGGTATATTCCGCCGGGCCCTTAAAATTGAACTTCTTTTCCTTCTTGGTCGTTTCTTCCGTCAGCGTGCCCTCAAAATTGATGAGCGTCATGTCATCCGACGCAAACAGGCTTTCAAGCCCGGAAAAGAACCAGCCGTAGCCCTTTTCCTCCGCGACCTTTTCAAAGCAGTCGTCCCTCTTGCGCAGGTCATCCGTCGAGCCGAGCGTCGTATCGCCGCCGACGGTGATGGTGAAGGTCTTGGGGAACGTCGCCTGCGCCGTATCGCTGTCCACCTCATCTACGATGAACGCCGGCTCTTCCGGCTCATTCTCCGTCAGTGTGTCGATCAATTCCGGCATGCCGCTTTCGGTTTTTTCATAGGTGATATGCGGGTTTTGCAGGTCATAGTTCATATCGCAGACGCCGGACGCTGCAAAGGTCATCATCAGTAAGAAAGCCAGGGTCAGTTTTTTCATTGCTTCCTCCGTTTTCAGATTCAGGAATGGGGCTGTCAAGCTAACAACGCTGATATTTCAAGAAAAAACTAAGTATTTGCGCCCGAAGGTTTCCAAAGGGCGATGCGCCAAACGGGCGCCGTAAACGCTTAGATATTTGTTTCTTGAAATGTTCGGTTTAATCTTGACAGCTCCGCCGGAAACCTGAGTTTTCCGGACTTTCCGCATCGTCATGTCATTTCTCCGGTCTGCATTAAGCGCAGCTCTTCTGTATCCGATTTATTGTATCACAGCAGGAAAAACGAATCAAGGAACTTGTGTTTTCCCCTCAGCCGTGCTACTCTTATCCATATCTTTCCCATTCCTAAGGAGGGCTTTTCATGTACGCGACCCGCACACGCCTGCGTGCGCTGCTCAAAGCGCTGATTGCCGAGCGCAGCGACAGTGCCCTGCTCTATATTCCTCACGGTGAAGCGGGCATCCGCAGGATGATCTCCGCGCTCCTCGCCATGCGCCCGCCGATGGAGGACGGCGACCCGCTCTCCGAGGATATCGCATGGTTTCATCAGGAATTTCCGGAATAAAGCGCCTGCCCGATGAGCGTCTGCGAAAGGATCTCCCGCTCGCGCCTGCGCCCGTATCGGCTGTCGATGAGCAGCAGCGTTCCGGTGTCCGTTTCGCTCCGAATGAGCCGCCCTGCCGCCTGAATGACGCGAACCATGCCCGGCAGGGTCATGCACAGGTCAAAGCCGTTTGCGCCCAGCGCGTCATAATAACGCTGCATCGCCCGAACGCGTGCATTCGGCTGAGGCATGCCGGTTGAAATCACGATGACGTTTTTCAGCCTCTCTCCGACCAGATCCACGCCTTCGGAAAACGCGCCGCCGAGTACGCACAGCAGCGCAACCCGCTCATCTCCGCATTGAAACGCGCTCAACAGCGCGTTTTTTTCGTCCTCCCGCATGCCCCGTGCTTCCCTGAGCATCCTCACGCCGTCCACCTGCCCCAGCTGTGCGCAAACCTGCTCCAGATACGCATAGGACGGGAAAAACACAAGCGTGTTGCCCGAATGCTGCGCAAAATGCGTTTGAATCAGCTCCGCGACACGCGGCGCACTCTGTTCCCTCGCCGCATACCGCAAATCGATGCTTTGCCACCGCGCTTGCAGCTGCTCAGGCAGAAACGGCGAAGGCAGCATCAGGCAGGCGTCGCCGTCCATCCTGCCGAGCATTTGCCCCGCCGCGTCAAACGGCGCAAGCGTCGCAGAAAAATAGACCGTTCCCTTCGCCTTTTTGCTCCTGTCCAGAATATCCTTTGCCGCGCAGAGCAGAAACAATTCAATCTCCGCGTTCTTTTCTCCGCCGCTTGTCAGCACCGCGTAACGCTCGTCAAAATGGCTTGCAGCATATTGCCACGCCGCCGCGAGCGTAAACGCCTGCGCCGCCGCCTGACCCGCGCCGTCCTCCAGCGCACTGCCCGCCGCATCCATCAGCGCATCCATCGCGCCGCACAGGGCTTCCGGCGGCTTTTCCAATTCGCCCGACGCAAACGCTTCGGTTCGCGCCAGCTCCCTGAGCGCATGCAGCACATCCGTCATCGCTCGATACAGGCGGCTCTTCCGCCCAAGCGTCTGCCCGGCTTCCCTGCGGTTTTCCGTCAGTTCGCGCAGGCTCAGCTTCGCCGAGCGGCTCTCCTGCACACGCGGGGCAAGCTGATGCGCTTCATCCACCAGCAGCGCCGCGCCGCCCGTCAGCAGCGCGTCGATGGCGACAAACGGGTCGTAGACATAGTTGTAATCGCAGACCACGACATCCGCCCGCTGTGCCAGTTCCAGCGCCAGCTCAAACGGGCAGAGCCGATGCTTCTGCGCCAGCTCCTCGATGCGCGTCCTGTCCCATACGCCGCCGGACAGCGCTTCCGAAACGGCATCGGGCAGGCGATCATAAAATCCTTCCGCAAGGGAGCAGACCTCAGCCCGGCAATCCCGTCTTTCCTGCGGACAGAGTTTGTCCTTCGCGGCGATTTCCACGGCAAACAGCTTGGCGCTCCGCGCTTGCAGGAAGGCAAGCGCATCCGCTGCGCTCTTTCGCCCCGTCGTTCTCGCGGTCAGATACAGCACCCGGCTGCATTTGCCCTCGCCCAGCGCACGCAGAGCCGGATAAAGCGCTGCCATCGTCTTGCCGATGCCCGTCGGCGCCTGCGCAAAGAGCCGCTTTCTGTCGCGGATGGCGACGTATACGCCCGCCGCAAACCGCCGCTGTCCCGCCCGATAGCCGTCATAGGGAAAAGGCAGCGCATCCAGCGACGCATCCCGCGCCCGTCTGCGTGCCAGCATCTTTTCTTCCCAAATGCACGCGGCGGCGCACAGCGTCTTGAAGATCTCTTCGAGCGCCTGCGCCGCCGCGTTTTCTTCATAACAGGCGACACCCTCGCCCTGCTCATCGACATACAGAACGCGAAGCCTGACGCCGCTCAATCCGTCCCTCGCGCAGAGCATATGACCGTACATCGCCGCCTGCGCCCTGTGCGCCGGAATCAGCGGGTTATCCTTCGCGCCGAGCTTGATCTCCTCGACGACCGTCGTCCCGTCCTCGCAGAGAAACAGCCCGTCTGCCCTGCCGGAAACATGCAGCGTCAGCGTATCGGTTTCATAATCCGCGCTGAGCACCTGCTCCGCCCGATACGCCGTTTCGTGCCTGGCGCCCTCTTTCTGTCTGGATTGATGGGCAGCAGCGCCCTCCCGCATGCGCTTCGCCGCACCCGCCGCGGGCGAAAGGTCGCTGTCATGATAGGTCGTTTCGACAACCTGTCGAACGCTTGCGCGGACAATGGGCAGGCTCATGCCTTTTTCATCCTGCGCAAGGAGAGAATCAAAAGCGCCAATCCCAGCAGACTGACACCCTGCGCCGCGATCCACGCCATCGGCGGCTTAAAGGATATGTCCACCTTTGCCGTCTGCCCCGACGCCGTGCCGTAAACGCGGAGCATGTTGTTCGTTCCCCGCGCAACCGTGCAGGGAATGCCGTCCACCGTCGCCTGATAGCCCGGATAATACAGCAGCGGGAACTCGATATACGTTCCGCCGTCCATCGCGATGGTCGCCGTCAGGTTCGTTCCGCGCTTGGTCATCTCCAATGCGCTGTATACTCCTTCCGCCCCGCCTACGCGGATGTCGCCCGGCTTGAGCGCGGTCTTTTCCGTGCCGACATAGGTGTATTCAAACTGGCTGATGCGCGTATCGGTAAAGGTCTCCTTGTCCAGCACGGGCGTTCTCTGCACCATGCACTGCATCGTATATCCGCTGCACGCCGCGCACAGCGCGACAATCACCGCCGCGCCCGCGGAGGCATGCCTGTCGTCCTTCAGATAGCCCCATGCCGCTGCCATGCTCAGCAGCGGCACGGCGACACCGACCAGCCGCCACGGGAACTGAATCTGCTTGAAGAATGTCGAGAACGGACGTCTGAGCGAACAGACCCATTCCCACGGGAAAGCGTTCGTCGCGCCGAGCAGCGCCACCACGCCCAGCGCACCCAGCGCCAGCGCCACGCGGTCTTTTCCGTCCATCGCGGCTTTTCCCTGTGCATAGCGGCGAACCAGCAGCAGCGCACAGCCGATCAGCAGCGCCAGCCCCGGAACCACGCCGATGGTATACGCGAAATCCTCCGGAATATCCGCGTTCATATCGCCCGCGAAGGCGACAAAGAAGCCGCCCGGCTGAAGCACGTTTTCCTGCGCATCCAGAACGACGCTCGTGCTGACGCCGTCGCCCGAATACTGCATCATCGGCACATAGAACCATACACAGCAAAGCACCGTGATCGCCGCCGCCTTCAGGATGGCGAGGAAGCGGCGCTTTTCGCGCATCAGCTTGGGCAGGCTGAACGCCGCCGCGATGGCGCAAAACAGCACACTGAACAGCGTGCTGAGCAGATGGCTCATGCACACGCCCGTCATGCCCAGCGCCAGCAGGGGCCACTTTCCGTCGTCCCGGCGAAGCACCTCATACAGCGACCAGATGATGAGCGGGAAGAAGATCATCGCCAGGCTTTCGCCCAGCGTCGCCCGCGTATACAGATTGACCAGCCGATAGACGCACAGCGTATACAGCACGCTCGCGCCGACCGCCGTGCGGCGGCTGTCAAAGACTGCCTTTGCGCTCACATAGCAGCTCAGCGCGGCAAGCAGGTTGATGCCCGCCTCAAACACGCGGACGCTTGCGCAGAGCGACACGCCCATATTCCGCAGAATCGCCGGAATATACAGGAACAGCTCCGGATAGAACTCCGACGCGGCATAGCCATAGCCCAGCAGCGTAGAAGCATGGATGCGCACGGGGAATTGCCCGCAGCGCAGACCGCTGGCGATGCCCTCGATGCGGTTCAGGTGGAACAGCATATCGTGTCCGTCAAACACGCCGCCCCAAAGCAGCGGCATGCAGGAAAACGCCGCCGCGCCAAGCACCATCAGCGCATCCCGCCTGCGCATGCGCCCCCGCGCACTCGTATCCCAGCTCAAAACGAGCAGCACCGTCAGCACCGCGCCGAGCAGCGCCGCGTATACCGCCAAATCGGCAGAGAATATCCCTGCGCCGACCTTATGCACCGTGATGCTTCGAATCTCCGCGCCTTCGGCAGGGTCGCCCGCGATCAGCAGTCCGCTCGTCGAATCTGTCAGCGTAAAGCGGCAGACCGACGTTCCCGCTCCCGCCGCAAGACGCCATGCCCCATTTTGGATAAAGGTCTGGCGTCCCGCGCTCACGGCGCGAAGCTCCATGTCAGCCGGAGAATCATACTCGACCGTCACATCGTAATCGCCCCACGGCAGATTCAGCCCGCCGTCTTCGCCCTGCGCCGGGAGGAACGGCTCGACGTCGTATGTGCCCGTTCCCCAAAGCCCCGCTTCCGTACGCGCCTGCGCCGCCTGCTGTTCTTTCGCCATGGCGTCCTGATAGCGCTGTTCGTTTCTCTCGGCTTCTTCGCCGCCAATCAGAATCTGATCCAGCGTTTCTTCCTCATAGCGCCATGTATATTCGTTCCTGTCCGTGTAGATGAACACCAGCGCAGCAAGCGCCAGCCAGAGCGCCGCAACGGACGCCAGCTTTTTTGCCATAATCTTTATCCTCCCGCAGAATCAAACGGGCATAATCTCCCATGATGTTATGGTTATGATACCATGAACAGCCGCGCAATGCAATGTTTCGCAGGCAATAGAAAACGCCATCCGCAAAAGCGGATGGCGCAGGGAATCAGTTTTTACGCATTCGGATCAACCGGCGGACGGCGGCGGCGGCGCGGTGCGCTGCTTTCGCTCTCCGCATAATCTGCGGTTTCTTCCGATGCAGTCGGTGCGGTCGGCTCAGTCGGCATGACCGGCTTCGTCGGCATGGTCGGCTCAGTCGGCATCACCGGCTTCGTCGGCATGGTCGGCTCAGTCGGCATCACCGGCTTCGTCGGCATGGTCGGCTCGATCGGCATCATCGGCTTCGTCGGCATGGTCGGCTCGGTCGGCATCACCGGCTTCGTCGGCGCGGTCGGCGCATACGGATTGACCGTGCTGCGGACGCTGGGCTGACCGTTTCTCATGTAGGAGGGAACCTGACCGGACGGAGCCTGCGGCTTCGGCGCGGAACCCGGCGTCTGCGGCTGAGCGTAGCGGCTGCGCTGCTGGCTGAGCTGCTCGGCGCGGATTTCGTCCTCTTCGTCCTCATCCTCGTCGGTTTCCTCTTCCTCGGCTTCCTCGCTCTTGCGGCGGTAAATATACACGCCGTAGATGGCGGCGCCCGCCACAACTGCCAGCACAACGACGATCACGATCGGCAGGATGCCCATGCCGCCTTCCTCCTGAATGGGTTCGGCGGTCGGCATCGGCTGAGCGGTCGGTTCCGGCGTCATACCGGTGTCATAGGTCACGCCGTAGTTGGCGTAGGACGTTCCGGAAGCAAACTCAACGATGTATTCGCCCGGCTGCGGCAGGGTGACTTCCATCGTATAGTTGCCGTTGGCATCCGCAACTGCCTGACCCACCGTCCTTCTGACCGTCTGCTGTACGTTCTCCGCGACAGCGGAAGCGATGAAGCCCAGCTGCTGCGGGGTTGCCGTCGGCTGAGCCGAAGCAATCTGAATTTCCACACTCGCGGTGACGATGCTGTACGCGCTCGTCGTTCCGTAAACGGTGAACTTGCCGCTTACGCTTACAGCAGGTACATTGTTGACCTTCAGCGTACCGAAGCTGCTGATGAGCGCGGCGGGGTTGGCGATGGGTTCCGGCGTCGGAGTCGCGTTCGGGTCGGGCGTGCTGGTCGCGTATGCCGGCATGCTCGTGCCCGTGCCGCTCGACCAGCTGTTGTCCGTAGGCAGCAGATCCTGCAGCGGCTTGCCGTTGATGGTGATGTTGGTGTTGTTGTTCTTGTTCGGCGTGGTGCTGGCGCCCGCGTTGGCTTTCGGCGTAGGCGTCGCCTTAGCCGCCTGCTCAGCGAGGAACTGCTGAAGCTCGGCGATGGTCAGCATCTGCGCCATGTCGCTGCGGACATAGCCGTCCATGCCGTTGTAGTTGACCTGATACCAGGTGTATGTTCCGTCAAACTCCGTTCCGGTAACCAGCAGCAGCGTATTGACCGGAACGCGTCCCAGCGATGTGCCGGACGCGGACGGCGTGCGGCGCAGGTTGACGGAATCCTTAATCAGCTTGGCGTATGCGCTGGTCGCGTTGGGACCGAGCGGTTCAGGCGTCGCCTGCGGCATCGGGGTCGGGGTCGCCTGCGCAGCCTCCAGCGCGGCGAGATAGTCCTTCGTCTCCGCATCGCCCATGACGCGGACAAGATCGGCGCGGATATAGCCCCACTGACCGTTGTACTGCGCCAGATACCACGTCATGCCGTCCTCGGCAAACTGGCTCTGGAAGAGATAGACGACGCTCTCCTTGTTCAGGATGTTTTGCAGATACGCTTCTTTGCTCGGGTTACCGCGCAGCGGCGTGCCGTCGTTGATAACACGCGCATACAGGCTCAGCTGAACGGGTGCGGGCGTCGCGGTCGGCGCGGGCGTTTCCGTCGGCTCTGCCGTCGGCATCTCGGTCACTTCCGGCGTCGCGGTCACCTCAGGCGTTGCCGTCGGTTCGGGCGTCGGGGTCTCGGTCGGTACCGGAGTCGGGGTCTCGGTCGGCGCGAGCGTTTCCGTCGGCTCTGCCGTCGGGGTCGGCGTCGGATCGGGGCGCGTTTCCGGGTCGTCGATGGAAGCGATGTATGCCGCTTCCTCTTCAACGCCCATCAGCTTGACGTAATCGGTCATCATGTAGCCGTCGCGGCTGTTGGCGCGAACATAGCACCAATCGCCTTCGCAGCGCATGACCCAAATCACCGTACCGGCAGAAAGGCGCGTGATTTCTTTGCCGTTTTTGTTTGCCTGTTCACGGAGCGCAACCTGTCTGCCCGTGTTGTAGCCATAGTGGTAGACATCGCCCTCCGTCAGCTCCTGCGGAATGGGTTCCGGCGTCGGGGTGGGCGTGGGTTCTGCCGTCGGTTCGGGCGTCGGGGTCTCAATCGGCGGGATGGTCGGCTGCGGCGTCTGAACGGCAGCCTCCGCTTCCTGCTGAGAAACGAGGCGGACGTTGTAGCTCTCTACATATCCGGTATCGCCGTTGGACATATTGCGAACCAGATACCAGAGCTGTCCGTTTTCGCCCGTTGCCTGCGCGGAAATCTCCAGCGGCGTCGGGCGGCTGATCGTCGGAATCGCGCCGCTCGTCGGGTTCGGCGCGTCGGGCGCGGTGCGCAGAATGATGAACGTATCCTTCTCAACCGTCATGGCATAAGCCGGGAACGTCAACTCGCCGGGCTGTTCAATCGGCTGCTCAGTCGGCTGCTCGGTCGGCTGCTCGGTCGGCTGCTCAGTCGGCTGCTCAGTCGGCTGTTCGGTCGGCTGCTCGGTCGGTTCGGGCGTCGCTTCCATGCCCGCCAGAAGTTTCTCTGCTTCAACTTCAGAAATCGGCGTCACAAGGAAATTGCGCATATAGCCGGTCATGCCGTCGCGGACAACCGTCACATTGTACCAGCTGTCATCGACAACCTCGTTGATGAGCAGCAGCTCGCCGTCCGCATATTCGCCCAGAACGGTGGAAGCCGAGCTATCCATCTTGCTGCGCAGATTGTTGGTTTTTCCGCCGCGGGAGTTGTAGGTCACGGCATACTGCGTCGTCGGCTGCACGGGTTCTTCTGTCGGAACCGGCGTCTCGATGGTCGGCTCTTCCGTCGGAATCGGCGTCTCTTCGATGATCGGCTCCTCCGTCGGAACCGGCGTCTCGATGGTCGGCTCTTCCGTAGGAACCGGCGTCTCGATAATCGGTTCTTCCGTAGGAATCGGCGTCTCGATGATCGGCTCTTCCGTCGGGACAGGTGTTTCCTCCGGTTCGGCGGTTTCGGCATCGATCTTCGCCATCAGAATCTGAGCGGCGGCTTCATCAATGCCCGTCACCTGTTCGGCAATGACCCATCCCTCTTCCAT
>CAKUCW010000046.1 GCA_934643825.1 uncultured Clostridia bacterium | reverse complement strand
TGGAGAAAAGAATAAAGACATGAAAAACCCTCCGAAACTTTGCCGTTTCGGAGGGCATTTTCATGTCTTCCTCAAATCTTGAAGAATAAGACCGAAAGTATCAAATCCGTATCATTTGGCTTTTGATGCACTCAAAAATCAAACAATACCTGACTTTTTTGACCGTTTCGGATTATTCCCACTCCACCGTTGCCGGCGGCTTTGTCGTAATATCGTACACGACGCGGTTGACGCGGGGCACTTCGTTGACGATTCGCGCACTGACCTTGGCGAGCAGGTCGTAGGGCAGACGCGCCCAATCGACGGTCATGAAGTCGTCGGTCGTGACGGCGCGGATGGCGAGAACGAAATCGTGCGTGCGCTCGTCGCCCATGACGCCGACCGTGCGGGTGTTCGTCAGAACGGTGAAATACTGGTTGATGTCGCGGTCAAGACCCGCAAGCGCAACCTCTTCGCGCAGGATGGCGTCGCTTTCGCGGACGGTTTCCAGCTTGTCGGCGGTGATGTCGCCCATGATGCGGATGGCAAGACCCGGACCCGGGAACGGCTGACGCCAGACCATGTCACGCGGCATGCCCAGCTCTTCGCCGACCCTGCGAACTTCGTCCTTGAAGAGCATGCGGAGCGGCTCGACCAGACCGCCGGTAAACTTGGCGCGTACGTCGGCGGGCAGACCGCCGACATTGTGGTGGGATTTGATGACCGCGCTGCCCTTGACGGAACCGGATTCGATGACGTCCGGATAGATCGTGCCCTGAGCGAGGAACTCAACGCCCTCGAGCTTCTTGGCTTCGTCGGCGAAGCAGTAAACAAACTCGCCGCCGATGAGCTTGCGCTTGGTTTCCGGATCGGAAACGCCCGCCAGCTTGTCCATGAAGCGTTCACGCGCATCCACGATGACGAGGTTGACCGGGAACTGCTTGGTGAAAACCTCGCGGACGGATTCGGTTTCGTTCTTGCGCATGAAGCCGTGATCCACATAGACGCAGGTCAGGCGCTCGCCGATGGCGCGGGAAATCAGCGCCGCGGCAACGGAGGAATCGACGCCGCCGGACAGACCCAGCATGACGCGGCCGTCCGGACCGACCTGCTCACGGATGGAACGAATGGCGTTGTCGATGAAAGCGCTCATCGTCCAGTCGCCGGTGCAGCCGCAGACGTTGTACAGGAAGTTAGTGATGACCTTCTGCCCTTCTTCGCTGTGGGTGACTTCCGGATGGAACTGAACGGCGTAGATGCGCTTTTCCGGGTTCGCCATCGCGCAGAACGCGCAGTTCTCGCTGTGAGCGATCGAGGAGAAGCCCTCCGGCGCACGGGTGACATGGAAGGTATGGCTCATCCAGGCGATGGACTGCGCCTTCATGCCGGCAAAGAGCGGGCTGGTCACATCGAAATCGACCGGAATGCGGCCGTATTCGCGCTGAGCGGCGCGTTCAACCGTTCCGCCGAGGGTGTATGCCGTCAGCTGCATGCCGTAGCAGATGCCCAGAACGGGGATGCCCTGCTCATAGATGGCGGGGTCGATATGCGGCGCGTCTGCATCGAGTACGGAAGCCGGACCGCCGGACAGGATGATGCCTACCGGCTTTTTGTCAAGAATTTCGGAAAGCGGCGTCAGGTAGGAAACGACTTCGCAGAAAACCTTGGCTTCACGCACGCGGCGTGCAATCAGCTGGGTATATTGCGCGCCGAAGTCCACCAGAACAATTCGCTGCACATTTTGCATCGGATGCGGTACCTCCTTTGGTTATCGAGAAAAAACAAGCCGTCCGCAAAGGGACGTATGCCGTACCTTTTATTCTACACAGTTTTTCGTATGAAATCAAGAGAAGCCGGGAAAAAGTTCGCACATTTAGCGCTTTTCGGCAGGTTCGCCGAAGGAAAGCGGACGGTTTGCGAGCTTTTCAACCGAGCCGTGCCGTGGTATAATCGGGTTAAACGACTTTTTGTGAGAAAACAGGGGGAAATGCGCATGAATCATCATCTGGATACCATCGCCGCGCAGGCGACGGCGGCGGGCGAAGGCGGCATTGCCATTGTACGCGTCAGCGGAAGCCGATGCGAAGAGATCCTCGCACGGGTGTTCTGCGCGAAAAATGGGAAACCGCTCATGAACCGCATGCTGACGTTTGGTCATGTCATGGACGGGGAAGAGATCGTCGATGAAGCGATGGCGGTGCTGATGCGTGCGCCGCACAGCTATACTCGGGAGGACGTCGCGGAAATCCATTGCCATGGCTCACAGGCGCTCGTGCGGCGCATCCTGCTGTTGCTGCTGAAGGCGGGCGCGAGGATGGCGGAGCCGGGCGAATTCACCTGCCGGGCGTTTATGAATGGGCGCATCGACTTGGCGCAGGCAGAGGGCGTCATGCGGATGATTCGTTCGGGCAGCGAGCGGGCGATGCGCAGTGCCGTTCGGCAGATGGAGGGCGGCGTTTCCGCGTTCGTGCGCAAGGCACGGGAGGACATCACTTCGCTGCTGGCGGCGCTTTCCGCCGCGGTGGATTTTCCGGATGAGGTGGAGGAAACGCAGACCGCACGCGAGGTGACGGACAGCTGCAAGGCGATTCGCGAGCGGCTGCTGGAGGCGTGTGATCCCCGCGTGGGGCGCATCGAGGATGAAGGGCTGCGCGTCGTGCTTTGCGGCAGACCCAACGCGGGCAAGAGCAGCCTGCTGAATGCGCTGCTGGGCGGCGAACGGGCAATCGTGACGGACATTCCCGGCACGACGAGAGACACGCTGACCGAAGCCGTGCAGATGGGCGGAATCCGCGTCCTGCTGACGGATACGGCCGGACTGCGCGAAACCGGAGATGCGGTTGAGCGCATCGGCGTGGAGCGGGCGCGTAAAGCGCTTTCGGAAGCGGACGTGCGCGTGCTGGTGCTGGATGGCGCAAGCCCGCTGACGCAGGAAGACCGTGAAGCGCTCTTTGGGCTTTCGCCGCAGCTGGTCGTTCTCAGCAAGGGTGATTTGGAATCGGTGCTGAGCGCGGAAGAAGTGCGTGCGGCATTCGGCAATGTGCCGACGGTCACGGTCTGTGCGCCGCGTGGAGAGGGATTGGACGAGCTGCAAAGAGCGCTGCTGGCGTTTGTGCCGACGGACGGCGCGGAGTCCTCTGCGCTTTCGCAGGCGCGTCATGTGGAGGCGGCGCAGCGGGCCTGCGCGGCACTGAATGACGCGGTCGTTTCGCTGGAGGATGGCATGCCGCTGGATGTTGCGGCAGTCGATCTCTCCGCCGCGCTCGATGCGCTGGGCGAGATCACGGGCGAAACGATGAGTGAGAAGGTCATCGACGAGGTTTTCGCAAGGTTCTGCGTCGGAAAGTAAAAAGCGGAGAGAGATTCGTTTTTACGCCTGCGCGGCTTCCGCTTCCAGAATGGAGCGCCAATCCTCGGGAAAGCCGCAGAGCGACAGGTCAGCCTCGGGATAATCCGCTTCGAGCAGCGAAAGCCCCGTGATCAGCCGATTCAATACGCGTTCGCGCCCCAGCACATGCGCAAAGGCGAGCAGAAGCGGGAAAAGACGGTCGCTTTCGTAAAGGCGCAGGCGATTTGGCAGAAGCGGCTGATCGTCGAGTACCCGATTGTAGAGCCGGTTATAGTGTGCGCAGATGTTGCGCACATCCACAGCGGAGGCAATCAGCCGCGAAAGCGACTCCGGCGAGAGGTTATATTCCCGGCTGACGGCACGCTGATCGTTTTCGCGCATCAGGTCAAACAGCGAACCGAGCATACCGAAAGTAAACAATTCGACGGCGACCCAGATCGGAAACTGGCCGCCGTATTTGATGTTGTGATGGCGCACGAAAGGGAGTGCGCCCTGCCGCTTGACCTCGTTTTTGAATTTGCCGATCAGGTTTTTGTGGATGGAAGAACCGTTGGGTAGTGTTTCGGCGCGGAAATTCTCCGCGTCCATGTAGCCCATGGAACCGTAAGTGATGGCAAGCTGATAGGCGATTTTGGCTCGAAGCTGTATCTCGAAAAATTCCAGCACCGGCAGCAGCAGATGGCGCAGATTCATGTCAAACTGATACAGGCTGTACAGCGTTTCCAGCGACACGCCGGGCAGAAAGAGATCCGGGTTATCGGCGCGGCGCAGATGTTTGCCGTAGGTCGTCAGACGGTAATAGTTGACGGTAGAGAGGATGTAGCGTGCCCGCGCTTCGTCGTCGATGATCAGACCGTGGACGTCCGTCAGGCGGGAAAACTGCTCGCTGTAACTGCGTGCAGGCTTGACGGGATGGTAATGCTTGCCCCGTGCATTCATAAGGGTAAGCTCCTTTCTACAAAACAAGGAGCTGTCAAGATTAAACCAAACATTTCAAGAAACAAATATCTAAGCATTTTTGGATATGGGGCTTTGCCCCATCGCCCCACCAAAGGGCTTTCCGGTCGCCCTTTGGAAACCTTCGGGCACAAATACTTAGTTTTTTCTTGAAATATCAGTGTTGTTGGCTTGACAGCCCCTTTGGCAGAGCCGGGGATGCAGGATGCATCACGCCGGTTTAATTGTTGACTTCCAAGATCTTGTCGCGAAGTTCTTTTTCCAGTCGTCCCAGCTCGATGGAAGCGGCGGCACGCTTCTGCGCACCTTCGCGCTGGATCTTCTGAACTTCCGTCAGCGTATCGATGAGCGCGGTGTTCGCCGTGCGGATGGTTTCCAGATCGACCACGCCGCGCTCGGCTTCCTTGGCGGTTTCGATGGTGCCCATCTTCAAACGCTCGGCGTTGGAGCGGAGCAGCTCGTTGGTCATATCTGTCACGGACTTCTGCGCGTTCAGGGCGCTCTCGGCGTGCTGCATGCCCATCGCGATGACCATCTGGCTCTTCCAGAGCGGGATGGTGTTCGCAATCGTAGACTGAATGCGCTCGGCAAGCACGTTGTCGTTGTTCTGCATCAGGCGAATCTGCGGACCCATCTGCACGGAAACCATGCGCGTCAGCTTCAGGTCATGGATGCGCTTTTCAAAGCGCTCGATGAGCTGGCTGAAATCGTTGGCAGCCTGTGCGTCGGCGGGGTCGGCGGTCTGCTGCGCCTTGGCGAGCATCGGCGGCAGCTCTTCCTCACGGAGCTTTTTGAGCTTGATTTCGCCCGCGACGATATAGAGCGTCAGCTCATGATAATACTGCTCGTTCTGCGCGTAAAGCTCGTCGAGCATCTTACAGTCGGAGATGAGCTGCTTCTGATGGTTCTGCAGGGAGAGGATGATCTGCGCAACGTTTTCCTCAACCTTGTCATACTTGGCGCGAAGCTGGGTGATGCTGTTCCCGGCTTTTTTGAACAGACCGAGGAAGCCGCCCTTCTTGCCTTCGTCCACGTCAAAGCCCTTCAGCTCGGCGACGAGGTTGGTCAGCATATCGGAGATGGCGCCGGTGTCTTTGGTCTTGACGTCTTCCAGAATCTTGTCGGAGAACTGAGAAATTTTGGTCTGCGCGGCGTTGCCGTATTTGAGAACGGTTTCGCTGTTGTGGATGTCGATGCGCTCGACAAAGGCGAGAACCGCAGCCTGCTCTTCGGGCGTCAGGTTATCAAAATTCAGAGAGTCGTCCTTGGCGTCTACCGGCTCGATGGTTTGAGCAGCGACAGGCGCGGCTTCGGGTGCGGGCGCAGCCTGAACAGCCGCGGCGGCTGCCGCAGGAGCGGTCTCAGGCGTCTTTTCGGTTTCTTCGCCGGGAAGAACCAGCGTGGGCATGGTTTTATCGTCCATCGTCATGAACTCCTTTTTCTGTCAGATTTGAAAGCATGTTCTGCGTCTTGCTTACTTCTCATGATACACCAAACACATGGAGGTGTAAAGCTTTTCTTTAGAAGCGGGTTGTGATAGAATAAGGCTCAGCTGCGCCTGAGACAGATTTTTATACGAAGGGAATCCGAAGAACATGACCAAAAAAGAAGTTCTGGCAGACGGTTTGCTTTTACTGACCGCGTTGATTTGGGGCAGCGCGTTTGCTGTGGTCAAAAATACGCTGGACAGCTTTGCGCCCGGCGCCATTATTGCCATGCGCTATGTGATAGGCGCAGCAATCACGGCGGTGCTTTTCAGAAAGCACCTGAAGGGGATTAAAAAGGCGGACGTCATCCGCGGTGCGCTGGTCGGGCTTCTGCTGTGCTGCGCCTATCTGATTCAGACGATCGGGCTTCAGTATACGACGGCGGGCAAGAATGCATTTCTGACGACGATTTATGTGCTGCTGGTTCCGTTCGGCTGCCGCCTGCTCTTTGGGCAGAAGCTGCAAAAAAGCACGCTGCTGGCGGCGTGCATGATGCTGCTGGGCATCGGGCTTCTTTCGCTGGACGGCGAGGGCGGCGGGCTGAATATCGGCGATATCCTGACGCTGATCTGCGGCGTGTTCTATGCGGCGCATATCATCGCCGTCGAGCGTTGTCAGCAGAAGACGAACACCTATGCGCTGATCGTGCTGCAATTTGCGTTCTGTGCGCTGTTCGCAGGCATATACAGCGTGATTTTTGAGCGCGGCATGCCGATGGAGTTTACCCTCGGTTCCGTCGGCGGGCTGCTGTATATCGCCATCTTCTCGACGACGATTGCGATGAGCCTGCAAAATATCGGACAGAGTATGGCGCCCGCGTCGCACGCGGTCATCCTGCTTTCGCTGGAATCGGTGTTCGGCGTGCTGTTTTCCTGTCTGCTGCTGGGCGAAAAGGTCACGCTGCAAATGGGCGTGGGCTTTGCGATCATCTTTGCTGCGCTGCTGGTCAGCGAGCTTGCGCCGAAGAAGGAAGCCTGAGCAGCGGGAAATGCCAAGCCCGAAAGATGCAATAATTTTATGCGTAAAAAAGAGCGGGGTTGTCAAGCTAACAACACTGATATTTCAAGAAAAAATAAGTATTTGTGCCCGAAGGTTTCCAAAGGGCGAGCGGAAAGCCCTTTGGTGGGGCGATGGGGCAAAGCCCCATATCCAAAAATGCTTAGATATTTGTTTCTTGAAATGTTTGGTTTAATCTTGACAGTCCCGTTCTTTTGCGTTGTGGGCTGAAAACTCAGGCGGCGGGCGCGAAGCCTCAGCCGTTATTGCTGCTTGGGAAGAAGGGACTCAGGCAGTTTGCAACGGCGGAAATCGGCATCGTCTGCAAAATGATATGCCCCGGTCCATGCACGACGGTATTGAACAGCCCTTCGCCGCCGAACAGCTTGTTTTTAACCCCCGGCACGCTGACGATTTCCATTGTGCAGGTGTCGTCCATCGCGGCGAGATAGCCCGTGTCCACGATCATCGATTGACCGCGCTCAAGGTCATATTCCACGGTCGAGCCGTCGATTTCCAAAAACGCCGTGCCGTTGCCGGATAGCTTCTGCATGATGAAGCCTTCGCCGCCGAACAGACCCGTGCCGAACTTCTTTTGGAAGAATACGGACAGATTCACACCCTCCGTGCAGGCGAGAAAACCGCGCTTCTGCACGATGAGGCTGTGTTCGGGGGTAATCTCCACCGCACGGATTTCACCGGGGAAGCAGGAGGCGAAAGCGATCATCCCTTCGCCGCCATGCGCCGTATAGCGATTTTGGAACATGGATTCGCCGGAGAACATGCGTCCCAAAGCACCGCCGAGACCGCCCTTTGCGCCCGTTTCCATCTTCATGTTCGGACTCATCCAGCTCATCGCGCCGCTTTCAGTGATCATCGTTTCACCGCTTTGCAGGGTGCAGATCACCACAGGCAGGTTGCCGCCTTTGATTTCGTACTTCATCATCAGAACCCTCCTTTTGTGATGCTATGGATTGGAATCAAAGCCTCCGTTTGAGGCGTTTTTTAATCAAGACAGGCTTCCAGCGCGGCTCTTGTGCCTTTGACCATCATCTCAAGCGGCATGGCGGCAAGGGGCGCGGTGAGAAGGCGGGTGCGCTCCTCGTCCGTTTGCGCGGCGTCGAGCATGCGCTTTCGATGGCGGCAGGCGTATTCCGGCTGCGTGGGAACGTGCATGAAGCCTGCGCGTAAGCCGGTTTCGCGGCTGAGCTGAGCCAGACGATAGGTCATATAGTTGCAAAGATACATGCCGGTCGTGCTTTTAAAGGGCAGGGGCGCGTCCGCGTCGGCAGGGGACAGGGCGCCCGTTTGCGCGGGAACACCGGCGTCGAGCATGGCGCGGGTCATCGCGTCATAGGGAAGCGTGCCGCGCAGCCAGATTTCATCGCCTTCAAGAATTGGGGAATAGACCTCCGGATTGTCGCCCGCGTCACGCCCCTTGCGCCAGTTGACGCCAAACGGCTCCGGACGCATGGCGCTGGCGCGTGCATCCGTGCCCAAGGCGAGGACGACATCCGGGTGCAGTTCGTCAATCGCCTTTTGGACGGGTTCAAAAGCGCCGTTCCAGAGAACGGGCATGGTCATGCCGTGAATGTCGGCACAGATATCCTTGTGAATGAGGGTTTCGCCGTCCAGCGCACGGGCAATCAGCTCCGCGTTGTTGGTTTCCCCGTCGGGGATGCCGGCAAACCAGCCATAACCGCACAGAAGAATGGAAAGAGAACGCATACGGCAGCCTCCTTGGTGAAAATGAGGTAAGCGGTTCAGTGGGATTAAGATAAGGATAAAGAAAACAGCCGCCCGTGTCAAGAGCAAAAACGACTGACGCAGGCGTAAAGTTTAGGAAAAGCAAGATTTCATATTCACTTAACAGGAACACAAAAACCTGAAAATAACTGAAAAATTTCGAAAAATCAAAAACGAAAAATGCGAAAAACCGAACAAAACGAAGATTGACGCGCAAAGTTTTTTCAAAAGCCTTGACATGCGGGCGGAAATATGGTTTAATCTGCAACGCAGTATTAACCCGAAAGTTTTGTTTTACTAAACCATGGGGGCGTTTTTGTGGAAATCAATATCGGCGGCAAGCTGAGAAGCCTCCGCCAGAAAAACAATCTGACGCAGAAGGAGCTTGCGGATCGATGCGAGCTTTCCAAGGGATTCATCTCCCAGCTGGAGAGCAACCAGACGTCGCCGTCCCTTTCTACGCTTGAGGACATTCTGACGACGCTGGGCAGCTCATTTCATGAGTTTTTTTCCGACGAGCAGGGGGATAACCCCGTCTGCCGCAAGGAAGATGTTTTTATCAAGGAAAACGACGGCGTGACGATCCATTGGCTGATTCCCAACGCACAGAAGAAGGATATCGAGCCGATTATGGTCACCCTTCAGCCGGGAAGCAGGACGGAAACGGATCTGCCGCATATGGGCGAGGAATTCGGTCATGTGCTTGCCGGCGCGGTCACACTGATGCTCGGCGGCAAGGCGTATCGCGTGCGCAAGGGAGACAGCTTTTCCTTCAAGCCGTCATCGCAGCACTATTTGGAAAACACGGGTAAGACCCCGGCGACGGTGCTTTGGGTCTGCACTCCGCCGAATTTTTGAGGAGGACATTTCATGGATAATCGCACGATTCTTTCCATCAGGGATCTTCGCGTGGTCTTTGAGGATGGCTTCACCGCGCTGGGCGGCGTGAGCATCGACATCGGAGAAAACGAGTTTGTGACGCTGCTGGGTCCGTCCGGCTGCGGTAAAACGACGCTTCTGCGCTGCATCGGCGGCTTTGAGAAGCCGACCAGCGGCGAGATCCTCTATAAGGGGCAGAACATCATCTCCCTGCCGCCGTATAAGCGTGCCATCAACACGGTCTTTCAGCGCTATGCGCTCTTCCCGCATCTGAATGTCGCGCAGAACGTCGCCTTCGGTCCTGACCTGCGCAAGGAGGACAAGAAAAAGACCGCAGAGGAAGTCAGCCGCATGCTGGCATTGGTCGGTCTGGCGGGCTTTGAAAAGCGCCGCATCTCCAGCCTTTCCGGCGGACAGCAGCAGCGTGTCGCCATCGCCCGCGCACTCATCAACAAGCCGGATGTCCTGCTGCTGGATGAACCGCTGGGTGCGCTGGATCTGAAGCTTCGCCGCGAGATGCAGCTTGAACTCAAGCGCATCCAGCGTGAGAGCGGCATCACGTTCATCTTCGTGACCCACGATCAGGAAGAAGCGCTGACCATGAGCGACCGCGTCGCTGTGATGAGCGCCGGACATATTTTGCAGCTGGGTACGCCGGAGGATATCTACAACGAGCCGCAGTCCGCGTTTGTCGCGGATTTTATCGGCGACAGCGATATCATGGCGGGCACGATGGTGCGCGACAAGCTGGTGCGTTTCCTCGGATGCGATTTCCCGTGCGTGGATACGGGCTTTGGCGAGAACGCCGAGGTCGATATCGTCCTGCGTCCGGAGGATGTGAAGCTCAAGCCGATGACCGACCCGATCTCCGGTGTGCCGCAGGGCGTGGTGGAATCCCTGCTGTTCAAGGGCGTGCATTACGAGATGAAGGTTCGCGTGGGCGAAAGCGTGCTGCTCGTCCATTCCACGCATGCCCGTCCGGTCGGCACGCAGGTCAAGCTGACGGTTGCGCCCGAGGATATTCAGGTTATGCACAAGAGCGATTTCTCGCCGGATGTGCTCAAGCGGCATGCCGCACGCGCATGAGGTGGATGCCATGAAAAAGAATAAAGCGCTGGTTGCGCCGTTTGTGCTGTGGGCGGTGCTGTTCATCGTCGTGCCGCTGGTGATGGTCGTCTGGTACGGCGTCACCGTCGAGCAGACCCCGGCGTATACCGAGATCGCGGACGACAACGGTCAGATTGTCTTCCAGCTGGAGGATGGCACCGTTACGCCGGAGCGTCCGCAGAAGACGACGGTCGTTTCTCTGGAAAATTTCAAGCGTATGCTTGAGCCGACCTATTTGAAGCTGCTGCTTCGCTCGCTCAAGATTGCGCTGATCACGACGGTGATCTGCCTGCTGCTGGGCTATCCGGTTGCGCTGATTCTCAGCGGCAGGGATTTCAAGCGCCCCGGGCTTTGGCTGATGCTCATCATCCTGCCGATGTGGATGAACTTCCTGCTCAGAACGTATTCCTGGATGTCCATTCTGGAAAACACGGGCATCCTCAACAGCTGGATTGCCTCCCTGCGCGAAGCGATTCCCGCGTTTGACAGCTGGCTGACCTCCATGGGCGTGGGCAAGAAGATCATCTTCCTGTATAACGAAAACGCGGTCATCCTCGGCATGGTCTACAACTATCTTTCCTTCATGATTATGCCGATTTACACCGTGATTGAAAAGACCGATCACAGCCTGCTGGATGCGGCGGCTGACTTGGGCGCAAGCCCCGTGCAGAGCTTCCTGCGCGTGACGCTGCCGTATTCGCTGCCGGGCGTGCTGGAAGGCATCACGATGGTCTTTGTTCCGGCGGTGACGACGTTTGTCATCAGCCAGCTCATGGGCGGCGGCAAGGTTCCGCTCATCGGCGACATCATCCAGAATCAGTTCGGCAAATCGAGCGACTGGCATTTCGGCTCGACGCTGTCCCTGCTGGTGATGGTGGTCGTGCTTGCCTTCATGGGTGGGCTTCAGCGCATTGACAAAGAGGAAGAGCCGCGGAAGGAGGTGCGCATTCTCTGATGAAAAAACTCAGGAAAGCGTACATCGCGCTGATTATGGCGTTCCTTTATGCGCCGATCGTTTTGCTGATTCTGTATTCCTTCAACGACAGCAAATCCCGCGCCAACTGGGGCGGTTTCACCCTGAGATGGTATAAGGAGCTGTTCTCCGACGCGGCGATCATGTCCGCGCTGGGCACGACGCTGTCCATCGGTGTGCTGGCGGCTGTGATTTCGACGATTTTGGGCACGGTCGGCGCGATTGCGCTCTACCAGATGAAGCGTGCCCCGCGCAAAGTGCTGCTCAGCGTCGTCAACCTTCCGATGCTCAACTCCGAGGTCGTGACGGGCGTTTCGCTGATGCTCCTGTATGCGATGGCGAATATCCAGCTGGGCTATCTGACGCTGCTGCTTTCGCATGTCGCGTTCTGCGTGCCGTATGTGGTGCTGAGCGTGATGCCGAAGCTGCGCCAGCTTGACCCGAATCTGGCGGAAGCCGCGCAGGATCTGGGCGCGACGCCGATGCAGGGCTTTTTCAAGGTCATCCTGCCGGATCTCATGCCGGGCGTGTTTTCCGGCTTTATCATGGCGCTGACCATGTCGATCGACGACTTTGTCGTCAGCTTCTTTACGACAGGATCGGGTGTCAGCAACCTGTCCATCACGATTTATACGATGGCAAAGCGCGGTATTTCCCCGAAGATCAACGCGCTCTCGACCATCATCTTTGCCTGCGTGTTTGTGCTGCTGATCGGCTTGAATCTGCGTGACTTCCGCAAGGACGGACGCAGTCAGAATAAGTTCAATGAGGTCAAAATTCCGTATTAAGGAAAGAACAAAACCAACGGACATCAAAAGGAGGATAACCACCATGAAGAAAACCGCTATGCTGCTGCTGTCTCTCGCGCTGGTTCTCTGCCCGCTGTTTGCGCTGGCGCAGGAGACGATCAGCGTCTACAACTGGGGCGACTATATTGAGCCGGAAGTGCTGACGCTCTTTGAGCAGGAGACCGGCATCAAGGTCATCTACGAAACGTTTGAAACCAACGAGGATATGTACGCCAAGATCGCCATGGGCGGCTCCAGCTACGACGTCATCATCCCCAGCGACTACATGATCGAGCGCATGATTCAGGAGAATCTGCTCCAGAAGGTCAACTGGGAGAATATCCCCAACGTCGCCAACATCGATCAGCGCTTTATGAATGAAAGCTACGATCCAAACAGCGAGTATTCCGTGCCGTATACCTGGGGCACGATGGGCATTCTGTATAACACCGAAATGGTGGATGAAGCGCCGACCAGCTGGAACACGCTGATGGATCCGACCTACACGATGGATATGCTGATGCTCAACTCCCCGCGTGATACGCTGGCGATTGCGCTGGTGATGACGGGTCATGACCTGAACTCCACCGATCCCGCCGACCTTGAGGACGCGAAGAACCTGCTCATCGAGCAGAAGCCGATGGTGCTGGCGTATGTCGTCGATGAAGTGAAGGATAAGATGATCGCGGGCGAGGCGGCTGTCGCGCTGGTATGGAGCGGCGACGCGACGTTCTGCATGAGCGAGAGCGACGAGCTGGATTACGTCATTCCGGAGGAGGGAAGCAACATCTTCTTTGACTCCATCTGTATTCCGGCGAACGCCCGCAATGTTTCCGGCGCGGAGAAGTTTATCGACTTCCTCTGCCGCGGAGATATCGCCGCGATGAACTATGAATACGTAGGCTATGCGATTCCGAATACCGCGGCAATCGACATCATCGGCGCGGACGAGTATAACGCTTCCCCGGTCAACAATCCGCCGCAGGAAGTTCTGGACAAGTGCCAGGTCTTCAACTATCTGGGCGATGAAACGAAGCTCTACGACCAGATTTGGACGGAGATCATTTCCGAATTTTAATTCGCTTTGAGACTGTCGGGCGGAATGGCTCACGGTCAAACAGAAAAAACGAGAATACGTTTTCCGGAATCTTAGGAATGGGATTCCGTTTTTTGATGTATAGGAAATTGCGTAAAATCGCCCGCGTGAGCCAGACTTCGATGCGTGGCGGACTTCGGCGGAGGTGAAGGCGGGCTCAGCCCGCTTGCGGCATGCAAAAAACTCATTTTCTCTCGTGCCAAAGGAAGAAAGCGCAGCCATGTTTCGTCTTCATGTTATCAAGGAGGCGATATCATGCTGCGCTTTATCATTCTGCTTTGCCTGTGCTTGTTTCCGTTTTCAGGCGCATGGTGCGAGGAGCGGGCGGCTGCCGAATCCTTTGGCACGCCTTCGCTGGCGATCTGGGGCGGAAACAGGGACGAATCCCTCTCTTCGGTCTATCGCACGTCCGACGGCGACATCGTGCTGTTGGCGCAAACCGACAGCACGTCGGGCACGCCCGCTCTTTCCTCGCGAACATCGGACAGGACACGCGATGGCTGGATTCTGCGGGTTTCCGAAGAAGGAGAATGGAAGTCTGAAACCCTGCTTTCCTGGGAAGGCGTGCCCTTCATCCTTGGCGCGGTGGAAAACCCGGAAGGCATGTGCATGATTGTCGTGGAATCCGTTGACAGAACGGAATACGTCGAGGACACGGGCTACATCGTAAAATACAACGTCTCAAGCAAGGATATTCAAAGGGAAAAACTGCCCGGATTGCCGCATGATGTGTATGCCTGTGATCGTGGCCTGCTCATCACAGGGGCGTGCGCAACAGATGCTTCTCATGCGACAGCATGGAGCGCCTTTGTTGACGCAAGGGGTTATCTATTCTGGTCGTATTGCAGCCCGGAGCTGTATTCTGAAAACGAAATCGTTTTCCAAAAGGGCATATTGCGGCAGAATGAGATCATTCTGTATTCCGGAAAGCCGGCTGAGGTGCCGGAAAAGCGATTTCTTCGGATTCTGGATCAAGACGGGCATTTCCTGCGGGATCTCCCGCTGCCGGACCTGGATCGGTTTACCCTTCACGGCATGCTGCCGACGGACGAAGGGCTTCTGATCTACGGCAACAAATTCGGGAGCGATGAACGCGCTTCGATGGTTTTTCTTCATGTCGATCTCGACGGGCATGTGCTTTTTTACAAGACATTTACGGATATGCAGAGCGTTTTAGCGGTGTGTCCCGCCGCACGGGGCGGATACCATTTTGTGGAAAATACCGACGATGGTCTGAATTTGTTTGCCCTGTCCGGCGACGGAGAAACGGAATTACAGCAAAGCTTCTCTTACGACAATTTGATTTCGTGCAGAAACATGGATGAGGAAGCAGATGGAAGCCTCACCTGCGTGGGGGAAATGCGCGTTCGGACCACGGATGACCGTGTACAGGAAAAACTATTTATTCTGCGTTTCCCGCAGCAAGCGCTCAGCGGGGGAGCGACGGAGCAGCAGTTAACCTTTCCTGAGCCTGAGCTTTTGTCTTGGGCAGAGCAGGGAAGCTGACGTACTGCAGATTGCGCTGAACGGTACCCTTCACATATCCCAGTGACTCATCCATAGTGATGTCGTGGTAGGTTATGCCATCGTCTGTTACATAAGCCGTTTCAGCGCCTATGCAGCGATCCATGTATTCATACAGCTGAAAGCTGTCATTTCGCCAGTGATAGGAAACGCTTTGAGACCAATATTCTTCATAATCCGGGTCAATGCGGATGACATCGAAGCCAAGCGCGTCCGAATAAGTGGCATTGGTGTTGCCCAACTGATGATACTATCCGCAGAATGACGCTGGAAATAGACCCAGCCTTCTCCCTGTGGGACTGCGTTGGAGCTTTTGAGCCAATATTCCATTTTGTTACCGTTCTTGCGATAGCCGACAAGCACTCTCTCCGCAGATTGGCTGAGCAAAGCGAAGCCGTAATCCCCATCGGGTGTATCGTCAATCGCGATGTAATCCTCCAGAATGTATGCGCCGAAATGCTCTTTCATATGGGAAAGCACCTCGCTCGGCGGCGTATCGGTATAGGTATATGCATCTGATTCAGCAAGAAAACGAGCGTCTACAAAGCCCCACAATTCTCCGTATTGTACAAGCCCCCATGTTGTATGGCGGTCAGCAAACTGCAATGCAGTACCGTTGGGGATTTTGGCGATGATCTTTCCTTCAGGTCGCGCTCTAAGGTTAACGGATTTTCCATTCCCGTGTTTGACTGTGTCAATCACGGTAGATAAGCAGAGCTGGGGCATGCGTAATAAGTCCTGCGCGTTCATGGTAAGCAAATCGAAGTCTTCTGCTGAATAAGGTGTTTCAACGTTAAAAGTCAAGTTGATTTCTTCATTGAGAATATACTGATATTGAAGAACGTTTTCAATATTGACGACTTTCCAATTTTCAAAATAAACGCCGGGGAAACACTGACTTTCTATGGATACAGCAAAACCGTTTGCAGAAGGCAGCACTTGAAGACAACTAAAGATCCATCCGGAGGACGTTTGTGTGCTTGTTTCGTAAAGAACATGAATGGAATAATCCGTATTGTTTACTACAATGTTGTAAACAAAGGAAAGATTACCTTTTACGCTTGAGCCATCATATTGAAATTCAGGCCAATAGCTAAAGCTGCCGATAGATTCCAAATTTATATCATTGTCACGGGAGAAGTCGGCATATGAAAGCATCTCTTTCATGCGAGTAGCGTGCCATGCGTCATCGCCTTTTTTAAGAAAGTAAAGAGTCATGGTGTCGTCTAGCAAAAGAACAGGAAGAAACGTATCGGTTTCCTGCCAGCCTTCATGCCACTGACTTCCACGTACATGAGGCAGCAGGATTTGCGTAGAAGCGTCTACATCCCGAAAACAGGATGCCCAATAATCGGGAAGTTCAGATACGGGCATCAGTCCATCCTCGGTGGTATAACGCTTTAAGCGTTCTGTAAACTTGTTTTCTGCCAAAACGCTGCTCTGAGGCAGGAGCAGAGCAGTTAACAATAAGACGAGAAATCTTTTGAGATGCATATGCTTCATATTGCTTCTTCTTTCATTTTACTATTTTGAATGTTTTTTATAAAGTTGTCTATGTCATGTGAATATTTTTGCCGATAGCGGTATCTCGCAAACGATCAACGGCAGCGTCATCGTCAACCGTTTCCGCCCGGCATAAAGTCATCCGTAATGGGGTTTCCCGGTTTGCCAAACCATGAACCTTCAAGATCGTCGCCGGTAGGGAAACTCTTCTCGAAATCAGGCGCTGGCGACAAGCCCTCACGGAGCATGAACCCGACATGCCCATCTTCGGTCTGCACATGGCACCACGTTTCACTTACGCCAAATACTCGAACCGTTGACCCATTACGATACAAGCCAAGGGATGCAGAACTCATCGATTGCCCCTGACGCAAATTTAAGCCCGTTCCATTCATATTCTTAATTTTTACCGAAGGCATGGCATAACCGACTGCAAATTGATCCTGACCAAAGGTCAGATATTGGGTCATCATATAGCCTTCCAGTGAGTGAATGCGAACCTTTGTCCAACCATTCTGATCGCTACCCAGAACCTCAACGGTCGTTCCGCTGTAGTATTTGCCAAGCGTTGGTGCACTTTGGCTCGGCATTGTTCTCAGGTTGAGGCGATCCACAGAATTTGGGTTGTTGACGACAGCACGGTTATTGACTGGCTGTGACATACCGCTATTAATAGAGGTATTTGTATTGCTGTTTTTCTGGAACTCGAGTACAGGCGATAGGCGCTCCCGTAACATAAATCCGACATTTCCGTCCTCTGTCTGCACATGGCACCATGTTTCACTTACGCCAAATACTCGAACCGTTGACCCATTGCGATACAAACCGAGGGAAGCGGAACTCATCGATTGCCCCTGACGCAAATTTAAACCCGTTCCATTCATATTCTTAATTTTTACCGAAGGCATGGCATAACCGACTGCAAATTGATCCTGACCAAAGGTCAG
>CAKUCW010000045.1 GCA_934643825.1 uncultured Clostridia bacterium | reverse complement strand
GGAGTCTGAGGGGATTGGAATCACGCGCCCACTGTGTGGGATTCAGCGTGATGGAAATCGGAAATCGCAAGGAGCGCTTGCGCGACTATGCGAGTTTCCCGGATAAGTCCCTCAGGCGGGTTTGGGCGGCAGCCCAAAACGTCCCCGCAAAACGTCCCCTTTAGACACAGAAAAGCGAGGGCGCGTAAAAATGGCGCGTCCCGCTTTCCCTGTGGCTTATTTCTTTTCAAATTTTTCCTTGAACCGCTCGGCATTGTCGCGGATGTAGCTCTTGACCTGATCGCCAAAGCTCTTGCGCCGCTCATACTCGCGTCCGTTCAAAGAATCCTCAAACTGGCGCAGCAACTCCTTCTGCTTTTCGCCCAAATGCTTCGGAACCTCAACATGCACCGTGAAGAACAGGTCGCCCCGTCCGCTGCCGCGGAACTGCTGAATGCCTTCGTTGCGAATGCGGAAAGACGTGCCTTCCTGCGTGCCCGCCGGAATATTGAACTTGGTCGTGCCGCTCAGCGTCGGAACGTCGATTTCGCCGCCCAGCGCCGCCTGCGTAAAGGACACCGGCACATCGCAGTAGAGGTCGTAACGATCGCGCTTGAAGATCTTGTGCGGACGCACCGTGCAGGTGATGTACAGATCGCCAGCCGGTCCGCCGTTGCGCCCCGGTTCGCCCTCGCCCGGAATGGTCTTGAAGTTCTGACCATCGTCCACGCCCGCCGGCACGTTCAGCGTCACCGTGCGCGTTACGCGCATGAAGCCGCTGCCCGAACACTTGGAGCATTTTTCCTTGATGATCTTGCCCTTGCCGCCGCAGGTCGGGCAGGTGCGCATCGTCTGCATCTGACCAAACGGAGAATTCATCGTCACACGCTGCTGACCCGTGCCGTTACAGGTCGGGCAGGTCTGGGGCTGCGTGCCCGCCTTTGCGCCCGTGCCGCTGCAGCAATCGCAGACCGCGCTGCGCTGGAATTTGAATTCCTTGCGGCAGCCAAAAGCCGCCTCTTCAAAGGTCAGCGTCAGGTTGTACTGCAAATCGTTGCCGCGCTGCGGCGCATTCTGGCTCCTGCCGCGGCTGCTGCCGCCGCCAAAACCGCCGGTGAACATATCAAAGATATCTTCAAAGCCGCCGAAACCGCTAAAGCCGCTTCCGCCCGCGCCGCCGCCCATGGTCGGATCGTTGAATCCGAACTGATCATAACGCGCACGCTTCTGCGGATCGCTCAGCACTTCATAGGCTTCGTTGACTTCCTTAAAACGCGCTTCAGCCTCTTTGTCGTCCGGATGGAGATCCGGATGGCAGGACTTCGCCGCCTTTCGGTAAGCCTTTTTGATTTCGTCATCCGAAGCGCCCTTGGCTACGCCCAGCACCTCGTAATAGTCTCTTTTATCTGCCACAGCAGTCACCGCCTATCTTCCATAAACCACGCGACGCCGCCGCCACATAGTGACGGCGGCTTCGCGCATCCTTAAGGTTTATCGTCTGGTTTTTTAGTGGACGTCGTAGTCCGCATCAGAGGCACCGTCGGAAGAGGCGTTGTTCGCGCCCGCATCCTGTGCGCCCGCCTGAGCGTTCGGATCGCCGCCCTGCTGCTGGTAGATCTTGCCGAACACCGCGTAGACCTTCTGCGTGAAGGACTCCATCGCGTTCTTGATCTGCTCGGCGTCGTTCGTCTCACGAACCTTCTTGAACTCGGCAAGCTCGTTTTCAACGGTCGCCTTGTCCTCGGCGCTCAGCTTGTCGCCCAGTTCCTTGATCTGCTTGTCAACTTCGAAGATCATGCTGTCCGCACGGTTGAGGGTTTCAACCTCTTCCTTGCGCTTCTTGTCCTCAGCCGCATACTGCTCGGCTTCCTTAACGCGCTGCTTGATCTCGTCCTCGGTCAGGTTCGTGCTGGAGGTGATGGTCACCTTCTGCTCGTTGCCCGTGCCCAGATCCTTCGCGGAAACGTTCACGATGCCGTTGCGGTCAATGTTGAAGGTAACTTCGATCTGCGGCACGCCACGCGGAGCCGGCGCAATGCCGGTCAGCTGGAAGCGACCGAGGGTCTTGTTGCCCGCCGCCATCTCGCGCTCGCCCTGCAGGACGTGAACCTCAACAGAGGTCTGACCGTCCGCCGCGGTGGAGAAGATCTGGCTCTTCGTGCAAGGAATGGTGGTGTTGCGGTCGATCAGGCGGGTGAAGACGCCGCCCATCGTTTCAATGCCGAGGGACAGCGGCGTAACATCCAGCAGCAGAACGTCCTTGACTTCGCCGCCGAGAACGCCGCCCTGAATCGCAGCGCCAATCGCAACGCACTCATCCGGGTTGATGTTGCGGTACGGCTCCTTGCCGGTCATCTTGCGGACAGCCTCCTGCACCGCCGGGATACGGGTAGAACCGCCGACCAGGATCACACGGTCGATCTCGTTGGCGGTCAGTCCGGCGTCACGCAGCGCGTTCTGCATCGGCGCAACGGTCGCATCGACCAGATCGCGGGTCAGCTCGTCGAACTTCGCACGGGTCAGGGTGATATCCAGATGCTTAGGACCAGTCGCGTCCGCCGTGATGAACGGCAGGTTGATGTTGGTGCTCATCACGCCGGAAAGCTCAATCTTCGCCTTCTCAGCCGCTTCCTTCAAGCGCTGCAGCGCCATACGGTCAGCCTTCAGGTCGATGTTGTTTTCCTTCTTGAATTCCGCCGCGAGGTAATCGATGATGCGCTGGTCGAAGTCATCGCCGCCCAGACGGGTGTTGCCGTTGGTGGCAAGAACCTCGAAGACGCCGTCGCCAATCTCCAGCAGGCTGACATCGAACGTGCCGCCGCCAAGGTCGTAAACCAGAATCTTATGGGAATCATCCTTGTCAAGACCATAAGCCAGAGCAGCCGCGGTCGGCTCGTTGATGATACGCAGGACTTCCAGACCCGCGATACGACCCGCATCCTTGGTCGCCTGACGCTGGCTGTCAGAGAAGTACGCCGGAACGGTGATGACCGCCTGCGTTACGGTTTCGCCCAGATAAGCCTCGGCATCCGCCTTCAGCTTCATCAAAATCATCGCGCTGATATCCTGCGGCGCGTAGTCCTTGCCGTCGATGCTGATGCGGCGGTCGGTGCCCATGTCACGCTTGATGGAGATGATGGTGCGGTCCGGGTTGGTCACAGCCTGACGCTTTGCAACCTGACCGACCAGACGCTCGCCGGTCTTGGTGAACGCGACAACGGACGGCGTAGTGCGGGCGCCTTCAGCGTTCGGGATAACAACGGGTTCGCCGCCTTCCATAACGGCGACACAGCTATTGGTGGTACCAAGGTCAATACCGATAATCTTGCTCATATATGTATCCTCCTGTTCTCGATTGAGAAAAAAGTTTGGGAAATTGAATTCTATCTATTCCGCATGGCGTCATCCGTCATGCAGCCGGCATTCTGCCGGGGGAAACGGGCTCAGCCCGCAACCACTTTAACCATCGCGTGACGAATCACACGCTCGCCGAGCTTGTAGCCCTTCTGCAGAACCATGCAGACCGTGCCCGGCTCGCCTTCATCGGCAGAACCCTGCATCACGGCGTTCATCAGCTCCGCATCAAACGGCTGTCCCTGCGGGTCGATCTCTTCCACGCCCATTTTGGTGAGCGCATCGCGGGTCTGGCGAAGCACCATCTCCACGCCGCTCTTCAGCGCGTTTTCTTCCTCTCCCGCTGCGGCAAGCGCACGTTCAAGGTTGTCAACCACCGGCAGCAGCTGGGCAATCGCGTCCCTGCGTCCGTCGTCGTAGGCTTCCTGTCGGACGCCTTCCGTGCGGCGGCGGTAGTTGGCGAATTCCGCCTGCTTGCGCTGCGCCAGATCGAGGTATTCATCGCTCTGCGCCTTTGCTTTTTCAAGCTCTTCCTGCAAAGCTTTGATATCGACCTCGCATGCCGCCTGTTCAGGCTGCTGGGTTTCCGGCTGTTCAGACTCCTGCGTCTGCTTCGCCTGCTCTTCGCTCGTCATGCTCTTCGCCCTTTCCTTAATGCCGTCCGCAGCTTTCTTAAAGCGCTCGCCGAGCGTGCGCTCGTTTTGCTCCTTCCGGCTCTTGTTTTTCTTACTTTTCATGGTTTTTATTCTGCTCGTCAAGCAGCTCCGTGATCGACTTGCCGACCTCGCCCAGCACGGAAAGCACTTTGCCGTACTGCATTCGGGTCGGACCGATCAAGCCGATCGTGTTGACCGTGCCGTCGCTCAGGCGATAGCTCGCCGTCACGATGGAACAATCCTTCGTTTCCTCCATGCCCGTTTCCGGACCGATTCTGACGGAGATCTCCATCTCCCCCTGCTGGGAGAGAAGGGAAACGACTTTTTCCCGCGTTTCAAGCACGCTGAGCAGTTCCTTGGCTTTGTCCACATCGGAATACTCCGGGAAGCTCAGCAGGTTCGAGCGTCCGCCGACAACCAGCGAACCGACGCTGCCGTCCGCTTCGGGCGGCTGTGCGGCGATTGCACCCATCAGCGTCCGCATGTCTTCCTCGCCGCCCTGTGCAAGGCGGGTCAGCTCTGTGGGCAGCTGGCTGATCGGGCATCCCTCCAGCTCACTTGAGATGATCCGGGATACCGTATAGAGCGCATCCGGCGCAATCGGCTTGTCAATGTCTAGGACGCTTTGGCGAACCGCACCGCTTTTGGTCACCAGTACCAGCAGCAGCCTTCTGTCCGAAATCGGCACCAGCTGCAGGTGGCTGAGCATCTGATCCTCCCGCGGCGCTCTGGTCAGCACGGCGGTCGTATAATGCGTCATGCTCGAGAGCGCCTTGGCGATTCTCGCGCTCAGTTCTTCCACCTGACCAATCCTGTGTTCAAAGCAGTTTTTAATGAAAGCGCTTTCTTCCCGGCTCAGCGGCGCCGGATGAATCATCTGATCGACATAGAGCCGATAGGCTTTATACGACGGGATGCGTCCGGCGGACGTATGCGGGGAATCGAGATAGCCAAGCTCTTCCAAGTCGCTCATCTCGTTTCGGATGGTCGCCGAGGAAAGCTTCTGTTCATATTTTCGGGAAATCGTTCGGGAGCCGACTGGCAAGGCGGTCAGGATATAGTCATCAATGATCGCCTGCAAGATTCGATACTTACGATCAATGAGATCCATTCCCGCGTTCCTCCTTTCGGCTGTTCGCTGTTGTTAGCACTCAAGGCTGTCGAGTGCTAATCAGCGTGATAAAGATACCACGCTTAGCCGTTTTTGTCAACACCCCTGACATAACTTTTTTCGATAAATTTGACTTTTCCTGTCCTTTGTTCAAACGTTCAGTCAGCCCATACGACAATTCGGGCGTCCCATGCCGGTTTGGGACGCCCGAATGTATCTTTGAAGCAGGTTTAGCCCTCTGTCTCTTCCAGCATCTCCACCAGCACCGCGTTCATCACCTGCATGCCGCGCCGCGTCAGATACAGCCGTCCGTTTCCGCTCTCCATCAGTTTTTTCTCTTTCATCTGCGGAATGCTCTTCTTCCATACTTCCTCCGGACGCATATGGAAATCCCGCTCAAACCGCCCTTCATCCATCCCGCGAATCATCCTCAGACCCATCATCACGCGCTCAAACATCCGCTCTTCCCGCGAGTCGTCGCCCTCAGCCGTCCTTTTCTTCTGCCCGATGGTTTGAAAATAGTCTTCCCAATGATCCGGATTATAAAACCGCCGCCCGTCCAAATCGCTGTGCGCCGCGCAGCCGATGCCCAGATACGGCAGGCATTCCCAATATACGATGTTGTGGCGGCATTCCTTCCCCGCTTTGGCGTAGTTGGATACCTCATATCGCGTATAGCCCGCCTGCCGCGTCATCTCTTCCGTGCAGTCGTCCATCTCGCAGAGCGCATCCTCGTCCGGCAGGGGAGCGCATGTTCCTTCTTGAACCTGCCGTTCCAGCGGCGTTCCTTCTTCTAAAATCAGACTGTAACAGCTCAGATGCTCCGGTTCAAGCGCAATCGCCTGCCCGAGCGTATCCCGCCATTGTGCCGCCGTCTGCCCCGGCAGCCCGAGCATCAGGTCGAGGTTCAGGTTTTCAAACCCGGCTTCCCGCACCATGCTGACCGCCTGCTTCGCCTGCGCCGCCGTATGAATGCGCCCGATGCCCGCCAGCAGCCCGTCATCCATGCTCTGCACGCCCAGCGACAGCCGGTTTACGCCCGCCGCACGATATGCAGCCAGATTCTCCGCGCTCAGCGTCCCCGGGTTGCCCTCCATCGTGATTTCCGCATCCGGCGCAAGGTCAAAGCACGCCCTCAGCGTGTCCATGATCCGCCGAATCTGTCCGCCGGTCATCAGGGTCGGCGTTCCCCCACCGAAAAATACGGTATTTACCCTCCGCGCACCGAAAAAAGCCGCCTGCTCGCGCATCTCGCGGCAGACGGCATCCGTATACGCATCCCGCTGATTCATCCTTCCGGAGAAAGACGTAAAATCGCAATACGCACACTTTTTGACGCACATCGGAATATGGATATAAATCGAAATCGCTTCCATTTTACCCTTCCTTGAACACTTTGCCTCATGCCCGGCAAAATATTTTCCGGCGTCCTTCTTTATTCATCCATCTTCAGCACAGCCATGAACGCTTCGCTCGGCACCTGTACGCTGCCCAGCTGGCGCATGCGCTTCTTGCCTTCCTTCTGCTTTTCAAGCAGCTTGCGCTTACGGCTGATGTCGCCGCCATAGCACTTCGCCAGCACGTCCTTGCGCATCGCCTTAACCGTTTCCCGCGCAATGACCTTGCCGCCGATGGCAGCCTGAATCGGAATTTCGAACATCTGGCGCGGAATGACATCCTTGAGCTTCTCGGCGATGCAGCGTCCACGCGCATACGCCCGGTCGCGATGCACGATCATCGACAGCGCGTCGCACGGATCGCCGTTGAGCAGGATATCCAGCTTCACCAAATCGCTCTCCTGATAGCCGCACAGCTCATAGTCATAGCTTGCGTAGCCGCGGCTCCGGCTCTTAATCTGGTCAAAGAAATCGAAGATGATCTCCGCCAGCGGCATCTCGTAATGCAGGCAGACGCGCTGTCCTTCGTAGACCATGTCCTTGAATACGCCGCGCTTGTTCTGGCAGACCTCCATCAGTGCGCCGACATATTCCTGCGGCGTGTGGATGCTCGCCTTGACAAACGGCTCTTCCATATGCTCGATGACGCTGATCGGCGGCAGGTTCGACGGGTTATCCACATCGACTTCCGAACCGTCCGTCTTGTATACCTTGAAGATAACGCTCGGCGCGGTCGTGATGAGGTCGAGGTCAAACTCGCGTTCCAGTCTTTCCTGAATGATTTCCATGTGCAGCAAGCCGAGGAAGCCGCAGCGGAAGCCGAATCCGAGCGCCTGGCTCGTTTCCGGGTCATAGGTCAGCGAAGCATCGTTGAGCTGAAGCTTTTCCAGCGCATCCTTCAGGCTCTCGTAGTCCGCGCCGTCCGCCGGATAAATGCCGCAGAAGACCATCGGGTTCACCTGACGGTAGCCGGGCAGCTCCTCCGCCGCCGGATTGGCATCGTCCGTGATCGTATCGCCCACGCGTGTATCGTGCAGGTCTTTGATGGATGCGGCAATATAGCCGACATCACCCGCCCGCAGCGCATCGACCGGATCATAGCCCGGGCTGCGCACGCCGACCTCGACCACGTCAAACTTCGCGCCGGTGTTCATCATCCGGATGGTCATGCCCGCCCGCACCGTGCCGGACACAACGCGCACAAAGCAGATGGCTCCGCGATAGTTATCGTAGAACGAGTCGAAGATGAGCGCCTGCAGGGGCGCATTCTCGTCGCCCGTCGGCGCGGGCATCATTTTGACCACGCTTTCCAGCACATCGTCGATGCCCAGACCGACCTTCGCGCTGATGAGCGGCGCTTCGGACGCATCCAGACCGATAACGTCCTCGATCTCCGTGCGCACCTCATCCGGGCGTGCGCTGGGCAGGTCGATTTTATTGATGACCGGCACGATCTCCAGATCGTGATCCAGCGCCATATAGACGTTCGCCAGCGTCTGCGCCTCTACGCCCTGCGTCGCATCCACGACGAGCAGCGCACCCTCGCACGCCGCCAGCGCACGGGACACCTCATAGGTAAAGTCAACATGACCGGGGGTGTCAATCAGGTTCAGCGTATAGGTTTCCCCATCCTGCGCCTTATACTGCATGTGAACGGCTTTGCTCTTGATGGTGATGCCCCGCTCGCGCTCCAGTTCCATGGAATCCAGCACCTGCTCGACCATCTCGCGCTTTTCAAAAACGCCGGTCTTTTCCAGCAGTCTGTCCGCCAGTGTGGATTTGCCGTGGTCGATATGCGCGATAATACAGAAATTGCGAATCTTATCCATGCGTTCGCTTTGCAAATTGATATCCTCCGTTTCAGGTCAAATCGGCGCGGCACTCATCCACGCGCCAGTCATCATCAGCATCGAGCCGCCGCAAATCAGCAGCCATTCCCATACGCTTTCATATTTCAGGCGGATGCCGCCCAGCGCGGTCACCGCCATCAGTCGATCGCCAAAGAAGGCAAGCAGGATACCTGCCGCACGCAGGATGCCCGACGCCATCTGTCCCTGCGCAAAACCAGCCGCCGCCAGCGCCAGACCGGATGCCGCCGTCAGCGCCGGCACAATGCCCAGCACGCCGCTGAACAGGCGAAGCAACAGAGGTTGTCGCTTATTGAACAGGATGAGCGCACAGAACAGCGCCAGATGGGCGCCGATCATGGCGAGCATCGCGCATTGCAGCACGATATTGCTCATCACGCCGTAAGCGATGTACCGCGGGAAATAATCCGCCAGCGGGATGGACAGCGCCAGCGTTCGCAGGCAGACCGAAAACAAATACCGCTGCCGGATGCCTCCGCAGATCGGCTCATAGCCCAGCTCCATCGCCGCGGACAGCAGCAGCAGGCAGATCATCTCCGCGCACAGCGCCATCTCCCGCCCGCCGACCGCCAGCGTGCCCAGCGCCGCCAGCCCGAACAAAAACAGCGTTGTCGCGAACCGAAGCCGCATTCCCGCGTCATCCAGTACAGCGAGCAGCCGCGCCTTTTCCTTGAAAAAAACAGCAGCCCGCGCCATCATATCGTCGCTCTTCTCCGCCGTTTCTTTCATGAAGAGATCCATCTCGTCCTCGGAACGGATACGGTTATATCCGCTCATCATTGTGCGCTTCAGGCTGCTTCCGTAAAGATACAGCCGCCAGCCGACGGAGGAGTTTGCCAAACGAATCTTGCGCGGATGGATATAAGCCGGGACGACTTCACAGACCTTGTCCACCTTTTTTTCAAACCATTCGTCCAGCAACGCGCTCACCTCAAAAAAGTGCTTTTCTCCCCTTCCGTCGGCTGGTATAATAAAGCTGCCAAATTCAAAACAGGGAGGAATGTTTTATGATGGAAATGCTCGAAAAAACCGCTGCCGCATTGGAGCGGCGTCATTTCAAAGCCGCCGTTTTCAAAACCGCGCAGGAAGCCGCCTCGTTTATCCTGTCGGACATGCCCGCGGGCGCATCCGTTGCGTTCGGCGGAAGCTCCACCTGTCAGCAGATGGGGCTGGCTCAGCTCCTGCGTGAAAACGGTCATGAGGTTCTCTGGCATTGGGAAGTCGCGCCCGCCGAGCGTCCCGCGCTGCTCCATCAGGCGATGAATGCGCAGGTCTACATCTGTTCTGCCAACGCGCTGACGCAGGATGGTCTGCTCGTGCAGATCGACGGCAATGGCAACCGCGTCGCGGCGATGTGCTACGGACCTTCGACGGTCTACGTCGTCGTCGGCAGAAACAAGCTGGTCAGCGGCGGCTATGCGCAGGCGGTCAAGCGCATCAAGGAAGTTGCCTGCCCGCTCAACGCCCGCCGTCAGGGGTTAAATACGCCCTGTGCCGAAAGCGGTTCCTGCAACCCGGCGCAGTGCATGAGCCCCATGTGCCACATCGTCGCATCGTTCGAGCTTGCGCCCGGCGGAAAGACGACCAAAGTTCTCCTCATTGACGAAGACTTGGGATATTAAGAGGGGGGACGTTTTTGGGGCTTTGCCCCAAACCCTATAAGGGCGCTGCCCTTAACCCGCAAGGGGACATTGTCCCCTTAACCCCATCTTTGCTTTGCTGCGCAAAGCATGAGAATAACAGAATATGGTTATTGTCCTGTATCACGAAGTGATACAGGGAGAAAGGGTGCAGGGAACAATGTTCCCTGCTGGGGCTTGGGGCGACGCCCCAAAACCCCGTTCCCCCTTACCGCTTCGCGCCCTTGCTGCCGGAAGCAACCTTCTTGAGGATGCTGGAATCGTAGGCAAATACGCTGCTGTTCTTATCAGCATGCTTGCGCAGCGCGTCCTCGACCATCTTCTCCACCAGCTTCGGGAAATCCAGCCCGCACGCCTTCCAGAGATAGAACGCCAGAGAGCCGGGGATCGTGTTCGGCTCGTTGACAAACAGCACGTCGTTCTGGTCCAGAATATAGTCCACGCGAATCGTTCCGCAGCAGTCCATCAGCTTGAAGATTTCCGCGGTCATCGTCTGGATTCTCTTGGTCAGCTCCTCGCCGATCGGCGCAGGCACGGCGCGGCTGAGCGACTTCATGCCGCGGCTCTCCTCTCCCTTCGTGCTTGCGTTGCGCAGATACTTCTGCCAGAAATCGAGGAACGTGTCGTTGCTCGACGGAATCGGCATCTCGCAGACCGAGGTCTGCACCTCTTCGCCATAGCCCAGCGCCGCGCAGTTGATTTCAACCGGATGCACCACGCCGACCTCTACGAGGACGCGGCGGTCATAGGACGCGGCAACCTCCAGCGCACGCTCCAGCTCGTCGCGGTTTTTCGCACGGGAAACGCCGATGGAAGAGCCCAGCGCCGCCGGCTTGATGAACGCCGGATACTTGATTTCCTTCTCGACACGCGCAACGACCGCTTTGCGGTCTTTTTTAATCTGCTCACGCGTAAACCATACGAAGTCCAGCACCGGATAGCCCGCGCCGCGCAGCAGCAGCTTCATCGCAATCTTATCCATGCCGATGGCAGAGCCCAGCACGCCCGTGGACGCATACGGGATGTTTGCCATTTCAAACAGACCCTGAATGGTGCCGTCCTCGCCATGCCAGCCGTGGAAAACCGGAATCGCGCAGTCGATATGCGCAACCGGCGTCGGCACTTTTGCAAACAGACCGGCTCTCTGCGGCGGCCAGGCCCACAGGTCGCCCGCGTTCGCGGTCACATCGAGCGTTACACGCGTAATGCCCTTGGTCATCGGGTTAAAGTCGCGGAACGTCTCGATCTGCTCCAGCGGCTCGCCCGTATACCACAATCCGTCGCGGGAAATGTAGACCGGCGTCACGTTGAAGCCCGCCGCCTTCGCCGCCTCGATCAGCTGAAGCGCCGACACGATCGACACATCATGCTCGCAGCTCCGCGAACCGAAGAAAACCGCAATATTCATTTTACCCATCTATTCACACGCTCCTCACTCGCTGTAATTATCCGGCAGATCGTTTTCGTAAAGCACCACATCGCCCGCTTTCATGATCGAATGAAGCAGCGTCGTGCTTTCTTCCAAGTTGCCCACCACATGTATGTTTTCCTGCGGAAATCCCGCGTTTTTCAAGCCCTCGACAATGGGCTGTGTATGCTTTTTGCCGACCAGTATCGCGAGATCCACGCTCTTTGCCATCTGCTCGCCAAACTTCCGGTTGAAGGCGGCTTCCTCGCCGCCCAGCTCAACCATGCCCGGCGTGATGATGATTCTCCGTCCCGGGAAACCCGCGATCACGCGCAGCGCACATTGTGCGCCGACCGGATTCGCGTTAAACGCGTCGTCGATGATGCTGATGCCCGCGCCGCCGTCCAGCAGCTCAAGCCGATGCTCAACCGGCTGGCAGTGCGATACGCCCAGCGCGATTTCCTCCAGCGTCATCCCCAGCGCACGCGCCGCCGTGCAGCACAGCAGCAGGTTGGAGATGGAGTGTTCGCCCAACAGCCTCGTCTGGCAGGAAGCCTGCTCCCCCGTCCGGGTGTCCACAAGCGTGAACCGCGTTCCCCACGGGCCGCTGGCAATCTCCTTCGCATCGACCAGCATGCCCGGCATATACTTGTGTTCCAGCGGGCATCTGGCGTAAAGTTCCTCGCAGATTGCGCCGTCCCGTGCGAAAATCGCCGTTCCGTCCTTGGGCAATCCGTCGATCAGCTCATATTTCGTATCGCGCACGCGCTCGATCGTTCCGAACGTGTCCAGATGCTGCGGCCCGACCGATGTAATCAGTCCCATCGACGGATGAACCAGCTCGACCAGCTCCTTGATGTCCCCCACATGGCGGGCGCCCATCTCGGCGATGAACACCTGATGTGCGGGCGTCAGCTGCTCACGGATGACGCGGGTCACGCCCATCGTCGTGTTAAAGCTCGACGGCGTCGCCAGCACGCTGTATTTCACCGACAGAATGTCCCTCAGCAGGAACTTCGTACTCGTCTTACCGTAGCTGCCCGTGATGCCGATCTTGATCAGGTTCGGCATCGCGTCAAGCCGCGCCTGCGCGTCCTTGACAAACTGATTGGCGATGTGCTTCTCCATCGGCGCGGCAATCACCGCCGCCAGCATCAGCAGCGCCGGCTCAAACGCCGGAAGCAGATACGCCAGCACGGGCGAAATCCACAGCAGGATGAACGCCAGCAGCGTGTTCACCGCGGCGTGAACCGCAATCAGCCGCTTGACGCGCTCGGTCACAACGAAAGGCTTCTTCGCCTTCTCCTTGCTCGCCCGCACGACCAGCAGCAGCGCCATCAGCGCCTCCAGCAGCAGCGCCAGACCCGACAGCCCGCTCACGACGAGCGCCGCCACGCCTGCCGCCGCCATGGCGACCGGCGGAATGAGCGCACGCGCCGCGTTGCGCTTCACGCTTTTCACATAACCCGGCAGCTGATAGCTCTCCAGCTGCAAATAATGCAGCACGCGGCGACCTGCCGCCGCGCTCGCGCAGCCCAGCGCAACCGCCTGCAAGATCATCAAAAGGAATTTCACACTCTACCCTCCAGCAGGAAATTTCTCACGATGCGCAAAAAGCGCTGATTCTGTTCCAGATAGGCGAAGTGACCTGCGCCCTTCTCCACAACCAGCCCCGCATCGGGAATCTTCTCTTCCATCATCCTGCCCATCCAGAGCGGCGTTTCCGTGTCGTCCTCGCCCCAGTAGAGCAGCGTCGGCGCCTTGATGTGCGGCAGTTCGTCGGTCAGATCCTGAGAAATGATCTTGACGAACGTCTTGCGCATCTCCGGCGAAAGAGCCTTGTAATCTGCCGAGCCGAACCGCTGTACGAGCGCTTCGCGCCCCTTCTCCGGCAGATTTCCAAACAGGCGGGTCTTATCCATCAGGTTGACCGCGCCGCGAAGCCCTTTATACAGCTTCTGCTTCATGTTTGCCCCGCCGGTCTTCGGCTTTTTGATGCCCGCCGCGCCGGTCAGAATCATGCGCCCGATCAGTTCGGGATAGGTCGCCGCCAAAAGAATCGCAACCCTCGCGCCGAAGGAATGGGCGACGATGTCGCACGGCGCCAGATTCAGCCTGCGGATGATCTCCGCGGTCATCTCCATGTAATCCGGTACGCCCCAAGGCTTCGGCGGCGGCGCACTCTTTCCGTTTTTCCCGTGTCCGGGAAAATCAACAGCTGCCACGCGCATCTGTCCGCTTAACGCCGATTGCACGCTGCTCATCATCTGCGCCGAACACATGAATCCGTGCAGCAGCAATACGCCGCGCCCCTTTTCTCCGCTTACCGTCACATCGACCGTCGTTCCGCGAATGTCAAGCTGCATCCCTTCGCCCCTATTCCTAATCTAGTCATCCCCATGATTCCGGATTCTAATATTGTACTCCATTTTTCGCCAAAAGAAAAGAGGGCAGCGCCGATTGACAGCCCTTGTCCTCTGAATTGTATGTCTTCTGTACGGTTTACGCCTGCTTTTCGCCGTCTTCGGGATAGACGAAATCGCGGTACATGATGAGCGCGTCCTCTTTATTATCCTCATAATACCGCTTGCGATATCCTACGTCGAGCATGCCGCAGGCGTGATAGAGATTCTGCGCAACCGTGTTGCTCCTGCGAACCTCCAGTGTGATCATCGCCATCGAGTTTTCCATCGCGAGGTCGATCAGCGCCTGAAAGATGCGCTTGCCGTATCCCTTTCCGCGGCAGTCCGGACGAACGGCAACGTTGCATACATGTGCCTCGTCCAGCACGAACCACATGCCCGCGTAGGCGAGCACATTGCCCTCTCCGTCATCCAAAACCAGCCAGCGTGCCACGACGTTTTCCTTCACATCGTGCAGGATGGATTCCTCCGACCACGGCATCGCAAAGCATGCCTTTTCGATTTCGTGAATCTGCGATACGTCCTCCTCGCGAATCGGGCGGATCATCGGCTCACTCATGCTTCGCCGCCTCCCGCGCCGCACGCTCTCTTTCCGCCTGCGGCGCACGCAGATACAGCGGGAGCAGCGTCAGATAGCTGAGCGGTTCTTCGCCCGCTTCCAGCCGCTTTGCCGCCAGCGCACAGGCGCTTCCCGCACGCAGACCCATATGCTGAGCGGAAACGAAATGCGCCTTTTCGCCCAGACGTTCGCGAATGGCGTTTTCAAATCCCGGTGCGCCGTCGCCAAGGAACAGCGCGTCCTCGCCCGTCGCTTCCACGCGGTCAAGGAAGAGCGCCAGCTTCTCCACCGTATCCTCCAGCACGCGCTCTCCGTTTTTGAAAATCGCGCCGTAGACCTGCTGGGCACGCGCATCGAGAATCGGGCAGACCACACCGTCAAACGCCGTCACGTTCGCCGCCAGCGCTTCCAGCGCATCGACCGCCACGCAGGGCTTGCCCGCCGCGTGCGCCAGCGCCTTGACCGTCGAAACGCCGATGCGCACGCCCGTGAACGAGCCGGGGCCCGTGACCGCGCCGAATACGTCAATCTCCGCCGTCGTCATGTCGCTCATCGCCAGCGCCGCGTCCGCCATCGGCATGACGCGCTGGCTGTGCGTCTGCTTGTTGACCAGCTCTGCCTCATAAATCAGCCTGCCATCGCGCATGATCGCCACGCCGCACGCCGGGCCGGATGTATCAATCATCAGGATATTCATGAATTTCCTCCAGCTTCCGCTTGATTTCGTCGATTCTCTCTTCGTCAAACGCTCCGCCGGGCGTCAGCGTCGCCACACGCGCCGTGCCGTCCTGCGCATAAACGATATCCACATGCAGCGCGTCCTCCGGCATAGCTTCCTGCGCCATCTGCGGCCATTCAATCAGGCTTGCGCCGTCCTCCGACGGGATATATTCGTCAAGCCCCATGCCGTAAAGCTCATCCGCGTCCGCCAGGCGATACAGGTCGAAGTGGTAGAGCTTCATCTCCCGCCCCTCGTGAATGTTGAGGATGGTGAACGTCGGGCTGGGCACAGCGCCCTGTACGCCCAGCGCACGCGCCGCCGCCCGGGTCAATACGCTCTTGCCCGCGCCCATCTCGCCCGTCAGCAAAACCACGTCGCCTACACGCAGGCAAGCGCCAAGGCAATAGCCCAGGCGCTGCATCTGTCTTTCGTTTTCGCAAAGGATATCCAGCAAATCTCTCACCTATACTTTTTTATCTCACGCTCTTCTGGTGAAGCAGCGGAGAAACGCGCTTATACAGCAGGTACGTCACCACGCTGAGCACCGCGCCCTTGAGAATGTTGAACGGAGCGGTGATAAACACGACCAGCTTCACCGTGTTGTCGATGTAGCTCCAAACCTTCGTGCCCATGCCGACGATGACTTCCAGCGGCAGGTTCATCAGCGTCTGATACGCAGGAATCAGGATGAAGTAGTTGACCAGCACGCCCGCAATCGTCATCAGCACCGTGCCGACCAGCATGGAAACCGCCGCGCCCTTCTTGTTCTTGTGGCTGCGATAGATCAGGCTCGCCGGAATGATGAAGCAGCTGGACATGATGATGTCCGCCAGCTCGCCGACGCACGCCGTGCTCGTGCCGAGCATGTGAACCAGATTCTTGATGACAACGACCGCCACGCCCGGAATCGGGCCCATCGCAAAGCCCGCCAGAATCGCCGGAAGCGTCGAGAGATCCAGCTTGTAAAACGCGACGACCGGAATCTCGATGTAATACAGGATGACCGCCATCGCCGCGAGGATGCCGCAGCGGGTCATGATGAACAGGGTGTCATTTTTCTTTCTCGTGTCTGCCATGGTAAAAAACTCCTTTTGCGCTTTCGCGCTTTTGATTTCCGAAAAACAAGCCCCTGAAAGCTGAGCGATCAGGGGCTGAAAATTCAGCATCAAAAAAGGAGATGAACGCTTCTTCCATCCAGACTATACTGTCGGCTTCGGAGTTTCACCGAATCAACCGCTCTGCGGCTCGCGGGCTGTACCGCCGGTAGGGACTTGCACCCTGCCCTGAAGATCTCTCAAAGGTCTTGCTATTCAGTTGCCTTTATTATATCCATGTGACACAGACCTGTCAAGCCACTTTTCGCATACAGTTTAAACCGGCTTTTTTCTTTTATCTTCCGCTTCGTCTTTCCCGAAGACCACGCCAAAAAGCGCATACGTCCATGCGGGGCGGCGCTTTCCCTCATCCTGCCATCCCAAAAGCAGATCGAGGATATGGCAGGCTTCCATAAGCATCTTTTTTGCCTTACCTGTTGTTTTTGCCGCCTTGCCGTCCGCCCGAAAGCCGACGCGCCGCGCCGTCATCACCGCCCGCGGCAAATGGTAGTCACTCGTCACGACCAGCACGCGCTTTCCTTCTGCCCCGCCGAGCAGCCTTGCCGCGCAGCGGCAGTTGCCCATCGTGTCCTGCGACTGCCTTTCCAAGATGATTCGCTCCTCCGGAACGCCTGCCTGCCTGAGCCATTTTGCCATCACGTCCGCTTCCGCCGTATGATGCCCGGGCTGAACACCGCCGCACAGCACGATTTTTCCGCAGTCCGCGTCCATCCTTCGCCAGACCTCTGCCGCAGTCTGCAAACGCGCTTCCAGCTCAGGCGTCGCGCTGTCGTCCGGGTTCAGTTCAAGTCCCAGCACAAGCACCGCGTGATAGTTGTTTTTCACAGCGCCTCCAGCATCGCCAGCAGCTCTTTCGGCGTTTCGGCGATGTGCGTCGCGCCCGCTTCCTTCAGGCACTGCACCGAGCGGAAGCCCCAGCTCACCGCGCAGCAGGTCACGCCCGCATTGCGTGCCGTTTCCACATCTACATCCGAATCGCCGACGTAGACGGTTTCCTCCCGCGTGACGCCCATCTGCCGCATCGCTTCCAACACACTGTCCGGCGCAGGCTTGCGTCTGCGGCTCGGGTCATCGCCCACCGCAACCTGCATCCTGCCGGGGAAGTAATCGCGGCTCAGTTCCTTGACGGCGAAGTCAATCTTGTTGGATACGATGGCGAGCTTCACGCCCTTTGCGCTCAGCGCGTCGAGCAGCTCCATCACGCCGTCATAGGGCTTCGTATGGTCGCGGCTGTGCGCACCGTAATGCGCGACAAACGCGTCATATGCCTTTTGAAACAGCGGATTCTCTCGTCCCTGCGGAACGGCACGCTCCATCAGCTTGCCGATGCCGTTGCCGACAAACATGCGCACCTCGTCCACCGTGTGCGTCGGCATGCCGCAGGACGCAAGCGCCGCATTCGTGCTTGCCGCCAAATCCTCGAGCGTATTGAGCAGCGTCCCATCCAGATCCCAAATGACCGCCTTCACATTCACCTTCATCATCCTCATTTCCTTCTGTTTTGCGCCTATTGTACAGCAATGCGCCCTCATCCGTCAAATCTTTTCCGCAAAATATCCATTCGCCCTTCTCTCATCCCCTGTTTTGCAGTATAATGTTTTTCCAAATCGTTCCTTTTTCGAAAAAAACAAGGCAAAGCCTTGCCCTTTCTATTTCACAAACAGTTTTGTCAAGGGGCATTTTCATACACATGCATCTGCTAAAATATCACACAGCATGATAGAGTAACAATGGTTTGAACCGGGTTTTCTTCGGCGCTGACCCAGAACACTGTGCAGGTGAGGGTCAGTGCCAGAAGCGAACAAA
>CAKUCW010000044.1 GCA_934643825.1 uncultured Clostridia bacterium | reverse complement strand
GGCAAGACGACGACGCTCAACTGCATTGCCGGTCTGCTGGAACCGACCTCCGGCAAAATCTTTTTCGGCGATAAGGATGTAACCCAGCTTCAGCCCAAGGACCGCAATATCGGCATGGTCTTTCAGTCCTACGCGCTGTATCCGCATTTGAAGGTCATCGACAACATCGCCTTCCCGCTCAAGCAGAAGGGTATGAAGAAAGCCGAGCGGTATGAAAAGGTGCGCAAGATTGCCAAGATGCTGCAAATCGAGTACCTGCTGGAACGCAAGCCGACCCAGCTTTCCGGCGGTCAGCAGCAGCGCGTTTCCATGGCGCGTGCGCTGGTCAAGGAGCCGGACGTGCTGCTGCTCGACGAACCGATGAGCAATCTGGATGCACGCCTCAAGATTGAAATCCGCGACGAAATCCGCCGCGTACAGCAGGAAACGGGCATCACCTCCATCATCGTTACGCACGATCAAGAGGAAGCGATGGCTATCGCCGATAAGATTGCGATTCTGGATAACGGACGCATTCAGCAGTATGATACGCCGGAACACCTGTATCACTATCCGGCAAACCTGTTTGTCGCCAAGTTCATGGGCAACCCGCCGATGAATTTCATCGACGCGGCGCTCTCTGCGGACGGCACGCGTGTGGAAGGCGCGGGCTTCAGCCTGCCGCTTGAGCAGCATATGGCGCAGGGCGGCAAGAAATTCGCAGGTCATGCGGTCAAAGTCGGCGTGCGCAGCCACCTGATGGCGGTGCATACTGAAAAGGTGCCGCAGTCGATGGAGATGCGTTTGCAGATTGCGGAGAACCTCGGCAAGGAGATTCTCATTTCCGGCATGGTCGGGGACAGCTTCGTGCGCGTAACCGTACCGGAGAACCACGATACCTTCGAGCAGTACAAGGCTATCTCGCGCAGCGAAAAGCCGTTTGTCTACCTGACGATGACCGGCGTTTACAATATCTTTGACACGGAAAGCGGCGTCAACATCGCCTTGGAGAAATAAACATGAATATCTTTGAAGCCATTCATGGCGGAGAAAACCACCGTTTGTGGATTGGCGGTCATCGCGGGCACACGTCCGCTACACGCGAAAACACAACGGCTAACTTTGCCGAAGTGCTGGGCATGGGCGTGGATTACATCGAGATAGATGTGCAGCTCACGCGTGATCATCAGGCTGTGATTTTTCACGATATGGCATTGGAGGAGCGCACGCCGCTGCACGGCCATATCCGCGATTACACAGTCGCCGAGCTGAAAGCGGCGTTTGAAATCGACACGCTGGAAGAAGCACTGGCATGGTGCAAGGCGCACAACATGGCTGTGCTGCTGGAGGTCAAGAGCTGCGAGCTGCTGATGCATGAGGATATGCCGTACCTGGCACAGCGCATCGTCGAAGCCCTGCAAAAGGCGGATTTCTTTGATCAGTGCGTCGTCTTTGGCGTGAATCACTGGATTCTGCGCGAGGTCTGCCGGTTGGACAGCCGCTGCAAAATCGCACTGATTGTGCCGCATGTGCCGGATGATCCCGTTGCGCTGATGCAGCATATGGGCGCAATCATTTACCTGTGCTTCATCGATAACCTCAGCCGCCCGCTGATTGATCAGCTGCATGCGGCAGGCTATCTGGTGGATGGAAGCGTAATCAACAGCAAAGAACGGATGAAGACTGCGCTGGAAATCGGCTGCGATATGGTAGAGAGCGACACTCCGGATCAGGCGATTGCATGGTATCGCGAGCTGACGGAGGAGGCGGAGCAGCATGCTTGATATTCTGGATATCCACACCCATACGATAGCCAGCGGTCATGCGTACAACACCATCTACGAGATGGCGCAGTCTGCCAGCCGGAAGGGGCTTGCGCTGCTGGGCATTTCCGACCACGGTCCGGCGATGGAGGGCTCTGCCAGCAAGCATTATTTCCGTTCCTCCCGCTGTATTCCGCGTGAATTATTCGGCGTGAAGATTTTGTTTGGCTGTGAGCTGAACATCATGGATTACGACGGCGGCGTTGATTTGGACGAGGTTTTCGCAAGACCGCTGGATTACGGCATTGCCAGCCTGCACGATGTGTGCATCACGCCCGGAAGCCGTGCGGAAAACACCCGCGCCTATCTCAAGGCGATGGAAAATCCGAAGGTGCATATCATCGGTCATCCGGACGACGGCACATATGCGGTTGATTTTGACGAGCTGGTTCGCCATGCCAAGGAGCACGGCGTGATGATTGAGCTGAACGAGGCTTCTGTCCGACCGGGCAGCTATCGCAAAAACGGTCGTGAAAATGCGGCGGTTATGCTGGAACGCTGTGCGCATTACGGCGTGAAGGTTGTCGTCAGCAGCGATGCGCATGTAGAATGCGATATTCTGCGCCATCAATACGCGCTGGAGCTGCTGGAGGCGGTGCATTTTCCGGAAGAGCTGGTAGTCAACCGTTCTGTTGATGCGCTGTTGACTGCTCTGGCAGAAAAGAAGTAAACGGAATCAGAATGATGGGCTGTTAAGCTCATAATCCTGATATCTCAAGAATAAAACGAAGGAACCTTTGAATCATAAGCCCTGTATTCTGGTCAAACACGCCGTTCGAGTGTTTTTTCAGAATGCAGGGCTTATCTTTACTTAAATATGCTTTTTTTCGCTGGTTAGCTGCTTCCTTTTCTGTAAAAGGGCAGACTTCCCTCTTGATTGATGTTGTGGAAAGTTTTCGGCAGGTAATTGCCCGCAAATACAAATTGGCACAGGAAATGATGGCTGAATAGATGTTTATAAAGGACAATGATTGATTTGAATATTGAAGTTTATTGCCAGTTTGATATAATGGAGGTGATAAACTGGTAATATTATGAATTTCGTTTGGAAGTGAGTTGATTCAGTATGAAAATTCTGCATTGCGCAGATTTACACATGGATTCGCCGATGGAAACACATATGACGCATGAGCAAGCGGGACAACGGAATGCTGAAATTTTGAAGTCTTTTCAACGAATGACAAAGTATGCTGAAGATGAGAATATTCGTTTGATTCTGATTGCGGGGGATCTCTTTGATGGGAAAAGAGTTACGAGGCGTACGGTGGAAGGTATACTGGATGCAGTACGATGCACACCGCAGATTGACTATTTATATGTCAGTGGTAACCATGATAACCAGAGCCAGGCGTTTGCTGATGAGGATGTTCCGGAGAATTTCAAACGTTTTACTGACAAATGGAAGACTTTCGAATATGGAGATGTTGCGGTATCAGGAATAGAGATCACAAAGACGAATGCTGTTGATCTATATCAGGAACTTCCGATTCAGAAAAAACGTATGAACATTGTTATGCTTCATGGACAGACCTCGACGGTCTGTGATATAGATCAGGTAAACTTGAATTTGCTTAAAGGAAAGAATATCCAATATCTCGCGTTAGGACATATTCATGAACATTTGTGTAAGCAGCTGGATCGTGACGGTATATACTGTTATCCGGGATGTCTGGAAGGACGCGGTTTTGATGAATGCGGAGAAAAAGGCTTCATTGTTCTGGATACAGGGAGAAGAAAGCTTGAGCCTGCGTTTGTTCCGTTTGCCTCCAGAAAACTTCAACGAGTAACGGTTGATATTACAGGAGCGGCGAGTAACATTACAGTTTACCAAGCGATGAAAAAGGCGTCACAAAACATCCCTAAAAAGGATATGGTAGAGTTCATATTGACCGGTGCAGCGAATCCGACGGCATGTATCGCGGAAAAGTATTTACGCGACTATGCGAAAGATGACTTTTTCTTTGTGGGGATTAAAGATAAAACCAAATTAATGATCGAGCCGAAGGAATATGAAAACGATATATCATTAAAAGGCGAATTTATCCGGCTGGTGATGAAAAGTGATGCTAGTGAAGAAGAGAAGATAAAGATAATTCGCGCAGGACTCGAGGCATTGACCGGAGAGGAGATAACGGTATGAAACTTTTAAAGTGCCATGTTGAGCATTTTGGGAAACTATCAAACTTCGATTACTGCTTCTCAGATGGTCTGACAGTGATTCGAGAGCCGAATGGCTTTGGAAAAAGTACATTTGCTGCATTTATTAAAGCGATGCTGTATGGTTTTCCGAGAACGGCTGCGAGAAGTGTCACTGGTAATGAACGGAAGAAGTATTTTCCGTGGCAGGGAGAAAAATATGGCGGAAGTTTGGATTTCGAGTTTGAAGGAAACAGCTACCAGGTACGGAGAACTTTTGGAAAAACAGCCGCAAAAGATAGCTTTTTTCTTCTGGATTTGACGAATAACAGAGAAAGCAAACGCTTTACTGAAAAACTGGGAGAAGAACTGTTCCAACTGGATGCTGAATCTTTTATGCGCAGCGTTTATATGCCGCAGATTCAAAACATGGAAACCGCAGTGACTACGTCGATCCAAACGAAGTTAAGCAATTTAGTGGACAACACCGATGATCTGAATAATTACGATTCTGCGATGGAACGTTTGAGAACGATGCGATCCAATTATCGAAAATTCCGAGGGAACGGGGGTCGGATCGATGAGGTTCAAAATAAAATTGAACAATTGGAAAGAGAATTGGAAAGTGCAGAGCTTCAGAGGGAAGAGCTTGAAAAGGTAACGGAAAATGTTGAAAAATTGAATGCGGATAAAATTAATCAGGAAGAGAGCGTCTCTGCTCTTCGCGAAAAAATAACAAAAGCATCTACACGGCAAGCCGATCAAACCTTACGGGAACAATTTGCAGGCTTTGAACAAGGTCTGAGTGCTTTAGAGAAGGAGATTCAAAAGCTAAATGAAGATTATCCGAAAGGATATCCTTCAAAAGAAGAAGTGCGCCTGCAAAACAAAAAGGTAACAACTGCACAACAGGCACAAAATGAATTAGACAGTCTTGTGTTGAATGAAGAGGATACGCGATGCGAAGAGCGGGGAAGGATCCTTTTTTTCGATGAGGCAAGAACTACGGAGGAGATTCAGAAATGTCAGAGGGATTGCAATGAACTTTCCGAAGTAACGGCTCAAGCGGGTGCGCAGATGAGCAGGGGAGAGTTGGAACAGTATGAAAGGTTGAAGAAACGTTTTCAAGGAGGTCTTCCGAGCGCTGCGGAACTTCAAAAGTGCAAGGATGCCGCCAATCTTCTGGCAAACAAACGGGGCGCATTCAATGCGCAACAACTAACTGTTGCTGACGATGACAGATTGGCTGAGCTATCTGATTTCTTTCAAGGGAAGAGTATTGATGAAGAAGAGCTTACCCGTTGTGGAGAGGCTCAAGGGCGGATAAAAGAGTATGAAAATAAAATAAATCAAACTACTCTGTCGGAAACGGAAATGAACGAATGGAAAAGATTAAGCCGTGTCTTTTCTATTGAGGTGCCTGAAGACGATGATATTCGGCAAAAGCAGAGCGATTGCCGCAGAATTGATGAATTGAATAGCAAAAAGGAAACAAAGACAACGGTTTTCCAGCAAATCCCGAAGAAGGAAGCGGAAAAGTTTGATGGTTCAAAGGCGTTGATTGCAATCGGCACTTTATTGATCATTTCGGGAATTGCGTGCTTTTTGTTGTCAAGAATCACAGTGGGGGCGATTCTTGCTATTCTGGGTTTTGCGGTCGTTTTAGGTGCATTTTGGATACATACCCAGAAGATGGTCAAGCAAGGAGCGGGACGAATCGCAGTTGAGAGCAGTGCCATTAGTGAGACAGAGATGCAAGAGCTGTATACACTTCAAAAGGATGTAACAGAGTTCATCATGAAATTCTATGAGGATGCGTCAGAGCCGAATGCAAAGTTGAATAATCTGTTGTTTGATAAAAAAACCTATTTGCAGATACAAAGACACAAAAGCGAACTAGAAAAAGAGCGAGAGGCTTTTAATAAAGAGATTGATGCGCAGTGGAATGATATCCATGAAGTGTTTAAACGATATTACCCCAATCAACCTTATCAGGAAAGGTTTGTCGTAGATTTGAGAAATCGCTGGTACGAATATAAAAACCTGCAAAGCCGGCAAAATGATATTCAGCAAGAGCGAGAAAAACTCAATTCTGAAATAGGGCGGATCGGCAGAGAATTGCAAGAAGTACTTTCAAAGTATAATCTAAATAAAGATACAGGCAGTATTTCAATACAGTTGCAAAAATTGGAAAGTGATGCAAACGAACTGGCGAGATTGGATTCCAGATGGATAGAAACAAGAGAAAACCGAGAAAAAGCCGAAAGTCAAAAACAGAGGCTGATAGCAGAAATTGAAACTGTTTTGAAAAAATATAATGTGTATTTGGACAACCAGTCTTATGGAACCGCGCTTGATACTTTGAGAGAGAGTTTTGGAAAATATAAAGTAGCAGCTAAGAATGTGACGGACTATTGCTTAAACAAAGATAGGTTTGAAAAGCAGAAAGCAGAAGCAGAGAGGGATCTTGAACAGTTTGCTTGCCAATATGGATTGCGAGAAGAACTGAACGAAGAAAGGCTTTCTCAGATTTTGGATGACATAACGAATCACGACCAAAAAGTGCAGCAGAAAATGGAGACCATTCAAAAGATTGAGAATTTCAAAAATCAGCATCCGGAGTTTAAGAAAGGGATAAAAGAAGAACAACAGGAGGATCTTCCTGCTGTAAATGTACTGATCGATGAAGAACGTGTTGCAAAAGAAAGATTGAGGGAGGCAAATGATAAGCTTCAAGCGGCACGCGGGGAACGTAAAAGACTCTTACAGATCGTCGAGGAGATTCCGGAAAAGGAAGATCAGCTGAATGAGCTGCAGGAGCAACGCAAAGCGGATGAACAAAGCTGCGATATTCTGGATAAGACATTAAATTTGTTGGAAACGGCAAAAAACAATCTCTCTAACCAATACATTGGTGGAGTAGAACGGGGATTTGCATCGTATGTACATGAACTTCTGGGTAACGACTTTAGCAACGCATTTATAGAACATGATTTGACCATCCGGGTAGATGAAAAGGGCGAAGCGCGGGAAATTGATTATTTTAGTGCAGGAACGATTGACAGTATCATGCTATGCATGCGGCTTGCACTGGTTGATGCACTTTTCAAACAGGAAAAGCCGTTCCTTCTTTTGGACGACCCATTTGTGAATTTGGATGATCAACACACAGAGCGTGCCTTAGCGATGCTGAGAAAGATTGCAAAGAACAAACAGGTTGTGTATATGGTTTGCAATAGCAGCCGATGCTGAGTATTCCAACAAAAAAGAGTAGCCGAGATCATCCGAAAGGAAGAATCGGTTACTTTTTTCTAAAACTGAATTGATTCCCCCTAACATCCCGCCTCCTTAAAATGCCATAGGGAAACATGAACACTCTGCCGCTGGATATAGGAACGAACTATCATTCGGGTTGAAATCGTGAGCGTGGGATGATAGAATAAAGAGAGAACATCTCGAATCCATTTTCTGTGAAAGGAACGCAGATATGACACTTCAACAGCTGAAATATGTCGTCGAGGTCGCCGAACGCGGCTCGATCACCGAAGCCGCCAAATCGCTTTTTATTGCGCAGCCGAGCCTTTCTGCGGCTATTCGCGATTTGGAGGAGGAAACGGGAACGACCATCTTTTTGCGCAACAGCCGGGGCATTCTGCTGACGCAGGAAGGTGTGGAGTTTTTGGGCTATGCGAGGCAGGTTGTTCAGCAGGCGGCGCTGATCGAGGATAAGTATATTGCGCATTCCGCGACGCGCCGGCGCTTTTCCGTATCGACACAGCATTACTCCTTTACATCCAGCGCGTTCGTCGAACTTGTTCGCGCACAGGGCGGCAAATCCTACGAATTCATACTCCGTGAAGGAAAAACATACGACACCATCATGGATGTGCGCCATCTGCGCAGCGAAATGGGCGTCATTTATCTCTGTTCGTTTAATGAAGCGGTCATCAAAAAGACGCTGCGCGAATCGAATCTCGTCTTTTCGGAGCTTTTTTCTGCCAGACCGCATATTTTCATCGGGCGGAATAACCCTCTTGCGGGGCGGGAGAGCGTGACGCTCAAGGATTTGGAAACGCTGCCCTGCCTGACCTATGAACAGGGGGATCAGAACTCGTTCTATTATTCGGAGGAGATTCTGTCTACGCTGAACCATGAGAAGAGCATCAAGGTGACGGATAAAGGTACGATCATCGATTTGATGACCGGCACGGATGGGTATACCATCTCGTCCGGTATTTGCCCGTCGTATCTGCGCGGCGACGACATCATTTCGATCCCGCTGGAGGTCAATGAGGTCATCCATATCGGCGTGATTACCCATAAGGATTATCGCCCGACGGCGTTGGGACAGATGTATTTGGACATCCTGCATCGGGTCGTCGGAGATATGCAGGGGGAAGAAATAACGGATTGATTTCGAATGATCCGTTCCGTAGACACAAAGAAATTCAGCGAGATGAAAATCGCATCTACACGCAAAAAAGGCTTGCCCTCTGTTTAAGCAGACGACAAGCCTTTTCGCTATTGGAGAGGAAATATGGGAGGTTGTTTGAGGGAGAAAAATGGATTAAGCGTTCTTCCATTCCTCGGCGAGATCGGTCTTTTCCCACGGCATATCCTTGGCGTTTGTGCCGAAGTGACCGTAGCAGGAAACCTTGCTGAAATTCGGGCTGCGCAGGTCGAAGCGCTTGATGATGGCAGCCGGACGCATATCCACGCCGGAAACCAGCTCCTGGATCTTTTCCTTCGCGACCTTCTCAGTGCCGAACGTATCGATCAGCACGGAAACCGGCTCGGCAACGCCGATGGCGTAGGAGAGCTGCACTTCGCAGCGGTCAGCCAGACCGGCGGCAACGATGTTCTTGGCGATGTAGCGTGCCATGTAAGCCGCGCTGCGATCGACTTTGCTGGAATCCTTGCCGGAGAAAGCGCCGCCGCCGTGATGGGCGTATCCGCCGTAGGTATCGACGATGAGCTTGCGACCGGTCAGACCGCTGTCACCCGCAGGACCGCCGATGAGGAAGCGTCCGGTCGGGTTGACGAAAATGCGGGTGTTCGCGTCGAGCATATCGCTGGGCAGAGCGCGGGAGATGACCTCGTCGATGATGGCGGTACGCAGCTCGTTCTCGCTGATGGCATCGGTATGCTGGGTGGAAACGACGACGGTGTCGATGCGAACCGGCTTGCCGGCTTCGTCGTATTCAACGGAAACCTGCGCCTTGCCGTCCGGCAGGATGTCCGGCAGGATGTGCATCTCGCGGACGTAAGCCAGACGACGGGTCAGCGCATGCGCCAGCTCGATCGGCAGGGGCATCAGGCTTTCGGTTTCGCGGCAGGCATAACCGAACATCATGCCCTGATCGCCCGCGCCCGCGTTTTCTTCGATTTCGCGGGAGACGCCCATGTTGATATCCGGGCTCTGCTCGTGGAGGTCAACAGTGATCTTGCAGGTATCCGCGTCAAAGCCGTGACCCGCTTCAGTGTAGCCGATGGAGCGGATGGTGTCGCGGGCAATCTGCTCGTAATCGACCTTGGCGGTCGTGGTGATCTCGCCGAAGATGTGAACCGCATCGGTGATGGCGGTCACTTCGCAGGCGACGTGGCTCATCGGATCCTGAGCCAGCAGCGCGTCGAGAATCGCGTCGGCGATCTGGTCGCAGACTTTATCGGGATGTCCCTTCGTAACGCTTTCAGAGGTAAACAGCGTGTGCATAGTTAGTCCTTCTTTCCGCAGCCTGCGCCGCAGGTCGAGCAGTCGTGGCTGCACGCCCAGAGGCGGTCAGCGGTGGGCTGCCAATTCTTTGCATACTCGTCGCACTTTTCGCACAGATGCTCTGCCGTTTCCGGAGACTGCGGGTCGGTGGAGTGTGCGCCGGTCTTTTTGACGATTTCACGCAGCATATCCGGGTTCTCGAGCATCGGGCACGGACGCAGATGGTTTTTGTTGAACGGCTGACCATCGTGATACGCCATGAAGATCGGGCTCTGGAGCGCCTCAAGCAGCGTGCAGCTGCGGATGTTCGCGTTGGAGTAGTGGATGAACACGCACGGATCGACGTCGCCGTTGGCGTTGATGTGCAGGTAGCGGCGACCACCGGCGATGCAGCCGCCGACATACTCGCCGTCGTTCTGGAAGTCCATCGCGAAGATCGGCTTGGTTGCGCGGATCTCGCGGATACGATGATACATGTATTCGCGCTGTTCCGGATTCGGCAGGAGCTGCGGAGCGGCGTCGTTGCCGACCGGCATATAGTGGAAGTACCAGATGAAGCGGGCGCCCAAACCGCAGATGAAGTCGATATACTCATCGGAAGCGATGGAATCGATGTTCGCGCTGGTGTAGCAGGCGGAGATGCCGAACGGCAGGTGCTTGTCGTGCAGCAGCTTCATGGCGTGGGTCGCCTTCTCGAAGACGCCGTTTCCGCGGCGGCCGTCGGTCGCGGACTCAAAGCCCTCCAGGCTGATCGCCGGGATGAAGTTCTTCACGCGGAGCATCTCGTTGGCGAATTCTTCGTCGATGAGCGTGCCGTTGGTGAAGGAGAGGAACTGGCAGTCGGAGTGCTTGTTGCAGATGGCAATCAGATCCTTCTTACGAACAAGCGGTTCGCCGCCGGTGTAGATGTACATATAGACGCCGAGTTCCTTGCCCTGCGTGATGATGGAGTCGATCTCATCAAACGTCAGGTTCAGGCGGTTGCCGTATTCAGCCGCCCAGCAGCCGGTGCAGTGCAGGTTGCAGGCAGAGGTCGGGTCAAGCAGAATTGCCCACGGAATGTTGCAGTTGTACTTCTTGCGCATCTCTTCCTGCTTGGGCCAGCCGATGATGTTGGCGTTGAGGAAGAAGTTCATGAACGTCGCCTTCAGAACCTCGGGATCGGTGTCCTTCATGATGTCCATGACGAGCTTGTGCATGTTGTTGTCCTTGTCGTTGATGACGTTGCGGACAGCGGCACGCTGAGTCGGGAAGCTGTTCGGACCATCGCCCGCGAACTTATCCACCCATGCCATCAGCTTGGGCGCATTGTTTTCGGGATCTTTGCCGATATAGTTCAGCGCAGTGCTGAACGCAACTTTTTTCATGGAATCTGCGATACCCATAAGACACACTCCTTTGTTGTATGTGTTTTTATGGCGTCAGTATACCTTACGGGTGAAAATAAAGAAATACCCAAAACGAATCCCCTGTCCCAATTTGGGATAGAGGGAAATGTTTTGGGTAAAAATGACACATTCGGTCGAATTTGCGTTAAGGTTTCTTAACGGAATTGTCGGGCGGAAAATCAATCGGGGAATCTTCCGTGGCTAAAAAGCGCTGGATGATGCCGTCCAGACTGCCGCTTGCCAGCCGATAGAGCTGACGGATAAGCGGCTCGGACGGGGCGAGCATGTCGGTTGAAATCCAGCGAAGGAGCAGCCCGGTGACCCCAAGACCGTATACGCTGACGATGAACCGCTGATCTTCATCGTTCAGAAGTTCAAAATTCGGCTGCGCATTTAAAAGGTCGAAGAGCAGAGGGGAAAGAATGCTGAAAACCTCGTGTTCCAGCGTATCCCGCTCCAAACTATGGAAGGCATTGAGAATAATCAAACGGTTTTCCTGCATGTATTCGAAGAGCGTGACGATGCTCTCCTGCCAGTCGCCTCGTTTGACCTTGCTTTCAAGAAGGTATCGGCAGTCTTCGGAAAGCGTCCATTCAAGCAGGGCGTAAATATCCTGAAAGTGATAATAGAATGTTTTCCGGCTGACTTCTGCGTCGTCGGTGATATCCTGAATGGTGATGTTGTCCAGTGTAGTTTTCGCCAGAAGCTTTTTCAGGGAGAGGGACAGCATGCGCTTGGTTGTATTTGACATTCGTACACCTCTTTTCTCTGCTGTCTATTGTACCTTCTTTTTGAGACTTCGTCAACAAAAGCCGCACGCGGTTCAATATAGAATTGTATTTATATGAATTCTATATACCAATGGAGAGCTGATAGACGGGTTGCAACCTGCGGACACTGTTTTTTGCGAATCGGCAGGGATAAAATATAAGAAAAACCATGAAATAACGAAGGAGGCGCGGACATTGCTGAACGGGCAAGCGACGCCGAAGGAATGGGCTCAACGGCTGATGGCACGGGTGTATGTAACGTTTTCGGCAGTGATTTCGCTGAACCGAGAGGGAGAGGTGATCGAGCTGTTTCAGTTCGACACATATTTCCCGGATGGAGAGATGATCGTGGCGAAAGATGCGGCTCAGGTCTGGCTGATGAGCAATCACCCGGAGGGCATGCGGCAAATGACGCGGGAAGACTGGCGGAATCTGCGTCTGGTTCAGCAGGCAGTCGGCGGGGCACAGGTGCGCATGTTTTTGGCAGGGGAAGAACTGGGGTGCGTCGAGGTTGAAATTCAGCGGCAGGCATGATATACTGACACGAGGCTTGTCCCCTGTTTCAGATGCAGAATGCTGCCGTGCATCTCGCTTTGCGGCAGCCATGACCGTGGTTTTGGAACAGCATAAAAAGCGAAATCAAGGAGGATACGAATCCTGAAAAAGATCGCAATAGCGGTCTGCACATGTGCGCTCGTTTTGGCGGTACTCATCGCCGCGGCGCTTAAAAGCCGCGCCCTGCTGAGGACGGCGTTTGACGGCAGACCATCGCAAACGGAAGAGGAAGCCGCGGTTTCGCGGTTTGATATGAAGGCGGAAATGACGAAGGCGCAGACCCAGCCGCGCATCAGCGGATGGCTCAGCGTTCTTTCTTCTGAAGAGGTCGCGGTTCGCTCGGAACGCGGCATGCTCTGCGGGCAGGTATTCCCGCCGCTGTCCGGCGATCCGGATGCGCCGTGGGCGATTCTCTTTCACGGCGGCGCGGGAACGGACGGCAGCCAGATGCTGGATGTCGCCTGCGAATTGTCGCTGGCGGGTTATCGCGTGCTTGTGCCGGACTTGTATGCGCACGGAAAAAGCGACGGCGAGCTTTCTTCCCTCGGTGCGGCGGACGCACAGGATATTCTGACGTGGGTGGATTGGGTGCTTGGCGAAAAGCCGGACGCCCGCATCGTGCTGATGGGGCAGGATGAAGGGGCGCTTGCCGTTCTGCTCGCGCAGGAAAAGGGTCTTCCGCAGGCTGTTGCCGCTGTTGCGGCAGAAAGCCCGACGCTCGATATCCCTCAAATCGCCAGGGAAACGCTGGAGGATGCGGGCGAGCCTGTCGGGGCGCTGGAGGAAGCGCTGCTGGGTGCGGCATATCGTCTGGCATTCGGAGAAAAGCTCGAACGGATCGATGAAGCGCGGCTTGCGGGCGGCGGCGTGCCGACGCTGCTTTTTGCGGGTACGCTGGATGAGCAGTCGCCTGCTTATGTCGCGCAGGATATCGCCGCCGCGATGGGCAGCCGTGCGCAGGTCTGCCTGATCGAAGGCGCGACGCATGGCATGGCACGCTATGTTGATCCGGAACAGTATTATGATACGCTGCTTGCGTTTCTCCGTGAACAGCTTGAAGAAAATGAGCCATGATGAATCAAAAGGAGGTCACCTATGTCGGAAGAAGAAATCGAACGCCTGAGAAACGAACTCAGTGAGCTTGAAGACGAATCCTACAAAGAGCTGCGCCGGCAGATGGATTTGCTTGCCGCAGATGAAACGATGAACGACGCGCAGAAGGAAGCTTTTTACGCGAAGATTCGCGAAGAGCTTGCCGAGATGACGAAGCACCGCGACGTCATCGCCAGAAAACTGCAAAAGACCAACGAACTGATCGACGAGGTGGAAACCCGGCTCAAGGAAACCGAGCAATACGACAAAAAGAAGAAAAAGAAGCTCCGTATCCTACCGCCTGCGCCGACCAACGCGCAGATTGACTATCGGGAAAAGCAGGAAGCGCATTTTGCGCAGGGCATCACGTTTTATAAGCTGTTTTGGGTGTTCTTTATCGGCTGCTTTGCGGGTGTCGTGCTGGAAACGCTCTATTGCCTGATTCAGCGCGGACATTATGAGAGCCGCGTCGGCTTGATCTACGGTCCGTTCAATCTGGTTTACGGCATCGGTGCGCTCTGCCTGACCGGTGCGCTGTATCGCTTCCGCAACCGCGGGCGCATCTTTTCGTTTGTCGGCGGTTTTCTGGTCGGCTCGGTCGTGGAATACGCCTGTTCGTGGTTTCAGGAGACGTTCTTCGGCTCGACCTCGTGGGATTACAGCAATATGCCGTTCAACCTGAACGGGCGAATCTGCCTGCTGTATTCCGTTTTCTGGGGTATTCTGGGCATTTTCTGGATCAAGGATATCTATCCGCGCATGGCAAAGTGGATTTTGAAAATCCCCAATAAGCTGGGCAAGCCGCTGACATGGGCTCTGCTGGTGTTCATGGTGTTCAACTCCGTGATGACGCTGTGCACGTCCCTGCGCTGGACGGCGCGTCGTGCGGGTGTTCCGGCGGGCAACGCGTTTGAGGAATACATCGACGCGCATTATCCGGATGAACGCATGCAGCGAATCTTTGCAAACGCCGAATTCACGGAAGACCGCGAAGCGCGGATGCAGGAGGAAGCGGATTCGCAGAATAACTTCCGCAAACTCGAAGAGCTGAGCCGCGAGATGGGGCAGAAGACTGCCGAAACCATTGAGGACGCGATTGACTCCATGCTGGATGAAACCAAATAAAAAAAGGTGAGAATGGGATGAACCCGTTCTCACCTTTTTCCGTATACATAATTTTAGCGCTTAAAAACACATCTTTTAGCGTAAAACCGTTCCAAGGGGGGCAGTCGAGATTCATGTTTAAGACATGCTTAAGTCGTTGTTTCCTGAAATGCTTGGTTTAGCCTGACAGCCCATGGAGTTAGCGGATGTCAACCCACCCCGTTATCAGCGCACTGTCGCTTTCGCTGTCAAACGCCCGAACCGATTCGACCGCGCCCGTTGCCGCGTTCAGAACGACGACAGCGGCGGGCTGAGCGGAAGGCGTATCGCCGGTGATTTCATCGGCAAAGCAGAAGACTTTATATCGTGCGGTTCCGTCTGCCGCGGCACGTTCGCTGAAGAGCAGCGGATAACAGAAAGCTGCGTCATAGGATGCGGCGACGTTTTTGGCGATCTCTGCCGCCTGAGCAAAGGAGATTTCACCATCCTTTGCCTCGCGCAGGGTTGCGCCCTCATAGCGGCGGGAGAATTCCGACTGCGCGGCGGGCTGCCAAGTCAAGAGGCAGTTGCCGTTCTTTTTATACCACGCCTGTGCTTTTTCGCTTTGAAGAGCGCTGATGTTCGGGAGGGTGGCATACTTCGGGTCGGAATGCAGAACACTGCCGCTTAGGGCATCGACGTAGACCTCAAAGGTGCAGCCGTTTCCATATACGCTTTCCATGACGACGGTATATTGAGTATCGCCTTCCATTTCGGTGGGATACAGGGACGCGTCGAGTGTGCAGGTGACGGTGAATTCCTCAAAGGAGAAGATGCTCGTATCGCAGACCGCGTTGTAGCAGTCCCGCGCCGCACGGATCGCGGCGCTTTCGTCGATTACGCTGTCGGAAACGGGCGCGGCGGAAGCCACAGGCTGTGCGGTTTCCGAAACCTTGACGGGCGGCGCATCGACGGAGGGGTTTGTATCGGCAAGCGGAACGATGCGCTGTGTGCGCAGGCTTCCCGCGTGCAGGGTGAACACGGTCAGCGGAATGACCAGAACCAGCACCATGCCCATGGCAAAGGCGAAATCCAGCCGCAGACCGCGCTTTTTGGCACGTACGGGCGGCTGTTCCTCCTGCCGCTGGGCGCGGACACGGCGCAGAACGCTGCGCTCATCCTGCGCGTTGAAGCGGACGGAAGAGAGGCTCTCGTCGATGGCATAGCGGATGGAAGAATCTTTTTTCAATCGAACTCAGCCCCTTTCTTCAAGCTGTATGCGGAGTTTTTTCTGCGCCTGCTGAAGCCGCCTGGTTGCGGTTGGCGCAGATATGCCTAAAATCTGTGCGCATGTTCGCAGCGTGAGATCCTGATAATAATAGAGAAGCACGATTTCCTTGTATTTGGGCGCGAGCGCCATAATCGCCTGCGTCAGCGCCAACCGTTCCTCGTTGTTCGGCGTGATGGATAGGGGAAGGGCTTCGATGGTTTGATGGCGGTCGATATGGCGCATCCAGGAGGAGCGGAGCGTGTCCTTGCAGGTGTTGATGGCGATGCGCATCAGCCACGCTTTTTCGTTGCCGATCTCTCCGTCGAGCCATTCGTCGATGTGGTCATATGCCTTGATAAAGGTCTCCTGAGCGGCATCGTCTGCCATGCCCATGTCGCGCAGGTATACGCCGCACATGCGCTTGATGCTGTCGCCGTACAGGTGCATCAGCTGAGTCAACGCCTGCTCGCGGGTGTCTTCCGTATAGGACGCCATCGCCCGTCCACCTCCTTCACATGATAAGACGATGCAGCGCAGCCAAAATTTCACAAAAAAATAAATTTTGAGGAAAATATGAACTGACCCTGTCGGGTTTTCACTTTTTTGCCCTTGCGTTTCCGCTTACAGCTCTTTACAATAAAGGAAACGCATCCGAAAATCAAGGGGTGCGGGTTAGATTTCAGCAAACGAACAGAGGTTTTAGATATGAGCAAAGTGATTGGTATTGATTTGGGCACGACGAACAGCTGTGTCGCCGTTTTGGAAGGGGACGAAACCGTCATCATTCCCAATTCGGAAGGCGGACGGACGACGCCTTCCGTCGTCAGCTTTACCGCGTCCGGTGAGCGCGTTGTCGGCGAAGCGGCAAAGCGTCAGCAGGCGGTCAACGCCGCACGCACGGTGCTGTCCATCAAGCGTGAAATGGGCAGCGATTACCGCGTGAAAATCGACGGAAAGAGCTATACGCCGCAGGAGATTTCCGCGATGATCCTCCAGAAGCTCCGCAGGGACGCGGAAGCGTTTTTGGGTGAGCCGGTCACGCAGGCGGTCATCACCGTACCAGCGTATTTTACGGACAGCCAGCGTCAGGCGACGCGTGACGCCGGACGCATTGCGGGGCTGGATGTTCTGCGCATCATCAACGAGCCGACCGCGGCGGCGTTTGCCTACGGTTTGGATCACGGGCAGGCGCAGAAGATACTGGTCTATGATCTCGGCGGCGGCACGTTCGATGTGTCGCTCATCGAGATTGGCGACGGCGTGATCGAGGTGCTTGCCACCAGCGGCGACAACCATCTCGGCGGCGACGACTTTGACGAGCGGCTGGCGGATTATCTCGCCGACGAATTCAAGAAAGCTGAAAAGGTGGATGTCAGGCGCGACAAAGCCGCGATGCTCCGCATCCGCGAAGCGGCTGAAAAGGCAAAGCGGGAGCTGAGCGGTCAGCTGAGTACGCAGGTCACGCTGCCGTTTTTGACGCAGGACATGCACGGTCCGCATCATCTGGATGTAACCGTGACGCGTGCGCAGTTTGAAGGGATGACCCGCGACCTTGTGGAACGGACGTGCGGCCCTGTCAGTCAGGTGATGACGGATGCGGCGCTGAGCATGAGCGATCTGGGGCAGGTATTGCTTGTCGGCGGAAGCACGCGCATGCCCGCTGTGCAGGAGATGGTCAAAAAGCTGACCGGAAAAATGCCTGCCCGCAATGTGAATCCGGATGAATGCGTGGCGATGGGCGCGGCGCTTCAGGGCGGCAAGCTCGCCGCGGGAAACGGCATGGTGGTATCGTCCGCGGCGCAGAGCGTCATTCTGATGGATGTGACGCCGCTGTCGCTGTCCATCGAAACGGTCGGCGGCGTGGCGACGAAAATCATCGACCGGAACACGACCATCCCGACCCGCCACAGCCAGATTTTCACGACCGCCGCGCCGTTCCAGACCGCTGTGGATATCAAGGTTTTGCAGGGTGAACGCTATTATGCCAGAGACAATAAGCTGCTCGGCAATTTCCGTCTGAAGGGCATTCGCCGCGCCATGGCGGGCGTTCCGCAGATCGAGGTAACGTTTGCCATCGACGCAAACGGCATCGTGACCGTATCGGCAAAGGACATGGGAACGGGCAATCAGCAGGAGATTACGATTTCCTCGACGAGCAACATGAGCGAGGACGAGATTCGCCGCGCCATGGAGGATGCGCGTCAATATGAAGCGCAGGATCAAGCCCGGAGGGAAGCGACGGCGATTCGCAACGACGCGGAGAAGCTGCTCTACGAAACCGAGCAGGCGTTGAACAAGGACAAGCAGATCGGGCACGAGGAGAAGAAGAAGGTCAAGGAGAGCCTTTCTGCGCTGAAAAAAGCCGTCAACAAGACGAAGCCGGACAGCATCACGACCGAGCAGGCGGCAGAGCTGAAACGGCTGAGCGAAGAGCTGGCAGAGAACGCGAAGCTGCTTCATCCAGAGAGCTGAGTGGGCTGAGCCCACTGTCACTTCCGCCGAAGTTTGCAAAAAAAAATGGAGTCTTGCGCACGCGGGCGATTTTAGGCGATGACCGATGCGTCGAAAGGTTGGGCTGAGCCTGCTGTCACTTCCGCCGGAGTTTGCGAAAGGTTTAGGATTCTGCGCACGCGGGCGATTTTTGAGCAATGACCGATGATTTGTTAGATCGGGCTGAGCCCACTGTCACTTCCGCCGAAGCCTGCAAAACTTTAGAGTTCTGCGAACGCGGGCGATTTTAGGCGATGACCGATGCGCCGCAAAGTTGGGTTCGCTTCACTTTCGCCAAAGTCAGCAGAGTATGGAAAATTTGCGCTTAAATAAGCTATACGGGAGCATAAAAAACCCGCCGCCTTTCAGATGAAAAGCGGCGGGTTTTGTGCTTTGCTTAGTAAAGCAGGCTCGAGGCAATGTAGGGCAGAACGGCAGTGAGCAGCAGCGCACAGCAGGCAACAATCGCCACCACGCGCACCATCTTCTGCTTCTGTTCTGCCTTTTTATTGGTTTTAGAAGCCATTGGAATCGTCCTCCAATCCTTATGATTGATTGTATTATAGCACAGATTTCCGCATACGCAAAGGGGGAGACGCAGGAAATTTTGCCTGAGTCAGGAAAAGGAAGGCTTGACTTCTCATCCGGCTGTGCATATAATAGGGATAAAGGCAATGAACGGAAAAGTACCTTTGTCTGTTTCCGGCAGAGAGAGTGCGCCATCGGCTGCAAGCGCACTTGGGCAGCGACAGGGGGAAGTGCATCCGCGAGCTTCGGGGCTGACTGCTTGGCATAGGTCTCGGCGCAGGCGCAGCGTTATGGCGAAATGAGGGAAGCATGGCATCACATGCTTAATCAGAGTGGAACCGCGGCTTCGCCGTCTCTGGAAAGGAGACGGCGGGGCTTTTTATTATGCAGGTTTTTCCGCGCCGTCTCTGCGAAAGCATGAGAAGCTCTGAAGGGCTGCTCGTGCGGTTGAGGAGTAAAAAACCTGCGGATGTTATCGGCGGTGCAGCCGGGGTTAAGCCGGATGAGCATCGCCTCAATCGCGGAAGCTGGATTCCGCGGAAAGGAAATCGAGGATGTTCGACAATCTTCGTGCGGATATCGCATCGGTGATGGAGCGCGATCCGGCGGCAAAATCCAAATGGGAAGTGCTGCTTTGCTATCCGTCGGTCAAGGCGATGGCGTATCACCGCATGGCGCACCGGTTGTATCAGGCGGGACACACGACGCTGGCGCGGTGGATTTCACAGCACAGCCGCCATGTCACGGGAATCGAGATTCATCCCGGCGCAAGCATCGGAAAAGGGTTCTTCATCGACCATGGCGACGGTGTGGTCATCGGCGAAACGACCGTCATCGGCGACAACGTGACGCTCTATCAGGGCGTAACCCTCGGCGGTACGGGCAAGGATGTCGGCAAGCGTCACCCGACCATCGGCAACAACGTGGTCATCGGCGCGGGCGCGAAGGTACTGGGTCCGTTCAGCGTCGGCGATAACAGCAAGATTGGCGCGAGCGCGGTCGTGCTGAAAGCCGTTCCGTCCAACTGTACGGTGGTCGGCAATCCGGGGCGCGTCGTCAGGCGCGAGGGCGTTTCGGAGGGAATCGACCTGGATCATATCCATCTGCCCGATCCGGTGAAGGAACACATTATGGCGCTCGAACGTCGCGTTTCCGAGCTGGAAGAACAAATGCACCGATATTACGGCACAGATGTGCTGAAGGAGGATATTGAAGATGATGCAGATTTATAATACGCAGACGCGCAGAAAAGAGGAGTTTGTGCCGATTGAGCCGGGCAAAGTCAGCATTTACTGCTGCGGCCCGACGGTCTATAACTATTTCCATATCGGCAATGCACGCCCGTTTATCGTGTTCGACACGCTTCGCCGCTATCTGGAACACAAGGGCTATGAGGTCAAGTATGTCCAGAATTTCACCGATATCGATGATAAGATGATCCGCCGTGCCAATGAAGAGGGCATCTCCGTCAAGGAGCTGGGCGACCGCTTCATCAAGGAGTATTACACCGACGCGGATGCGCTGGGCATTGAGCGTGCGACGGTCAACCCGCGTGCGACCGAGCATATTCCGGACATCATCGCGCTCATTCAGAAGCTCGTAGATAAGGGACTGGCGTATGCCTGCCCGAACGGGGACGTGTATTATAATACGCAGGCGTTTGCGGGATATGGCAAGCTCTGCGGTCAGAACCTTGAGGATTTGGAGAGCGGCGCACGCATCGACGTCGATCCCAATAAGCGCCATCCGATGGATTTCGCCGTCTGGAAAGCGCAGAAGCCGGGTGAGCCGGCGTGGGAATCCCCGTGGGGCATGGGTCGTCCGGGCTGGCATATCGAATGCTCCGCGATGAGCATGAAGTATCTCGGCGAAACGCTGGATATCCATTGCGGCGGCAAGGATCTCGTTTTCCCGCATCACGAAAACGAAATCGCGCAGAGCGAGGGCGCAACCGGCAAGCCGTTTGTCCACTATTGGATGCACAATGGCTTCATCAATGTGGATAACCAGAAGATGAGCAAGTCGCTGGGCAACTTCTTTACCGTCCGCGATATCGCCAAGGAATTCGACCTCGAAGCGGTTCGCATGTTCATGCTCAGCGCTCAGTATCGCAGCCCGATTAACTTCTCCCGCGAGATGATTGAGCAGGCGAAGGCATCGCTTGACCGCCTGTATACCGCACGCGACCACTATCTCTTCCTGCTGGAAAACGCGAAGGATGGCGAAATGGGCGAAAAGGAACAGGCACTCATGGAGAAGGTCAAGGCGGCGCGTGAAGGCTTTGACGCGGCGATGGATGACGATTTGAATACCGCCGATGCGCTGGGCAATATGTTCGAGCTGGTTCGTGCGGCAAACGCGGCGCTGGATGAGAATAGCCCGAAGCAGGCGATTCAGGCTGTGCTGGATGCGCTGACGGAGATGGCTGGCGTGTTCGGCATCCTGACCCGTAAGGCGGATGACGGCGACGAGAAGGTGAAGGCGCTGCTGGAGGCGCGTGCAAAAGCCCGTGCGGAAAAGAACTGGGCGGAGAGCGACCGCCTGCGCGATGAAATTGCCGCGCTGGGCTATGTGCTGAAGGACACCAAGCAGGGACAGCAGGTCACCAAGGCGATGTAAGAAAAACGGGAATATGTTCCGTATTCTACTAAGAAAATCAGGTTCCTGAATTTCACGAAACACGTTCTTTCCATGGATGGAGAGGGCGTGTTTTTTGTATTTCTGATAAGGCTTTCAAATCGAACCGAGTGATGCGTGAACCGACCGTCAGGTTTCGCGCTGCTTCCTGACGGCTTTTTCTTCATGGCTTCGCAATGGGGGAACGATGGGGGATTTCATCCCCCAAACCCCTAGCCTGGGGATTCGATCCGGGAAGCTCGCATAGGGGCGCTGTCCTCTGCCTGCGGCAGACGCGCCCGCTTCGCGAACGCGCAAGCACTCCTTGCGATTTCCGATTTCC
>CAKUCW010000043.1 GCA_934643825.1 uncultured Clostridia bacterium | reverse complement strand
GCAAAAGATATCACAAAAAAGGCGAAGCCGAAATACAAGGCGATTATCCGTGATTTGCCGGAGTTTGAAAAAGGCGACCGCTTCAAAATGAACCTCGTCAACTGCGCGATGATTAGCGCGTTCATTCTTTCCATGCCGAAGCGCCCGGACGTGGAGCGGCTGACCGTCTACTACGCTAACGCCATGATGACAAAGCCCATGAAATGGTTTTGCCGCAGGAGCGGAAAAAGCAAATTCACCGAAAAGGATATTGCGGGCATGAAGGCGGCTGCCGCGCTGAGAGCCGCCGACCGAAATCCCTATTCGTGGAACATGGAGTTTTACGAATACCCCGACGGAAGCGGCTACGAGGGGCGGTTCACCCGATGCGGCATCTGCGTGCTGATGAAAAAGCTGGGGCTGTATGATTTGACGCCCGCGCTGTGCCGCCTTGATTACGCGATGAGCGAGGCGGGCGGCGTGACCGACTTCGTGCGGCAGTATACGCTGGCTTCCGGCGGGGCGTACTGCGACTGCGGGTATAAGAGAAAGAAACTTTAGGCGGGAGATAAAGCGATGAAAGAAAGCTATCTGGCAAAAGCGTTCCGAAAAACGGCGTGTGAAGGATTTCCGGAGCAGGAAGCCGTGCTGAATTCCGCTTTCGAAAAGAGGTTGGGTGAACTGCGCTCGGAACACGCCGGAGCGAGCGGGCAAAGAATGCGGCATCTCGAAAGTCAGATCATGCCGGGCATCGCGGCATACGAGACGTTGCAGACGGTCATGCCGAAGGAAGAAGCGTTGCGAACCGTTCACGGTTATGTGGAAGAGCGGGCATATCGGCTGAAAAAGACCTTCCTGCGGCTGATGCGCATCCCGGGGCTATATAAAAAGGTGCCGGGTATCTTCGCCAAGCAGACACCGAAATTTTTCGGAATTCCGGCAGGCTTTGAGGCAAATGAAATCCGGACGACCGGCGGTGTGTGGCGCATCGACATGACGAGATGCCCCTATCACGACGAATGCGTGCGCTGCGGCTGTCCGGAGCTGTGCAGATGTTTCTGCGACAGCGACGATATCACATATGATGGGCTGCATCCGAAGCTCATCTGGCAGAGAACCATGACGCTGGGGCGCGGCGGCGACCGCTGCGATTTTTGCATGAAGGTTGTAAAATAGATGATTTCTGCCTGTGCGCCTGCGGCGTGGTTATACACGGGTTGAAAACTTATGATTTAGAAAGAAGGCATCCATATGATTCAAACAACGGTCAAGGTTTCCGGCATGGCATGCTCCATGTGCGAGGCGCACGTCAACGACATGATTCGCCGCGCATTTTCGGTGGAAAAGGTTTCGTCCTCTCATGCGAAAGGGGAAACAGTGATTCTCTCTAAAGAGCCGCTGGACGAAAACGCCCTGCGTGCCGCCATTGACGCAACGGGCTATACGGCGGGGGAAATCCATGCAGTGCCGTATGAAAAGAAAGGGCTGTTCTCGTTTCTGAAAAAGTAAATACGGAATTCCGAATTGCCGCTTCGGCGGCTTTTCAAAAATCATGTGGTTAGAGCAAACTAACGTGCAAATCAATAAGGAGGCGTTGTTTTGAAAAAGCAATCCAATCTATCCCGGCTGCCGGTTATTTGGTGTGCCTGGCAGCGCATGTTCATCGAGGGTGAAGAAGCAAGGTTTACTGCTACGAGGAAACGAAAGAACTATCATTTATCTGAAAAAAGCAAAGACAGAGAGAATGCCCGTCACAGCAAATACTAAAGCGTGTTGCAAGATTGGTTTCCGAGGAGGCCAGTATCCGCTATCTGACCGATTCTCTGCGAGGCGTATTGAAAAACAGTTACTCCGATGTGAATGTTAGAGAAGCCCGAACTGAAAAGTACAATTCGGGGGAATGATGCTGCATGGCCATGAAAGCGCTGCTGGATACCGATATCATATTGGATGTACTGGCGGATCGTGTGCCATATAGGGTGTGTTTCTAAAGTAGAATCAGTGACGGTCAGAAAAGAAAACTTGCAAAACCCAAAGTCGGCATTGGATCAGCTTGATATTTCCAAAAGTGTTATTCTATCAGACAAGGCAGGAAATGCCCTGCTCTCGACGAATACACAAGAAAAGAACAATTGTGCTGTACAGTCCCGTTTTTATCGAGGGGAACGAATCTATGGGATATGATATTTCACAGGTGTCACGCCTGTTCGGTATGACCCCAAGCGGTTTGCGGTATTATGAGCAGATTGGCCTGATTGCGCCTCAGTATACCCAGAGTGGGCGAAGAAAGTATTCTGAGAGGGATTTGAACGGGCTGATGTTCCTGCGCTACATGCGTTCGCTTGGCGTCAGCATGGAGGAAACGCGGGAATACTTTCACTATGACAACGATCAAAGCGTGGAGGAAACGGGCCGCTTCATGCTCGACAAGGTCAGGGAAGCCCAAAAGAAGGCGGAATACTATGCCGTGCTGGCACGCTATCTTCAGGAGCATGGCGAGGTGCTTCGGCACATCGAAGTGCATGCGGATTTGACGGAGACGACGACGCCGGAATACTGCCTGCTGGCACTGGAGCCTCTCTTTGGAAGCTCCCGGGAGGAGGAAGTCCAGCTGGCGAAGTGGATCGATGCTGCGCCGATGGTAAATATCTGCACGGTCTGGATGGTTTCGGACGGGCAGATCCTGTCCCAAAGGACGGGGTTTGCCATTCGGCGGACCTTTGCCGAGCAGATGCATCTGCCGATGCTCGAGCGGGCGGAGCGCATGCCGGGTGTCCGGTCGCTCGGCGCCATCGTGCCGGTCATCGGGAAGGAGCGTTATGGACTTGACGAGGAGGATATTCGCTCGATCTGCGAGCGCGTTACAAAAAGGAGCGGATGGAAGGAAATCCGGATCACCAGCAAAATCTTTCACACCCACATGAAGGACGGTGTTCGCGAAAAATTTTACAGAATCTGGGCAAATCCTGTCTGAAGAGTCTTGCTTCTACAGTAACTGTAGAATATATAATACAGCCAGAACCGAAAAAACACTTCGACGAAATGAGGAGGAGAAGGTATGAAGAGGGTTCTGGCTTTGTTTGCTGTCCTGATGCTTGTGTGGGGCGCGTCGGCAATGGCTGAGACGTATACGGCGTCCGCAGCCGGACTTAATGGCGATGTGAAGATTGTCGCGACGATCACGGAGGGACAGATCACGGCCATCGAGGTGCAGGAGAGCAGCGAGACGGCTGGCATTGGCGATGTGGCAATAGAAAAGCTGATCGCCGAAGTGGTGGAGAATCAGTCGCTGAATGTCGATGTGGTGGCGGGCGCGACGTTCTCTTCCAATGCGCTGCTGCTTGCTGTGGAGGACTGCCTGACGCAGGCCGGATGCGATGTGGAGGCATTCAGAATGGCTGCTGCTGCCCCGGAGGCGCCCCAGGCGCAGGCCGAGGTCAAGACGCTGGAGACGGAATTTGTCGTCATCGGCGGTGGCCCTGCCGGCGTGACGGCAGCCGTTGCGGCGGCGGAGCGGGGCGTGAAGGTCGTGCTGTTTGAAAAGATGAGCGCGACCGGCGGCGCTGCGGCGAGAGGCATGGGCATCCTTGCGATCGGAACGCATGTTCAGGAAGCGCAGGGAGAGATGATGGATGTGGACGAGGCGTACGAGATGTTTATGGAGTACACGCATTTCCGTACGGATGGCGTGCTCGTGCGCGAATACTTCGAGCGCAGCAACGAGACCCTGGAATGGATCGAGAATATGGGGGTCGAGTTTGAGGAAGCGGCGCGCTATTTCACCAAGTCCTATCCCTCCTGGCACATTGTCAAATCGGATGATGGAACCAAGGGTGGCGGCCAGGCCGCGACCATGATGCGCAGGCTCACCGAACGCGCGGAGGCGCTGGGCGTAGAGATCTATCTGGATACGCCGGCCACGGCCGTGAAGCTGGATGCCGAGGGCAAGGTCTGCGGCGTCACGGCGAGGACGACGGATGGCACGGTGGAATACGACGTGGCTTGTAGCGCGGCCATCATCGCGACCGGTGGCTTCGGCGACAACGTGGAGCGTATTCAGGAGGAGCTCGGCTACACCTATGGCGAGGACTTCTTTGGTATGCGCCTGCCGGGCCACGATGGCGACGGTATCGACATGGCCTGGGCCGTCGGCGCCGGCAGGAGCGACTTCAATATCGAGATGATCTTCGATATTTTCCGTCCGGGGAGCGTTGGTCGCGCTGGCTCCGACGTGTGCTTGATCATGAAGCAGCCGAACCTGCTTGTGAACCTCAACGGCGAGCGCTTCTTCAATGAGGAGCATGTGGAGAACACCACCTACTGCGGCAACGCGCTGGCGCAGCAGAAGAACAACCAGGGCTTCATGATCCTGGATGAGTCGATCAAGAACGAATATGTCGAGGTCAATAGTGTGCCCTTCACCAGCCGCGTCAGCATGGTCAGCGACTTCAGCAACTTCGACGCCAACCTGGAAAACGCCATCAACAGCGGTTACACGGCGATCGTGAAGGCGGACACCGTGGAGGAACTGGCTGACAAGATGGGCATCAACAGGGAAAACCTGCTCAATACTGTGGCAGCGTATAACGAGATCTGCGCCTCCGGCAAGGATCCGCTGGGCAAGGATGCGCAGTTCCTCAAGCCGATCGACGAGGGCCCGTTCTATGCGGCGAGCTACTTCCCGTCCTCTTATGGCACGCTGGGCGGCATCAAAATCAATTCAGAGCTCGAGGTTTTGACGCAGGCGGGTGAGGTGATCCCGGGCCTGTACAGTGCTGGTACGGATTCTTGCACGATCTACGGCGACAGCTACATGTTCCTGCTGCCGGGCAATACGATGGGCTATTCGGTGAATACGGGCCGTTTTGCCGGCGAGAACGCCGCAGCCTATCTCGGTAAGTGATGCCGGGTGAAGTGCTGCTTTAATAGGCGCCTGATCATGAGCGCGCTGCTTCGTGGTCCACTTTGTGCAGAAATAAGCAGGAATAACGAAAGGGAACTTCCGGAATGGGAGTTCCTTTTTCATATTTGCTGCTCTGAGTTTTGTTTTCCTGTGTGGGCGAGTGTGTGATTGTGTGTTATTGTACAAGAGATCCAGAGAACACCTCTGCATGAAAAATACATCACAAAAATTGTATTGACCGAGAATGATTAACGTATGGGTACTCCCATTCAGTTTCAGGAAGAGGAACAAGGGGAGAATCTTCACCTTCGAAAGAAATAATGTCGTCGAAGGAACAGTTGAGTAGTGTGCATATTCTACAGAGCGTTTCCATTTGCACACATTTGCCATTCGACATATCTTTGAAAGCTTGATTAGAAACTCCCGCTGTTTTAGAAAATTGTCCATCGATACTCCGCACTGCCTAATGCGATGCCATAGCTTATCGTAAAATACCTCCAGTATACAGTATAGAGATATCATAGGAGATGAGCCCAGAAAAGGCCATAAACACGGAGTATCATTCAAATAAGAGCCGTTTCGTTTTCCTGTGTGGGCGAGTGTGTGACTGTCTGCTCTTGTGTGTGAATGTATCGGTCATGGGGTAAAGCGAAAATGATGATTTTACCATTTTGATCGGAAAAAAGGCAAAAAACCTCATCGCCAGTGGAGTAAATTACCCCACCCTTGAAATAGAAAAAGGCTCAGAAGCCCTGTATCTGCAAGGTATCTGAGCCTTTGAAGCATAAAAAATCATCACCTAGTTTGTATCAAAAACTAGGTGATGAGGTGGTGGAGCATAGCGGATTCGAACCGCTGACCTCTACAATGCGAATGTCGAATTTAGAGAAAATCAAGACCAACGAAAGCAAAAGAAACCAAGCAATACAAGGGATTGCCGTTCATGTAAGTAAATTAAAACCAATCTGGAAAAATGCTGGTTGCTGTCAAAATTGATGTCAGATTTAATTATATAAATATAAATAATTTGAAAATTGCTTACAGAAAATCCTCCGAAAAAGGCGAAAAAGTCAGTTTTTCTATATATTGTTAGAAAACATCCTCCGAAAAAGCCTCCGAAAAAGAAAAAATAAGCCTCCGAATCCTCCGAAAAAGGTCACTGACCCCACCCCTGACCGAAATCAGCGTACAGTGAAGCCTTCCCCTTGTGCGCACACTTCACCCGCTCATCATCGGTAGCGGTTCCTCCGGCAATGCCGCATATACACATCCTTCACCTGTATAGCGGAAGTGATTAAAAAAATCGGCGTTGTACGAAAAAACTTTCAAAGGGGTGTATGTACACTTTAACCGCCCATCAATGAAGCGTTCGCGTTTGCGCACGCCGCACAGGCAAGGCGGTAAAAGATGTTTTCGGGGATGTAGATGTCTTTCCCAACTTGTTGGGAAAATTTCAGCTCGCGCAGATAGTTGTTGACCGTTTCCCAGCGGACATATTCAACGCCGTTCTTCTCCTGCGTAACCCCCAGCCCTCGCGCCACGGTCTCAAGGTTCAGATACGCGACTGCCGCTTAAAGGCGTTTCGTCCTGCGATATGCCTGCTCGTGCGTAATCCAGCGTTTAAAGGCTTTCGCCTCGGGCTTGCGGCTGCTGAGAACAAGCGCGTATAAGCCGGGTTCATTGACAATTCCGAGCTTTTGCTCCCCTCCAAGGGTATCAATTGAACTGATACCCTTTTCATCCTCGTCCAGCTTCGATACAGCATGCTGCTGTTCCCCAGCCCCAACGCCCGGCACACATCCGCCGCCACAAACCACGGCTCGCTTTTTGACCGCCCTCCCCATGCCAAAATAAAAAACAGGAATCGGCTTTTCCTGTCTGAGATGGTTTCGGGGACGGGGGCGGGGGGTGAATATTGCCGCGTAACGAGGCATCTGATTCGGGGCTAAAGCCCGCACTCAGGGGGTCAATTCGGGGTTGTGGGCGGGCTGTTTAGGAATCTGGTTTCAGAATCATTCTGTTATCCCTGTCAGCCGTTCCTTGCCGCCTAGGATGCATCGCACAGGGACGGACGACCAATCCTTCATCCGTCGAGAAAGCTGCTCTCAGGGCAAAATAAAAGGACGCTGTGCCGCCCCTGCCGTAAGCGGTTCACAACGTCCAATTCATCCGGCGCTGATCGTTACGCCGGGAAACAGGAACAGTGATCGTCTGTCCCTGTGCTAGCCATTGGATTATACCACGATTGCCGCCGGTGGTCAACTCACCCTTGCGCCGGGGAGATGACCATGCTATAATGACGGCGTAGGCAGACGAGTGCTGCCGGTGGTTGCCTCCCGCTCTTTACAAAAGAGAGGGGGGATACGCGATGACGACCTATGAAATCATCATGGTTGTTCTTACGTTCCTGAGCCTGCTCATCGCAGTAGACGCAAAGAACCGTAAATAAAAAGCGTGCCGCCGGTCAGCTTGCACCCTGATCGGCGGCTTTGGCTTTTTCCAAATTAACGGATTAAGCGGGAGAACCGATTGCGAACGGCTCCTCGTCTGTCTATATTCTAGCATCTTCCCAGCCGCTCGTCAAGAGTGGCTGTTTTTTTGTGCCGTCAAAAAAGAGATGCAGCGTCAACCTATTCAGCGTCAGGCTTGCGCCGCCATTCTTCTTCCGTCATGTTCAGATCGGCGCGGAGCAGCTCGCCCACAAGGGCATTGACGGACAGGCCTTTGCTTTGCGCGTGGGCGGTTATATCAGCCTTGCGACCACGAGGCAACCGCACCTTGATTTCCTCATAGTTTTGTCGATTCCAGCGGTCTTTAACGGTATTCGAAGTTTTGCCCATTATTTTACCTCCTGTTTTTCTTTTATTATATCACTTTGTCATCATGGGGTCAGTATGCTAATTGCACATAGTGAGCCCAGTATTATTGTTCATATCGTCAATATACATAGTGAGCCCAGTATGCTATACTGTGAGCGTCAAGAGGGACAACAACCCGGTGCTATGAGTGAGATGCAACCGCGACACGACGAGCGCACAGGAGCCAGGGCACGAGCCGGGGCAGTTCCTCCAGCATTTGAAAGGAGCATGATTCTATGAGCAACGAAACCATTGCCGCCAAGGCCGCTGAGCTGGTCGGCATCCGCCGGGAGATCGAGGAACTGAGCGCCGTCAAGGCCGCGCTGGAGGATGAGCTGAAGCTCGTCATGGCGGAGCGCGGCGCGGAGGAGCTGACCGCCGGAGAGCATCGCCTTTCCTGGAAGGTCGTCACCTCTGCCCGCATCGACACGGCCGCCCTCAAGCGCACCCTGCCGGAGATCGCCGCCCGCTTCACCAAGGAGAGCCGCGCCTGCCGCTTCACCATCAACTAAAAGAGCGCTGAGGTCTGCACACCTCAACGCCCGCGTCACCACAACCAAGGGGACGGCTCATTCTACCACAGAAGGCCGTCTCCCGTCAAGTTTGAAGGGGGAACAAATCATGATCGAAAAAGCACTCAGTCAATCTGAGATCGAAGCCCTATTTGCAGAAAATGCTGTCTTTGCATACAGCCACGATGTCGTACCGGAATACCGCCTTGTAGAGCTGTTCGGCGACTGGGTTGCACGGTATTGCGACGAAAAATGCGTTTTTAAAGGGTATCTGAGTGATGAAGCCTGTCTCTTCCACCAAGCTGGACGCGGCTTTAACCTTGCAGGCGTGAAGAAGATCGTCACCGAACACAATGAGCGCGTGCTTCACGCCACCCTTGAGCAGACCGAATCTGGAAAGCTGATTACGGCAATCTGGAATGAACGATGTGCCCGGCTTGATGAGCTTGACCGTCAGGAAGAAGAGAAGCGGAAAGCCCGCGCAGCAGCCAGAAAGGCGCGACAAGCAGCCAAGCAGCAGCAAACCGAATAACCGAAGGGGACGACGCACACGCGCCGCCCCCGCTTTTTGCTTAGCAGAACTTTTTACAGCAGTTCTGAACGAACTCCATGATTCGCGGAATATCCGCATCGATACACTGCGAAATCTCGTCTATAAGACAATCCACCATGTTTTCTCGGTTGTGGAAATCGTCCTCCACGCTGGATACATACCGCGCCGCCTCCAGCAGACTGTCGATGTGTTCCTCTTCCGTCATGCCGATGACCAGCGTCATCAGCTCTTTTCGCTTTTCTTCCATGTGTCCTCCTGATTCTCGATAGCAGCCCGATACCGCCACACAGCGCGTTCGGATATATGCAGCCCGATGAAGCATTCCTTCATCGTGTAGCCGTCCACATAAAAGGACAGCAGAAACCCCCTCTGCGGTGTCGAGGGATGCAGCGCGTCAATCGCCGCCCGCGCCTCTTCGCGCCATTCCTCCAGCAGCTTAACCGCCGCTTCATACTCCCTGCGCGTTCTCTCTGCCCGTATGAGCCTGTCGTCCACGCCGTAGGGCAGATTCTTTCCTCGGGGCATTCCGTCGTTCAGGCGGGCAGGCAGGGACGTTTGCGCTTGCTCCAGCATCAGCCCCAGCCGCTCCACCTCAAAAAATTGCTTCCGGCAGCGTGTAATCCTTTCCCGCTCGGCAGGCGTGGGGCGGCGCATGGACAGGGTCATAAACGCACCAACTCCAGAAACCCCTCCAGCGGCATGCACACCAGCCACGGCTTGCGGTTCGCCCTGTATGCCACCAGCGGCAGGGCATGCCCGTTCGCGTCCCGCTGTGCCTGCTCCATAAACGGGTAGAGCGTCAGCCGCTCGGTGCGCTTCACCTCACAGTGAAACGTCTTGCCGCCCGCAATCAGGCGCACATCCGGATTATCCACGCCGCCGGTATACCGCTGGTCGTTGCGCCACGCCGTCAGCCCCTGCGCCTCCAGCAGATGCAGGAATTCCAGCTCCCCGGCGTTTCCCTTTCGTTTACTGTTCATTCGATTCCCCCAATGCCAATCGTTCCAGCTCCTGCCAAGCCACGCAGAGCAGCTCGACCGTAAATCCATCTGACCCGCAGACCTTGCAGGCTTTCCCCAAATCTTCATTCACCTTATCCCAGTATTCATCCGTCATCGTCGGCGGAAAGTGCGCCTCGAAGAAGTCGAACGCGATGCGAAAGCCCTTCCTGTCCGTCCTGAACGTGTCCCGCAGACGCAGGCATGCCGCCGCCCCCGCCTTGTCTGCCCGCAGGACGGAGAGAGCCGCGTCCGCTTCCGGCGACGGTCTGCCGCGAATGCCGATGCTCCCGTCCGCGTGACAGGTCAATGTGTAACCCAGCTTCTCCAGCGTTTCAACCGCCTGCATCACAGCGTTTCACTCCTCTCAAGCATCAGCCCCGGATGCACATAAATGTATTTCATCGGTCTGCCGCCGCCCTTGACCTCGTCCCGCTGGATGTAGCCCCGCGCCGCCAGCTCGCAGAGGGCGCGTTCGAAAGAATCCTTATCGAAGTCCTTGCGCTTGCGAAGGGTGTCTGTCAGCGTCCGCTCAAGGACGCAGCCCTCGCCGCGCTTTTGCAGCAGCTTCAAGGCGTCCTGCGCCTGCCTGCTGACCACGCTCTGCTCGCCGTAAACGCGGAGCATATGCTCGATAAACCAGCGGGTCAGCGTTACTGCGTCGCGCATCCTCGCCGCGCTGATGGTCTTTTCGTCCGCCCAGGCGCAGAGGGTTGCCGCCATCCTCGCCGCGCTTCCCGCCAGCTTGCCGCAGACGCCCAGCACCTCCAGCGGCAGCCACTCGCCGCGCCGCTTCTCAAAGACTTCCTGCTCGAAGTCCAGAAAGACCTCCTGCGCCGCGCCTTCAAGCGTCAGCGTCAAATCCGGCATCGCCAGCAGCCGCGCCAGTGCTTTTTGATACGTCATCGCCGCGCCCATCGGTATGGGCGGCTTGTGGCGAACGAACGTGTCCGGCGGCTCGGGCGAACAGAGCAGAAACCGCCCCAGAAAGCCTTTGCCCGCCATGCGGCTGTTGGCAAGGATGTTTTCCAGCACAACCGGCTGCGTGAGTGCCAGCACGCTGACCGCCGCGTTCTCCGCGCTGACGGAGCCGCCGCGCCGACGATGCTCGACCGATGAGCCGCCCGAATAGCCTTGCAGCCAAGGAGAGAGATCGGGGTTTTCCTGATAGCGACCCTGAAGCAGGTCAAACAAATCGCCCTCGTCGTCCAGCTGAGCGACCGCGCCGCCGTTTTCGCTCATCAGCTGCACGAATGCCTCCGGCGTGATGTTGCCGCGAACGAACCGCCCGACCTCGAACACCTGCTCCTGCTCGGTCAGCTCCTGCACCGCAAGGCGCACGGCTTCCCTGTCGCCCTTTTTGACGGCTTTCGCCTTCTCCGCCTCAAGCATCGCCCGAAGCGCGGCAGACTGCTCAACCTGCACGCGCCGCGCCCTGTTCTGCTCGGTCTGCCAGTCAAAGAGCGGGCTTGCCAAATGTTTGAAGCAGGGCGTTTTGCCGTCGCCCGGCTTTGCCACGACCAGCAGGAACGCCCAGCCCGGTTCTTTCCAGTCCGGCTTGAGCTGGACGAAGACCCGTCCCGTGATGCAGGCAGAGCCGACGCCCAGCCCGATTACCGCCGCCAGCTCCCGCGACGCGCCCACGGAGTCCGCGACCGCGACCGCCATCTCCCGCAGCGCGGGCGGCAGAAGCGACAGGTCAAGGGCTGGAGGCACGGGGCTTTTCGGCAGGCTGCCCCAAGGGCGCGGGGCTTGCGTCAGGGCGGCTTGCCCCTCCGGCTCCCGCGCCAGCTCATCCCAATTTTCGTTCATCGGCAGGTAATGTCCTTTCGTCATTCAGCATCGCCACCAGATCACGGGGCGACGCATTTTCTAAAGTGTCCAGCGTCAAAGACGCTCGTTCGCGCTGCTCGACGGCGTCCCAGAGCGCGGCGTCGTCGTGCATATGTTCCTCCAGCACGGCGTTGCTCGCGTGCAGCTTCCGGCAGGCGGCGTCCCAGCGTGCATCCCGCCAGCGTTCCACCTTGCGCCGCAGTTCCTCTCCGGCAGAGCGCACAGGGGCAAGCATCGCCTCATCCTTGCCGACCGCCCGCAGCGCGTCCCCGATCGGAACGCCATAGAGCTGCTGGTAGAGTGCCGCCGCGTCCCCGCCGCGATGGCAGGAGAAGCAATACCAGCCGCGTCCGTCCGGATAGATGGCGAAGCTCGGCGTCCGCTCGTTGTGGAACGGACAGCACGCCCATTGCTTCCCGCCGCGTTGATGCAGCTCAAGCCCGGCAGAGCGGGCGACGTCAAGCGTGCTGAGCATCTTCGGCGTTCTGCAAAAATGCCTCCAACGCCTGACGGGTGACTATGATGCGCCGTGGGGACAAACGAATCGCCTTGAGCCTGCCGGAACGAATGAGCGCGTCCACCGTTGCAATAGAGCAGCCCAGTGCATCCTTGACCTCTTGACGAGAAAAAACTTCCTTATCCATCCTAAAATCCCACCTTCCTAGTTTAAGACTTGATACATCTTGACAGACTAGCCCGACTTATGCTACACTGTCGATGATCATAGGATACATTGCGAAGCATTAAAAGTCAAGCAAAATATTCGTAAATTTAAGAATTCGGACACAAGGAAGGGGAATAAGCCACAATGTCTGAGAATTTGCGCAACCTGATTTCCGTGCGCGTTCGGGAAACGCGTGAAGCCCTGAGCCTGACTCAGAAGCAATTTGCCGAAAGGCTCGGCGTCAGCCGCTCGACCATCTGCTTATATGAAGCCGGAACGAGCATGCCGGATGCTGAGTTCATGCACAACCTCGCCCAAATCGCGCCGTTCAACGCGGAGTATCTGCTCGGCTTATCCGACGTCAAGACGCATCAGATGGATATCCGTGACATCTGCCGTCAAACCAGACTGAGCGAAGCCGCCGTGCGTCAGCTTGAGCGGTACGGAAAATCCTGTCAGCCCTATCTGAATCGGATGCTGGAGGCGGGAAACGTGTACATGCTTGCGACAGATTTGATTCGCCTGCGTGAAAGCTATCGGAGTTGGACGCTCGAATCGGAGCAGGCGCATGACGAACGTCAGCAGGCTGTTCAAAAACAGTTCGGTCAGGAATACGAGCTGCTTTCCCCGCAGGACAAGCTCACCATGCAGGAATATAATCTGGATGGCGAATGGAACGACCTGCTCAGTGTATTGAAAAAGGAGGCTAAGCAGGATGGGCAAAAGGGCAAATAACGAAGGCAGCGTATACCAGAGGAACGACGGGCGTTGGTGCGCCGCCTGTCAGGTGAACGGCAGGCGCAAATATATCTACGGCAAGACGCAGAGCAAAGTTCTCGCCAAGCTCCGCGATGTGCAAGCCGCAATCGCCAACGACACCTATTCCGAACCCAACCGGATGACCGTCGGCGGCTGGCTGACCTTCTGGCTGGAGGAAATTGCGCCCGTCGGTCTGCGCCCCTCGACGCTCAACACCAACCGCATCATCATCGAAAAGACGCTCCTGCCCGCGCTGGGCGACGTGAAGCTGCAAGACAAACGCCTGGATGACCACATTCAGAGCTTCATCAACGCCCGCAGTCGTCAGGGCATCGCGCCCGCCACCATCCGCAGGGAAACCGCCGTGCTGACCGGTGCGCTGAACGCCGCCCTCGACCGGCAGTATATCAACCGCATGCCCAAGCTCGTCTTTCCCAAGCAGGAGCAGAAGGAGATCGAGTTCCTCACCCGCGAAGAGCTTCCCCGGCTGCTCTCCGCTCTGCCGAATACCACGCAGGGACGCGCCCTGCGCTTCATCCTCGGAACGGGTCTGCGTGCAGAAGAGCTTTGCGGTCTGCGCTGGCAGGACATCGACAGGCAGGGCATACACATCACCCAGACCCTCCAGCTCATTCAGGGGGAACGCGTCGCCCAGCCGCCCAAATCCAAGAACAGCCGCCGAACCGTGCCGCTCAACGACAGCCTGCGTGCCCTGCTGGAGGAGCAACGCCGCGCCCAGCGGCTTGAGCGCCTCGCCGCCGGCAGCGCGTGGCAGGCAGGGGAGTATGTGTTCGCGACGGCGACCGGTGCGCCCGCCGACCGCTGCAACCTCGCCCGCGTACTGCGTACCTCGCTCAGGCAAGCCGGACTCAAGCCCCGCGGCGTTCACGCCCTGCGCCATACGTTCGCCACGCTTTGGGTGCAGAGCGGTCAGGACATCCGCACCCTGTCGGAGATTATCGGGCATTCAAACGTGGCGTTCACCATGCAGCGATACGTCCACAGCGACAGCACGACCAAGCAGCAGGGCATGGACTTGATGGCGTCCTTCCTGTGATCCGGCGTAAAAGGTACTTTTTCGGAGGATATACGGAGGCTTTTTCGGAGCATCTTTTTCAGCTATTGTTAGCTTTTTAGGCTTTTTCGCCTTTTTCGGAGGATTTTCAGGCACAAAAAAAGCAACCGCTTTTCCATCCGCTCAAGCCGCGTGAAAAAAGCTGGTTGCTGTCAAAGTTGATGTCAACGTCCGAAAAACCGTTATAAAGAAATATAAAAAAAGAACCCAAAATTCTAATGGAATCAAGGGTTTTTCTTGTGGTGGAGCATAGCGGATTCGAACCGCTGACCTCTACAATGCGAATGTAGCGCGCTACCAACTGTGCTAATGCCCCAAATCTTTAGTTGTTTGTTCCGCGCTCGGAACGAGATTTATTATACTACGCATTTCTGAAAAATGCAACCCCTTTTTTCACTTTTTTTCATTTTTATTTTGAGGGATGATTGTAAACTGAAACAGATCCCTCAATCAGCCAATTCCTGTCCCGTTTTTTGACCCCGAATCGATCGAAGAGCTTTACACGTTTAACGCGTTCTTTTCTTTGCCGAAAGCCGCTGATTTTCTTTTTACACGGTTTTGCAGACTATGGCGGAAGTGAAAGCGGGCTCAGCCCACTTTTTTGTAAAAATAAGGGGGAAAATTGCGGAAAACAGCATACAATAGAGATAGAGTGATGAAAAGCCCGGAATATGGACGCGGGAAACACACAGAAAACCAAGGAGAATGAAAACCAATGAAACGCATCGTGAAAGGAATAGCCGTACTGCTTTGGGCGGCGGGTCTGCTGTATGGCTGCACGCCGCAGACGGGCGCTCCGACGGGAGAGATTCTGCCGAAAATTACGGTCGGAAGCGATAACTATCCGCCCTATGTCTATTTGGATCATAACGGCGACCCCACCGGCATTGATGTGGATATTGCCACGGAGGCATTTCGGCGCATGGGCATTCAGGCGGTCTTTGCCACGATTGACTGGGAACAGAAGACCGAAATGCTGGAAAACGGGGAGATCGACTGCATCTGGGGCTGTTTTTCCATGGCGGGGCGTGAGCAGGCGTATGAGTGGGCGGGACCGTATATGATCAGCCGTCAGGTGATTGCGGTCAACGCGAAAAGCGAATTGTATACATGGGGCGACCTGGAGGGCAAGAGCATCGCCGTGCAGTCCACCGGAAAGCCGGAGGAGATTTTTTTGAAGGAGAAGCCGTCCGGGTGTCCGGAATTCGGCGATGTGATGAGTCTGGAGGATCGGGGCGTGCAGTATGCGGCGCTGGACTGCGGATATGTGGATGCCATTGCGGCGCATGAAACGGCGATTCGTCAATATATGAAGGATTACAGAGCGGATTTCCGCATTCTGGAACGCCCTGTTCTGGTTACGGGAATCGGCGTTGCCTTTTCCAAAGCGGATGACCGGGGGCTTGCGCAGCGGCTGTCGGTGGTTCTTGAACAGATGCGCCGGGATGGAACGATGCAGCGGATGGTCGGGAAATATCTGGATGACCCCGAGACCTTTCTGGAGGTAGAGAAGCTTGAATACTAAGAACGTCTTTGGAAAAAGATTCTGGTGCATCTATATCGCGGGCGGTCTGCTGCTCTTCGGCGTGGTGATTTTCTTTTCCGTGCAGGCGGATGTGCGGAGCTGCGAAAGCCGTCTGGCAGCTACGCTGGATTTTATCAAGGAACAATCCGCCAGCTATGTAAAATATAACCATACGACGGTTGCCAAAAGTCTGGTGCGCGAAACGACAGCCGTACACGCGCTGGAGGGCTGCACGTTTGATTGCAGCGCGGAGGACTTGGAGGAATATGCCCAAAGGCTGTGGCTGACGGGCATTTCCATTTTGGATGCAGAGGGCAATCTGGTCTGCGAGTATACGGAGGACGGCGTCGGCTATGCCCGGTTTCAGAGCGAAACGAAACAGGAGCTGCTGCTCAGTGTGATTGATTTTCCGAAGAAGACCTATGTCAAGCGGATTGAGATGGAGGACGGTTCCTGCGTGGATATCGCCGTGCATAGCTGCGCCGGCGATGCCGGGGCGGTTCTCGCTTATCGGCACACCAAGGCGGAGTTTTCGCAAAGATCCGTTCTTTCCGTTCAAGACCTGCTGGATGGATACGACGTGAACGCGATGGGGACGCTCCTGCTGGTGAAGGAAAACCGGGTGGAAGCCTCCAACGCGCCTGATTTGATCGGCATGGATATTTCGGAAAACAGGCTGCTTCAGTCGATTCGGGGGCGAAATCAGGCAGACAGGCTGATCCATGTCAACACCCAAAGCGGGCTTGACGGATATTACTGCGGCATGTACAGCCATGGACGGGATTACTATCTCTATACCTATATTCCCGCCTGTCAGGTTTATCAGGTGACGACGTCCAATCTGGCGGCTACGCTGATCGCCTATATCCTGCTGCTGTCGCTCATGCAGGCGATTCGGTGGAATTCCGAGAAGAGTTTCAAGCTGCAACAGGAAAAAAGGGAGCAGGAATACAAAAAATCGCTGGAACAGAAAAATGCCGAGCTGGAACTTGCCATTTGGCATGAAACCGCGGCGAACCGCGCCAAGCGGGAATTTCTGTTCAACATGTCCCACGACATCAGGACGCCCATGAACGCGATTATCGGCTTCACCTCGCTGGCTGAAACCCATATCCAAAATCAGGAGCAGGTGCTGGATTATCTGAAAAAGATTGCCACGGCAAGCAGGCATCTGCTTTCCCTCATCAACGATGTGCTGGATATGAGCCGAATCGAGAGCGGCAAGGTTATGCTGGAAACCAGACCGGTGCATCTGCCGGAGCTGGTGCATGAGCTTCGGGACATCATCCAATCGGGCATTGCCGCCAAACGGCTTTCCTTTTCCGTGGATTTGGCGGATATCGTGAATGAGGATCTGATCGCCGACCCGATGCGGCTCAATCAGATTCTGCTGAATATTCTGTCAAACGCCGTCAAGTTCACGCAGCCCGGCGGGGCAATCGCCCTGCGCATCGCGCAGATCCATCCGTCACCCGAGGGCTTTGCCGATTATGTGTTCCGGATTCGGGATAACGGAATCGGGATGAGCGAAGCGTTTAGGGCGCATATTTTTGAACAGTTTGCCAGAGAGAAAACCTCTACCGTCAGCAAGATTCAGGGAACGGGGCTGGGCATGTCGATCACCAAGAGCCTTGTCGATATGATGGGCGGAACGATTACCGTGGAAAGCGAGCCGGGAAAGGGATCGGAATTTGTCGTGTCGCTGAGATTTCCCGTCAGCAAAAAGCGGGAAGATTCCGCGCAGACGCATCGGCAGGCAGCACCGATGAAGGCGTCTTTTTCGGGCAAACGGCTGCTGGTTGTCGAGGATAACGCGCTGAATATGGAAATCGCGACGACGGTTTTGCGGGAAGCCGGTTTTGATGTGGACACGGCGGAAAACGGAAGGATTGCCGTTAAAAAAGTGCGGTCGTCTCCGGAAAAGTATTACGACGCGATTCTCATGGATATTCAGATGCCGGAAATGAACGGCTATGAGGCGGCGGAACGGATTCGCGCTCTTCCGGAAAAAGGCAAGGCGGAGATTCCGATTCTCGCCATGACCGCCAATGCCTTCGAGGAGGATCGGAAGAATGCGCTGGATGCCGGGATGAACGAGCATATTTCAAAACCGATCGATGTCGAGCTGCTGCTGAGCATTCTCCAAGCCGTGCTGAAATGCTGAGAAACGTGAAAGCGGCTGAGAATGCGGGAAAATCCGGCGGGTTTTCGATCGTTTGGGGTAAGAAAGGCGGCAAAAACCGTCGCTTTTGAGGACTTGCCCATCCTGCCTTTTTTGTTGTATACTATATGAGATAATGCCCTGAATATGGAGATGAACGGGCAGAACTCTGCATGACGACAGGAAAGGAATTTCCGACCGATATGGATATCAACGCTTTATTGTCCAACGAATTTTCAACCGATGCCGCGATTATTTCCCGCATCGTTTCGCTCATCGACGAGGGCAACACCATTCCCTTCATTGCCCGATACCGCAAAGAGATGACCGGCGCGATGGACGACCAGAAGCTCCGCGAAATCAGCGAGCGGCTGGATTATCTGCGCGGGCTGGATAAACGCCGCGAGCAGATCACGGCGAGCATTTCCGAGCAGGGAAAATTCAGCGAAGAGATTGAAAAGAAGCTTGCCGCCGCGGTCACGCTTTCCGAGCTGGAGGATATCTACCGTCCGTATAAGCCCAAACGCCGCACGCGTGCGATGATTGCGCGGGAGAAGGGCGTCGAGCCGCTGGCAAACGCCATTTTCGCCCAAAGGCGCGGCGATGAACCGCTTGCGCTGGCGCAGGCATATGTCAGCGACGAAAAGGGCGTGCCGGATGCGCAGACCGCCGTGCAGCTTGCGCAGGATATTCTGGCGGAGCAGTTCAGCGACGATGCGTCCATCCGCGCCAAGCTTCGCGAGTTTTACAGGCGGACGGGCATGCTCCGCAGCGTCGCCGCCAAGGAAGGCGAAAACGTCTATGCGCAGTACGCCGATTACCGTGAGCCGGTTCTGCGTGCGGCAGGTCACCGCATCCTTGCCATCAACCGCGGCGAGCGCGAGGAATGGCTGAAGGTCAGCGTGGAATGCGACGATGAACGTGCCCGTCAGATCATCCGCAGGGAGGTCGTCGAGCCGGGCAGCGCATGCTGCGAGGTCGTCCGCGCAGCGGCGGATGACGCGTGGACGCGGCTGATTGAGCCGTCTTTGGAGCGCGAAATCCGCAATGAGCTGACGGATAAAGCCAACGAGGGCGCGATCCGCGTCTTTGGCGATAACCTGCATCAGCTGCTCATGCAGCCGCCGATTCGCGGCAAGGTGACGCTGGGCGTCGATCCCGGCTTCCGCACGGGCTGCAAGCTGGCGGTTGTCGATGAAAATGGCAAGGTGCTGGAAACCGGCGTGGGCTATTTCACCCTGCCGATTCATGAAGCGAAAAAGGCGCAGGCAAAGGCGCAGATTTTGGGCATGATCCGCCGCCACGGCGTGACCGCCATCGCCATCGGCAACGGCACGGCGTCCCGCGAGAGCGAACAGTTCATCGCGTCGCTGCTTCCGGAAGCGCCGAACGCGGCGTATGTCATCGTCAGCGAAGCGGGCGCGAGCGTGTATTCGGCGTCCAAGCTGGCGGCAAAGGAATTCCCGGAATATGACGTTTCGCTTCGCAGCGCGGTGTCCATCGCGCGGCGCATGCAGGATCCGCTTGCCGAGCTGGTCAAGATCGATCCGAAGGCGATCGGCGTCGGGCAGTATCAGCATGACCTTAAGCAGGCAGAGCTGGAAAACGCGCTCTCCGGCGTGGTGGAAAGCTGCGTGTCGAGCGTCGGCGTGGATGTGGAAACGGCGTCCGCGTCGTTGCTGACGCATGTGGCGGGCATCGGTGAAACGCTGGCGAACAACATCGTGGCGTATCGGGATGAAAACGGCATCGCCTCACGCGCACAGCTCAAGAAAGTGCCCAAGCTGGGGCCGAAGGCGTTTGAACAGTGCGCGGGCTTCCTCCGCGTTCACGGAAGCAATCCGCTGGATGCGACGGCGGTTCACCCGGAAAGCTATGCGGCGGCAAAGGCGCTGATGGAGCGGCTGGGTTATACGCCCCAGGCGCTCAAGCGCGGCGGCATTGTCGGCATTGCCGCCAAAGCGGAAGAGGTCGGCGTGGCGAAGCTGGCGCAGGAGCTGGAAATCGGCGAAATGACCTTGCGCGATATCCTCTCCGAACTCGAAAAGCCCGGGCGCGACCCGCGTGACGAGCTGCCCGCGCCTGTTCTGCGCACGGATGTGCTGAGCATGGAGGATCTGAAGCCGGGCATGGAGCTGACCGGAACGGTGCGCAATGTCATCGACTTCGGTGCGTTTGTGGATATCGGCGTGCATCAGGACGGACTGGTTCACATTTCCCGCATGGCGGATAAATTCATCCGCCATCCGAGCGAGGTTGTTCATGTGGGCGATGTGGTGACGGTTTGGGTCGTCGATGTGGATGTGAAAAAACAGAGAATCGCACTGACCATGGTGAAGGGGAGAGCGTAACATGCGCAAAAGGGCTGCCGCCGCGCTGATGGCATGGATGGTGATGCAGGCGACGCCTGCCGCGGCGCAGGACTGGCTGCGCAGTTACGGCGGAAGCGGCAGGGACAGCCTGCGGGAAATCGTGTCCGTCGGCGACGGAATCCTTGCCGCGGGAGGCACGACGTCTTCGGACGGCGATTTGAGCATCCGCACACGGGAAGGCAAGACCGGCTGGCTGATTCGGCTGGGCGCGGACGGAAGCGTTCTCTGGAATTTCTGCTCATCGCGGGATGGCAAGGCGGAGATTTGCAGCCCCTTCGTGCATGATAACGGGTGCGTGAGCTGCGTGCTGACCGGAGAGCGGGGGCAGGAGTGGATCGAGCTGAATGAGCGCGGGCGGGCGGAAAAGCGCGTTGCCGTGCCGGATGTCACTCAGCTTTGCCGCCATGAACGGCAGGAAAAAAGCACGTCCGTCTATGCCGTGCCGCATGATCGGGAGGGACAGCCGTTCCTCGCGCTCGTGGTCGATCACGGCGACGGAACGTGCTGCATCGCGGAGCTGGCGCAGGATGGCAGGCTGTCGCCGGGAATGAGCTTTGTCAAAGCGGAAGAGAATCTGTTCGCCGCGTGCAGAGACGAAAGCGGGCGCATCGCCATGGCGTTTGCCGATGGGGCGAGCGGCGCACTCGGCGTGTGCTTCATTCAGCCCGGAACGGATGAGCCGCCGACCGTTGCACAGGCAAATCTGGGCGAATGGCTCAGCGACGGCGTGCTGCTCGATTGCGTGGCGCTGGAGGATGGCTCGGTCATCCTCAGCGGGCAGAAGAAACAGATTGGCGGCGTGCTGGTGCGTATCAATGCGCTCGGCGAAACCGTGTTTGCGCACTCGATGGATGATATCGTGACCAAACTGACGGTCACATCCGGCGGCTTTGCGGGGTATTATCGGCAGGGCATCGCGTATTTCGATGAAGACGGCGGACTGCTCGGAACGAAGGAAGCGGAATACCCGACGGATGAACGGGATGTCCGCTTCCCGCTGGGTATTGCCGCGTTCGGAAACGGCGTCGCGGCGCTCTTTGAACCGGAAGAGGGCGATGCGGAGGAAAGCCGTATCCGCGTGATCTCCGGTGAGGAGCTGGATGAAGAGGGCGAATATGAAAACGCGCTGTTCGTTCAGAAGGATTGTACGCTGCTGAACGCACGGGCAAATCAAAGCGGCGTGACGCTGCTGCTTGAGCGGCGCGACGGACAGCGGTTCGGCGTGCAGATTGACCGCGGCGGCACGGCGAGAGAAACGGAAATTTTTCCGGAAAGAATCGCGGGCAGACAGACGGTTGACGCAGGAACGCTGACCTGGCAGGAAACCGAGGGCGGCGCATGGGTCGCGCTGGAGGATGAGCAGGGGAATGTGCGCTGGCGCACGCGAACGGTCATCCATACCGCAGCGGATCGGCTGGAGTGGCTCTGCGCCGTGCAGCTTCCGGATGGAAGCTATGCGCTCGGCGGACGCTGCCTGACCGATACGGCGGACGGCGAACAACAGGAAGCCGTGCTGTGTATCATCGGACATGACGCCGTTCTGCGCCGAATCTCGACGGTGCAGCTTCAGGAGGGAAGAAGCGCCGGCTGCGTCTGCGATGTGCTGGTGCATCCGCAGAAAGGTCTGCTGATGCTGACCTCGTCCGGTTCATGGACGCATAGCGGCGCAAACCGGATTCAGAGCGCGGATGGAAGCGTGGATCTTCCGCTGGAAATCGGCTTTGAAGCGGATGGGGCAAGACTGCTGACGGATGACGGCGGGGAGATTTATGTCGCGGGAACGGATGAAGAGAATGGACAGAGAATCACCGCCCTTGTCCGCGTGGATCTTCAAACCGGAAAAGCGACATTGTGATGTAAAACTCATCCCGGATGCATCTCTTGAAACCGCCGCGAAGCGGAGATGGGGTTTGGGGATGAAATCCCCAAGCAGGTTTGGGCGGCAGCCCAAGGTAACCCCCGTAACCCCAAAATCGCGAAGCGATTTAAAAGAAACGTGAATCAGGAAGCGAAGCGATCCCTGATTCCGCAAACGCTACTTCAAACCGCCGCGAAGCGAAGAAGGGAGTCTGAGGGGAAAATCCCTTCAGGCGGGTTTTAGATCGGCAGCCCTATCGTTCCCCCGTGCGAAGCATTCCAAAAAACGTGAATCAGGAAGCGAAGCGTCCCTGATTCCGCTAACACGAGTTAAAACCGCCGCGAAGCGAAGAAGGGAGTCTGAGGG
>CAKUCW010000042.1 GCA_934643825.1 uncultured Clostridia bacterium | reverse complement strand
CCTCAGGTTCTTGCTGGGGTTTGGGGCAAAGCCCCAACGTTCCCCCCTCCGTCCTCCGCGTTATCTCGAGCCCTTGTCGTACGGAATGCCCTCCGCCTTCGGTGCGCGGGATTTTTTGCTCGTAAACGCCAGAATAACCATCGACGCAATGAACGGAATCATGTTGTACATGTTCTGCGTCCAACCCAGACCCGCCAGGAACGGAATCGAGCTTGCGATGTTCGCCAAGGACTTGAACAGCGCGAAGAAGACCGCCGCAAAGAAGATTCGGAACGGCTTCCACTGTCCGAAAATCATGACTGCCAGCGCGAGGAAGCCCGCACCGGAAACGCCAACCTCAAAGTTCCAGCTGGAAACCGACGGAATGATGTATGCCATGCCGCCGATGCCGCCCAGTACGCCGGAGATCAACACGCCAATATAACGCATCTTGTAAACATTGATACCCACGCTGTCCGCTGCCTGCGGATGCTCGCCGCACGCCCGCAGACGCAGACCAAGCCGCGTCTTATACAGCACAATGTACGACAGAATCAGCGCCACAATGCCGACAAAAAGGAATACGTTCACCGTCAGCGGGCCGAATTCGTAGATAAACGCACGGTTGCTGTAATCCAGCTTGGCGGACGCGGAATGATTGACGCCCTTCGCGATAACCATCGCCAGCGCGGTAGCCAGCAGGTTCAGCGCCGTACCGCCGATCGTTTGGTCTGCATTCAGGTTGATGGAAGCAAACGCCAACAGCGCCGCATAAATCATGCCCGCTATGCCCGCCGCGAGAATGGAAACCAACACAATGGAGAACGCACTCGAACCAGCAGGCATCATCTGAATCGCAATAACGCCAATCAGACCGCCAATGACCATGATGCCCTCCAGCGCGATGTTGATGATGCCGCTGCGCTCGGAAAACATGCCGCCCAGCGCAACCATCATCAAAACAACCGTATACAGGAGCGTGTATTTCAGCAGAAGAAACATCAGGCGTTCCCTCCCTTCCCAACGGAAACGCGCTTCGCCTTTCCGGAAAGCATTGCGCGGATCTTATTCTTGAACAGCAGCGAGAATGCGCAAAGATAAATGATCAGCGCGGTAATGACATCGGCGATTTCCTTGCTGTAATACTGCGTCGAGAGCTTCGTGCCGCCGACCGTAATATAGGAAATAAACAGCGAGGAGAAAATCGTGCCGATCGGATTCGAGCAGGCAAGCAGCGCCGTACTGATGCCGTTGAAGCCCATTGCCGGAAGTGCGGTGGAAATCTGCGGATTCCACTCCGCGACGGTCGAAAGATAATACAGACCGGCGCCGACGCCCGCCAGCGCACCGGCAATCATCATCGACAGAATGATGTTGCGCTTTTCATTGATGCCCGCATAACGCGCCGCATTCTTATTGAAGCCGCAGGCGCGAAGTTCATAACCGAACGCCGTTTTGTTCAGGATAATGTAGACCACAATCGCAAATACCACTGCGATGAAAATCGCGATGGTGACAGACTGCAGCTTGCCGAACAGGTTGCTCATGCCGCAGTCGGGAATCATCGCCTGAGGTGCAACCTTGCGCAGGCTGTATGTCTTGGTCGAGGACAGATCGTACATCGGGCTTTTGCCCTTGCCATACATGATGTCGTTGACCATGTACAGACCGATCCAGTTGAACATGATGGCGGTGATAACTTCGTTGATGTTCAGATATGCCTTGAAAATACCCGGTATCGCGCCCCATACTGCGCCGAAAACCATCGCTGCCAGCAGGCACAGATACCACGGAAGCTGCAATACAATCGCGCAATACAGCGCACCGAACGCACCAAGCGTATACTGCCCTGCCGCACCGATATTGAACAGACCCGTTTTAAACGCGAAACCAACCGAAAGACCGGTCATGATGAGCGGCGCGGCATTCGCCAGCACGGTGCCCATGTTGCGCGGGCTCTTGAAACCGCTCTTCAAAATCACCAGCAGACCATCGCCGATCGCATGTTCGGCATTGATGATTGCCAGCACGACAACGCCCAGCAGCAGACCGATGACAATACAGATCAGCGAGGCCGCCACCGACAGAAACGCTTCGGAACCCGCCAGACGGCTGCCCAGCGATTCTTTCTTTTTGTCCATTTGGCTTTCCCCCTTTTCTTATACGTTGCGCTGAGCGCCCGCCATATACAGACCCAGTTCCTTCGCGGTCGTATAGCGCGGATCCAGCTCGCCGACGATCGATCCTTCGTACATCACCAGAATGCGATCCGGCACCTCCAGCACTTCGTCCAGCTCCAGCGAAACAAGCAGAACTGCCTTGCCGGCATCCCTCTGCGCAAGCAGCGCTTTGCGAATGTACTCGATTGCGCCGACATCCAGTCCTCGCGTCGGCTGTACCGCGATGAGCAGATCGTTGCTCAGGTCGATTTCACGCGCAATAATCGCCTTCTGCTGGTTGCCGCCGGACATGCTGCGTGCTTTGGTGATGGCGCCCTGTCCGCTTCGCACGTCAAACCGATCGATCAGCTCATCGGCATATTCGCGAATTTCGCCAAACTGCAAAAAGCCCCGCTTGGAAAACTCCGGATGGAAATATCGCTTGAGCACAAGGTTGTTTTCCAGCGTGTAATCCAGCACCAAGCCGTGCTTATGACGATCCTCCGGAATATGGCTCAAACCCGCTTCATTGCGTTTTCGAACCGACATATGCGTGATATCCTGATTATTCAGGAAAATCTTGCCGCTGTCCGGTTTCATCAATCCGGTCAGCGCATAGACCAGTTCGCTCTGTCCGTTGCCGTCAATGCCCGCGATACAGACAATTTCGCCCCTGCGAACGTTAAAGGAAACGTTATTGACCAGCGGCTTGTCGTGCTTCTTGCTCTTAACCGTCAGGTTCTGAACCGTCAACACGCTTTCGCCCGGCTGAACCGGCGTCTTTTCCATGACAAGCTGAACCTTGCGCCCAACCATCATCTCGCTCAGCTCTTCCTTGCTGGTTGTCGCTACATCCACCGTGCCGATGTACTTGCCCTTGCGCAAAACGGTGCAGCGGTCGGCAACAGCCTTGATCTCGTCGAGCTTATGCGTGATAAAGAGAATGGACTTGCCTTCTTTCGTCAGCTCCTTCATGATCTTCATCAGCTCATCGATTTCCTGCGGCGTCAGAACGGCGGTCGGCTCGTCAAAAATCAAAACCTCGTTGTCACGATACAGCATCTTGAGGATTTCCGTCCTCTGCTGCATGCCGACCGTGATATCCTCCACGAGTGCATCCGGATCAACCTTCAGCCCGTAACGCTCGCTCAGCTCCATAACCTTCTGTCGTGCCTGCGCTTTTTGCAGAAAGCCAAACGGCGTCACCGTCGGCTCAACGCCGAGGATGATGTTATCCAGCACAGAAAAAACCTCGACCAGCTTAAAGTGCTGATGCACCATGCCGATACCCAGCGCATTGGCATCATTCGGGTCTTTGATCTGGACGACCTCGCCGTTTTTGCGAATCTCACCCTTTTCAGGCTGATACATGCCAAAGAGTACGCTCATCAAGGTGGATTTGCCCGCGCCGTTTTCGCCAAGCAGCGCGTGGATTTCTCCCTTTCTAAGCTGCAAGGTGATGTCATCGTTGGCAACAATTCCCGGGAACTCCTTGGTAATGTGCAGCATCTCAATAATATACTCGCTCAAAGCAATCGCTCCTTTTTGCGAATTCTGTATACATTTTATTATAGCGTATTTTGTGCGATTTTGCAAAAGCTTTTTGCTTTTTGCCAGAGGGCATTTCGCGGGCGGTTTTGCGCCGTTTTCCATACGTCAAAAGAGCGGAGAGGCTGCCGCGCCTCTCCGCCCGAATGGATAATGCCTTATTTCACCTGATAGAACTGATAGAGCGTGCCGTTCACGCCGCTGACCAGAACCGTGTCGATTTCGCCGACGGATTCGAGGGTCACGGTCGTGCGTTCGCTGGCGGTCTTGTAGCCGAAGACCTCGCAGCGCGCCAGCAGCTTGTCTAGATCCTTGGTCTCGAACGCCTGCGTGAAGATGCCGCCGTTGCCCGGAACGGAACCGCCCTGCTCGGTCATGGAAACGCCCGGCTCGGAGTAATCCAGAATCTCGATCAGAGCGCCCTGACCGTTGGCGTAAGAGCCGTAGAAGTAGCCCATGCGAACGGTGATATCGGTGCCCTCGATGCCCAGCACGCGATCGACAAGCCCCTTCTCCACCGGCGCGTCATAGACCAGATCCATGCCCATCACGTTGGTATACCAATCCACAGCGGAAGCCATGTCGTCCACGACCAGCACCGCGTCCACCATGTTGTAGAACTTGGTATCAAACTCCTGCGTGGTCTTGAGGATCATCGTCGTCGGCACGCCGTCCGGACCGTAGGCGACGCACTCGGCGACAGCGTTGCCGCTCCAGGAGGTCGTGTAGCTGAACGGCTCGCACTCGAAGCTGTAGCCCGCGCCGGTCAGCTCCTCATACATCGCGTCGATATCGTTGCAGCGCCAGGCCACGTCGAAGTAGCCGTAATCCCACGCATGGAAGCCTTCGCGGGTGGTCTTGCCGGTCTTCTCGCTGAACTCGATGAGCATGAGCTTGGTGGAGTTCACGTTGTTCATAACCATCGCGTACTTCGCCTCGCCCTCCTGACCGTAGAGCGCCTTGACAGAGACCGCGTCCATCGTACCTTCCGCGACGACGTTCAGCTCCATGTGGGTGACGAAGAAATCCTTGCTCTTTTCCAGATCGCTCGTGCCGATGACGATCAGATCAATGCCGGAGAGCTTCTCGGCGTTGTAGGCAAAGCAGTCGTCCAGCGCGATCACCGCGTCGCCGTCCTCCAGCGTGTACGCTACGACCGGCTGGCCGTCCAGCGTCGCGGTCGTCTCCGCCTTGACCTCGGCGAGCGTGTCGCCGGCCGTCGCGGGTACGCCCTCGGCGGTGATCTCCGCGTCGTTGACCGTGATCTTCAGCGCGTCGCCGTTCTCCACGTCAAAACCATATTCGCCCAGCGCGCTGACCGGAATCACCGTCTTGCCCGCGCAGGTGTAGGTCGCCACCGGCTTGCCGCGCAGCCACGCGGTCTCGCCCGTCGCAACGGGCGCTTCCGCCGTCGCCATGGCGGCTGTGCAGAGCAGCGCCACCGCGGAGGTCAAAGTCCAAAACATCTTCTTCATAAACAGGTCCTTCCTTCCTTTCATTCCTCGGGTCGTTCCCCCATGTCGTTTCCCCGGGCCGTTTTCCATCGTCTCTCCGCCCCGTTTCACTTCTCATTATGGGTGCTCGATACTTTTTTGTCAAATTTTGTTTTTTATTCGTCACGATAAGAAAGTTCTATTCGATAATTTGCGATTATTTGTGATGACCCCGTCGCTTTATCGTCATTTCATGCTATAATAGAAAATAATGCCGTATTTTGACCATTCGCCAGTCTGTGAATTTCGGGAAGGATGCATGCCCTTTGAACGAGAAGCAAATCGAGTGTTTTCTGACGGTTTCCAAATATCAGAGCTTTTCCCGCGCCGCGCAGGCGCTGTTTATGACGCAGCCCACCGTCACCCACCAAATCGCCGCGCTTGAAGAAGAGCTGGGCTTTTCCCTGTTCATCCGCAGCTACCGCGCCATTTCGCTCACCCCCGCCGGTCAGCGCTTTGAGGAGCGCATGCGCCCTGCCGTCGAGCAGCTTCAAAGCATCGTATCGGAGTGTAAGCAAATCGCCCGGAACGAAAACGGCTGCCTCACGCTCGGGCACTACTTCCCTGAAGGCGACTGGATGTTTTACCACGCCATCTATGCGTTCTCCTCGCTCTATCCGGCGTTCCACATTGACACCCATCTGCCGCCGTCCACGGAGCTGGTGAATCGCCTGCTCACCCGGCAACTGGATGCCATCGTCGCGCCGCATCGGTTGATTACCTTTCAGGATGAATTGAAGCAGACGACGCTGTTCTCCAATCCAGAATACTGCGTGATGTCGTGCAATCACCCGCTGGCCGAGCGCGAAAGCCTGACGCTGAACGACCTGCAAAACACGCTCTGCCTGCTGGGCAACGACGACCCCTTCAAAATTAAAACCTGGCACGAGACGCAAATCCGCGCCCAGCGCTCCCAATTCAGCAGCCGCAACGGCCGAACCATGCGCGAAATCGTCACCAATCTGCGCTCCCAGCCCTGCGTGATGCTCTCGCTCTATCCGGTGCTCTTCATCGCGGACGATCTGGTGCGCGTTCCGTTTGCGGACGGACCGCAGGTGCAGACCGACCTCGTTTGGCGCGCAGACAACGCCAAGGCCGCGCTCGCGCATTTGGTGGACTATCTGCCCCGATATTACGCCGAAAGCATCGGCTGAATTTCAAAGTCGGCGGCGCGCTGCATGGTGCGCCGTTTTGCTATCCAGCGCCCCGAACGCAAATGTGTTATACTGTAAGTGGTGATGAAAATGAAGAAATACGAGATAACCACTGAAGAATATGAAGCAGTCGTAAAAGCAAGGAAAGCCGCGCAAAACAAGGGAATAGCACGTCGGCTTCGAGTAATCGAACTGCGATACGAAGGAAAGACATCCAAAGAAATAGCAGAGAAACTTGATATGAACTGGATGTATATTTCAGAAATAGTCAAGCGCTTTAAGAGACAAGGTCTCGAAGAGTTTGCAAGGAATAAATACACTAGCCATAACAGAAAGCTCAGCCACCAGCAGGAAGAAGATATTCTTCAAGAATGCGAGAGAAAAGCAGAAGAAGGCCATATCACAACAGTTGAAGAAGTCCGCAAGGCACTGAATGCAGAAATCGGGGGGAACTACCGCAGTAAGCTATGTTTATCGTGTTTTAAAGCGACATGGCTGGGTGAAGAAAATGCCGCGGTCGAAGCATCCAAAGTCAGCCGATGAAAAAGAGCAGGCTGACTCAAAAAAATTAAGTCTCGATACGATAAACTTGTAGAAAAGGCTTCGCCAAAACGAGTAAGAATTCTATTTCAGGACGAAGCGGGGTTTGGCCGGATCAGCAAACCTAAAGCGTGCTGGTGCAGAAAGGGAGTGCGGTCAACTGTTCCATGCCATCATATTCGAGAATACAGATATGTCTATGGAGCAGTAGAACCGAAAACTGGAGACGGCTGCTTCTGGGTGATGACGAGATGCGATACTGCAAGCATGAATTTCTTTCTGGAAAAGCTCTCAGAGCAATATACGGATGACTATATTCTGCTCATCTGTGATGGAGCAGCATGGCATAAGTCAACGGAGCTTATTATTCCAGAAAACATCGAACTGTTCTTCATTCCACCTTACACACCCGAAATGAATCCAATAGAACAAATCTGGAAAGAAATTCGAAAGCGTGGCTTCCAGAACGAAGTGTTTGACTCCCTTGAAGCTGTTATCGACAGATTATGTTTTACAATCAAAAACCTGCCCGTGGCTGTCATTAAAAGCATCACGGGCAGAAAATGGATTCTATCTATATTTTAGACGAGAAATAGTATTAGGCTCCTTCTCAGTCTTGCTGTTTTGTTCTCCATCGCCTATAATGAAAGAAATAAGCAGCAAACTGACTGTCCCATTTGAAATCAAGGAGGTTTTTTTCATGCCGATCGTGTTCTGTGAAAAAACAAACGTCTTTCATCTGTTCAACGACCGCGTCAGCTATGTCCTCCGTCTGGCGGCGGGCAAATACCCGCTCCACGTCTATTGGGGCAAACGTGTCGGCGTGATCCGCGACGACGTGCTGTCACGCCTGACCAACTATACCGATGATACCCTTTCCCTGCATGAACTGCCGCTCGACGTTCTTCCGCAGGAATGCCCTACGTTCGGTGTCGGCGATTTGCGCCCCGGCATGCTCCACGTTCGGCATGCGGACGGTACACACGCGCTGGATCTGCAAGTCGTTTCCCATCGCATCCAGACCGAGAAACCGACGCTTTCCGGTTTGCCGTCCGCACGCGGTGAGCAGAGTCAAACGCTTTTGCTCACGCTCCGCGACGCACACAGCGGCATTTCCGTCGAGCTGGCGTACACCATCTATGACGACATCGACATCATCGCGCGAAGCGCAAAAATCATAAACAACGGGACTTCTCCCGTCATCCTTCAGGAAGCGCTGAGCGCTTGCGTCGATTTTGAGCAAGCCGATTTTTCCCTGCTGACGCTGAGCGGCGCATGGGCGCGGGAACGCGGCGAATTCATCCGCCCGCTCGTCCCCGGGCATCAGGGCGTATCCGGTGAGCGCGGCGCCTCTGGTCATCAAACCAGCCCGTTCATGGCTCTGCTTGCCCCAAACGCCACCGAATCCTCAGGCGATGTCTATGCCTTCGCCCTCTGCTACTCCGGCAGCTTCACCGCTGATGTGTCCGTCGATTCCTTCGGCATGGCACGCGCTCAGATCGGCATCAATCCATTCAATTTCAGCTGGACGCTCGACGCCGGAAGCGCATTCCAGACGCCAGAAGCCTACCTGTGCTATTCTGCCGACGGACTTGACGGCATGAGTCGTCAGTTCCACGCGCTCGTTCACCGCCGGATTACGACGGGCAAATTCGCTTCTGCCTGCCGCCCCATTCTGGTCAACAACTGGGAAGCAACCTACTTCGATTTCACCGAGGAAAAGCTGCTCGCCCTCGCCCGCTGCGCCAAAGACGTCGGCATCGAACTGTTTGTTCTGGATGACGGCTGGTTCGGTCATCGCGAAAGCGACAATTCCTCTTTGGGCGATTGGTTTGACAACACGCATAAACTCCCGCAGGGTCTGCGCCATCTGAGCGACGAGATCCACGCGCTCGGGCTGAAGTTCGGTCTGTGGGTCGAACCGGAAATGATTTCTCCGGACAGCGAGCTTTACCGCACTCATCCGGATTGGTGCATCCACGCAGGTGACCGCATGCGCATCGAATCGCGCCATCAGCTCGTCCTCGATCTGACGCGGCAGGATGTCCGCGATTACATCGTTTCCGTCATCACGGACGCCTTACGGCGCGGCAATGTCGATTACGTCAAATGGGATATGAACCGCAATATCAACATGTGGGGTTCTTCCCAGCTGAGTCCCGAGCGGCAGACGGAGCTTGGTCACCGCTATATGCTCGGTCTGTATGAAATCATGCAGACAATCATCAGCCGGTTCCCGGATGTTCTGTTTGAAAGCTGCGCGGGCGGCGGCGGACGTTTCGATTTGGGCATGATGTGCATGATGCCGCAGGCATGGTGTTCGGACGACACGGATGCATGGATGCGCTGCCGCATTCAGTACGCGACATCCTATGTGTTCCCGCCGTCCACCATGGGTGCGCACGTTTCCGCCGTACCGAATCACCAGACCGGACGCACCACGCCTCTGGCGACCCGCGCCGCCGTTGCCATGGGCGGAACATATGGCTATGAGCTGGATCTGACCAAGCTCCCGCAGGAAGAGCTTGACGCCATTCGCCGGCTCAACGCAGAGGTCAAAGCGCTTCAGCCGCTTCTGCTCTATGGCGAATATCATCGCCTGCGTTCGCCTTTTACCGGAAACGACGCCGCATGGATGAGCGTTTCCGACGACCGCCGCGAAGCCATCGTTACGCACGTTTTCGCTCAGGCATATCCCAACCAGAAAAAGACGCTCCTCCGTCTTCGCGGGCTGAATCCGAACCTCTTGTACCGCGACGAGAAAACCGGCAATCTGTATGGCGGCGATGAGCTGATGTATCACGGCATTCCGCTTTGCACACCGTGGAACGATTATATGGCACAGCAGTTCCACCTGATCGCCGTCGATTGACCCCTGCTTCCATAAGCGATTTTTCAAACTTCCTATATGTACAAAAAGCGCCTTTTCCCTGCTTTTTAGGGAAAGGCGCTTTTTGTTGTATAAATTCGTAAAAGCGGATTGAACCACCGCTTTCATCATTCGTCGAAGTCCTGTTCTTTCCGGCAATTCTCCATACATAAAAAAATCAGTCGAGCGTGAAACTCAACTGATTTCTGTTGGCTCAATAGCCAAATACATATCCAAACCGTGAAGCCCGTTACCGCGATTAACTTTTTCAGCAAATCGGCGGAATAATACTCTGCGAAGCCCTGCAAAACGGATTCCGGCAGAATGCGTCTGCGCCGGAAGAACGCTCCACGAACGGAAGCAGCCCTTCTTTGTCATAATACCGCAGCGTTGATGCCGACACATCCAGAAGCCGCGCCATCTCGCCGACCGTATAAACCATATTTCTTTTCTTCCTCTCTCTACGCCTTGAAGTATGCTTGAACTTGTTATCCGCACTTCCAGTTTAAACTCAGTATAATCCATGGCGAGGGGAACGTCAATGAAAAATCTGATGTTCTCAGAACGCGACGGACATTCTTTTCTTTCGTAGCGAAAACCGCCCGACAGAAATCTGCCGAGCGGTCTTTGCTCATGTATGGCGCTTCCGTTCAGCTAAACGGTACGTCATATTTCAATGAAAGGACTTTTATTGTTCAAACAGCCACTGCATATACTCCGAGTTCTCGCTGTATGTCGCAACGGGCACGGACGACGAAGCTTTTGATATCGCGACCAGACAGATGATCTCTCTGCTTAAGTTTTCGGATATGTTCATTCCCGGCGAAAATACGAGCTGTTCCATGATGCTCGGCGGTACGCATACGCTTTCCGCCGTCTATACCTATATGAAACACATCCTGCCGACGCTCTTTCAGGATTGAAAAAGAGCGAGATTTCTCAAATTCATCATTTTCGTATAAAACGAACGATTTTTCCCGATATACAAACAGCGGACGCGCAATAGTGTCCACTGCAGCTTGTTGACATAAACAAACTTGGCTTGAATAGCAAAATTAAGAAATTCAGCTATTCTTTCATTTGCGGAAAGGGCTATTCTCCCCCCTTCGGGGGAGAATAGCTTTTTGTCTACAGTCTGCAGCGGACGCACAATAGCGTCCGCTGTAAAAATTTACGTCGATCCTGATTGACGCATCAATCTATATCAGATGACAAAAACGCCATCTCGGAAGATCGGCACTTCGCGCCCGTCGGCGGTCGTCGCCGTGCAGCACATATCCGCACTGCCGAACATGAAATCCACATGCAGAGAGGAAAGGTTCAGTCCCTGCGCGACCAGCGCTTCCGTGCGGCGATCCTTGCCGTGCAGCACGTCGATATATCCCGCGCCAAGCGCCATATGGCAGCTCGCGTTCTCGTCAAACAGCGTATTGTAGAACAGCACGCCGCTCCGGCGGATCGGGGAATCATACGGAACAAGCGCGATCTCTCCGAGTCTGCGGCTGCCTTCATCCGTATTCAGAATGCCTGCAAGCACTTCGGCATTTTTCCCGCATGCCCAATCGACCACCACGCCATCCTTGAATGTCAGATGGAAGTCGTCGATGATCGTATCGTTATAGACCAGCGGCAGGGTGTTATAGACCGTGCCGTTCGCGCTGAAGCGATGCGGCGTGGTCAAGATCTCTTCGGTCGGGATATTCGGCGCAAAAAGGATGCCGTCGGGTTCCGGACAATGGCAGATGCCGCCCGCGAACACGCCTTCTTCGCAGAGATCGAGCGTGATATCCGTCCCCTTCGCGTTCTTGAGATGCAGGGTTCGGATATCCAGCGCGTTGAGCTTGCGCACATTGTCGAGCATCTTTTCAATGTGGCGATCCCAGCCCGCCGTTCCGCTCTCCTGCGTCACATAGCAGCAGCGATAGATCGCGTCCCAGAGCGCAGCGACGGCTTCCTCCGGCGCTTTATCGGGATATACCTGACATGCCCATTCCGGATTGGGAATGCAGACCGCGCTCCATGAAAGGTCGTTCGCCATCCGCTTCATCTGCATGGCAGCCAACGGCGTGCTGAGCGCCTTTCTGCGCTTTGCAGCGCGTGCCGGATCTTCATCCCCTGCCACGCCCGGCTTCGGGGAGATCACGCGCAGGAACGCCGCGCCCTCGTCGGCGTAGAACGTACTCTTCTCGCTCATCCATCGCGGGATATCGCACAGCGCTTCGTCGCTCATGTACTTGACGCGCAGGCGCTCCGCTTCCGCGTCCGCGTAGTGGATGATGGTATCCTTCGCGCCCAGCTTGAAGGCTTCTTCCATCAGCAGATGGTCAAAATCCGCTGCCCACATCGGCGAATCAATGACCAGCACCTGTCCGGGCTGAATATTCACACCGCGCTTCAAAACCAGCTCAGCATAATTACGGCAAATCTGATCCACGCAGACCCTCTCTTTCTTCCCGAAACGGGAAAAAGGCTACTCCCGCCGCCAAAGGGACGGGGAATAGCCGTTGTATCTTTATTTTTTCATGCAGGCAACAAAATGCCCGTTACCCATATCGCGCAGCTCCTGCGGCTGATGACATTCCTCGCTCGCGTATTTGCATCGGGGCGCGAAGCGGCAGCCCGGCGCCGGATTGATGGGCGAGACCACCTCGCCCTGTATCGTCTCGATGCGCTTTCCGCGCCGCGAGATGTCGATGACGGGAATCGCCGCCAGCAGCGCCTGCGTATACGGATGCAGCGGATGGGCAAACAGCTCTTTCGTCGGCGCATATTCCACGCACTGACCCAGATACATGACAGCGATGTGGCTGGATATATGCTTGACCACGGAAAGGTCGTGCGTGATGAACATATACGACAGCCCCTTCTCCTCCTGCAAGTCCATCAGCAGGTTGAGGATCTGCGCCTGAATGGAGACATCCAGCGCAGAAACCGGCTCGTCGCAGACGATAAACTGCGGATCGGTCGCCAGCGCGCGGGCGATGCCGATGCGCTGGCGGCGTCCGCCGTCCAGCTCATGCGGATAGCTGCCCGCCGTGCGCCGCGCAAGCCCGACCGTATCCATCAGCTCCAGGACGCGTTTTTCGCGTTCAGCGCCGGAAAGCTTGTTGCGGCTGACGATCAGCGGCTCGGCGATGATCTCCGAAACAGACAAACGCGGATTCAGCGACGCATACGGATCCTGAAAGATCATCTGGATCTGCGCGCGCAGGTCGAGCATCCGTTTCTTATCAAACTTGGTGATATCCTCGCCCTTGTAGAGGATCTCACCGGAAGTCGGTTCGAGCAGGCGCAGAACCGTGCGCCCCAGCGTCGATTTACCGCATCCGGATTCGCCGACGACGCCCAGCGTCTGCCCTTTCTCGATGGAAAGGGATACATCGTCCACTGCGTGCAGCATGCCGCTCGGCGTTTTGAAATATTTTTTGAGATGTCGCGTTTCAAGCAGCGGCTGGCTCATGCTTCTCCCTCCAAACTCACCAGATGGCAGCGGATGCTGTGGTCTTCCGTTCCTTTCAGCTGCGGCTGGCACGTCCTGCATTGCTCCGTGCAATGCGGACAGCGCGGCGCAAACTTGCAGCCCTCCGGCACCTGCGTCATATCCGGCATCAGACCGTCGATCGGCGAAAGCCTGCGCGTCTCGTGGTTGAGATCCGGCAGACTGCCGAACAGCCCCTGCGTATACGGATGATGCTTTTCGCCTAAGAATATCTCCTTTGCCGTGCCGCTCTCGACCACCTCGCCCGCGTACATGACGGCAACGCGGTCGCAGTTCTGGCTGACCACGCCGAGGTCATGCGTGATAAGGATCGTAGACGTACCGAGCTTTTGCTGCAAGTCGCCCATCATCTGAAGTACCTGCGCCTGAATGGTCACATCCAGCGCAGTCGTCGGCTCGTCCGCCAGAAGCAGGCGCGGTTCGAGCGCCAGCGCGATGGCGATCACCACGCGCTGCTTCATGCCGCCGGAGAACTGATGCGGATATTCATTCTTGCGCGACGCCGGAATGCCGACCATCTCCAGGATCTCTTCGACGCGTTTTTCGACCTGCGGCTTCTTCATATCCGGCTCGTGCTGACGGATGGATTCAGCGATCTGCTCGCCCACCTTGAGGACCGGATTCAGGCTGGTCATCGGGTCCTGAAAGATCATGGAGATCTCCGCGCCGCGGATCGCACGCATATCCGCTTCCGTGCATTTGAGCAGGTCGCGCCCCTCAAAATAGATCTCGCCGGATGTGATCTCGCCGACGCGCTTGGGCAGCAGCCGCATGATGGAGAGCGCCGTGGTCGTCTTGCCCGCGCCGGTCTCGCCTACCAACCCCAGCGTTTCGCCCTTATAGAGCTTGAGCGAAACGCCGTTGAGCGCGTGAACGTCGTCCTCCTCCGTGTGATAGACCACGGAAAGGTCGCGTATCTCCGCAATGATTTCGTGATTCAACTTTTTCACCTCAGTTCTTCATGCGCGGGTCAAGCGCGTCGCGCAGACCGTCGCCCAGCAGGTTGAGCGAAAGCACCGCCAGCGCAATAGCGATGCCGGGGAAAATAACGAGATACGGGCTGGTGCGGATCAGGTCGCGCCCTTCGTAGAGCATCGTACCCCATTCCGGCTGCGGCGGCTGGATGCCCATGCCCATAAAGCTCAGGGAAGAAATAATCAGGATGGTCGAGCCCATCGCCAGCGTTGCCTGAACAATGATCGGACCGATGGCGTTGGGAATGATATGGCGCAGGATGATGCGGGCGTTGCTCGTGCCGCAGGCCTTCGCCGCCTCGATAAACTCCTGCCCCTTGACGGTCAGGATCGAGGAACGGATGACGCGTGCAAATACCGGAATATACGCCAGCGACAGCGCAATCATCAGGTTGACCATGCTGTGTCCCAGCGCGGCGACGATGCTGATGGACATGAGCATCGGCGGGATCGCCAGCAGGATATCCATCAGGCGCATGAGTACGTCATCTACACGACCGCCGTAATAGCCCGCAATCGCGCCGATAATGCTGCCAATGGCAACCGCTGCCAGCATTGCGAAAATGCTGAGCGACAGGCTCAGACGGCTGCCGTGGATGATGCGGGCGAACACATCGCGGCCATAGCTGTCCGTGCCGAACCAGTGCTTTGCGGAAGGCGTTTGCAGGCGCTCCGCCATGTTCATGCCCGTCACGTTCGTATCATAATCCGCGATCCAATCCGCGCAGACAGCCAGCGCTACCATCACAACCAGAATCGCCAGACCGAGCATCGCCAGCTTGTTTTTGCGAAGGCGGTTCCAAATGATGGAAAGCTGGCTGCGCTTTTTGTATTCGGCTTGTTTCTTTCTGCTCATTTGATCTCCCCCTTGGCATATTGCGACTTGATGCGCGGATCGACGAAGGCGTAGATCAGATCGACAGCCAGATTAACCAGGCTGTATGCCACCGTAATGAACATGACCGCGCCCATGACTACCGGCGTATCCTTCATGCGGATGGAAGAAATGAGCAGCGTACCCAGACCGCCCAGCGCAAAGACGGACTCGATGACCACCGAGCCGCCGAGTACATAGCCAAAGTCCACGCCGACGACCGTGATGATCGGCAGCAGCGCGTTGCGCAGGCAGTGGTGCATGACAATCTTGCGCTCGCCTACGCCCTTGGCACGCGCCGTGCGGACGTAATCCGCACGGATGACCTCCAGCATCGTGGAACGGGTCATGCGGATAAGGGTCGCCATCGTGCCGGTCGAGAGCGTGATAGCGGGAAGGACGAAATGCCGCCACGTCGCCGCGCCCGTTGCCGGAAAAAGTTTCATATTTAAAGCCAGAGAAAGCTGAAGCAGAAGACCCATGACGAAGCTCGGAATGGAAGCAAAGAGCATCGCCACGACCATGCTGACGTTATCGACGATGGAGTATTGTTTAATGGCAGAAATCACGCCGACCGGCACGCCGATAAGCGTCGCGATGAGCATTGCCAGCGTCGCCAGACGCAGCGTAGTCGGAAATCGGGTCATGATCTCGTTGACAACGGGCAGGCGCGTCTGATAGGACTGACCAAAATCGCCGCGCAGAGCATCCAGGATATAGCGAAAATAGCGGATAAGGAACGGCTGATCCAGCCCCAATTCAGCTTCCAGCTCAGCAACCTGTTCCGGTCGGGCGGACTGCCCCAGAATCATCTGAGCAGCGTTGCCGGGCGTCAGGTTCATGATGACAAAGACGATGAACGAGATGCCCAGCACCACGACCACCATCATCAGCAGCCGTTTAAGCACATATCTTGCCATGGCATTTCTCCCTTTCAAATGTGTTGTTGCAAAAGAAAGGGACAGCGTCGAGCTGCCCCTTTCCCTCATGCTCTGTGAATGGACTTACTCGCCGAAGGACAGATCCTTGAGCATATAGCAGCCCAGCGGGCTGGCGTCAAGGCCCTGTACGTCCTTGGTCGCGGTGATGGTCGTCTGCTGATACACCAGCGGCATCTGATACGCATGCTCCACGATGTTGGCGCAGACCGCATCATAAGCGGCGACCTTCTCGTCGTCGTTCACCTTCGCGGCGGCATCCAGCAGGTCGGAAAGCTCGTCGGTCGTGACGTGCGTGATGTTGCCGGTTCCGCCGTAGCAGTCCTTGTGGAACTGGCTGTACATGACAGAGTAGGCATCCAGGAACATCGCGGACCAAGAGCCGACGGTCATCTGATAATCGCCGTTGGAATACACAGCGTTGGTGTATGCGCCGCCTTCCATCAGCTCAATCTCCACGTCGATGCCGATCATCTTCAGCTCAGCCTGAATGATGGTCGCAACCTTCTGATGGGTGTTGTCCTCCTTGATGCAGAGCTTCAGGGTCAGACCGTTCGGATAGCCCGCCTGCGCGAGCAGGTCTTTCGCCTGCTGGACATCATAGGTGTAGCTCGGCGTCTCGGCAGAATAGCCGGCGCAGACAGTCGGAATCGGGCTGTTTGCCGCGGTACCCATGCCATCCAGCGCGCCGAGGATGATGTCATTCTTGTTGATCGCAGAGCAAATCGCCTTGCGGACGAGTTCGTTGCTCAGGATCGGATCCTCAACGTTCATGTTCAGGGAGAGTACGCTCGCAGAATCGCAGGCGTAGAAGCTGAGGTTATCATCCGCTTCCACAGCCGGAATGTCGCTTGTGTTGACGTTCATGAACGTGTTGATCTCGCCGTTCTCCAGCGCGATCAGACCGGTGTTCTTATCTGTGATCGGCTTGCAGTAGATGTTCTTGATTGCCGGCGCGCCCGCGAAGTAATCCTCGTTCGCCTCCAGCAGGATGTGGTCGCCGCTGACCCATTCGACCAGCTTGTACGCGCCGCTGCCCATCGGCTCGCGCTTCATCGCGTCATTGCCCTTACTCTCGCAGTATTCCTTGCTCATGATGGCAAAGAACGGAGAAGCCAGGGAGCCCATCATGCCGCCAAACGGCGTATTCAGGCGGATCTCCACCGTATGGTCGTCCACCACGACGACCTCCTCGATGCAGCTGGTCATATCGAAAGCCCAGCCTGCCGCGATGGTGCGATCCAGCGAATACTTGATATCTTCAACGGTCATCTTGCTGCCGTCGTGGAAGGAAACATCCTTCGTAAAGGTGACGGTATACGTCAGACCGTCGTCGCTCATCACCACGTCGTCCGCCAGATACGGCTTATAGCCGCCGTTGCCGTCGGAGATCGTCAGGCAGTCGTACAGCGCATAGGTGATGGTAAACGTATTCATGCTTGCGGTATTCATCGGGTCCAGGCTGGCAGGGTCAGCGCTCATCGCCCAAACCAGCGTATCGTTGTCTTCCGCCACAGCCACGCTGCAGAGCATCAGCAGCGCCAGCACGAGACAAGCCAGCTTCATCAGGGTCTCCATCGTCATTTTCCTTTCTCTGTGCTGCTTCTTTTCTTTAAACCAGCAAGTACGGTTCATTATATGCTTCATATGATGGTTTGTCAAGGCATATAATATGAAAATTTATACATATCTATCCCGATTTATTTGAAAGACCGCCCGTAATCTGACGGCATATTTATACACAGTCTCTTTTTACCCGCCAAGCATCATGACAGTTTGTCATCTTTTTCGCCTTTCAGGGTATTTTGCTCACCCTTCCGGCAAAGCAAACCGAAAACCATGGATTTAGGCAAAAGAAAAACGCCCGATCTCTCGAACAAGCGTTTTTTCTGGCTCAGAAGCCAAATCCCTATCCAAATTGCGAAACCCGTTAGGGAAAATTCCTTGCAGTTCTCCGAATGTAATTGTTTCGGTGCTTTCGTGGAAATTGCAGGTCAGCACCATCTTGTCATCATACAAGAAAATGGCGTTGACAAACGTATCAACCGGATCGGCGGAATCATACTCTGCGAAGCCCTCCAAGGCGGATTCCGGCAGAATGCCGTCTGCGCCGGAAGAAATCACCTCTGTGGCGGAAACGACGCAGACATTGTTCTTCTTGAGCAGTACCTTATAGCGGGTATAGATCCCTTGCGTTCGTCAAAGAAAGACGTCCGCAACGACCTCGCTATCATCCAGCATACGATAGCCGACGCCAAGCTCATTGATGATATAGCGCTTTTCACCGGGGGTTACGCCCATTTTCTTTCGGATATTCTTCATGTTGACCTGCAGCTTTTTGACGCTTCCATAATCCGAATATCCCCAGATTGCACGGATGATGGCGGCATACGTCAGCACCTTTCCCGCGTGAATAGAGAGCAAAGCCATGATGTTGTATTCCGTTTGGGTCAGGTCAATTTCAGCTTTGCCGACAAAAACCTGCCGTTTGTCATAGTCGATCAGCAGATCCTGAAGCTGAAATTTACCGCTGGGCGCGTTTTCTTTGTTATGCCGCTGACTGCGAAGAACGGCGCGAATACGAGCCAATAGCTCTTCTGTTCCAAACGGTTTGGTGATGTAATCGTTTGCCCCCAGATCCAACGCCTCCACCTTGTCCCTTTCGTTGGAACGGGCAGAAAGCACAATGATGGGGAGAGCATCCGATTTTCGTACCTCCCGAATCAAATCAAGACCGTCCCGATCCGGCAGACCGAGATCCAGAATGATGAGATCCGGACGATGGGAGGCGTACATCATCATGCCCAGCGAGCAGGTTTCCGCGCAGAGCACCTGATAATCGCTGGTTTCCAGATTGGCTCTGATGAAACTGCGGATGTTGGCTTCATCCTCGACGATCAGAATTTTATACTTGTTATTGCCCATCGTCGTCACTCCCTCTTTCCAGAGCAAAACGGAATACAGCGCCGCCGCTTTTCCTGTTTTCTGCGAAAATTTCGCTGCCGTGCGCCTTGATGATGGCGGCGCACACAGATAGCCCAATGCCCATATTGCTGCGCGTTCCGTCTACCGGCGCATCGGTTTTTTCATAGTTTCCGGTAAAAATCTTATGAAGCGCATCCTCCGGAATGCCGCAGCCGTTATCGGCGACTTCAAATACCGCCTGATTTTCCACAAGGGAAACGGACAGGCTCAGTTCCGTCATGCCCTTCGCATGAAACACTGCGTTTTCCAGAAGATTCAGCAGCACCTGTTCGATTAAAATGGAATCCATGGGAATATCGACAAAATCATCCGGAATCCGGGTGATTACCTTCTGATTCGGATGTTTTTTGGAGAACTTCATCAGAACCGAGTCGATCAGCTCGTCCAGAACGGTCGGTGTTTTGACAACCTCGACCTTTGAATCGTCGATCCTTGTGACGGAGAGCAGATTTTCAACCATGCGGATGAGCCATTCGCTGTCCTCCTGGATTTCCTTCAACAGCTTGAGCTGCTGTTCCTTGGGAAGCGCGTCATATTTGATCATCAGCGTGGAAGATGAGCCGTATATTGAGGTGAGGGGCGTGCGCAGATCGTGAGAGATCGCCCGCAGCAGATTGCCCCGCATCCTTTCTTTTTCGCTTTCTGCCCGCAGTTTTTCCTGTTCCCGCACCCGAAGCAATTCCTGATCTCGTATCCGAATGTTCAACGCACTGGTGGAAACGGCGACGATCAGCATGATTGCGGCGGAAAGGATGCTTTCTTCCACAAAGAAGTCAAAGGCATAATAGGGATAGGTAAAAGCAAAATTCACCGCGAAAACGCTGACGATTGCCGAAACGATCCCGTAGCCATATCCATGGGTTTTCAGCGAAATCAGAAACACGCCGAAAACAAAGATCATGGGAACCAGCGTCTGCGTGGTAAAGAGCTTCTGGATCAGAAGGTTGACGGCAAATGCGCTCAAAAAGACGGTAATTGAAAACAAAGTATCCCTTTGTCGCTGGCGGTTTTTCATCATGCGTCTCCTTTGCTCGTTTAAGGTTTATTATACCCCATGAGAGGGAGCGCATCAAGTTTCCCTGCGTGAGGATATTGCGCGGTTCCCGTTTCTTTACCAAATCTACACCGCAAAAATGCTATGATAATAGAAAGCTGCGCGTCATCCATATACGGCGCACAGCGGCAAGGAGGAAAAAGTTCGTGGAATACGACAGTAGCGACGATACCGGCAACAACATGGATCAGGTCTGTTCATATGCGGCATATCTGCGCCCTTTGCTGCGGCATGGGACGCAGGTATGCTTTTTTGACGCCCGGAAAAGGATGCAAGACCGCCCGTGTACGCAGGATCGAGCGTTTATAAACCGCTGATGCAGGCGGGCTGAACCTGCTTTTTACACGGAATGATGATGAACAGAAAATCAAGGAGTTTTGTATGGATTATATGGGAAGTATTTTGGCGATGGTCATCTGTGTTGCCATGTCCGCCTATTTCAGCGCGACAGAAACGGCATTTTCGTCTTTGAATAAGACTCGGCTGAAGGTTCTCGCGGATAACGGAAACAGGAGAGCGGCACTGACGCTCAAGCTGGCGGAGAATTACGACAAGCTGATCTCGACCATCCTGATTGGAAACAATATCGTGAATATCCTGGTTGCGTCGATCGGTACGCTTCTGTTTGTCGGGCTCTACGGCGACATGGGCGCGACGATTTCCACCGTCGTTGTGACGGTCGTTGTTCTAATCTTTGGCGAAATCACCCCCAAGAGCGTGGCGAAGGATGCGCCGGAACGCTTTGCCATGGTCAGCGCCCCCTTTATCCGCCTGTGGATTTGGGTGCTGACGCCGCTGAATTTTCTTTTTTCCCAGTGGAAGAAATTCATTTCCCGCTTTTTCAAGACCGACGAGAATGCAAAAATGTCCCACGAGGAATTGCTTCTCTTCATGGAAGACGTTGAGCAGGACGGCGGCATCGATGAAAACGAGGGCGAGCTTCTGCGAAACGCGCTTGAATTCCGCGATCTGACAGCGGCGGAAATCCTGACGCACCGGATCGAGCTGGAAGCGGTGGAGATTCAGGAAAGCCATGAGCAAATTGCAAAAGCCTTTACGCAGTCCGGTTTTTCCCGCCTGCTGGTTTATCGGGATACGATTGATCAGGTGGTTGGTATTCTATGTCAGAAGGATTTCTATTGCAACGGCAAGATGACGGAGCGCCCCATTGCGGAAATCATGACCGCGCCGCTGTTTGTCTATCAGCACACGAAGATTCGGGATATCCTGAAGACGTTCCAGCGCCAGAAAGCGCACATCGCCGTCGTTATAGACGATTTTGGCGGAACGCTCGGCATTGTGACGATGGAGGATATCCTGGAGGAGCTGGTCGGTGAAATCTGGGACGAGCATGACGAGGTGGAAGAGCATTTTGAAAAACTGGATGAAAACGCCTACCGCGTGGATTGTTCCGCCAGCTTGGAAGATTTCATGGAGTTCTTTGACGTGAAGCTGGAATCCGACAGCATTTCGGTTGGCGGCTGGGTGATGGAACAGTTAAACCACGTTCCGGTTCAGGGTGAATCCTTTTCAGCCTGCCATCTGGAAATCACGGTTTCTGAGGTAAGCGCTTGTCGAGTATCCTTTATCACGGTCAGGCAATGCGAGTCGGGTGCGATGTGTGCGGAATAACAAAACGGAGGAAGTATGGTGAAAAAAGTACAGGATGCGGACAGCGATCAAAGCATGACCTCTGCGCCGCAGGAAGGAAAATCCTTCGATCTCTATATCGTGCAGTATATCGTCCGCGCGCTGATGATGCTTATTGTTTTTGCGTGGGTGCTGGTGAATCTCGATGCGGTTCTGCGCTTTCTGAACAGCGTGTTTGCGCTGGTATCGCCGTTCTTGATTGGCGGGGCGATTGCGTTTTTGATGAATATCATGCTTCGGCCGTTAGAGCGCCTTTGGAAGAATGTATTCCGAAAAGCGCCAGCGAAACTGACCCGACCGGTGTGTCTGACGTTAAGCGCCGTTCTCATGCTTGGAATCCTATTTGCCGTTGTGTTTATGATGATTCCGAGTCTGCGGGAATCGGGAAATGAATTTATCCGCAATATTCCCGCCTATGTTGAAGAAATTGGTCAATGGTGGATGGAGTTTTCCCGGTTTGCGGAGAAATACAATGTCATTCTGCCGGAATACGCCATTGATTCGGATCTGCTGATCGAGAAGATCACCGCGTGGATGGATATCGAAGGAAGCGGGCTTATTTCGGTGACATGGGGCGCGGCAACATCCATCCTCTCCATTTTGGTCGATGCGGTTCTGGCGTTTGTCTTTGCCATTTATCTGCTGGCGAAAAAGGAGAGCGTCGCGGTTCACTTGAAAAAACTCACCCTGACGGTGCTTCCGTGCCGAAGGGCGCAGCGACTGCTGAACATCGCATCGCTGACGAACCACACCTTCACGAACTTTGTCAGCGGCCAGTTGACAGAGGCGATCATCATCGGCGCACTCTGCTTTGTCGGCATGTTGATGCTGGACATTCCGTATGCCGGGGCGGTTTCAACGTTTGTCGCGGTTACTGCGTTGGTGCCCATCTTTGGCGCGTGGCTTGGCGGCGGTTTTGGCGCGTTTCTGATTCTGCTGGCAGATCCTGTCAAGGCGGTATGGTTTGTCGTCTTCCTGCTGGTTTTGCAGCAGGTAGAAGGCAATCTGATTTATCCAAAGGTTGTCGGCAAATCCGTCGGTCTTCCGGGCCTGCTCGTTTTGATGGCGGTTACGATTGGAGGCGAGGCATTCGGCGTCATGGGCATGCTCTTCAGCGTTCCGGTCTGCGCGGTGCTGTACAGCCTTTATTTGGAGTT
>CAKUCW010000041.1 GCA_934643825.1 uncultured Clostridia bacterium | reverse complement strand
CCCGCTTCAGCTTGTTGACATAAGCAAACTTGGCTTGAATAGCAAAATTAAGAAATTCAGCTATTCTTTCATTTGCGGAAAGGGCTATTCTCCCCCCTTCGGGGGAGAATAGCTTTTTGTCTACAGTCTGCAAGGCAGAGCATCCTTCGCTCTGCCTTGTTGTATATGCAGGAAACCGCGTGTTAAAACGCCGGGATCACTTCTTCCCCAGCCGCTTGGCGACCGGGCGCTCAAAACCATAGGTCAGCAGCGTCGCCGCCGCGATGGAAATCGCAAAGCAGGCAAGCGTAAACCACCCCTGCCAGACGGTGTCGCCGCTGTAATTCGGGTTTTCAAACGCGCTCGGGATGAGCCTTGACTTGAGCAGCCACACGGCGATGGTCTGATGCCAGATATACAGATGCAGCGAAATCGCGGAGATGAACCGCGTCAGCGGATTCGCGAAGATATGCCGCACGAGCCAGCCCGCGTTGGCGCTTGCCGTCAGCAGCACCGCGCCGAGCAGCCCCATCGCCAGCCGCCTGTTCATCTGCCCCAGACGGATGGCTTCCGTCGTTGCGCATCCGGCTTGCGCCCGCACGACATTCCACAGCAGCCAGAGCGCCGCAACGCTCAGCAGGCTGCACAGGATGCGCGTCCACGCGTTATGCGGCATGCGGCTCAGCCTCACATGCACAGCCGCCGCAGCCATGCCCAGCGCGAACGTATCCAGATACGCGGGCAGCTGGTTAAAGTACAGGCTGACATCCGGATAGCGCGACGCGACATAAGCGCGGAACGCCAGCGAAAAGCCCGTCATCGCCGCCAGCGTGACCAGCGGCAGGCGCTTAAAGGCGCGGGCAAAGAGCGGGAAGAGCGCATAGAGCTGCATTTCCAGCGCCAGCGTCCAGAGTGCGCCGCCGAGGTTGGTGGCGAAATAGGTTTTATAGGTGAACATCTGGGTATACGTCAGGTGCGTGACCAGATCCGCCGCCATAAACGCATGGTTATTTCCGTAAGCGTCCGTTGCCAGCGCCACGCCGAGCATGATAGCGAGCGTCAGCAGATACGAGGGATGGATGCGGATCAGGCGCCGCCGATAGAAGGCAAGCGGGCTTTGCCCTTTTTCCCCCGGGGCAAGCCGCGCCCACGGCAGATACAGGCAGAAGCCGCTGATCAGGATCATGATATCGACCCAGATATAGCCCGAGCGGACGAGCGGGTCAAAGCTGATGCTCTTTCCGAAGAGCTGAATCGTCGGATACAGCCACGATTGCTGCCAGATATGATACCAGACCACGATCATGATAGCGAGCGCACGCACGCCGTCGCAGGTATCCACATGGCGCACATCCGGCTGCTTTTTAGCGTCTTCCGCCCAGCGTTTGATGGGGTTCATCCTCTTTGCTCCTTTGCGTCACTGGATGATGACATCCAGCTCATCCTGCTCGTCCGCCGCCGAATCGCCTTCGAGCTGAACGACGAGCTTATGCGGCAGGCAGACGATGGTCTTGGCGGCGTTTTTCATCTTGCCCTGCGCGATGCAGAGCCCGTCGCGGCAGTTGGCTTCCTTCATATAGACCGCGCCGCCTTCAACCGCGATGACATTGACCGAGCCGTCCTCCTGCTTGATCTCATAGGTGTTTTCGACGGCAAGCGGACGGCGCAGAACTTCCTTGCCATCGACCGTCACGACGACGGTTGTCGCGGTTTCGCCGCCTGCAATCTGCGAAAGCAGATACAGTCCGAGCGCCAGCACGAGTGCCGCCGCGATGATGATGATATCCTTCTTTTTCATAGAAACCTTTCTATTTACGAGGGGTGGGGTTACGTTAGGGCTGCCGATCCGGGAAACTCGCATAGTCGCGCAAGCGCTCCTTGCGATTTCCGATTTCCGTCACGCTGAATCCCGCACAGCGGGCGCGTGACTTCAATCCCTAAGACCCGCCTGAGGGGGATTCCCCCTCAGACTCCCTTCTTCGCTTCGCGCTGTTTCAACAAAGTGCCAGAGTCAGAACGCCCTCCATGGATCACAACGTGATCCATGAAGCGGGAAGTTCAGGAACCTCAGGTTCCTGACAGGGTCTGGGACAGCGTCCCAGCCGTTCCCACGTCCCCCTCGTTCTCCTCGTCCTCTTCGCTCTCCTCGTCCTTCGGCGTCGGCTCGCCCAGATAGTTCAGGCGAATCGTCTTGCCGCTCTGTATGCCGCGCAGGGTCACGGCGCTGCGCTTCACGCTGACGACGCTGTATTCGCCGGTCGTCGGATAGGGTTCTTCGCCGACTGTGATCTCGTAACCCTTGCCGCCGAAATAGCCCTCTTTCCCGTCGATGCGGCAGGAACCGTCCCGGCGGAAGATGTACTCCGTCCCGCGGGTGTCCTTCCATCTGCCGATGAGCTGGTAGACATACGCGTCCAGCAGCTTCTTCGCCGTCTTGCTGTTCGGAATCTTTTCCAGCAGCGGCAGAGCGTCGAGCGGCTTGTTCTGCGCAATCAGCTCCTGCGCCCGGTTGAGGCACGCCTGCTCATACAGCTCGCGCATGTCGGCGTATCGCTCGGGCAGGTCGCTCTGCTGATACGCTTCCAGCTCATCCACCACGGCGGCGTAATCCCCCAGATCCATATCGAGCTTCGCGCTGTTATGCGCCTTCCCCAGCCACGCATCCTCGCTGGCGCTCACGCGCTGCTTGGCATCCTCATAACTGCCCAGCGCGGCAAAGCCCTTCGCGGCAAGCTCATATTCGCCCGCGTCAAACAGCGCGTCTGCCTGCGCATAGCGGGCACGCAGAGCGCCATCCTCCGCATCCAGATACGCGCCGCACGCCTCAAACAGCGCCGCCGCGTTCTCATAATCGCCCTGTTCATAGGCGGTCTGCGCCAGCGCATAGCGGCAGCGCTGCGCCTGTACCTTGGCGTCCGAGAAATCGCCGAGGGCGGAAAAGCCTTCCAGCGCATCCTCAAACTGCCCCTGCTCAAACGCCTTCTGCGCGATGGCATAGCGGCACGCCTCCGCCTGCGCCTTGGCGTCCTGATAGCCGCCCAGCAGCTCAAAGCGGTCGAGGGCAGATTCCAGATCGGTCGCCTTTTCCTCGACGGCGAGGGCATATTCCAGCGCGTTTCCGCGTGCCTGTGCGTCCTGATAACCGCCCAGCGAATAGAATTCCGTCGCGGCGGCTTCCCGCTGTCCTTCCTTCTCGAGCTGTTCGGCGTAGGCATAGGTCGCCTGATTCAGCGTCTGTTCCGTTTCCTCATCGTGCGGGAGCTGCTCAAGCCAATGGATCGCGGTCAGGTAATCGCCCGCCTCCACGGCGGCATGACCCAGCGTCCGCGCCGCGTCGCCGAACTTCTCCGCCGCGTCCTCATAATCGTCCGCGAGCTTCAGCTGCTCGGCGGCTTTTTCCAGCTCACCCTTGCCGAGCGCATCCATACCCGCCATATAGCGGCAGGTTTTCGCCCGGGTTTCCGCCTCTTCATACACGCCAAGGCTTTCATACAGCTCGGCGGCGGCTTCATATTCGCCCGCCTTCTGCTGCTCATCCGCCAGCGCATAGCGGCATTGGCGAATCAGCGCCAGCGCGTCGCCGACATCCGAAACGAGCATGAACTGGTCGCACGCCGCCTGATATTCGCCCGCACGCATCAGCTGACGCCCATACAGGTAGATGCTGTCCTCGCGCTGTGCCGCCGCGTCGCTGTAATCGCCCAGCGAGGCAAAGCGCTCGATGGCGGTCGGATAATCCAGCTGTTCCTTTGCCGTCGCGGCGACGCTGTAAATCAGCTCATGGAGCAGCTCCTGCGCCTCCGGGTTATCCCCGAGGGGCGTGAGCAGCGCTTCCGCCCGATCGGGATCGCCGCTATTCATCGCCAGACGCGCCCGCGCAACGACGGCTTTTCCATAGCGAACCTCATCGCCGAGCGCATAGGCACGCTCTGCCGCCTGTTCATACGCGCTATCCGTGCCGACATTCATCAGCCCGTCGATAATCTTGCGTTCCGCGGCGTCCATGCCTTCCTTCGCGCCGAACTCATCCTGCCAATAGGCGTCCACGAAGGCGTAGATTTCCTTCGCGTTTGCCGCCAGCCCCTTATTGAGCTGATCGCGGGCATAGAGGCTTGCGCCATACGGCACGCCCCACCGCGCCATTGCCAGCAGGACTGCCGCCGTGCTGAGCAGACCGATGACGATTTTAAAGCGCCGGGTCTGCTTTTTGCGCTTTTTCTGTTCCGCCTTCATCGCTTTGACGGTCTGTTCGCTGGAGCGGCGCAGGTTTTCCCGCGTCTGTTCCTCGAGCAACCGTTCCTTCCGACCGACCGTCGAATCGATCGTAGCGAAGGAATACGCCTTGAGGGTCTTAGCGCGTTCCCGACCGCAGCGCAGGCACTGGTCATCGCTCGTGCGGTTTGCCCGACCGCAGACGCACAGCCAGACCGTATCATCCTCACGGGCATAGCCGACGGCATCAGCGCCCGCGACAGCGCGGAGCCGATCCAGTTCACGCCCGGGCGGCAGGGCATTCGGCGTATACTCGCGGACATTGCGTTCTTCCCTACGCCAGATGACGCCGTCCTGATACCAGACCTTTTCGACCGATGCTTCCACGCGCACGACGCCCTCGACATGTTCGGGGGCGAACGCGCCCGCGAAGCGTTCTCTCGGCTCGCCATGGACGCCTGTGCGGACGAGTCTGCCGCCGAGCCTTGCCTCCTGCGCATCAAAGCAGATGATATTCATCTGAATGCTGTCGATCACCTTATCCGAAAGGTTGAAAAACTCGATATAGCAGAGAATCTGCCCATTATCTTTCGTATCTTCGTTTTCCCGCTGGATCGCCACGCTGACGACCTCAACCGGACAGGTTAAATCGCTCTTCATGTTCAAAACCTCGTTGTATGGTTATTGGGGGAACGGTGGGGGTACGTTTGGGGCTTTGCCCCAAACCCCAGCAAGGAACTTCGTTCCCTGCACTCTTTCTTCGCTTCGCGGCGGCTTCAACCGGGTTAGCGAAGAGCTATCAAACTAAAAACACCGATCTTTCAAGAATAAAACGAAGCATTTGCGTCCGAAGGTTTCCAAAGGGCGAGCGGAAAGCCCTTTGGTGGGGCGATGGGGCAAAGCCCCATATTCCAAACGCTTAGTTTCCTGAAATGTTCGATTTTTGTGTGCAAGCCGTCCGTCAGGTATCGCTTCGCTCCCTGACTACTTTTTCTTTTTCGCTTTGCGATTTTTTTGGGGGGAACGATGGGTTACGTTTGGGGCTTTGCCCCAAGCCCCAGCAAGGAACTTCGTTCCCTGCACCCTTTCTTCGCTTCGCGGCGGTTTAATTAGCTTGGCTTAGAGTTTTTTCAGTTCGGCGACTTCTTCCGGGGTCAATTCACGCCACTCACCGCGTTTAAGGTCACCCAGATCCAGCGCACCGAAGCGGACGCGGCGCAGGAGCAGCACCTTATGTCCGATTGCGTCGAACATCCGGCGCACCTGACGGTTACGTCCCTCATGGATCGTCACCAGAATATCGGAGAACAGGCTCTCATCGCGGACGACGCGCACCTGAGCCGGATAGGTTCTCCGTTCATCGCCCTCCATATAGACGCCTCGGCGCAGTTTACTCAGCGCGTCATTACTCGGGTTCCCCGTCACACGCGCCAGATACACCTTATCCACCTCGCAGGAGGGATGCGTCAGCCGCTGTGCCAGCTCGCCGTCATTGGTCAGCAGGAGCAGCCCCTCGCTATCATAATCCAGTCTGCCGACGGGATACAGGCGCACGGGGAAATCCTTAAACTTATCCATCACCGTTTCGCGTCCCTTATCATCGCTGACGGTCGTCACCTCGCCCGCGGGCTTATGATACAGGACATAGCGCTTTTCCTCTTCGGGGGTGATGACCTGCCCATCGAGCGTCACCACGTCGCCATCCTCCACCTGTGTGCCCATCTCGGTGATGATCTGTCCGTTGACCGCCACGCGTCCGCTGGCGATGATTTCCTCGCATTTACGGCGGGCGGCTACGCCGCACATCGCCATATATTTCTGCAATCTCATGAATTTTCTCCTTTATTGTCTGGGTCACGATGGGCTGCCGCCCATGCCCGCTTGGGAACATCGTCCCCAAACCCCTTTTTCGCTTCGCGGCAGTTTGAATATACTCTTCGTCCATGTATCGCTTTGCGATACATGAAAGGGGGGAAATCCAAGAACCTCAGGTTCTTGGTGGGGTTTGGGGTGAAACCCCAACGTTCTTCTTACGGCATCCATCTGGACACGACGCGCCGGATATCCAGCGTCAGATGTGCGCTCTCCACATACTCGCTCAAAACGATTTCGCATCTGGCAAGCGTCTGCCCGCCGACCCGCACATACACCGTGCCGACGTGCATACCGGCATAGCCCGGGGCGCGGATGCTCTCCGGAACATCGAGAATCACCTGCGCCGTTTCGCCCTCTCTGAGCGGCACGCGCAGATTCTGCATGGCGCAGAGCTGCGCAGTCTGCTGTCTGCCGCCCTCGACGGCAATCTTCCCCGCGGGCATCGTGGGCGCCAGCACGCGCACCATGGAATAGCTCTCAAAGCAGCCATCCATCAGCCGCGCCGCCTCATCGAACCAATCCGGGCAATTCAGCACAACGCCGACCAGCTCCATGCCGTCCCGGCTCGCGCCGAAAACCAGACACCGCCCTGCCCTGCTGGTGAACCCCGTCTTGATGCCGGTTGCGCCGGGATAGCTTTCAAGCAGCCGATTCTTATTTTTCAGCTGCCGCCCGTAGGCGCGACCCTCCCATGGGATGACGGCACGCCGCGTCGAAACCAGCTGACGAAACGCGTCATTGCCCATCGCCGCCCGGGCGATGAGCGCCAGATCGTACGCGGTCGTCACATGCGTATCCTCCGGCAGACCGTGAGGATTGGCAAAATGCGTATGCACCGCGCCCAGCTCCGCCGCCCGGCGATTCATCAGCTCGACAAACCGCGCCGTGCTGCCCGCAATCTGCTCCGAAATGGCGACGGCAGCGTCGTTGCCGCTGGCGAGCATCAGCCCCAGAAGCATCTCCCGAAGCGTCAGCGTTTCGCCCTGCGCCAGATAGATGGATGTTCCCGGCATGCCGAAGGCGTTTTCCGAACAGGTGACCCGGCTTTCCGGCTCGCCCAGTTCCAGCGCCAGAAGCGCCGTCATGACCTTGGTGGTCGAAGCCATCGGCAGGCGGGCGTGCATGTTGTATTCAAACAGCACGCGCCCGGTTTCAAGCTCCATCACGCAGGCGGCTTTAGCGCTGGTTTCGCCCTGCGCTAAACCCCCAAGATGATTATACATAAAAATCAGGGCAATGAAAAGCCCTGCCGCCCATCTTTTCGTTTTCATTCCCCTCCAACCTGCCCGGAAAGCCTTTTTTCAAAGTATTTTCGATTCTCCAGCGCGACGGCGTCCCCGGGCTTTTCCAGCAGCGCCCGCTCGTTCATCCGCGCCGCCTGACGATAATCGCCCAGATGATCGTAGCAGACGCAGAGCTGAAGCGACGGCACATAGCCGTATACATCGGGGCTGACGAACGCGCCGCCCGCCTCCGGTCTGCCGCAGAGCAGCGCCGCACGATACCAGAAGACCGCCTCCCGCCACGCCTCGCGCTGCATCGCCAGTTCGCCCAGCACGCAGAGCGCCTCGGCACGCGGCTGCGCCATCGCCATGGACGCCAGACACGACTGCACCGCCTCCCCGCGCCTGCCCAGCCTTTGCAGACAGATGCCCCGCTGAATGCACGCGTCGATCCGGTTCTCGATCCAGCCGTCCGGCATCGCCAGAAAACGCGCAAATTCCCGCTCGCCCGCCGCGTAGTCGCCCAGCGCCATCCATTCCCGCGCATAGTAGTATCGGTCGCGTGCGCTCAGCGCCCTGCCCCGCGCCAGCCACTTCTCATAGATGTCCAGATTGCGACGCCCCTGCGGCGGCTTCTCCCCGCGCTCGTGGCGGATGATGATGTCCGCGTGCAGCACATGCCCCGATACCGCCATCGCCTCGTGCACGACGCCCGAAAAGCGGAAGCCCGCACCCCGCCTGACGATCCGCTCCCGCTCGTAGATCAGCGTCGGCTTGCCATCCGCGCCGAACCCCGTGTGATACGGCATCATCACCGCATCGACGTCATCCGTCAGGCGACGCTTGAGCGCAATCAGCTTCTCCCGCTCGGTGCTCTCCAGCACATCGTCCGCGTCCAGCCAGAGGATGAATGGGCGCGTCGCATGAGCAAAAGACGCGTTACGCGCCGCGGCAAAGTCGTCGTCCCACGCGTAGTCGTGAACATTCGGCGTAAACTCGCGGGCGATGGTCTTCGTCGCGTCCATGGAACCCGTGTCCAGTATGATGATTTCATCGACCGCGCCGCATACGCTCTTTAAACACCGCGCCAGCCGCGCTTCCTCGTCCCTGACGATCATGCAAAGCGAAATCTCCGCCATGGCTTCCCCCTTCCGGCGCATCGGCGTGCGCACGCCCTGACGCCCTTTAGCATAGTGTATGCGTGGGGCGATTCCCCCATTTCTTTGAAAGCAGGTGACTTTTCTTGCCGTATTATGTTGCCAATCCGGGATGCTGTCCCGATGCAGGACGCGGAAACCTGAACGTAGGCTTCGGCTGTGGAAGTTGTTCGGGCGGCTGCGGTAACTCCTGCCCGTTCCCGCCGACGTGCCCAAACGGTATGCAGGGTCCCGTCGGTCCGATGGGTCCGCAGGGTATTCAGGGCGTCACCGGCCCGCAGGGCGCTCAGGGTCCCCGCGGCGCTCAAGGTCCGCAGGGCGCAACCGGCGCGACAGGCGCAACCGGTCCGCAGGGCATTCAGGGCGTTCCCGGCATTCCCGGCGCTCAAGGTCCACAGGGCGTACCCGGCGTACCCGGCGCGACCGGCGCTCAGGGCATACAGGGCATTCCCGGCGTACCCGGCGCGACCGGCGCAACCGGCGCAACCGGCGCGGCGGAACTCTCCGCTTATGCCTCCGGGAGTACCGCCGGAACGCTGACCACCACAGCCAATACGCCTGTCCCCTTCTCCGCTTTCGCCGCTCAACCTGTCGGCTCTGTCGTGCAGAATGAAGGGACGTTCACCCTCGCCACACCCGGTACCTATTGGGTGATTGCCACGCTGAATGCGCCGCCGCAGACGAATTTGAATACCTATGCCGTGCTGCGGAGTAATGGCGCGGAAATTCCATCCACACAGACAAGAATCGCGAATGGCGGAAACGCCGCGTCGTATGTGCTGCAAGCGCTCGTCACGTCTAATGGTGCAACGACCGTCAGCTTGACGACCGGGGATTCCGTGACGCTGACCGCACAACCCGCAGATGTCGTTGCAGCTGTCACTTTCCTGCGAATCGCCTAACCCTCTTTAAACCGCCGCGAAGCGGAGAAAGGGTGCAGGGAACGAAGTTCCTTGCTGGGGCTTGGGGCAAAGCCCCAAACGTAACCCCTCGTCCCCCAAATCGCGAAGCGAAAAAGAAAAGTAGTCAGGGAGCGAAGCGTCACCTGACGGTCATCTAGCGCACACCCACTCTTCAAACCGCCGCGAAGCGGAGAAAGGGTGCAGGGAACGAAGTTCCTTGCTGGGGCTTGGGGCAAAGCCCCAAACGTACCCCCCGTAACCCCAAATCGCGAAGCGAAAAAAGAAAAGTAGTCAGGGAGCGAAGCGTCACCTGACGGTCGTCTAGCGCACACCCCTCTTCAAACCGCCACATCTCATTCCCTGACGGTCAACTCGCGCATAACCCTTCACCCCGCCATAACCCCCCATCAAGCTGTCAGACCCAAACCGGCATTCTCTGGAATCGGCATTTCTCTGCTCCTTCCATGATCCGGCTTGCCCGCCTGACAGCTTCCTATTATATAGACGGTATGGACGCGCATTCCGTTTCCCCGTTTTCCTTTCATGTCCGGAAAACATTTCCGCCGGAACCGACCCACCAAGATTTGCTTATCGACAATCGTATGCGTTTGGGTGTATCATGATAGCAGTTCGTTACAGACTGCGTTCGTCGCAGGCGGAGAAGCGCGGTGTGGGGGACGGTGGGTGCGATGGCGAGCGGGATTTGGCGGGTCTGCCGATCGTCAGGTTTCGCTTCGCTCCCTGACTGCTTTCTCTGTTCGCTTCGCGTGAGGGTACGGGGTTACCATGGGGTTGCCACCCCATACCCCGCTTGGGGACTCGTCCCCAAACCCCTTCTCCGCTTCGCGGCGGTTGAATGCGGCGTTGACTGAATCAGGTTTCGCTTCGCTCCCTGATTCTCGCCTTTAATGGCTTCGCATTTGAGGTTACGGGGTACGTTTGGGGCTTTGCCCCAAGCCCCAGCAAGGAACTTCGTTCCCTGCACCCTTTCTCCGCTTCGCGCTGACAGATCGTTTCTTTATGATTCATCAAGGAGTTCACCATGCCTGCTTCCTATGTTCATCAACGCATCGCCGCCCATGCCGCCGATGCGCTCCATCTCTTCGAAAACGCCCCGGAACGCCATGCCTTACTCGCCGGTGCGGAGGGTCCCGACCCGTTCTTTTTCAGCTTCCGTCCCGGCAAGCCCTTTGCGCCGAAAGTTGCGTCCATCCTACACACGCAGAAGACGGACGACTTTCTTCTCGCGCTCTGCGACGCCTGTGCGAAGGACAGGCTCCTTCGCGCCTACTGCTGCGGTTTCTTTTCGCACTACGCGACCGACACGACGTTCCACCCCTTCATCTATGCCCATTCGCTGACGCCCGCCGGATCCTACTCCGGCAACGCGCACTGCACGCTGGAGCACCAGCTGGAAACCCTGCACTATCGCCGCGAGGGGCATGCGACGGGGCTTCCCGAGCAGATGGCGGGTTTCGCGGGGCTGAGCGAGGCTGAGCGCAAGCCCATTGCCGCCGCGCTCTCCGCCGCGCTGGGTCAGGTCTTCCCCGCCTACGCCCTGACGCCCGCACGCATTGAAAAGAGTTTCAGCGACGCCGTCCATCTCTGCCGCACGCTTCGTTCCGAGGACGGCAAGCGCTACCGCCGGGTGGGCATGCTCTCGCCGCTGCATCTGGACACGCCGATTCACGCGCACATGATGCCCCTCGAGCCGCCCGACGCGGACATCGCCAACGACGCGCACGCGCCATGGGCATCGATCTGGGCGCCGGATCAGGTTCGCCACGACAGTTTCGACGATCTTTTTGCCCGCGCCATCGCCCGCTCGGAGGAGCTGATGCCCTGTGCCATCGGCGTGATGATCGGGCGCGTATCCCACGCGTCGCTATACGCCATGCACGGCGGGCTGAGCTACGATTCCGGTCTGCCGTGGCAGGAAACCTGCTCCCCCTACCATGCGCCCGGCGTCAAGGCGTCAAAAGCATAAAAAGCGGGCTGAGCCCGCCTTCACTTCCGCCGAAGTCCGTCACGCATCAAAGTCTTGCTCACGCGTGCGATTTTGTGCAATTTCTTATACATTAAAAATTTGCATTTTCCTGTTGCATTTCATGCGGGTTATGATTTATAATGCTCCTGTCACAACCGATTCGTGAAGATGGCAGGGCGTCGCTCTGCGCGGCGACGGTACGGATGCGTTAAGTGCCTGTGTATGGGAAAAACACGGGACGAAGAAAGCGCGGCTTTCGCGGTATCCCTCCGCCCCAGAACTGTCATTTTTATGTCATCTCTGCGAATCATCCTGCCCTTTAGGGCACGAACCGATACGCGGAGGTGTTTTTTATGCCAGGCGTTTTTTCCCGTTTGCTGAAAAAGTTTCCCGATTCCCTTCATTCCCTGCGCCGCACGCAGACGCTGACCGTTGCGGGCATGTTTCTCGCCATTCAGATGGTGCTTTCCTCCTACGGCGTGATTCAGGTGAACACCAGCCTGAAGATTTCGCTGGCGCACTTAGCGCTTGCGCCGACTGCCATGCTCTTCGGGCCTGTCGCCGCCGCGCTGCAAGGCGCACTGAGCGACATTCTCGGCTTCCTGCTCAAGCCCACCGGGCCGTATTTCCCGGGCTTCACGATTTCCGCGGCGCTGAGCGGCGTCTTCTACGGCTGTCCGCTCTACGAGAGCGACCGCAAGCTCTGGCAGATCATCCTCGCCCGGGCGCTCGTCATGGTCATCATCAACATCATGCTCAACACGTTCTTCCTGACGATGCTCTACGGGCCGTCGCAGGCGGCGCTTCTGCCGATGCGCATCATGAAAAACGTGATGCAGTTCCCGATCGACTGTCTGCTGCTGACGGCGGTCTGCCGCACGGTGCAGCGCATTCCCACAGCGGCAGCGGCAAGGTGATTTTCCCCATTTGTCGCAAGCAAGCCCTCTCGCCTTGGGCTGGATAACAGATCATCGCGCTTGCCCCCCGCTGGATGCGGGGGTTTTTTGATATGCGCGGTTCTTGAAGCGGGCGCAAACCAAGCGGAGCCGTCCGCGACGGGGCGATTTTGCGCGATTTCCTATACAAAAAGGACGCTGTACCGCCCCTGCCGTAAGCGGTTCACAACGTCCAATTCTCTGTTCCGGCTATTGGGTTATACCACGATTGCCGCCGGTGGTCAACTCGCCCTTGCGCCGGGGAGATGCCCATGCTATCATGACGGCGTAGGCAGACGAGTGCTGCCGGTGGTTGCCTCCCGCTCTTTACAAAAGAGAGGGGGGATACGCAATGACGACCTATGAAATCATCATGGTTGTTCTTACGTTCCTGAGCCTGCTCATCGCAGTAGACGCAAAGAACCGTAAAAAGCGGGCTGAGCCCGCTTTCACTTCCGCCGCGGGTTGGTTAGGCATTGAAGGTTCTGCGAACGCGGGCGTTTTTCTGCAATCCCCATGCGTTAAAAAAGTCGGACGAAGTCCGCGCATAAAAAAGCGGGCTGAGCCCGCCTTCACTTCCGCCGAAGTCCGCCACACATCAAAGTCTTGCTCACGCGGGCGATTTTGTGCAATTTCCTATACATTAAAAAAGAGCCTCGATTTCTCAAGTGAAATCAAGGCTTTTTTCTTGGTGCACCCGGCAGGAGTCGAACCTGTGGCCTTCAGAGTCGGAGTCTGACGCTCTATCCAACTGAGCTACGAGTGCATACCTAAGGGGTATTATATCGCTCCATGCTCCAATTGTCAAGATTTCCTGCCAAGTCTGTTGAAATTTAGCGGTTGTTTCCCCAGTAGATGAGCGCCAGCATGCCGGGACCCGTGTGCGCCCCGATGACCGGGCCGATGTTCGCCATGCGGACATCCGCATCCGGGAACTCCTTCAGCACAGCCTGCTTGAGCTGCTCGCCGTCCTCCGGGCAGTCGCCGTGCCCGACGACGACCAGCTTGCCCATCTCCGGCATCCAGCCCGCCTTCATGTGCGCAATCTGCGTGCGAATCGCCTGCTTGCGCCCACGCGGCTTCTCGGCGACGCGCAGCTTGCCATCCTCGTCCACATGGAGCATCGGCTTGATTTGCAGCATCGTGCCCACAGCCGCCGCAGCGGCGGAAACGCGCCCGCCGTGCCTCAGATGCTCAAAGGTATCCACCGTGAACCAGTGGCAGATATTCTGCCGGTTTCCCACGACCCACACCGCCAGCTCGTCGATGTTATAGCCCTCCTGCTGCATGCGGGCGGCTTCGCGCACGAGCATCGCCTCGCCAACCGACGCGCAAAGCGTATCCATGACGACCACCTTGCGGTCGGGATAATCCTCCCGCAGCTCCTGCGCACAGAGTCTCGCGGATTGCAGCGTGCCGGACAGGCCGGACGAGAAGCATAGATACAGAACGTCCTCGCCCGCCATCAGCGCCTTCTCAAAGCACTCCCGATAGACCATCGGGTTGATCTGCGACGTGCTGGCGAACTTGCCCCCGCGCTGCTCGGCGTAAAAATGCTCCACCGTCAGGTCGCCTTCCGGCCCGTAGGTGTAGCTTTTCCCGCCCAACTCGACCTGCATCGGCACAAATTCAACCGTCGGCATGCCCGCCATCAGTTCATCGCTGACATCCGCCGTCATGTCGCTGAACAGTCTGTACCCCATCTCGATCCACTCCTTCGCGTGTATTTGCAAGGCGCGAAGCCTTTACTTCGTTAGCTTGATTATACCCGATTCCGCTTCGTTTGCCTATCCCACAAAACCGCTCGATTGTGTGAGAATACCTCATTTTTTGTGCATAGGAGATCCATAAAACCCGCCGTATCCGATAAAACGCTCAGTCCGCCGTTTGACGCCTGAAGAATCGCAGAACTTTCAAGCTGTGGATATGGGGCTTTGCCCCATCGCCCCACCAAAGGGCTTTCCGAGCGTTTACGGCGCCCGTTTGGCGCATCGCCCTTTGGAAACCTTCGGGCGCAAAACTTCCAAACCACGCAAAACTCCCGGCGGAAGTGAAAGCGGACTCAGTCCGCCTCAGTCTGTCCGATCCATTCGGCAATCGCCTAAGAATCGCCCACGTTCGCAAAACAGACAATCTATGCCATACTCTCGGCGGAAGTGAACGCGGACTCAGTCCGCCAGTCTGATTATTCGATGAACATCGCGTCGCCAAAGGAGAAGAATCGGTATTTCTCCTGTACCGCAAGCTCGTAGGTCTTGAGCGCATTCTCGCGCCCCATCAACGCGGAAATGAGCATCAGCAGCGTGCTTTGCGGAAGATGGAAGTTCGTAATCAGCGCATCCACCGCCTTGATCTTGACGCCCGGCGTGATGAAAATCTGCGTGAAACCGCTTCCGGCATGCACAATGCCGTCCTCCGTCGCGACGGTCTCCAGCGTGCGTACGCTCGTCGTGCCGACGCAGACAATGCGCCCGCCCCGCGCACGGGCGGCGTTGATGGCGTCCGCCTGCTCCTGCGTCACCTCGTAGTATTCGCTGTGCATGTGGTGGTCGGCGACGTCATCCTCCTTGACCGGACGGAACGTTCCTAAGCCGACGTGCAGCAGTACCGGCACGATGTCAATGCCCTTCTGCCTGATCCGTTCGAGTAACTCCGGCGTGAAGTGTAAACCGGCAGTCGGCGCGGCGGCGCTTCCGTCCACCTTGGCGTATACCGTCTGATAGCGCGTCTTGTCTTCCAGCTTCTCGTGAATGTACGGCGGCAGGGGCATCTGACCCAGCCTGTCCAGTACATCCTCGAATACGCCCTCGTAGAAGAAGCGCACCGTGCGCCCGCCGTCCTCGCTGACGGTCAGGATCTCCGCAATCAGGTCGCCGTTGCCGAATACGAACCGCGCACCGGGCTTTGCCTTTTTGCCGGGCTTGAGAATGACCTCCCAGTCCGTGAGGTTCAGACGGCGTAGGAGAAGGAACTCGATTGCCCCGCCGGTGCCCTCTTTCACGCCGTAAAGACGGGCGGGAATGACGCGGGTCTGGTTGATGACCAAGACGTCCCCTGCGTGGAGATAGTCGATGATGTCACGGAAGATCTTGTGCTCGACCGTGCCGGTGGCGCGGTGATAGACCAGTAAACGACTGCTGTCGCGGGGCTCAACGGGCGTCTGCGCGATCAGCTCCTGAGGTAATTCGTAATCAAAATCACTCGTTTTCATGTGAACTCTCTTTTCTAAATTTATAAATAGGTCGTATCAATCCGTAGGCGCGAAGCGGAGAGAGGGTGCAGGGAACGAAGTTCCTTGCTGGGGTTTGGGGCAAAGCCCCAAGCAGGGTATGGGGTGGCAACCCCATCGTAACCCCGTTCCCCAAATCGCGAAGCGATAAAGAAGCAAGAATCAGGAAGCGAAGCGTCACCTGATTCCGGGCAAGCAGCATTGAACCGCTACCCCGTAACCCAGCCCTCGGACGCGCCCCGCAGGGCGGTTAGTCCGAGTCGTGACCCCCGTTCCCGGGTGCAGGGTGTCCCTGCTCGTTTCAATGGGGGTGATGGGGTTCTTAGGGGATTTAGGGGGAGAAATCGAAATCTTCCCCTAATCCCCTAAGCCCCAGCGGAGCGCGTTCCCCCGCCTGCAAAGCAGGCGCGTAACCCCAGCCCCCGCAGGGCGTAACCCTAAACTGCATAGCAGGAATAAGAAGCAAGTCGGTTTAAGCCGCTTTACATTTGAGAACATGCTTCTTGGCGCAAACCCGTTTCAATCGTAGAATGCTTCGCATTCTGCTCTGAAACTACTTCTTTTTTTGATTGGGGGTACGGGGGTTACGTTTGGGGCTTTGCCCCAAGCCCCAGCAAGGAACTTCGTTCCCTGCACCCTTTCTTCGCTTCGCGGCGGTTTAAAGGCATTGATTTAATCCAGCAGGCTGGTTTGTCCATCGAGTCTTCCATTCTGCGCACTCTGCGGCATCGGAATCTTCATATGGTCATACGCCGCCTGAGTACAAATCCTACCCCTCGGCGTGCGCATAATAAACCCAAGCTGCATCAGATACGGTTCAACCACATCCTCGATCGTCACGGAATCCTCACCGGTCGTCGCCGCCAGCGTATCCAGTCCGACCGGACGTCCGTCAAACTTCTTCATCATCGTCGTCAGGATGGTTCGATCGACGCGATCCAGTCCCAAATCATCCACATCCAGCAGCGTCAGGGCTTCCCTTGCCATCTGTTTGGTGATCACGCCGTCGCCGCGCACCTGTGCATAGTCGCGCACGCGCTTGAGCAATCGGTTGACGATTCGCGGCGTTCCTCTGCTTCGCCTCGCGATTTCCCTGACGCCGTCCTCCTCCGCCTGTATGCCCAGCACGCCCGCGGAGTGATACACGATCTTCATCAGCTCTTCCGTCGTATACATCTGAAGGCGGAAGACGATACCGAATCGGTCGCGCAGCGGTGCGGACAGCGAACCGGCGCGGGTCGTCGCGCCGATGAGCGTGAACTTCGGCAGATCCAGCCGGATACTCCTTGCGGAAGGGCCCTTACCGATCATGATATCCAGCGCGTAATCCTCCATCGCGGGATACAGCACCTCTTCCACCGCGTGCGACAGCCGATGGATTTCATCGATAAACAGCACGTCGCCGCTGGAGAGGTTCGTCAGCAGGCTTGCCAAGTCGCCCGCACGCTCAATCGCGGGCCCGCTGGTCACGCGGATATTCTGCCCCATCTCGCTGGCGACGATGCCCGCGAGGGTCGTCTTTCCCAAGCCGGGCGGGCCATACAGCAGGATATGGTCGAGCGAATCGCGTCTTTGCCGTGCGGCTTGGATATAGATATTCAGGCTATCCTTCACCGCCTGCTGACCGACATATTCCCGCAGGGTTTTCGGGCGCAGGCTGCTTTCCTGATCGTCCTCTTCCTCGCGGAAGCCGCTCATCACGAGTCTTTCTTCTTCCATGTTCTACCTCATCAAACGAAATCAAACGAAGCGGTTCGCTTCCCGATTATATTCATAGCCGATTTCGGCAAGCTTTTTCTCGATATCCTCCGGCGAGATATGGAAATCATCGCAGAGCGCATCGAGAGAAACATATTGGTCGCGCAGTTTCATATTGACCGCGCTGAGCAGCATCACGGGGTCATTCGGAAGTTTCATCAACATATGTCTTCTCCTTCGCTCACAGCGAGCCGATCTGACGCAGCGCGAGCATGATCAGCTGATCCACCGTATCCGCCTGATCGCGAACCAGGTTGATGGCACGCGCCGCCTCCGCCGCGGTATAGCCCAGCGCCTGAAGCGCCGCCTGCGCCTCTCTCTGCGCATCGCCGACCATTGCCGCCGGTGCAGCCGCGCCCGCCGCAGCCGTCGCGGCGAGATCCTGCTGCTCCACCTTATCTTTCAGTTCCAGCACGATGCGCTGAGCCGTCTTCTTGCCCACGCCCGGTGCGCGGGAAAGCGCCGTGACATCGCCCGTCACAATCGCGACGGACAAATCGCGCAGCGGCAGCGCGGAAAGCACGCCCAGCGCCGTCTTCGCGCCGACGCCCGTCACCTGACAGAGCCGCTTGAACATCGCCCGCTCCTGACGCGTCGCAAAGCCGAAAAGCTCCATCGCGTCCTCGCGAACGTTCAGCACCGTATGGCAGCGCCATTTTTCGCCCTTGGCGGGCGCTTCCGCCAGCGTCGTATTGGAACACATCAGCAGAAAGCCCACGCCGCCCGCGCTGATGACCAGCTCGCCGGGGGCTTTGCTCTCCACCGTTCCTTCAATGAAGTCTATCATGCCTCTATCCTCACTTGATCTTAAACTGCACCCGTCCCGTGCCCGCGTGCGCATGCGTGATGGCACACGCCACCGCGTCCGCGGCGTCGTCCGGCTTGGGAATCTCCCGGAGTCCCAGCAGCATGCGCACCATCATCTGCACCTGATGCTTATCCGCGCCGCCATAGCCGACCACCGCCTGCTTGATCTGCATCGGCGTATACTCAAACAGCTTGTCCGTGTATTCCTGACAGGCGACGAGCGCCACGCCGCGTGCCCCGCCGACCTGTATGCCAGTCGTCACGTTCTTGGAGAAAAACAGCTCCTCAAACGCGATTTCCTCCGGCTGAAACGTCTGCAAAAGCCCCTTGACGCCCGTGTAGATGCACCGCAGGCGCGTGGGGAACGTGTCCCGCGGATAGGTCAGCAGCGCTCCGTACTGAACCAGCTTCTCCCGATATCCGTCGGATTCAATCACACCCCAGCCCATCGTCGCCAGACCGGGGTCAATGCCCAATATTCTCAATCTTCTTTCCTGCCTTTGCGGCATGACAGCCCTGCCAAACCGCGTTTTCAATCCGTACCGAACCAGTTTAGCCTATTTTCCCCCTGCTGTCAATCATGCCGCCCGTCCGCATCCTTCCGTCCATACACAACATTATACACATTCAGACAAGCCTTGCACACGGGATTTCCGGTTTTTATTGAAAAATGTGCGCCGTTTTCTTAAGCTTTCGCCCTTCATGCCTATAATTGCCTATAATAAGGAAGTTTTTCACCTCATCCGCACTTGATGGGAGGCTCGGGCAAAGCCGCTTTCCCCGTTCGATGAGCCGTCCCGGACACGCCGGAAAATTCATCCCCCAAACCCTTTCTTCGCGCCGCTCGCCCGTTTCTGCGAATTCGCCCATATGGGATCCGGCATATTCGTCACCTCAAACCATTGCAACCCCGACGTAAAGAGCGTATAATGAAAATACTGTGTTTGCGGTTAGGCTTATGTGTCGAAAAAGATGGATTGTTGGATTTCTACGGAGGATTAGCTTCATGCGCTTTCATTCTTCTCATCCCTCCGCCTCGCTGACGGAAGGCTCGATCTCTCAGGGCATCATCGCCTTTGCCCTGCCCCTGTTTCTGGGTAACCTCTTCCAGCAGCTGTATAATACGGCAGACTCGCTGATCGTCGGTAACTTTCTGGGCAGCGAAGCCCTCGCCGCCGTCAGCTCCTCCGGTAACCTGATCTTCCTGATGGTCGGTCTGGTCAACGGCATCTCCATGGGCGCAGGCGTCGTCATCGCACGCTATTACGGCGCAAGAGATCGTGAGCGTATGCAGAAAACCATCCATACCCTGCTCGCCTTCGGTCTCGTCGCCGGATCGCTGCTGACCGTCGTGGGCATGTGGCTCTCGCCCATCATGCTCAGGCTCATGGGCACGCCCGAAACCGTTCTCCCGAATTCCATCAGCTATTTCAGAACGTATTTCACCGGTTCCCTCGCCTTCGTCCTCTATAATATCTGTATGGGTATCCTTCAGGCGACCGGCGATAGTAAGCACCCGCTCCAATACCTCATCATCTCGTCCTTTATCAATATCGTGCTTGACCTGCTCTTCGTCGGCGTGTTCCATATGGGCGTCGGCTCGGCGGCGGCGGCAACCGCCATCTCTCAGCTCGTCAGTATGCTGCTGTGCATGGCGCGGCTGATCCGCAGCGAACGCGATTATCACGTCGATGTCCGGAAGATTCGCTTTGAAAAACGCGCTTTGGTCGAGATTCTGCAAAACGGTCTGCCCGCGGGCTTGCAGAATAGCATCATCTCCATCGCTAATGTCGTCGTGCAGAGTAATATCAACGCCTTCGGCGCGGCGGCGATGGCGGGCTGCGGCGCTCATAGCCGCATCGAGGGCTTCGGCTTCCTGCCCGTCACCTGCTTCACCATGGCGCTGACCACGTTCGTCAGCCAGAACCTCGGCGCGAAACAGTATGACCGCGTGAAGAAGGGCATCCGGTTCGGCATCGGCTGCTCGGCAATCATCGCCGAAACCGTCGCGCTGCTGATCTTCTGCTTCTCTCCGACGCTGATCGGTCTTTTCACCAACGACGCGGAATCCATCGCCTATGGCGTGCTGCATGAGCGCACGACCACGCCGTTCTTCTTCCTGCTGGCGTATTCGCATTGTATGGCGGCAATCTTCCGTGGCGCGGGCAAATCGACCGTGCCGATGCTCGTCATGCTGCTGTGCTGGTGTATCATCCGCGTCGCCTATGTGACCATCGCCGTGCGCTTCTTCCCCGTGCTGCAAACGGTTTCCTGGGCGTATCCGATCACATGGAGCCTGAGTACATTGGTCTTTACGATCTATTATTTTAAGTCTGATTGGATGCATGCGTTTGAAAAACAGGATGCGAAACATGCCTGATCTTTTGTCCTCTCCCGATGGAGAGGACTTTTTTGTAAGCCGCTTGAAACCGCCGCGAAGCGGAGATGGGAGTCTGAGGGAAGAATTCCCTCAGGCAGGTTTGGGCGGCAGCCCAATCGTAACCCCGTAACCCCCAATCGCGAAGCGATTCAATAAAGAAGCAAGAATCAGGGAGCGAAGCGAAACCTGATTCCGCTACCCCCGCATTGAACCGCACCCCGTAACCCCAGCCCTCGGACGCGCCCCGCAGGGCGGTTAGTCCGAGTCGTAACCCCCGTTCCCGGGTGCAGGGTGTCCCTGCTCGTTTCAATGGGGGTGATGGGGTTCTTAGGGGATTTAGGGGGAGAAATCGAAATCTTCCCCTAATCCCCTAAGCCCCAGCGGAGCGCGTTCCCCCGCCTGCATCGCAAGCGCGTAACCCCAGCCCCCGCAGGGCGTAACCCTAAACTGCATAGCAGGTGTAAGAAGCAGGTGGTTTAAGCTGCTTTGCATTTGAGAATATGCTTCTTAGCGCAAACCCGTTTCAATCGTAGAATGCTTCGCATTCTGCTCTGAAACTACTTCTTTTTTTATGGGGAACGGGGGGTTACGTTGGGCTGCCGCCCAAACCTGCCTGAGGGGGATTCCCCCTCAGACTCCCTTCTCCGCTTCGCGCTTATGGGTCGATATTTTACTATTAGGAAGGAATATCCCCCTGATTATAAATTTTCTTTCTGAATATTGCATTTTCTTCATGGTTTTTTTTGCACCTTTCAGCTTTTCAAGCGTTATCCTTTATGATATACTATATGATTGTTTGAAAGTATCCGCGGGGCGCACAGCCGCCCCTTCACATTGCCCCCAAGGAGGATCTATCATGCCTGATACGCCGATGCCCGGTTCGCTCGCGGCAGAAACCGCCCGCCGCCGGACGTTCGCCATTATCTCCCACCCGGACGCCGGTAAAACGACGCTGACCGAAAAGCTGCTGCTCTATTCGGGCGCGATTCGCACCGCCGGTTCCGTCAAAGCCCGCAAGAGCGACAAACACGCCACCAGCGACTGGATGGACATCGAGAAACAGCGCGGCATTTCCGTCACTTCCTCTGCCATGCAGTTTGAGTTCGACGGTTACCACATCAACATCCTCGACACCCCCGGTCACCAGGACTTCTCCGAGGATACCTACCGCGTGCTCGTCGCCGCGGACAGCGCGGTCATGCTGATCGACGCCGCGAAGGGCGTTGAGGCGCAGACCATCAAGCTCTTCAAGGTCTGCCGTCTGCGCAACATCCCCATCTTCACCTTCGTCAACAAGATGGACCGCGCCGGCAAAGACCCGTTCTCCCTGATGGAGGAAATGGAGCAGGTGCTGGGCATCCGCGCCTGCCCGATCAACTGGCCCATCGGCACGGACGGCGATTTCAAGGGCGTTTACCATCGCGACACGCAGATGGTCGAGCTTTACGAGTCCGGCGACCACGGCAAAACCCGCGTCGAAAAGCAGGATGTGCCGCTTGACGATCCGCATCTGCCCGAGCTGCTGGGCGACCGCCTTTACAAGCGTCTGATGGACGAAATCGAGCTGCTGGACATCGCGGGCGATTCATTCGATCTCGATTTGGTTCGCAAGGGCGAGCTGACGCCGATGTTCTTCGGCTCTGCCATCACCAACTTCGGCGTTGAGCCGTTCCTGACCCGCTTCCTGGAGTATTCCACCCCGCCCGCCGCGCACGAGAGCGACGACGGTCTGGTCATGGCGGATGATCCGGATTTCTCCGGCTTCATCTTCAAGATTCAGGCGAACATGAACCCCGCGCACCGCGACCGTCTGGCGTTCATGCGCATCTGCTCGGGCGTGTTCACGAAGGGCATGACCGTTTGGCACAGCGGCTCGAACAAGATGATTCAGCTCAAGCAGCCGCAGCAGTTCATGGCGGACGAGCGCGAAGCCGTTGAAAACGCCTATCCGGGCGACATCATCGGTCTGTTCGACCCCGGCATCTTTGCGCTGGGCGATTCCCTCTGCACGGGCAAGAAGCGCCGCTTCCCGGGCATTCCGGTGTTCGCGCCGGAGTTCTTCGCCCGCGTCAGCAGCATCGACAGCCTCAAGCGCAAGCAGTTCGTCAAGGGCGTTTTGCAGCTGAGCGAGGAAGGCGCGATCCAGACGTTCAAGCGTCCGGGCATCGGCTTTGAGGAAATCATCGTCGGCGTGGTCGGCGTGCTTCAGTTCGAAGTGCTTGAGCATCGCCTGAAGACGGAGTACAACGCGGAGATTCGCCGCCAGCAGCTCCCCTATCGTTTCGTCCGCTGGATCACCAAGTCGCCCAAGGAGATCGAGGATTTGAAGCTGTCCAGCACTTCTTCCCTCGCCAAGGACGCCCGCGAACGCGACGTCATCCTCTTTGAAAACGAGTGGTCGATTCGCTGGGCGCTTGAAAACAACGAAGGCTTGGAGCTTGCGGAAACCGCGTCGAGGCTGGGGTAACGTCGGGGGATGTTGAGGGCGCCGCCCTCAAACTCCCGGCAGGAACCTGAGGTT
>CAKUCW010000040.1 GCA_934643825.1 uncultured Clostridia bacterium | reverse complement strand
GCCCCAAACCCCGGCAGGGAACTGAGTTCCCTGCACCTTCCGCTATGCTGTCGCTTTGCGACAGCGGATGCGAAGTCTTTTCAGTTGCTTAAAAGCGCTATTGAACGTCTGCGGGCACAACCGACTCTCGATAGGTTGATGTCTTCTCTGCCCTTCCGCCGTTCTGCTGCTTTGCGACAGCGGATGCGAAGCTAAGCCTTTTGAGCTGCTTTAAAGCGCTATTGAACGTTTGAAGGCACAACCGACTTCCGGTGGGTTTATGCCTTCCCTGCACCTTCCGCTATGCTGTCGCTTTGCGACAGCGGATGTGAAGCCTTTTGAGCTGCTTTAAAGCGCCGGAAAACGCAAATTGTCAGTCCGGCATTTTCCACATTTCATTATATCAGATGCACAGTATGATTTCAACCGCGCAGGAAAAACGCGCTCAGATCAGCTCTTTTTTCTTATGCGTTTCATTCTGCGGGCGCTGACCGTAGTGTACTTCTCCGCCGCTGCCCAGCAGCTCATCCACCATGCTCTTCTTCTGCGCCTTGCGGACAGCCGCCTTCTTGGCTTTGCGCTGCATGCTCTGCTGCTTACGCCACGCGGCAGGCGCACGCAGGTAGCCGATGATGCACGCCAGCGGATAGGTCAGCACCATCAGCGGGGAAAGCTGATCGATCAGCTGCGCCATTGTCTGCGGGTCGGGGAACAGATTGGTATAGATCAGTTCCGTCAGGCGCACGATCAGGCGAATGATATCCTTCGCGTTCAGCGACACCGTCTGCGCGTAAGCCGCCAGCGGCGCCATCACGTCCTCCCGCGCCCCATACGTTTCCGTCAGCCACAGCGGCAGATCCTGAAGCGAATAGGTATACGGCTGAGCCGTCACGGCGAGATAAACGGCGAGCGCCAGCGGGATGCCGAACACGATCAGGCACGCCGCAACCGCCTTCATCGGATGCCAGCAAGCCGCTTCCTCGCGCTTTTCCGGCGTCTTGCCCTCTTTTTCAAGCAGGTCGGCGGCATGGCTGGCGTCCACATCGTTCACGCCGCGTGTCAAGCCCTCGCTGTAACACATCAGCAGCACGCCCGCCGCAATCGCGAGCGTAATGAGATCGCGCAGTACCACGGAACCAATCGCGTGCAGTGCGCTGAACATCAGCCCCATCACGATGACCGCCGCCAGAATCGCCAGCATCTTTCCCGCCATCGGGAGTACGCAGCTCAAGCTCCAATGCTTGGCGCGTCGCACGGGCTTCGCCGTCTTTTTCTTATTCATGTTCGTTCTCCTTCAGTCTGAAAACCAAGGTTTCCTCCGGTGTAACGACGGCGTCCATCCGCACGTCGTGCTTTTCTGTCGGAATACGGTTCACCAGTGCAAATCCGTGACATATGCCGACGCGGACAGCGCGTGTTTTAATGATGTATCGGTCGTAGTATCCGCCGCCCTGACCGATGCGCCCGCCAGCGCGGTCAAACGCCGTGCCGGGGATGAGCATCAGGTCGATCTCTTCCGGCGGTACGAGCGGGCAGCTCTCATCGGGTTCCCAAATGCCATATGCGCCCTGCCTGAGCTGACGCCGCTCCGTCACGAGGCAGGCGTCCATCCCGCCGCTTTCCCCGCATCGCGGAAGCGCAAGCCGACGTCCGGAGGCGCGAATATCCTCCATCACCCGCTCCAGCGAGAGTTCGCCCCGCACGGCGGCATATGCCATGACCGTCCGCGCCGAGCGATAGCTTTCCATGCGCATGATCTGCGCATAAACCCCGTCGGCGGCACGCTTCTGCTCTTCCCCGCTCAGGGCGCGTCGTATGCTGCACATCTGCCGACGGATCTCCGCCTTTTCCCCGCCGCTCATTCGTGCCTATACACACGCGGCACGCGTGCGGACGGCGAACAAAGCACCTCATAGCTGATGGTATCCAGCCACGACGCCATTTCGTCCGCGTCGATGCACTCCTCCCCCTGCCGCCCGAGCAGCACGACCTCGTCGCCCGCCTGTGCGCCGGGAATGTCCGTCACATCGACCATCACCTGATCCATGCACACGCGCCCGATGACCGGCGCACGCTTTCCGCGGACGAGGACGCATCCCTTTCCGGATATGCCCCTGCGATAACCGTCCGCATAGCCGACCGGAAGGGTCATCACAACCGTCGGGCGCTCGGCTTCAAACATGCCGCCATAGCTCACCCGGTCGCCCGGCTGAATGGTCTTGACGAATACGCCACGCGTCACCCAGCGCATCGCCGGCATCAGCCCCGTCGCCTCCGGCACGGGCGGATAGCCGTACAGCGCGATGCCGCCGCGCACCATGTCCGCATGCGCCTGCGGATAGCGGAAGATGCTGGCGGTATTGGCTGCATGGCGGATGATCTTCTGCGGATGCACGGACGCAATCGCGGCGCACAGCGCTTCAAACCGCGCAATCTGCGCCAGCGTTCCCGTCGCGTCCGCCTCGTCCGCCGTCGCCATATGCGTAAAGCACCCGGTCAGCTCAATCCCCGGCAGGCTGTCGATCAGCCTCACCAGCGCCTTGACCTCGTCCTCCGTGCGCACGCCGATGCGGTTCATGCCCGTATCCAGCTTCAGATGCACCTTTGCCGTTTCGCCAAGCGCCTGCCCTGCCTGCGCCAGCGCACGAATCCGCGCCTCATCAAAGACCACCTGCGTCAGCCCGTTTTGCACAACATCGCGTGCAGCCGCCTCCTCAATGCCGCCCAGCACGAGGATCGGCGCCGTGATGCCTGCATGCCGCAGCGCGATGCCCTCTTCCGGGATGGCGACGGCGAGCATATCCGCCCCCGCCTCCAGCGCCGCCTTCGCGACGGGAACCGCGCCATGCCCATAGGCATCCGCCTTCACGACGGCGAGAAACTTCGCCCCGCCCGCGATATGCGCTTTCATCACGCCGACATTATGCCGGATCGCCGCAAGATCAATTTCACAAATTGTATACCGCTGCATAAATGCGCCTGCTTTCTTTTATTCGTCATATCGTTTGGGCGATAGTTCAGCGTAACCCGAAGCCCGCAAAGCATGACCCTATTATACATCGATTCATTCAAAAAAGAAAGTTTCTTCTTTTTTTCGCCGGCTGTTCATATGCCTTGACAGGAGTTTATTTGATCGAGGAGGGACGGTATGGATATCCTCTTGTGCGCGTTGGCGCTTTTGAGCGGCGTTGTCGGCGCGGGCTTTGCCTCCGGCAGGGAAATCGTCCGCTTCTTCGCCTGCCACGGCTGGGCTTCCGGCATCGCCATACTCGGCGCCCTGACAGCCCTCGCCGCGCTGTTTCTCAGGCTCTGTTCGCAGATGGCGCACGGCGGCGTTTCCTCCCTGCCCGCGCTCTGCCGCCTGCGCTGGGGAAAGCGCTTTGCCGCGCTCTGTTCGGCGCTTTTCGTGCTGCTCTGCGCCATGACGGGCGGCGCGATGCTCTCCGCCTGTGCGGAGCTGTTCGCCCTGACGCTGCCCCTGCGCCATGCCTATGCGCTCGGCATGGGCGTGACGCTCGCGCTGGCGCTCGTCCTCTCCGCGTCGGATCTGCACGGGCTGGCGCTCGTCGGCGCGGCGCTCTGCGCCCTGCTCCCGTTTCTGCTGCTCAGCCTGCTTCGCCTGCCGGTCGGCGAGGCGTGCTTCGAGCCGATTCTCCCGCCGGATTCGCCCCTGCGTGCGCTGACGGACGGCGTGCTATACGGTGCGCTGAACGCCGCCATGCTCGCCGGAGAACTGCCGATGCTGCTCTCGCTCTCCCGTGAAAAGCAGAAGCGAAGCGTCGCCCTGTTCTGCCTGCTCTTCGGCGCGATGCTGATGCTCGGCGTTTCCGTCTGCCGCCGCCATATGCAGTCCATCCTTCTCCAGCCGCTTCCCTTTGTCTGGCTCAGCCGCTCTCTCGGCGCGGGCGGTTATCGGCTTATCGCGCTGTGCCTGTATGCCGCCGCGCTTTCAACGCTGTGCGCCACGCTCTGCGCCTCCGTTCGGCTGCTCCTGCCCGCGGGGCGACGCGCTCTGCGGCTGGGGCTTGCCTGCCTGTTCAGCCTGCTGTTTGCGCGTCTGGGCTTCGGGCGCATCGTTCAAAGCGCTTATCCGATCCTCGGCGCAGTCTGCGCCGCCCTGCTGCTCCTGCTCTGTCTTCCCCTGCATCAAAAGGTGAGCATGTCCGACAAATAGCCGTCCCACGCGCTTCCGGTCGCCTGCATGAGCGCACGCTCCAGCTTTTCAAGGCTTCCCGTGCCGCCCGCGTTCTCCTCCGCGTAGATTTGCAGAGCGCGGATAAACGCTTCGCCGCCGACCGCCGTGTCGATCCCCATCAGACTCGCCGCGCCCTGATCGCGCAGAACCTGCGTCATCTCGCTGTCATCGCCGAAATGCTCGGTCGATGCGCCGACGGTCACGCCGTGCGGACGGGTCAGGCGCTGGGCAATCTCCACCTCGCCGTAAAAACGCTTTTCATACGCCGTGTTGCCCTCGCGGCTGCGATAGGTGAGCAGCTCCACGCAGGAGGCAAGCGTCTGGCTCAGCCACGGCGCGTTCCACGGATCGTTTTCTACCTGCACGCCGAAAATCTGCCGCGCACAGAGCCGCGTCAGCTGCCGCAAGAGCGCGTCGCCCTTCTTCGTGCCGTCCACCGCCAGAAGCGCCGAGCCGATGACGCCGTCCTCATGCCCCGTCTGCGCCTGAACGACCGTCAGCGACGGGAAGGGATACGCCAGCCCGACGCCCTCCACCGCTTCCAGCGCCTTGCATGCCGCCTCCAGAAGCCGCGCCGCCGTGCGGCTGTTTTCAGCCAGCGCGGTCACGAGGATATCGCCGCTCATCGCCTGCCGCATGCTTCCTTCCGTGCGCATGGCAAGGGAGATGTCGCGTGCGCCTTCGAGCTGCATCGTCAGCGTCTTCGTTCCGTCGCCGTTGCGCTGTTCATTCGTCCACGCGCCGCCAAACGCGGCTTTGACCTTTTCCGGAACGGTCAATGCCATCTGGATATCGACCGGCTGTGCGTAGCTCGTTTCGGCAAGCGCATCGTAAGCATCCGTCCTCCATGCGCCGTTTTCCCACATCGCCGGCATCGGAAGCGCACCGATGAGCAGCGCACTGTCGTCCGTCCGGGCGATTTCGCTCTCCCCTCGCGGAATGGTCAGCGCAAAATGAAGGGAAATGTCCGCCATGTCGCCGCTTTTAAGCGCATGCTGCACGCGAAGCACGGACGAATCATCCGCATCCGTTGCAAACGACACCGCGTTCCCGTCGATGGTCACGCCGGATACGACCATGCTTCCTTCCCGAATGCCGTTTGCATATAGGTGGAAGACCAGCTCCGTCCAATCCTCGCCCGTCCGGTTCGTCGTCGTCAAGTGCATGTCGCCCTTCAGCGTGCGCATGTCCTCCGTCGCCTGCGCCGTGACGGATAGGCTGTCCCGCTCGGCGCTTTGCTGCATCGCGGGCAGGTTCACCGTCATCGCCTTCTGCCCTCTGCTCAGCCAGTACGCGCTTGCTATGCCCAGCATAATCAGCATCACAGCCAGAATCCGCGCATTGCGTCTTGAAAATAGTCCTTTCATAGCATGCCTCCATTTTCCGTTCATATCTTTCCCGGATCAAAAACGAGCCATAAGCGCGAAGCGAAGATGGGTCCGGGGATTGAAGTCACGCGCCCGCTGTGCGGGATTCAGCGTGACGGAAATCGGAAATCGCAAGGAGCGCTTGCGCGTTCGCGAAGCGGGCGCGTCTGCCGCAGGCAGAGGACAGCGCCCCTATGCGAGTTTCCCGGATCTGGTCCCCAGGCAGGGGGCTTGGGGGATGAAATCCCCCATCGTTCCCCCATCGCAAAGCCCAGAAGAAAAAGCAGTCAGGAAGCGAAGCGAAACCTGACGGTCGCTTTGCGCATAGCCCGGTTCTATTCTTCCCATAAGCGAGCCATCACCGCAAAGCGAAAAAAGAGAGCTGTCAGGTATGCAGTTCCCTGACAGCCCCCTTTGGCAGTTTACGCTTTCTTATCGAATTTTGTGCCGCAATTTTTGCAGGTGATGGTGATGTTTCCGACGCCCCGCGGTACGCGCAGGCGCTGCCTGCATTTCGGGCAGGTGTAGTAGTGGTACTTCTTGCTGTTCTTCACCCGGTTAACCCATTCCGTCACCACGCGGCGAGCCTTCATCGTCTTTTCCAGATAGACCTGATTCTCATGCGCACGCGCATAGCGATTCTTGCTGAACATGCGGAAAATCGCCAGAATCAGCAGCGCATCTGCCGCCAGCGTCAGAAAATACACGCCGGACAGCGAACCGATCGTCGTCACAATCAGCGCACCGATGATCAGCGTCAGATTGAGCTGATCCGAGCCGTAACGTCCGCTCATAAAGCGGGAAACCGCCGCACGAATTTTATCAAAGAAACCCATATTTCAAAACCTCCCGGTATGATTGTTCTTCATGAAAAACCCCACCGGTTAAGCATACGGCAGGTCAAAAAGATTGTCAACCCGTTTTATGGATCGGGTCACTGGTTCAGCGTCAGACGATCCATGTGCAGCCCGCCGAACGGCTCCAGCTCGCGCATGGCGCGGTTCCACTGGGTCGGGTCGGACAGCTCCTGCGGCTCGTGCGCATCCAGCCCAATCAGCACGCGGACGCCCTCCTGCCGCACGATTTCAAAGAACTCCGGATCGGGATAGCTCTTTCTGTGCGTGATGCCGGAAATGAACCGGTCATGCACATTGTATTCCATCGGCATATCCAACTCCCGGCACAGCCGACAAAGATCCCGCGCCGCCGCCCGGCAGTTTTCGTCAAACGGCTTATAGCTGCGCATGAACAGATCCGGATGCGCCAAATACGCAAACAGCCCCGTCCTCATGCCCTTTTCCGCGCTCTTGACATAGCGGCTGAGCTGATCCGCCGTGCGCGATGCGCCGAAATACATGCCGTATTCGTCGTTGTCTTCGTAATGGTTGCCCAGAATGAGATAATCCAGCTTGTTTTCCGCCGCCATATCCTCCAGCCAGTTCATGTACGCCGGAAAATACTCGCACTCAAATCCCGTAAGGATGTGAATCTGATCCCGATAGCGTCGCGCCAGAGCGCGAACGCTGCTCAGATATTCCCCCAGCTGCGATACGTTCATGCGCACGCCGGGATGGGAAAACCCGTCCTCGTACGGCCACGGCACATGGTCGGAAAAACCCAGCTCTTCAAACCCCTGCCCGATGGCGGCGCGGACGTATTGTTCATCCGTTCCGCTGGCGTGTCCGCATCGGGATGTATGGGTATGATAATTGGCTTTCATCGCTTACCCCTCCAAACCGATTCGCGTGCAGGGGACACGCCCTTCGAGCAGGTCGCTGATGCGATGGCGTCCATGCCCGATGATGACCGTCGTTCCGCGCAGAGCGGGGCCAAGCGCATACTCCAGCTTGGCATGCGCACCGTTTGCGCCCGCACGGGATGCGCCCATGCAGTGCGACTGCAATTCGCGAATCTTCTTTTCCAGTTCCTCCGGCGTTTTCGCCAGCACATCGCGCACAAGCGTCTTTTCGTCCTTCGGGTCGGCATAAATGCCCTCGGTCGAGGTCATGATGAGCAGCACCTTCGTCGTCACCAGCCCCGCAATGACCGCGGCGGTTTCATCGTTGTCCACGCATTCGTGGACGACGCGATGCTCCCTGCGCAGGTTGGAAAGCTCCCATTTGCGGTTCTCTTCGTCGGAAACGGGGTCGTTATAGTTGACGATGGGAATCGCGCCCTGATCGCGTGCCCGCAGGAAAAGCTTGCGGATATGCTCGCGCTTTTCCGGGTCGTTAAAGTGCTGATGCTCAACCAGCACCTGGCGTACGGAATACTCCGGGCGGATAAAGTGACGATACTGCTCCATCAGGATGCTCTGTCCCTGAGCGGCATAGTCCGTTTTGGCGTCCACGCTGTCGCAGGTCAGCTCATGCCCCGTGCGCTTGATGTAATCCAATCTGCCGATTTCCGCCGCGCCGGACGTGACCCAAATCATGCCGGGGCGCAGTTCGCTGCCCAGACGGGAGAAGATATTATAGTCAATATCGGCGTCTTCGCGGCGGATGAGCGCCATCGACCCGATCTTACCAACCAGCTCAAAATCGTATTCCATACTCCGTTCCTTTCTTTTTGATGCCTTGATTTGATGCCTTAAATGGATGCATGAGCCGCCGCCCAGCATGCTCTTTACTTGTGATACCGTTCTCCCGACGCAATCTTCATGGCGCGGTAGGTCTGCTCCAGCAGCATCACCCGCGCCAGCTGATGCGGAAAGGTCATCGGCGAAAACGAGAGCTTGAAGTCCGCCCGCGCAATCACCTGCGGGGAAAGCCCCAGCGAACCGCCGATGATGAACACCACGCGCCTGCCGGTGTCGCCGTAGCGCGTCAGGGTCTGAGAGAGCTGCACCGAGTCGAGCTGTTTGCCGCCGATGCACAGCGCGATGACGATATCGCCTTCGCGAACCTTTTGCAGAATGGCTTTGCCCTCCCGCTCACAAATCTGCGCTTCGATGGCAGGCGAGCTGTTTGCCGGTTCCGGCAGATCCGGCAGTTCAATCTCTTCAAATCTGCCAAAGCGCGACAGCCGCTTTTCGTATTCGTCCGCCGCCTCGCGCCAATAGCGTTCCTTCAATCGTCCCATGCAGATGAGCGCCATATTCACGGCTTCATCACCCCCGTGATCGCCACCGCGGCAGCCGTCGCAAGCGTCGCCGCCGCCAGCAGCATGATCTCTTTCTTTTTGAATCCGCCGATCCGGATCTCCGCCGTCACGCGGGGCATTCTCGCCCTGCATGCCCGCGCATATGCGCCCCAGCACAGCGCCGAACCCATCAGCCGCACCGCGCAGGAAAGCATCGAGTAGCCCATAAACAAGCCCGACGCGCCCGAAAAGTTGATCAGAATGATCGCTATGTTATAGCAGCCATGCACCAGCATCGCCGCAAACAGCGACCCCGTCCGCATCGTCATGGCGCCCAGCAGCGCCCCCGTCAGCGCCCGCGGCAAAAACTCCATGTCCACGCCGTGCGCCAGCGAAAAGAGAAGCGCACTGGATACCACGGCGCGTCCGCGTCCATACCTAGTGAACACGCCCATCAGATAGCCGCGGAAGAACAGCTCCTCGCAAATCGGCGCAAGCACCCCGCTGGCAAGCAGACACGGCAGAAAGAGCGACGCGTCCAACGCGCCCGCCGCCCGCTCAGGCAGCGCAAAGCCCATGAGCCGCAGCGCCGCGCCCGGAAAATCCGCCAGCAGCGACATCGGGCAGACCAGCAGCGCACCCGTCAGCGATAAAAACAGCCTATGCTGGGCGCTCAGGCTGCGCATCGGGAGCATCGCGCTCTGGTCGCCGTCGATCAGGAACAGCCCCGCCAGCGCGGGCAGCAGAAAGCACACCAGCGTTCCCGCCGCGCCCAGCGCCACCGACGAAAGGGCGCTCATCTGAACGGTGAGGCGGAGAATTCCGAGCAAAATCAGCCCCGTAAACGAGACAGCGGTTAAAAAAAGCGCGGCTCGCGTGCGAACACGCCGCCGCGCTTTGCTTTTTTCTTTCATCCTCATCATTTATCAAACACAAAGTCGCGCTGGATAAAGTAGCTGAGACCAAAAAGCACAAGGTCAACGGGAATTTTGACAACCGCCGCCGAAACCGGCAGCAGCGTCGGCAGGAACTGAACCAGCCCCGCGCCGATCAATCCCTGAACGACGACCAGCGCATAGTATTTCGCCATGGAATGCTTGCCGCCGCGTCCGGAGAACACGGTATGCTTGTTCAGATGATAATTCACCTGCGAGGAAACCAGACGCGCCAGCGCATAGCTCAGCAGCGGCGCAATCTTGAATCCCAGGCACAGCCAATACAGCAGATAATCCACCGCAAAGGACGTCACCGACGAGAACAGATATTTGAAAATGACCGCGTAAATGCGAATCGCGTCGCGCACGGGATTGAAATGGCTGCCGGAATTATCGTCGATATAGATCGTTTCGATCGGCACCTCAAACACGCCGAGCTTCATGTCGCGCAGCTTGAGCAGCACGTTCATCTCGTATTCATAGCGCTCGCCGTCGATGGTGATCATCGCCGGAATCGCCCCCGCCGGAATGCCGCGCAGACCCGTCTGCGTATCGCCGATATGCACACCGCTGGCAAGCGCATAGACAAAGCGCGTGATGCGGTTGCCCCAGCGGCTCTTGAACGGCACGTCGCCCGTGAATTCACGCGAGCCCAGCACCAGCGCGTTGGGATGTTCGCGCATCGCTTCGCTGATCCGCAGGATATCGTGCGGCGTATGCTGTCCGTCCGCGTCGGCGGTCACCACGCCCGCCATGTCCTTCCACTTGATCATCGCGGCGTTCAGTCCGGTCTTGAGCGCACGCCCCTTGCCCTGATTGACCGCATGCACGGCGACCTCGGCGCCCAGCGCACGGCACTGTTCAAAAATCGGGGCATACTGCGCTCCGCCGCCGTCATCCACCAGCAGCACGTCGAGCTTCTCATTCCTCAGGTTACGCGTCAGCTCAATCAGGCGCTCGTCCGGCTTATATGCCGGAATCAGCACCACGACGCGGAAATGATCTTGATTGCTTGTCATGTTTTCTCTACCTCAAAAAATGAATCATTCTGTATAAGCGTCAAATAGGATAGCACACTTTGTCGTTTTTATCAACAATATAAAGCGTTTTATCTCGAATATCGTTCGAGAAAAATTCGGAATAGCTCGAAATGAAGTACTCATCCGTGTGATACAGATAGACGTAGTCGTACGCATCCAGCACCCGGTTCTCCCAATCTTCGGGCGAAATGATCGTCGTCCAGATGTCGCCGTTGTACAGCGGCGCCTCGCCGATGCTCCACGCGAATTCGTTATCCACGTTATACGGACGCAGGCAGTATCTGAACATATAGCGCTCATAGCCGCTGCTTTCCTGCACGATCAGCGCGATGTTCGCCTCGCGCTTCCCGATCTTTTGGCGAATCTGACCGCAAGCCAAATCGCAATCCATCCGGGCTTCCTTCGCCGCCTCGATGTATTCCCCGCTCACAAAGCTCTTGACGGTAGACCACGAGGTCAGGGACAAAATGCACGCCGCAAACGCCATCACCTGACCTGTTTTCATCCTGTCCATATGCCGTATACCCGTCAGCACGATCACCTCGCTCAGGCAGACCCACAGGATGCTGAGATAGCGCCCCATGCTCGCCAGACTCATGGCTTCGTACTCCGAAAACTGGAAGATATAGACGAGCGGCAGGCTCAGGATATACATCACCGCCATCGCAAGCACGACGCAGAAATAGCGACCGGCTTCCCGCTTGCGGGGGAAAGCCAGCGCGGCTATGCCCCAGACGCCCAGCAGCAGCAGCGCACTCGCCAGCATATCCGTCATCACGATGCCCACGTCGTTAAAATAGACCTTTGCCGTCAGGAATTCATACAGGTACCTCGGAATGATCTCGCTGCGATACGTCGTATCCCGCCCCAGCAGGATATCCGCCAGCATGCCCGGATCGTACGGACGATGGAAGAGCCGCGCCGCGTCATTTGCCGTGATGCTGAGGTTCCAAAGCATCTTCGGCAGGAAAACGGCGACGAACGCCGCCATCCACGCGATTGCCGCCTTTTCGAGCGCACGGTTTCGGTTTTCGGCGCTCCGTATGCCGCAGTCGCCCGTCCGCTTCATGCCATATGCCAGCGCGACGAAAACCGCAAAATACATGCCCACATCCTTGCTGAGCACCATGGTCGAGCAGGTCATCAAAATCAGCGCACTGTCAAACCGCGTCAGTTTTTCGCTTTTCAGAATGTGGGCAAACGCCGAGCCCGCAAGGATGCCCACAAAGCAGTCGATGTAAATCTCGTAAAAAATCGACGACGCAAAGATCGTCAGCGACAGCGAAACCAGCATGATCCGAAACAGACCGGACAGCGGCGCTTTCAGTCTGACACCCTTGAGGAACGGCATGAGCAGCGCCAGCACAAAAACCTGATACGCGAAGATGAGCCGCCATTCCGAAAACAGCTCCGCCCCGCCGTTGAGCTGCACCAGCACCTGAAAAAAATACTGAAACAGCGCCATGGCAGGCGGATAGCTTGGGAAGATCGATTTCGCCGTCGGGTCGGTGCTCAGCACGTTCTCCATGCTCATCGCCTTCACGACGTCCGCCCAATGGGAAAACTCATCCCACGAATGGGCACGCCAGCTGAAATTCAGCAGCGTCAGCACGCAGTAAGCCGCGGCAAAAAACAGACCCGCACCCGTGACAAAGCGGCGGAGCGTTTCCAAAAACGTCCGATGCTTCAGGCAATAGATCGTCGCTCTCCCAGCCACGCACGCAAGCGCGGCAAGCACGGCATAGGCGCCCAGCCGCAGATGCCCCGCGATTCCGAACAAAAACATGAGCAGCACCATGCCCATGCATGTCACCGGAATCGCTTCCTCGTTGCGCCGTTTCAGCAGCGCCGCACACCCCCAGCACCCACATTCGATGCATAAGAGCCCCATCATCTGTACCGCCATGGTGATTGATCCGCCCTTCCCCGCCCGCCGCCCTGCACGACAGACCTTTTGCAATCATATATATTTTGTTATTATACATCTTGATCCATCGGATTGTCAATCCGCGCCCGCCCTTCGCGCCGCGTTTCTCTGCTTTCATCCGTGCATTCTCCTTGCGTCCCTTTCTGCTTTGTGCTAGAATAAAGGAAGTTCACCCGTTGAGGGTTGCGCAAAGCGGACAAACCCGTCCGTGCCTGCCGCGGATTTTTTCACGCGGGCAGTTTTGCGCGGTTCCCGATCATCTGAATGATACAAAAACACGCGCCCACGGGCGCTTGCTCAAAGGAGATTTTGCTTTATGGAACAGACGACACCGGTCAAAAAACAGCGCATTCTTTCCGGCATTCAGCCTTCCGGCACGCCGACGCTGGGCAACTACATCGGCGCGATGCGCAACTGGAAGCTGCTGGAGGATGAATACGACTGTCTGTATATGATTGCCGACCTGCATGCCATCACCGTCCGTCAGGAACCGGCGAAACTGCGTGCGCAGTCCATCCAGCTGCTGGCTCTGCTGCTGGCAATCGGGCTTGACCCGGAGAAGAACGTCCTCTTCTTCCAGAGCCATGTGCATCAGCACGCCGAAATGAACTGGCTGCTCAACTGCTACACCTATATGGGCGAGATGAGCCGCATGACCCAATTTAAGGACAAGAGCGCCAAGCATTCGGACAACATCAACTGTGGTCTGTTCACCTACCCCGTCCTGATGGCGGGCGACATCCTGCTCTATCAGGCGAACCTCGTCCCGGTCGGCGTCGATCAGACGCAGCACCTGGAAATCTGCCGCGATATCGCCACCCGCTTCAACGGCATCTACGGAAATGTGTTCACCATTCCGGAGGGCTACTATCCGAAGCACGGCGCACGCGTCATGAGCCTTCAGGATCCCAAGCGCAAGATGAGCAAGTCCGATCCGGATGACTGCTTCGTCAGCATGCTGGATCCGGCGGATGTCGTTCGCCGCAAGCTGCGCCGCGCCGTCACGGATTCCGATTCCGAAATCCGCTTTGACGCCGAGAACAAGCCGGGCGTATCCAACCTGCTGGCGATTTACTGTGCGCTGACGGGCAAGACGACCGACGCCGCCGTCGAGGAATTCGCGGGCAAGGGCTACGGCGACCTGAAGAGCACCGTCGCCGACACCATCATCGCAACGCTCGAGCCGATTCAGGCGGAATACAACCGCTACATGAGCGACAAGGCGCAGCTTGAAGCCATCTATCGTCAGGGTGCCGAGCGTGCGGGCAGGCTTGCCGAGCGCACGCTGTCCAAGGCGATGAAGAAAATCGGCTTTATCGCCAAGTAAGAAACAAAGGCACGCGGCGTTTTCGCGCTTCTGTTTCATATATTTCCCATTCTTCGCTTTACACTTCCGTATTTGGTGGTATAATAATCCCATCATCTACAAGATATGGGAAGGAGTCTTTGCAATGTGCAGAGTCAATATAACCGGCGGCACCTGTCCGCAGGAAGAAATCAACGCCTATATCGCCCGCGGTCAGCAGCTCTACGGGCGTGAGCCGGACTGCATCGACATCCGTCTGGATGGCGACTACGTCGAGCTGGCTTATCATTACGAAAACCAGCCGTTCCACCGCATCCGCCGCATCACCGGCTATCTGGTCGGCACGCTCGACCGTTTCAACAACGCCAAACGCGCCGAGGAGCGCGACCGCGTCAAGCACGGTATTTCGCTGCAATAACGCATTTTCCCTTGCCAGAACGGGCAAGATGTTGTATGATTGTAGAGGGTTTTAACCCGCCAAATCCGATATAGAAAGAGGGATTTCCCGATGATTACGCCTGAAATGTCCATCGCCGAAGTGATGCGCATGGATCCCGAAGTTGCTCCGGTGTTCATGTCCTACGGCATGCACTGCCTGTACTGCCCGCATGCTTCCGCTGAGTCCATCGCCGAAGCGAGCATGGTTCACGGCATTGACGCCAACGCGCTCGTCGCCGCGCTCAACGATTACTTTGCGAGCAAAGAGAGCAAGTAATTCCAAGTGCTGAATGGGGCTGTCAAGCTCAAACCGAACATTTCAAGAATAATATCTAAGCATTTGTGGATATGGGGCTTTGCCCCATCGCCCCACCAAAGGGCTTTCCGATCGCCCTTTGGAAACCTTCGGGCGCAAATACTTAGTTTTATTCTTGAAATATCGGTGTTGTTGGCTTGACAGCCCCTTTTTATTATGTCTTGGCGGTTGCACAAAATCGCCCGCGTGCGCAGCACTTCCATGCTTTGCTAACTTCGGCGGAAGTGCAGGCGGGCTCAGCCCGCTTAGCCGTTTCCGTCCCAAAGCTCGCTCTGTAAAATTCGCCCAAAGCGATTCTTATAGGGATCCCATACCCAATACCATCTGTCCTCCGCCACGCCGACGATCAGCAGCCCATTCACCTCGTCGCTCATGATGTCCTCTTCTTCGGCTTCCCCGTACCAGAGGATTTGGGTCACGGGATTGACGCTTATTTTTCCGCGCAGCGCCGTTTCCTGTCGGTTGATCGCTTCGCCAAACAGAAGGTATTTCGTCATCATGTAGCCTACCTGATTGCCGATGCGCACCTTTGTAAAATCGCCCTCCTGCGCAATCACGCGAAGCGGCGTGCCGTTGTAGTATTTGCCGAGAGAGCGGCTGTTCTTGTCCGGATGCTCCCGCAGATGAAGCCTGTCCTTCGGGTCGGGGTTGTTCGGCGTAGCCCATCCGCTCGGATCCAGCATCGCCTTGGCTTCATCCATGCTGCGCGGAAGGGATTCCCAGTCCATGCAGGTGATGTCGTTCCACGGCGTCGTGCCGATTGCCGGATCGGCGTTCCACCACAAAGTCCCGTCGCTCACCCAACAGCTGCCCAGCGCAAAATAATCCTCGCCCAATGCGCCGACAGCGCCCCATTTTCCGTCCGCTCTCTTGCCGATGCTCACGCCGTATCCCTTCAGCCCCAAATTCAGCGTATCGACAAAGTTCTCGATTCCGATTTCCGTTCCGGCAGGCAGCGGCGTGCTTTCCATGAGTCCCCAGCCTTCCGACCCGTCAAACCAGCCGCACAGCAGCACACGCGTCCCGTCCGCCTTGTCCGCAATGAATTGCAGCTTCGCCCCCTCCAGCAGTCCGTCCACATAGGTACAGTCGGGCGGAGCCACCCATTCAAACACCTTTTTCAAAATGTCACTCTCGCCCTGCAAATCATCAGGCAGATAGCCGCTTCCGGTAAAAGGCGGCTGGTTTGCGTCAAAGTTTTCAAGCAGACACGCCTCGCGGCTCAGTACATTCGGCAGCTCAGCGGTTTTTCGGGTATTCAGCACGTTGCCTTCCCTGTCCGTATAGCAGATTTCGCTGCGAATCGCATCGGCTGTCCAATCGGTCAGATACTCCGTCAAGCCGTCGTATTCATCGGGCATCGTGTCATAATCGATCACCGAACTGAGTGTCCACGCATCCTTCCATCTGAAATAGTATTGCTTAAACATGCTCCCCTCCTGCCAGCTGAGGATCAGCAGCTCATCCGTATCCAAATAGACGCTGCTGTTCTCCTTCGCCGCATGGGGATTGCGGAATACGGCTTTCCACTGTCCGTTCTCTTCGGAAAGCACATACAGGCTGTATCCGTCCGCTTCACGCACAACAGCCGCGCCCCTGCTGCCGCACGCGCTGCCGGAAAGCACCTGAACATTTTCGCCGCACAGTGCCTGAACCGCCGCAATGATTTTCTCATTCTGATTGTCCTGTGCAAGACCGACTGCGCTCACCGCCATGAGCAGCACAGCCGCCAGCATCTTCACTGCAAACCGTTTCATCACGTTCCGCCCTCCGTTTCTGATTAGGCAATATCCCCGCCATTTGCGCTTTTTCGAATTCCGTCAGCGAAGCTCGATTCCGTTTCGGTCTGCTTGTTGCAGCGCCTCAAACGGAACCATCACGGGCATGCCTTCCTGCTGTTCATCGCCGGAACCGTTGCTGAATAGGCTGACGCTTCCATCAGGCATCGGGCAAACCGAAAAGCTGTAATCCTTCTTGTAACAGAATCGGCGGACATCGACCGATATTTCCCGCATATCCTGATCCAGTTCCATAACAAATACGTTGTATTGGCTGCGCGAAGCCGCAACGCCTTTTCCAAAAAGCATCAGCCGCCCGTTTTCCGGATGAACCGTCATGCCGCAGGAAAGCACGAGCCTGTCTGCGGACAGCGTTCGGCTCATCACTGCGTTTCCCTCCGCGTCCAAACGCTCAATCTGAATCGCTTTGTAATCCCCCTCGCCTTCCAGCTTGAGAATATACAGGTATCCATCCCCCGGGCATTTCATGCCCACATAATTCTGATATTCGCGCTGCCAAAGAACAGCCCCGTCCTTTAACGCATAAACCGTATATGCCCAATCCGCGTTGCGGTAATCTACAATCAGCGCATACAGCGTCCCGTCCTCCGCCTCCAAAACCTGTATCATCTGGTTTTCCGGCTTGAGCTGATACGTCTGCAATGGCGTACCCTCGTACCGATTGATCTGCATCGTGCCGCTTTCCCTTTTCCATACGGCAAACGCTCCGCGCAGTACCGCAATATTTCCCTCTGCGCAATCCTCAATCGCCGCGATCCGCTCCATGCCCGCATCCGTCCAGCGATAAACCTCTAGCATCAAACCGTTCGCCCCTTCTCCGCTCTTCCGAGATGAATCCGGCACGATTACATAGCATTCATCGCCAATCGGCATAAAGGTCGATGCGTTCCACGAACAAGAATCGTCGTTCGTATACGGAAAATCCCGATACACGTTTCCATCGCGCATCCACTCCAGATGCCACGGATGGTCTTCCCCAATTGTACCCGCTCGGTCATCCCAAGTTTGGAAAAGCATATCGCCATTGTCCATGATGACACTCGGCGCAAAAATTGGAAAACCATGGGTCTTGATCTCATAAGCGGAAAAGTCCTCCGCCCACGCCGCCCTCGCGCAGAGCAGCAGCAAACACAAAACAGCCATTCGTTTCATACCGATTTCCTCCCGTTTTTCCGCCTTTCAGCGTCCTCTGTATACAAAACGACTGACATCCATGCTTTCATCCTCAATTTTCCATAATTCTCTCTGCACCAGCGGATGATTTCGCGCAAATTTCCATATTTCAAAAAAACCGGGGCTGTCAAACTTAAACCGAGCATTTCAAGAAACAAATATCCGAGCATTTGTGGATATGGGGCTTTGCCCCATCGCCCCACCAAAGGGCTTTCCGAGCGTTTACGGCGCCCGTTTGGCGCATCGCTCTTTGGAAACCTTCGGGCGCAAATACTTCGTTTTTTTCTCAAAATATCGGTGTTGTTAGCTTGACAGACCCGGTTTGCTTTACTTTTTCACGCGCAGCGTCACAATCTCAAAGCCACGCAGGGGCAGCTTCACTTTTCCTTCTCTGTATGCCAGTTCATTCTGCCGGTTTTCCATCATATCGCAGGCATAAACGCTGCTCACCGTCATGTTCAGCGTCAGCTCTGCCGTGCAGGATGCACGCTTGCTCTCATACAGCCTGATGACGATGTCGCCGCTTCCGTCTTCCGCCGCCTTGACGGTTTCAACCACCACATTCGGCTTGTCCACGGACAGCAGCGAGAAATCCGCGCATCCCTTCGCGCTTGTCACCGGCACGTTAAACTCGTAACCGGCGCGGACAACATCGCTGTCGGCAAAAGCGCCATCCCACAGATAATAGCTGTATGCAAAATGGTGTTCACCCTGATCGGCGTGGAAATCCGGGCTCTTCGCCGCCCGCAGAAGCGTAAGCGCAAGGGTATCGCCCAATTGGCTGATCCCGTATTTGCTCTCGTTGAGTACCGCCGCACCGCGTCCCTCGTCGCAGAGCGCCGTATAGCGATGGTTGCAGACCTCAAAGCGATCCGCGTCATAGCGGCGGCTCTGATGCGTCGGACGGCGAACATAGCCGAATTGAATCTCGTTGATCGCCTCATCCGTCTGAATGCCCGTCTGGAACGCCGCCTTCAGCAGCCGATGCGTTTCGTGCCAGAAAACCCGGGTATCAAAATCCACCTGCGGTTTTCCCGCCGTCATCGAAATCGTCTGCACCCAATCAGAATGCCCGATTCGGCGCGTCACGCGGGCAGCGCAATGCCACGGTGTGTTTTCAATCGGCTCAATTTTGCTCGTTCCATCCAGTTCCACGGGGGAAAGCGGATACATGCTGTCGATATCCCACGCATCGAATTTGCGCGGCACATCCTTGTACATGTGAAGCACATTTGCCTTTTCGCCGATTCGCCTGATTCCCTGCGCATCGCGGCAATCGGTCATCTCTCCGCGGCTGTTCAGCCGGATTTCGAGCAGACCGTTGCCCATGACGATTGCGTCGCCTTCCGCCCGCATATACACAGGCTGTTCGGGCGCCGACCTGTCTACGCTCGATGTCGCGCCCATGGACGGGATCGTCGCAAAGCCGTATCCCTCTTCGGTTCGCACAAGCGCCTTGCGCGTCCAAGAGAGGCTGTTGAAATACGATACGCCGTCATCCCGCGTCAGCGCCTGCTGCGCATGGCTCACGATCTGCCCGGCATGCTCCAGCACGTCGTCATACAGCTTGCGTGCGTCTTCATAAACCCGCGCAATGCTGCTTCCCGGCAGAATATCATGGAACTGGTTGACCAGCACGTTTTTCCAGCAGCGGTCAAGTTCTTCCGCCGGATACGCCAGCGCATTCCGCGCCGCAATGCACCAGATTTCCGCCTCGCGCAGCGCCAACTCGCTCTTGCGGTTGCCGCGCTTGATTGCCGCCTGCGTCGTATAGGTTCCGCGATGGCACTGGAAATACAGCTCGCCGACATAGCGGTTTTTCGGCGCACCCTCTTGCGCACAGTCCTCAAAAAAGGTCTGCGGGCTTTCCATCCGCACCTTCGGCACGCCCTCCAAATCCTTTTCGCGAAGGACATTTTCAATGTGATCCCGCGTCGGTCCGCCGCCGCCGTCGCCATAGCCAAACGGCAACAGGAATTTCGTGATGTCGCGTTTCTGCACGCGCTCCTTCCAGCGTTTTACAACCGTCGCCGCATCCGTTCTGGATGTGTAATCCATGTGAAGGAAGGAAACGATTTCGCTGCCGTCCATGCCCTGCCATGTGAAATAGTGATACGGGAAAGGTTCCGAACCGTTGTATGTCCAGAATATCTTCTGCGTAGTCAGATATTTTACGCCGCATCCCTTGAGAATCTGCGGCAGAACCGCGCTGTAACCGAACGTATCCGGCAGCCAGAGGAGCTGACAGTCCACGCCAAATTCTTCCTTGTAAAAGCGCTTGCCATGGATGATCTGGCGAATCAGCGCCTCGCCGGAAGCCATGTTCGTATCCGGTTCAACCCACATGCTTCCGTCCGCAATCCACTGACCGGCTTTTATCTTTTCCTTGACTTTTTCATACAGCTTCGGATAAAGCTGCTTGCAAATCAGATAGCTTTGCGGCTGGCTTTGAATAAACTTGTATTCGGGATACAAGTCCATCAGCCGAACCTGCTGGGCGAACGTCCTTGCCACCTTGCGCTGCGTTTCCCGATAGGGCCACAGCCAGCAGATATCCAAATGGGCATTGCCGATCGCGTAAAAATCCGGCGCAAAGGTTCCGTTGTGCGCCTCCAGCACGGGGTGGATCTTCTCCCTTGCGCATCGGTAACTCCGCAGCCTGTCCTCCCGCGGCTGTTCAAAGTCCACGATCAACGTAAACTGCTCCAAAGCCTCTTCGATTTTAGCCGCCCAAAGCGACGCCTCATCCGTCACCTCAAGCAGATCACGCAGCATGCAGACATCCAGCCACAGCTGATAGGCTGCTTCGTGCCAAATTCCCCATGTGCTTCTGCCGATGCACTGGCGCGGCATGTTCGGATCCTTCGGCGCATAATCGCCCTCGCGAACCGGACCCGTGGTGCATCCTCCGAGCGGGCTGTCCGGGAAATCATGCCCGCCGTAGGCTTCCAGCAGAATATGGAATTTCTCCCCCGGCACCGCCTTGCGGGTCAAAACCTGATCGCATATATAATGGTGCGGCTCTTTGACCCATTCAGCTCGATGCGTGCCGAATTCTTCGCCGTTGACAAACAGGGTCGCCTCTCCGCCCGTTTGAATATCCATGACGAGCATTTCCCCTGAAACGCTCTCGTCCGCCGTAAACGCCGCCTTAAACCAGCCATATTCCCACATTCTGCCCCATTGCGTTCCCTCCGGCATGGCTGCAAACGGGCCGGTTTCCGCTTCCTGCTTCGTGAGCATCTCATAAGTGGTGTATCCTTCAAAATTCAAGATGCCCTTCGGCTCATAGAATTCCTCGGATAGAGTGTAAATCCAATGATCTACGCGATCCTTCCATTCAGGAGACAGCATCGTATCCCTCTTTCTTTCTCCATTCTTCATTCGCCGCCCTGCCCCGCAGAGCGCGTCAGTTTTCCATGAGCTTAATTATACAGATTTTCGCGTTTTTTGCAACAAACTGCCGATAAATAGCAGCACGAATTACAACACATTTCCCTTTTTCTTTAAATTTGGTTTTAAATGGTTCTTCGTATTCCCTTTCGCGGGGAAAAGATGTGTGGCAGTTGCCAAATGTCGCAGACGTCGGGATCACCCCCACTTGTGCGGGGAAAAGCGCCGGACGGCGACAAGCCTTTTGCAATTTCCGGGATCACCCCCGCTTGTGCGGGGAAAAGAGCCACGTTGCAAGCTGCGAAACGGAATTTGGAGGATCACCCCCGCTTGCGCGGGAAAAAGGTTTTAGGGTCTTCCCATTCCCCCGTTTGCTGAGGATCACCCCCGCTTGCACGGGGAAAAGGCGAGCGAACATATCGAGGAGGTCGGTCTCCGGGGATCACCCCCGCTTGTGCGGGGAAAAGGTTCGCGCCGTCGCCGGGTCGCCTCGTCGCCGCGGATCACCCCCGCTTGTGCGGGGAAAAGATATAAATTTCCTCAATGGTATCACCTAAACGGGGATCACCCCCGCTTGTGCGGGGAAAAGAATGGTCTTTTTTTGCAGCGGAACGGCAAACAGGGATCACCCCCCGCTTGCGCGGGGAAAAGTAGCCTGATCTTTTCCAGCGTGAAATATGGTGGGGATCACCCCCGCTTGCGCGGGGAAAAGCCGAGAACTCATTGTGGATACGCAGAGGTATCGGGATCACCCCCGCTTGCGCGGGGAAAAGTTAACCATATTCTTTTTCATGATGGGTTGAATAGGATCACCCCCGCTTGCGCGGGGAAAAGTTTTATTGGGCGCTCATGTCTTTCCGGAATGAAGGATCACCCCCGCTTGCGCGGGGAAAAGGGGATATCGACCTAGCCCATGGCGTGATTCACGGGATCACCCCCGCTTGCGCGGGGAAAAGCAGAAAAGCTTTTTAGCCGCCGCCCATCAGACTAGGATCACCCCCGCTTGCGCGGGGAAAAGAACTTGCTGTCTCCTTTCTCGCCGTCATCCAGAGGATCACCCCCGCTTGCGCGGGGAAAAGTATATAATGATAAAGTAGATGATCATATAACCAGGATCACCCCCGCTTGCGCGGGGAAAAGTGTTTTCCTTCGCAGTCTGTTCGATACATGCTGGGATCACCCCCGCTTGCGCGGGGAAAAGTTCGCAAATTAGGGCTTGCAATCGTGTATGACGGGATCACCCCCGCTTGCGCGGGGAAAAGTCCTGATAGTTGTTCAGAAGCACACCGACAACAGGATCACCCCCGCTTGTGCGGGGAAAAGCGATACGCCGTCTGGGAAAACGTGCCGGGAGCAGGATCACCCCCGCTTGCGCGGGGAAAAGGAAGCTCCGATGATCATTTTTGGGTCAGAGTAGGGATCACCCCCGCTTGTGCGGGGAAAAGGCACTTTCGGCAACCGGATTTGAATGCAATTCAGGATCACCCCCGCTTGCGCGGGGAAAAGGTAACGGGGAAGAATCTGCTAAACCCGGCACTGGGATCACCCCCGCTTGCGCGGGGAAAAGGAAAACGAGCTAGACGAGGTCTTCCACAATGAAGGATCACCCCCGCTTGCGCGGGGAAAAGCCGGTCAATCTGCGCCCGCGTCTGCTCGATCTGGGATCACCCCCGCTTGCGCGGGGAAAAGTTTGCGCGTGCTGATATCATGAGCCGGAACGCAGGATCACCCCCGCTTACGCGGGGAAAAGGCCTTTTGCAAGCTTCTGCAAGTTACCAGCAAGGGATCACCCCCGCTTACGCGGGGAAAAGGGGGGCAAGCTCGAGCCCTGCTTGCGCAGGCGGGGATCACCCCCGCTTACGCGGGGAAAAGCTGACATTAGCGACCTATACGCACATCACGCCGGGATCACCCCCGCTTGTGCGGGGAAAAGTCGATCTCGATTCCGAAGCTCTGCTTGTACATAGGATCACCCCCGCTTGTGCGGGGAAAAGAAAAGCCCAGGCGAGCGTCTGCCCGTTGGGGTGGGATCACCCCCGCTTGCGCGGGGAAAAGAAGTCCGCGACCTCTTCCCGCCGT
>CAKUCW010000039.1 GCA_934643825.1 uncultured Clostridia bacterium | reverse complement strand
GTTATATGCCTTCCGGATTTGAAAATGCAGAAATATGCAAAAATGTGTTCAACGCGAATTCAAAAACTTGATCAAAGAGTTGAACAATTGGAAGAATGGCAAGCATACTATCAATAATCCAACCTCCCTCAAAGAGGGAGGCTTTTATGAGTTTTCTTAAAACCAACGCGAAACAAAGAGGAAAATCTGAGGAACAGAACCCCTCGACAGGTTTGGGCGGAAGCCCATCGCTTTTCTCCAACATCAATGAGGTGACGTACAATGGCTGAACAATGGGAAGGCATGCTTGAAGGCGCGGCGCAGGAGCTGAAGGGACACTTGACCCTCGACCGCGTAACCGCAAACCGCAGCGGCGATGAGATTACGGTGTATTTTTCTGCCGATGTATTGGTGGAGGAACGACCGTTTTTAAGCATGCAGCGTGCATTGCGGCGAAATTTTGCGCCGATGCGGGTGAGGCTGATCATTCGTTCGCCTGAGCTTGCGCAGGAGTTTCTCGCGGATCCGCAGAAGTACGCACCGTTTATCATGCGATGTGTCAAACGCCATCATCCTTCCGGCGCACCGTTTCTCGGAAAAGCGACGCTGGAGTGCAAGGGCGATGTGCTGACGGTGCTTGTGCCGCAGGATATCGCGCCGAAGTTCCTGACGCAATCCGGCGTGGGCGAATATATCGAACAGCTGATTGAGAACGTGTTTGTCACGAAGGTGCATGTTGCGTTTCAGGCGGTCAAGCTGAGAGAGGAACAGCTCGAGGAGATTCGGCGCAGGCGCAAGGTTGAGGATGAACAGGCGGTCGCCGAGATGGTCAAGGAGCAGAAGGAACAGGTCGCCACGCAGGAAGCCAAGGCGGTCAAGGAAAAGCCGAAGGCGGTCTTCGGACGCCCGATCACGGCGGAACCGCTGCCCATCAGCGAACTGACTGAGGAAGCCAGCAAGCTGACCATCTGCGGCGAAGTGCTGACGGTGGAAACACGTGAGCTGCGCGGCGGCGAAATGCAGCTGCTTTCCTTCGCACTGACGGATTATACGAATACCATCAAGTGCAAGGCGTTCCTGCGCTATAAGCCGCGCCGCGGTCGTTATGGCAGCGCTCAGGAGGAGGATGACCGTCCGCCGACGGAGGAAGAAAAGAAGGCGGTGGACGACGTCATCGCCGCAGTCAAAGAGGGCAAGTGGTTCGCGGTTCGCGGTGACGTGAAGATGGACAGCTTTGAACGCGGTCTGGTGATGATGGTCAACGACATCGACGTGCGCGAAAAGCCCATGCGTCAGGATACCGCCGAGCGCAAGCGCATCGAGCTGCATATGCACACCAACATGAGCGAGATGGACGGCGTTTCCTCGGCAAGCGACCTCATCAAGCGTGCGGCGCAATGGGGGCATTCCGCCGTCGCGATTACCGATCACGGCGTGGTTCAGGCGTTCCCGGAAGCGTTCGGCGCGGCGAAGAAGAACAAAATCAAGCTCATTCCGGGCATGGAAGGCTATTTGACGGATGTCACGGTCGTGGTCAGGGATGGCGACGATCGACCGCTCACGGACGATATCGTCGTTGTGGACTTTGAAACGACGGGACTGAACCCACGCAAGTGCCGCATCATGGAAATCGGCGCGGTGCGCATCCGCAATGGTCAGGTGGTCGAGGAATACAGCAGATTCGTCAACCCGATGGAGCCGATTCCGCAGGAGATTTCTGAGCTGACGCATATCACGGACGCCATGGTTGCGGACGCAAATCCTGCAGAGGTCGAGATTCCGAAACTGCTGGAATTCATCGGCGGGGCGGCGTTCGCGGCGCATAATGCGAAGTTTGACTATTCTTTCCTGACGGAAGAATGCCGTCGGCTGGGCATCGAAATCCACATGCCGGTTATTGATACGCTGGAATTCTCTCGAAGGATGTATCCGAGCCTGAAGAGCCACAGATTGGGCGCGGTTTGCAAATCGCTTGGCATCAGCCTGAAAAATGCGCACAGAGCCGTACACGATGCGCGGGCAACGGCGCATATGCTCAATCGCATGCTTGATACGGCGAGGGAAAAGGGCGTGACCCGACTCAACGAAATCAACGCTGCATTGACCGGAGGCGCAATCGGCGACGCTTATCACATCATTCTGCTGGCGGCAGAGCAGGACGGCATCACGAATCTGAACAAAATCGTTTCGGAAGGCCATCTCAATTATTTCAGCCGCAGACCGCATACGCCGCGGGAGATTTTGCAGAAATACCGCAAGGGCATCATTGTCGGCTCGGCATGCGAGGCGGGCGAACTGTTCCGCGCCGTGGTCGATGGAAAAAATGATACGGAGCTTAAACGCATTGCGCGGTTCTACGACTATCTGGAGATTCAGCCGATCGGAAACAATGCCTTTATGCTCAGAGAGGGCATGGCGGAGGACGAAGAACAGCTGCGCGATTTTAACCGGAAAATTGTCTGGCTGGGCGAAGAACTGGGTATTCCGGTCTGCGCGACGGGCGACGTCCATTTCCTCGATCCGAAGGATGGAAAGTTCCGCGCCATCATTCAGGCGGCACACGGCTTCAAGGATGCGGATGATCAGGCGCCGCTGTATTTTAAGACCACGCAGGAGATGCTGGAGGAATTCAGCTATCTGGGCAAGGCGAAAGCCGAAGAGGTTGTCATTGATAATCCTGCGAAAATTGCCGCACGCATCGGTGAGGTCGGGCTGTATCCCAAGCATCCGGAAGGTAAGGAAACCTTCCAGCCGTTCTGGCCCGATGCAGCGGACAACATCCGCAATCTCTGTGAGGATCAGATCCGCGAATGGTTCGGCGATAATCCGCCGGAAATCGTCGTGGCGCGTAAGGAAAAGGAACTTTCCTCCATTCTGGGCTATGGCTACGGCACGCTGTACAACATCGCGGAAAAGCTGGTTAAAAAATCCAACGCGGACGGCTATCTGGTTGGCTCGCGAGGAAGCGTCGGTTCTTCCTATGTGGCGCATCTGGTCGGCATTTCCGAGGTCAATGCGCTGCCGCCGCACTATCGCTGCCCGAAGTGCAAATGGTACACATTCGATGTGGACAAGAGCAAATACAAGGTCGGCGTTGACTTGCCGCCGATGAAATGCCCGCAGTGCGGCGAAGAGCTTTTCCGCGACGGATTTGATATCCCGTTTGAGGTCTTCCTCGGCTTTAAGGGCGACAAGGTTCCGGATATCGACCTGAACTTCTCGGGCGTCTATCAGCCGCGTGCGCACGCCTACATTGAAGAGCTGTTTGGCAAGGGTTACTGCTATCGAGCGGGAACCATCGGCACGCTGGCGGATAAAACCGCTTACGGATACGTTAAGAAATACTGCGAGGAGCGCGGACTGACGCTTTCCGAAGCGGAGATGAACCGGCTTGCGCTGGGCTGTGTCGGCGTTAAGCGCACGACGGGTCAGCACCCGGCGGGCATGGTCGTTTTGCCGAAGGAATACGAGATTCAGCAATTCGTTGCCATACAGCATCCGGCGAATGACATGACCAGTCCAGTTATTACGACGCACTATGATTTCGGCTCGATGCACGACGTACTGGTCAAGCTGGACGTTCTGGGACACGATGACCCGACGATGATTCGCATGCTCATGGACTTGACGGGCATTGACGCACGGACAATTCCGCTGACCGATCCGGATGTCATTTCGCTCTTTTCCGGCACGGAGGCGCTGGGCGTCACACCGGAGCAAATCGGTTCCAAGACAGGCACATACGGCGTGCCGGAATTCGGCACGCGGTTCGTCCGACAGATGCTGGAGGAAACGCATCCGACGACGATGGAGGAATTGATTCGTATTTCCGGTCTGTCCCATGGCACGGACGTGTGGATCGGCAATGCGCAGGAAATCATCAAGGCGGGCATTGCGCCGCTGGCATCCTGTATCTGCTGCCGCGACGATATCATGAACGCGCTCATCGATTACGGCGTTGCGCCGAAGATGTCGTTTGACACGATGGAATCCGTCCGAAAAGGCAAAGGACTCAAACCGGAAATGGAACAGGCGATGATTGAGCATAACGTTCCGGCATGGTTCATTGATTCCTGTAAGAAGATCAAGTACATGTTCCCGAAGGGACACGCGGTCGCTTACGTTACGATGGCGCTGCGCATTGCATGGTATAAAGTGCATCGCCCGGCGGCGTATTACTGCGCGTATTATACGGTTCGTGCGGACTGCTTTGACGCGAGCATACTGGGCGGTTCGCTGGAATCCATACGGACGCGTTACAAAGAGATGGAGGAAAACAGCAAGGATTTGACGCAGAAGGACAAAGACCTGATGATTATCATGGAGTTGGTCATCGAGATGCTTTGCCGAGGCATCAGGCTTGCGCCGGTAGACCTTTATCAATCTGACGCGACGAAATTCCAGGTCGTCAATGACAAGCTGATTCGCATGCCGTTTAATGCGCTGCCCGGCTTGGGCGAAGCCGCCGCACAGAGCATCGTGGATGCACGTGAGCAGTCGCCGTTCATTTCCATCGAGGATTTGAGAAACCGCACGAAGATATCCGCGTCGCTGATCGATCTTTTACGCGAAGGCGGGTGCCTTGGCAACCTGCCGGACAGCAACCAGACGACCCTGTTTTCTTTCTGAGAAGGCTTAAAAGGGCGTATATGGGATGAAAATAGGCGATATAAATCATGATTTTCGCAAGAATAGCTGTCAAAGCGTGTATAGAGGGTTGTTTTTTTGAAAAAGCGGTGATATAATAACCACATATGATGGCGCAGCAGGGTGAATTGTACCCTGCGGTTGGAGGGAAAGAGTGGGAATAAACGCCCACTCTTTCTATCTGATACCGCCGCAAATTGATGAAAGACTTTGGGAGTGTGTGAATGGCACAAAGCGATTTGACCCGTGTGATCGAGCCTGCCTGTCAGAAATTAGCAGAGCAGCAGGGCTTTGAGCTGGTGGATGTGGAACTCGTGCGCGAGGGAGCCAGCCGGTATCTGCGGATTTATATTGACAAACCCGACGGTATTACCTTGAGCGACTGTGAAACCTATCACCGCGCCGTAGCTCCGCTGGTTGAGCGCGTTGATTATGATTTCCTTGAGGTATGTTCGCCGGGTCTTGATCGTCCGCTGAAAAAGCAGAAGGACTTTGACAAGCATGCGGGCGAGCTGGTGGAGGTTCACCTCTTCCGCCCGATTGAGCGCCGCAAGCAGTTTGAAGGCGAACTGGTCGGGCTTGAGGACGGCGAGATCGTCATTCGCGTCGGCGAAAATGAGATGCGCTTCAAGCAGAAAGAGGTTTCGCTGTGCAAACCCGTGATCGTTGTCACGGAAGAGGATATTGCCCTTGACGACGAGGATGAATCAGCCGCTGAGGAACAGAGCGAGGAAGGAGAAGCGTCGGATGAACAGCAGATCTAAAAAGAACGAGCAGCCTGAAAAGGAAAATATGGTCGCCGCGGTCGCCGCTTTGGCGAAAGAGAAGAATATCAGCAAGGAAGTGCTTTTTTCGGCGATCGAAGAGGCGCTCAAGAGCGCATATAAGAATAATTTCAGCAAGGAATACGGCATGCCGCCTTCCAACGCGAATGTCCGCGTGGAGCTGAATCGCGAAACGGGTGCCGTGCGCCTGTTTGCGCGTAAGACGGTTGAGCGCTGGGTGACGGATGAAGCTTCCGAAATCTCCATCGAAGATGCGCAGAAGATTCAGCCGAGCTATCAGCAGGATGATATCGTCGAAGTCGAGGTAACGCCGGATAACTTCCGCCGCGTTGCGGCACAGACCGCGAAGCAGGTGATCGTGCAGAAGATTCGCGAAGCCGAGCGCGGCAAGGTCTACGATGACTTCATTGAGAAGGAAAACGAAATCCTGACCGCGATTGTCCACAGCATCGATCCGGAGACGAAGGACGTTTACGTCGAGCTGGGCAAGACGGAGGGCGTTCTGGAGCCGGCACAGCAGATGGCGACGGATGTCTACACGCCGGGCGAGCGTTTCAAGGTCTATGTGCTGGAGGTCGTTGCCGACCGCCGTCTGGCTCGTCCGGGCGCAAAGCACGGTCCGCAGGTCAGCGTTTCCCGTATCCATCCGGGTCTGGTCAAGCGCCTGTTTGAGCTGGAGGTGCCGGAGATTCAGAGCGGTATCGTGCAGATTAAGTCCATCTCCCGTGAGGCGGGCAGCCGCACGAAGATGGCGGTGCATTCCACCGATCCGATGATCGATCCGGTTGGTTCCTGCGTCGGCCCGCGTGGTCAGCGCGTAGATCGCGTCGTCGCGGAACTGCGCGGCGAAAAGATCGATATCATCAAGTGGTCCGCTGACCCGGCTGAGTTTGTGGCGAACGCCCTGAACCCGGCGCATGCGGTCAACGTATTCGTCAACGAGCAGGAAAAGGCCTGCCGCGTGGTGGTGCCAGATAACCAGCTGTCGCTCGCCATCGGCAAAGAGGGTCAGAACGCCCGCCTTGCCGCCCGCCTGACGGGATGGAAGATTGACATCAAGAGTCAGAGCCAGATCGACGAGCGGCTCGCCGCCGAAGAAGAGCAGCCGAGCGAAACCGCGGAAGAGTAAAAGCGGGGTGCGCTGATGAAAACACGCAAGATTCCCATGCGCATGTGCGTTGGATGCCGCGAGATGAAGGAAAAGAAGGAACTGCTGCGCATTGTTCGCAACGCACAGGGGGAAATCAGCTTCGACCGCGTAGGCAAGGCTCCGGGACGCGGCGCATATATCTGCAAGTCGAAGGACTGCCTGACCAAGGCGGTGCGCCAGCGCCAGCTTGAGCGAGCGCTGGAAGCGAAGATCGACGAGGCGGTATACAATCAGTTGATGGAGGAAATCGATGCCGATTAAGCGGGATGCGTTTTACGCCATGTTGGGCATTGCCATGCGAGCGGGGGCATTGAGCCTCGGCGAGGGCGGCGTGTCCAAGGCGATCTCCTCCGGAGCGGCGTTGACGGTGCTGCTGGATGCGGGTGCATCCGATAATACGAAGAAGAAGTTTCGTGATTCCTGCACGTTTTATAAGGTTCCGCTTTTTGAAACAGAGCAGGATCGTCTGGGATACGCCATTGGCAAGCCCGGACGCATGAGCGCTGCCATTGTCCGGGGAACGCTGGGCGAGAAGCTGCTGCTTATGGCACGGGAAGAGGTTGACGGCGAAAACGCCGATCAGGGAAGATAACGACAGTGACGCAGAATTGCGGGGGTGCAAGGGCAGAATGTCCAAAATGAAGGTTCAAGACGCAACAAAGGAACTCAGCCGCCGGGCGGCTAAACTGCTGGTGGACGTAACGGGAGTTCGTACCGCGGCGGAAAAGACGCTTGCCGAGCTGCGCAAGATCGAAAGCGGATTTACGCAACAGCAGGAGGCTGAACGCGAGGAGAAGCGCCGCGAAGAGCAGCAGAAGGCGCTTAGCTCTCAGAGCAAGGCATGGACGATGCCCGACGACGTTCCGGAAGAAAAGAAAGAAGAGAAGAAGGCGGAGCCTGTTCAGGAGAGCAAGCCCGTTGAAACGGAAGCGAAGCAGCCTGCTCCCGCGCCGCAGAGTGCGCCCGCGCAGACGGTGCGCCCGCATGGTGCCGCACCGCGTGCGCAGCAGGGCAATATTGTGCCGCGTGGTCAGCAGGGCGGCGTGCAGGGTGGTCAGCGCCCGATGAATGCGCCGCGTCCGATGGGCGGTCAGGGCAATTTCCAGCCGCGAGGCAACGCGCAGCAGGGCGGCTTTGCGCCGCGTGGCAACGCGCAGCAGGGTGGCTTTGCGCCGCGAGGCAATGGTCAGCAGGGCGGTTTTGCCCCGCGTGGTCAGCAGGGTGGTGCACAGGGTGGTCAGCGTCCGGCGGGCGGTCAGCGTCCGATGGGCGGAAACAGACCGCAGCGTGCCCCGAAGGGTCCGGAATTGATGCCGACGGTCGAAAAGGAACGCGTTTCCAATTACGATCCGAACAAGAAGATGCGTCAGCGTCAGCATGATCCGGAGCATCAGCCGGTAAAGAATCGCAAGCAGCTTGCTCGCGATACGGGTTACGGCATGGATGACGATATCGTCCGCGGCCGCCGCAAGAAGGGTCGCCAGATGTCTGCGCAGCAGATGATGGCGCCCATCAAGATCGAGACCGCGTACATGACCGCTGAGACGATCACTGTCCGCGACCTGACCGAGCGCATCGGCAAGCCGGCAGGCGAAATCATCAAGAAGCTGATGCTGCTGGGCATCATGGCGACCATCAACCAGGAGCTTGACTTCGATACGGCTTCTCTGGTTGCTTCCGAATTCGGCGTAACGCTGGAAATGAAGCTTGATAAGACCGCTGAGGACGCGCTCTCTGCCGAGAACGTGGAGGACAGCGAGGAAGAACTCGTTTCCCGTCCGCCGGTTGTCACCATCATGGGTCACGTTGACCACGGCAAGACGTCGCTGCTTGACTACATCCGCAAGGCAAAGGTTGCCTCCGGCGAGGCAGGCGGCATTACCCAGCACATCGGCGCGTACATCGCGCAGGTGGATGACCGGCAGATCACATTCCTGGATACTCCGGGTCACGAAGCGTTTACGGCGATGCGTGCCCGCGGCACGCAGGCGACCGATATCGCTATCCTGGTCGTTGCCGCGGATGACGGTGTCATGCCGCAGACGATTGAATCCATCAACCATGCGAAAGCGGCGAAGTGCCCGATTATCGTTGCCATCAATAAGATCGACAAGCCGGGTGCAGATCCGGATGCCGTCAAGCAGGAGCTGACCCGTTACGAGCTGGTTCCGGAAGAGTGGGGCGGCGACACCATCATGGTCAATGTTTCCGCTAAAACCGGCGCGGGCATTGATGACCTGCTGGAGAACGTCCTGCTGCTGGCGGATATGCTTGAACTGAAGGCGAACCCGAACCGCAAGGCTCGCGGCGTCATCATCGAAGCGAAGCTGGATCATTCCCGCGGCGCGGTTGCGACGGCGCTGGTTCAGAACGGTACGCTGCATGTGGGCGACATGGTCGTTGCGGGCAACGCCTATGGACGCATCCGTGCGATGCTTTCCAGCCGCGGCGAGCGCGTGAAGAATGCTCCGCCGTCTACCCCGGTCGAGATCATCGGCTTCGGCGGCGTGCCGGAGGCAGGCGACGAATTCATGGCGGTTGCCGACGAGAAGCTGGCGCGTCAGGTCGTTGAAGAGCGTGCGGCGAAGGCTCGTGCGTCGATGGTCAAGAACAGCTCGGCTTCTACGCTGGAAGAGCTGTACAGCAAGCTCGAGCAGGGCGAGGTCAAGGATCTCAACATCATCATCAAGGCAGACGTTCAGGGCTCTGTCGAGGCTGTCAAGCAGTCGCTCGAAAAGCTCTCCAATGCCGAGGTTCGTGTTCGCACCATCCACAGCGGCGTAGGCGCGATTACCGAGAACGACGTCATGCTTGCGGGCATCGACGGCGCGATCATCATTGGCTTCAACGTCCGTCCGGATGCGAAGGCACGCGAAGCGGCGAACCGTGACGGCATCGATATCCGCTACTACCGTGTCATCTATCAGGCGATTGAGGATGTCGAAAAGGCGATGAAGGGTCTGCTTACGCCGGAATTCCGCGAGAACATCATCGGTCACGCGGAAGTTCGCAACGTGTTCAAGATTACGGGCGTCGGCATGGTCGCCGGCTCCTATGTCACCGACGGCAAGCTCCAGCGCAATGCGCAGGTTCGCCTGCTGCGTGACAATGTGGTCGTTTACGAAGGCAAGCTTTCTTCGCTCCAGCGCTTCAAGGATGCTGTCAAGGAAGTTGCGGACGGCTACGAGTGCGGCGTCTGCCTTGAGAATTATACCGATATCAAGGAAGGCGACATCATCGAGTGCTTCATCATGGAAGAGATTCCGCGGTAAGCGCTGCAACAGAACGGTCGCGGCCCGGTCGCTAAACAGCCGCCGGGTCGCTTTTTTGAGTTTTGAGGTAACTCCGATATGGCAAACCAACAATTTGAGCGTACAGACCGCATTGCCAGCGAGATCATGCGCGAGGTGGAGAAGATCATCCGCGAGGATGTATCCGATCCGCGCACGGACTGCATGTTCTCCATCACGCATGTGGATGTAACGCGTGACCTGCGCTATGCGAAGGTCTATATCAGCATCTATGAAGAGGAAAAGCGTGCGCCGATGATGAAAGCGCTCAAGACGGCTGCGGGATTCATCCGCCACAACTTGGGCAGGCGCGTACAGCTTCGCTATACGCCGGAGCTGCTCTTCGAACTGGACACGACGATTGAATATGGCGTGCATATCGCAAGCCTGATCAATCAGGTCAGAAAGACGGAGGAGAGTCGATCCCATGACGCAGGAGACGCGGAAATTTGAGGATTGGCTTGACTATGCCCGAAAGGCGAAGCGCGTGGCGCTGCTGGCTCACATTTCCCCGGACGGGGACACGTTGGGCTCTACGCTGGCGCTTCGCCTTGCTTTTTTGGCAATGGGCAAGCAAGTCGATGTGATTTGTGACGGCGAAGTGCCGGATAATTTGAAGTTTTTGACGGGCAGCGAGACGATCCGTCACCCTGAGGACGTCGATGCGAGCGATTACGACACGGCGATTGCGGTGGATGTGAGCGACCGTTCGCTGCTGGGCAAGTCTGAAACGGTGTTTGATACGGCGCCGGTTCGCATGGTGATCGACCATCATGCGACCAATCCGGCATATGGTCAGGTGAATTTCATTCGCGGCGGCGAATCTGCCTGCTGTCTGTTGGCGTATGAAGCCATCTGTGCGCTGGGTGTGGAGTTGACCAAGGAGATCGGCACATGCCTGCTGACGGGCATGAGCACCGATACGGGGCATTTCCAGTATCCCGCAACGTCGCCCGCAACGCTGATTGCCGCAGGCAACCTGCTGGCTGTCGGCGTGGATATTTCGGCGATGACACGCAGACTGTACCGCACGCAGCCGATGAATCGCGTAAATCTGACGCGTATTGCCTACAATAAAATGAGGTTCCTGTTCGACGGACAGGTCGGCGTGCTAGATTTCACGCGTGAAGACTTTGAAAAGACGGGCTGCACGTTCGGTCAGGCGGATGGTTTGGTGAACAAAGCGCTGGAAGTCGAAGGCGTCCGTATGGCGGTGCTGGCTTCCGAGCGCGATGAAGGCATCAAGATGTCTTTGCGTGCCGTTGAGCCGGATACGGTCAACGATATCGCGGTTCAGTTTGGCGGCGGCGGACATGCGCAGGCGGCGGGCTGTACCATACATGCGCCGCTGGATGAGGCGCTGGATAGCGTGCTGGCTGCGATGAAGAAGAAGCTGGATTCGACGCCGCGTCAGGAGAATTTGGTATGAACGGCTTTCTCTGTGTACTCAAACCGCCGGGAATGACTTCGAGCGATGTGGTTGTCCGTGTTCGGCGAAAGCTGGGCAAAGGCGCAAAAGTCGGGCATGCCGGGACGCTGGATCCGGAGGCATCGGGCGTTCTGCCGCTGATGATCGGACGCGCCGCGAGGCTGTTTGATTACCTGGTCGATAAAGAGAAGACATATGTCGCTCAGCTTAAACCCGGATACGCGACCGATACGCAGGATGCGCACGGCACGATGATCGCAGGCGAAGGCATCCATGCATCGAGGGAGCAGCTAGAGCGCGTTTTGCCGCAGTTTATCGGCGAGATCGCGCAGATACCGCCGATGTATTCCGCGCTCAAACGGGATGGTCAGAAGCTTTGTGACCTTGCGCGGCAAGGCGTTGAAGTTCAGATTGAGCCGCGCCCGACGCAGGTTCATGCCATAGATATTCTGCATGAACAGGAAGACGGGAGCTTTATTCTGGCGATACGATGCGGACGCGGAACATATATCCGCACGCTTTGCAACGATATGGGCGAAGCCATGGGCTGCAAAGCCCATATGGGTATGCTCCTGCGCACACAGACCGGCATGTTTACGCTGGACGATGCGCATACGATAGAAGAAATTGATGCGGCGGAGGATCTTTCGCCGCTGCTGACCGAGATGGATCAGCCGCTTGGTCATCTGCCACGGCTGGATATCCGCCCGGAAGCCGAGCGCTTTGCGAGAAACGGCAACCGGCTGACAAAACGCGAGCTGATTGGAGACATTCAGCCGGGCAAGCCGACGCGGCTGTATCTGAAAGGACAATTCTGCGGGCTGGGGCGCTTTGACGGCGACGGACTGAAATTTGACGCCATGCTTCTTGAATGACGTTACAGGAATTTTGTGGAGTTTAAGGAAAAAATGATACTCTTGACACATGAGCGGCAATGGCGCGGCGGCGAGACAGTCGTGGCTTTCGGTATGTTTGACGGCGTACATGAGGGACACGCACAGCTGATGCGCAAGGCGAACGAGCTTGCCGCTCTGCATGACCTGAAGAGCGTGGTGTACACGTTTTCGTCGCATCCGATGGCGACCTATGCGCCGGAGAAGGTGCCGCCGCAGCTGGAAACGCGTTCAGAGAAGGTGCGCTCGATTGCTCAATTGGGCATTGACGTTGCGGTTCTCCGCCCGTTTGATCGGGCATACGCCGCGCAGACGCCGGAGGAGTTCGTTCGGTCGTTTGTTGAGGCGCTGCATCCGAGACATGTCATCGTAGGATTCAACTATTCCTTTGGGTGCAAGGGTGCGGGCAAGGCAGAGGATATGCGCCGATTCGGCAGGCAGTTTGGCTTTGAAACGCATGTTGTGGACGAAATACAGATCGGCGGCGAGCCGGTTTCTTCAACGCGAATTCGTTCTGCCGTGACAAAGGGCGATATGGAACTGGCTGCCCAGCTGCTCGGCAGACCGTATGCGATCAGCGGCGTGATTCAGCGTGGAAAACAATTGGGGAGCAAGCTGGATTTCCCGACGGCAAACCTGTTTTATCCGAAGGGAAAAGCGCTGCCGCCCAAAGGCGTCTATGCAGCGCGTGCCTATGTGGATGAACAGTGGCATATTGCTGCCGTCAACATCGGCACACATCCCACAGCGCCCGGCGGTCCGGCGACCATCGAGGCGAATCTGCTTGACTACGAAGGCGGATCTCTGTATGGAAAGCACATGCGGCTGCTGCTGTGCTGCTTCATCCGCCCGGAGAAGAAATTTGCGTCGCTTGACGAGCTGAAGGCGGAAGTGATGAAAAACCGCGAGCAGACTCGAAATTATTTTGAAAAATAATTGAAAAAGCGCGGAAGTCTGTTTACAAAGCGCGGCTTCCATGATACAATATCCTTCGGTCTGAACCGTACGCGCAGATAATCGCGTTCTCCAAACGTTTTTCTATGCGGACGGCGATTGGCACAACATCTATATTTTGGAGGTTTTATCCATGGATAAGGCAATGAAGGAAGCTATCATCAAGGAATATGCTCGTCACGAGGGTGACACGGGTTCCCCCGAGGTTCAGGTCGCTCTGTTGACTGCGCGGATCAACCACCTCAACGACCACCTCAAGACCCACGCGAAGGATCACCATTCCCATCGTGGTCTGCTGCTGATGGTCGGTCAGCGCCGCAACATGCTTGAGTACCTCAAGCGCGTTGACATCGAGCGTTATCGTGCGCTGGTTGCGAAGCTGGGTCTGCGTAAGTAATTTCTCTGCTTCGTTCAAACAAAGGGCTTTGTCCCAGATGACCGTCGTTTGGGAGACATGGGTCGCCCAGACGGCGGTTTTTTACTTAGATGGATGTAAGTCTTTCGTTTTCCCGCGGAAAACGGGGAAAATATGTGCGGGTTTTCCCGCTATAACCAGACGGCGAGGGTTCGCGTCTGAAAAGAAGTGTTGGCAGGCAGGTATTTTGAAAGGAGATTCCACCCGATGGTCAAGAAGTATACCACAGAGCTGGCGGGTCGCCCGCTGGTCATGGAATTTGGCAAGTACTGCGGTCAGGCTAACGGATCGGTGATCGTCCGCTTGGGCGACACGGTGGTCATGGTCAACGCGACGGCGAGCGATACGCCCCGCGAGGGTCAGGACTTCTTCCCGTTGAGCGTTGACTTCGAAGAGAAGATGTACTCCGTGGGCAAGATCCCCGGCGGTTTCATCAAGCGCGAAGGCCGTCCGTCCGAAAAGGCGACGCTGACTTCCCGCCTGATCGACCGTCCGCTGCGTCCGCTGTTCAATAAGGGCATGCGCAATGATGTTCAGGTCGTGGCGACGGTTCTGTCCGTTGAGCAGGATGTCCCGCCGGATATTCCCGCGATGCTGGGTGCTTCCGCTGCGATTGCGGTGAGCGATATCCCGTGGGCTGGTCCGATCGGCGGCGTTTCCGTCGGCTTGGTCGATGGCGAGATCGTCATCAACCCGGATCAGGCGCAGCGCGAGGTTTCCAAGCTGAGCCTGACGGTTGCCGGCACGGATGAAGCCGTGCTGATGGTTGAAGCGGGCGCGAAGGAAATCAGCGAAGCCGATATGCTCCGCGCCATCCTGACTGGTCACGAGGAGATCAAGAAGCTGGTTGCGTTCCAGAAGCAGATCGTCGCGGAAATCGGCAAGGAAAAGCGCGTCTTCCCGATTGCGGAAACGGGCGAGGACGTGAAGGCTGCCGTCCGTGCGGACTTCTTTGATCGCTGCGCGTGGGCGTTTGAGGCGTTTGATCGCCATGAGCGCAGCGCACGCGAGGAGCAGGTCAAGCAGGAAGCGCACGAGCTGTATGCCGAGCGTTTTGAAGGCCGCCTGAACGAGGTGGATGATGCGCTGTATTACCTGAACAAGGAAATCATGCGCGAGAAGATTCTGGAAAAGGGTGTTCGTCCGGATGGACGCAGCCTGACCCAGATTCGCCCGATCTGGTGCGAAACCGGCGTTCTGCCGCGTGTCCATGGTTCCGGTGTGTTCACCCGCGGCGAAACGCAGGTGCTTTCCATCGCGACCCTCGCTCCGGTCAGCGAAGCGCAGGTTATCGAGGGTCTCGGCGCGGAGACCAGCGAGCGCTATATGCATAACTACAACATGCCGCCGTATTCCACGGGTGAGGCAGGCCGCCTGAAGAGCCCGGGTCGCCGTGAAATCGGTCACGGTGCGCTGGCGAAGCGTGCGCTTGAGCCGGTGATTCCGTCTGTTGAGGAATTCCCGTATGCCATCCGCGTGGTCAGCGAGGTTCTTTCCTCCAATGGTTCTACGTCTCAGGCTTCTGTCTGCGGCTCTACGCTCGCTCTGATGGATGCGGGCGTGCCGATCAAGGCGCCGGTTGCCGGTGTTGCGATGGGTCTGATTAAGGATACGCACAGCGATAAGGTCGCCGTGCTGACCGATATCCAGGGTCTTGAGGACTTCCTGGGCGATATGGACTTCAAGGTCGCGGGTACGATGAATGGCATCACCGCGATTCAGATGGATATCAAGATCAAGGGCATCGACGAAGCGATTCTGCGCCAGGCGCTTTCTCAGGCGCTGGATGGACGTCTGTTCATCCTCGGCAAGATGCTCGAAGTGCTGCCGCAGCCGCGTGAGCACCTGAGCGCCTATGCGCCGAAGATCGTCCGCTTCACCATCAATCCGGACAAGATCCGCGAGGTCATTGGACCGGGCGGAAAGATGATCAACAAGATCATCGACGAAACCGGCGTCAAGATTGACATTGACGATGATGGCAGCGTATATATCGCCACGCCGGACGAGGCTGCCGCCGCGAAGGCGCGTCGCATCATCGAAGGCATTGCCAAGGATATCGAGGTCGGCGAGGTTTACACGGGCAAGGTTGTCCGCATGATGAACTTCGGCGTGTTCGTCGAGCTGCTGCCGGGCAAGGATGGCATGGTGCATATCTCCAAGCTTGCCAAGGGTCGCGTTGAGAAGTGCGAAGATGTCGTCAAGATTGGCGATGAGCTTGAGGTCAAGGTCGCTGAGATCGACTCTCAGGGTCGTATTAACCTCATTCGCAACGATATCGAATACGATAACACGGAAATGCCGCGCCGCAGTGCGCCGGGTCAGCGCCCGCCGCGCCGCGATGCAAACCGCCGCTAATGGATGAAGCAATGGGCGCTCAGGCTGAAAGGTCTGTGCGCCCGTTTTTATTTCAGAACAGTGTTCCATACGTTTTTAAGAATAATCTCTGCAAAACAGAGAAGAATAGGAGAAACCATGATCGGAGGAACAAAGCGCATGTGCGAAGAATTTGTGCTTTCCAACGGACTTCGGGTCGTTGCGGAGCCGATTGAGCATTTTCCGTCCGTAAGCGTTGGTCTGTGGATCGGCGCAGGCTCAATGTATGAAACTGTGGAGGAGAGCGGTCTTTCGCACTTTGTGGAACATATGCTCTTCAAAAGCACGGCAAACCGTTCGACGAAGGAAATTGCGGTCGAAATGGATGCGCTCGGCGGGCAGGTCAACGCGTTCACCGCAAAGGAATGCACCTGCTATTATGCCAAGGTGATTGCCGAGCATCTGCCGCGTGCGATGGATCTGCTTTGCGATCTGCTGCTCAACGCCCGCATGGATGAAGCGGAGTTTGAAAAAGAGCGCGGCGTTATTCTTGAAGAGATTGCGATGTGCGAGGATACGCCGGAAGACCTGGTCTATGATCTGCTGGCGGAAGCGTACTTTGGCGATCATCCGCTTGCGCGTCCGATTCTCGGCACGAATGACCAGATTGCGTCTGTGACACGCGAAGCGCTATTGGCGTTCAGACAGAAGCACTATCGCCCGGACAACACGGTGCTTGCCATTGCGGGACAATTTGACATGGAAGAATTCCACGCGTTGGCGGAAAAGCTGCTCGGCGGATGGCATGCTGAGGGAGAAACGCATATTCCTGCACCGGTAAAAGGCACAAAGCCGCGTGTTTTGACGCGAAAGAAGGATATCGAGCAGGTACATATGTGTCTGGCTTTCCCGGGCGTGCAGCAGGATGAGGATGATCTGTACCCCATCAGCGTGATGAATAACCTGTTTGGCGGCGGCATGTCTTCCCGACTGTTCCAGCGCATCCGTGAGGAAATGGGCGCGGTATACTCGGTTTACAGCTTTCCCAGCACCTACACCAACTGCGGCACGTTCACCGTATACGCGGGCACGTCGCCGGAAACCGCACAGAAGGTTGCCGATGAGCTGCATCATCAGATTCGTCTGCTCTGCGAAAACGGTGTGACGCAGGAGGAATTTGAGATGGCGAAGGAACAGCTCAAGGTCAGCTATGTGCTGGGGCTGGAGAGCAGTTCTTCCCGCATGAGCGCTATCGGACGCAGCAAGCTGCTGCGCGACAAGGCAGTCGATCCGCAGGATGTCATCCGAAAGATTGAGGCGGTGACAAAAGAGGACGTGGAGCGCGTTACGCGTGAAATGTTCAGCAAGGATTGTGCTGCGTCGGCTGTCGGCAGAAATATTGAGCAGCTGAAACTGCTGTAATTGAATTTTAACAGAGCTTTCTCCGAAAAAGGGAAAGCTCTGTTTGTTTTTGACAAATTATCATGATTGACCAAAAGTAAAATGCGGACGTTGGATGAAATAAATAAATTGCATTTTCCTGCCGTGTCGTGTACAATAAGAAAGGTGTGGTTGACAGATATTCCGAAAGGAGTTTTATACACAATAATATGGAAGAGATTAAAGAAGTTAAATTTGCGCCGGGATTAACGGCGGATATTCTGTTTGCGGAGCTGCATAATCAGGGACGGGACTACCTTCGGCTGATGAGCTATTATTCCAGCGCGATGCTTGAAGTGGAAACCAAATTCAAGGTGCTTAACATTGAATTTTCTAATAAGTTTGACCGCAACCCGATTGAAAGCATCCAGACGCGATTGAAAAAGCCGATGAGCATTTATGAAAAACTCAATCGACTGCATATTCCGGTTTCCGTTGAGGGCATTGAAAAGAACCTGAACGACATTGCGGGCGTCCGCGTCATCTGCTCGTTTGTGGATGACATCTATAAGCTCGCAGATATGCTGGCTGTACAGGATGATGTTTACGTTGTGCAAACAAAGGACTACATCAAAAATCCCAAACCGAGCGGATACAGAAGCCTGCATATGATCGTTGAAGTCCCGATTTTCCTTTCCAAAGAAAAGAGATATATGCGCGTGGAGGTGCAGCTGCGTACGATTGCGATGGACTTCTGGGCAAGCCTGGAACACAAGCTGCGCTATAAAAAGGACATTCCGGCAGATACGGCGGAGGACATTGCGCGTCAGCTTCAGGAGTGCGCTGAAGTTGTCAGCAAAACAGATAAACAGATGTTGGATATTCGCAGGCAGATTGAAGCTTCCGGCATCAAGGCCGGTGTGGAATAAACGATATAATCCATATCAATGCGGCATGTTTTCATTGAAAAGCCTAATCAGAAGGCAGAAAAAAGAAAAACATGCCGCATATTCTATACAAAATATATTAGTATTGACTAATTGCGGTTTATAAGGTAAAGTATACAAGGTATAATTGTGCGAATTTCACCAAGAAATATGGAGGCGTGATATGAGCAGACTTAAAATCGCAATTGAAAACGAGGCGGTTCAGACCGTAGAGCGTCTGTACAAAGATCTGGAACGCCGGATCGTTGCCAGCCCGCCCGGCATATGTCCGGTGGATCTGGCGTTGAATTTCCTGCGGCTTTGCCATGCGCAGACTTGCGGCAAGTGCGTTCCCTGCCGAATCGGTCTTGGGCAGCTGGCGAGCTATCTGGAGGATGTGCTTGACGGTCGGGCAACGATGGCAACGCTGAATGAAATTGAGCATTTGGCGGCAGATATCGAAACCTCGGCGGATTGCGCAATCGGTACGGAGGCGGCGCGTATGGTTTCACGCGGCCTGAAGGGCTTCCGTGACGAGTATATTGCACATATTCAGACGGGTCACTGTACCTATCATATCAATCAACCGGTGCCGTGCGTGGCGCTTTGCCCGGCGGGCGTCGATATTCCGGGTTACATTGCGCTCATTCGAGAGGGCCGCTGTGCAGATGCGGTGCGCTTGATTCGCAAGGACAATCCGTTCCCGACAGCCTGCGCGTTGATTTGCGAACATCCCTGCGAGGCACGCTGCCGCCGCAATATGCTCGATTCGTCCATCAATATCCGCGGTCTGAAGCGCTATGCGGTGGATCATGCTGGCGTTGTTCCCGCTCCGGTCTGCGGTCCGTCTACCGGCAAGCGCGTTGCCATCGTGGGCGGCGGTCCGAGCGGATTGAGCGCGGCGTATTATCTCCAACTGATGGGACATAGCTGCACGGTCTTTGAACTGCGTCCCAAGCTCGGCGGCATGCTCCGTTATGGCATTCCCAATTACAGATTCCCGCGTGAACGGCTTCAGGAGGATATTGACTGCATCCTCTCGACGGGCGTGGAAATCAAATACAACACAAAGATTGGCGAGAACATCACGATTGACGACCTGCGCAAGCAATATGACGCGGTATATGTGTCCATTGGTGCGCAGAGCGACAAGAAGGTTGGCATAGAAGGCGAAGAGAGCAAGAATGTCTATTCGGCGGTCGATCTGCTCGGCTCGATCGGCAGCGATAACCCGCCGGATTTCACGGGCAGACGTGTGGTGGTCATCGGCGGCGGCAACGTGGCGATGGACTGCGTGCGTTCGGCACTCAGACTGGGTGCGAGCGAGGCAAAGATTGTCTATCGCCGCCGCAAGGAAGATATGACAGCCCTTCCGGAAGAAGTCGATGGTGCGCTTGAAGAAGGCTGTGGGCTGCTTCAGCTGCATGCGCCTTTGCGTATTGAAGCGGATGAGGAAGGCAAAGCGTGCGCTTTGTGGGCACAGCCGCAGATTATCGGCAAAATTGACGCATGGGGGCGTGCGAAGGTTACCCCGGCGGCAAAGGAACCCATTCGCATTCCGGCAGATGTGGTGATTGTCGCCATCGGTCAGGGCATCGAAACGCGTCACTTTGAGGAGGCGGGTATGTCCGTTAAGCGCGGAAACCTTGCGGCGCTTCCGGACGGCATGGTTTCCGACCTGCCGGGCGTATTCGCGGGCGGCGACTGCGTAACCGGTCCGGCGACAGTGATCCGTGCGATTGCTGCGGGCAAGGTTGCGGCGGCAAACATTGACAACTATCTCGGATTTAACCATTTGATTTCGGTGGATGTGGATATTCCGGCGCCGATTTCGGAGGATAAGCACCACTGCGCACGCGTCAACCTCGGCGAAAAGCCTGCGCAGGAGAGGAAAGACAACTTTGAACACATCGAGTGCGGCATGACGGCTCAGGAAGCGGCGCAGGAGTGCGGACGCTGTCTGCGCTGCGATCACTACGGATATGGCATCTTCAAAGGAGGCAGAGCGGCGATATGGTAAATCTGACGATCGACGGCGTGCGGGTCAGCGTACCCGAAAACACGACCTTGATGGATGCGGCGGCGGCGACCGGTGTGCGCATTCCGCGGCTCTGTTTTCTCAAAGATATCAACGAAATTGCGGCGTGCCGCGTGTGTTTGGTCGAGGTAGAGGGGCATGAGCGGCTCATCACAGCCTGCAACAATACGGTTGTTGAGGGCATGGTGGTGCATACCAATTCGCCTCGTGTGCGTCGGGCGCGTAGAACGAATGTGCAGCTGATTCTTTCCCAGCATGACTGCCGCTGCGCTGTCTGCGTGAGAAGCGGAAACTGCGCACTTCAGGAGCTTGCCAACGATATGGGCTGCATCGGCAATCCTTATGGAGAAAAGCCGGAAGCAAGCGCCTGGAATATGGATTTCCCGATCATTCGCGATAATGCGAAGTGCATCAAGTGCATGCGCTGCATTCAGGTTTGCGACAAAGTGCAGACGCTGGGCGTATGGGACGTGATGGGAACGGGCAGCCGAACGACCGTTAACGTTTCGAACGGACGGAAGATTGAGGATGCAGACTGCTCGCTCTGCGGTCAGTGCATCACGCATTGCCCGGTTGCGGCGCTCCGCGAGCGGGATGACACGGATAAAGTGCTTGCTGCGCTGCATGATCCCGAGGTTGTGACGGTTGTGCAGCTCGCGCCTGCCGTTCGTGCGGCTTGGGGTGAGCAGTTCGGGCTGACTCCGGATATTGCGACGGAAAAGCGTCTGGCGACGATTCTGCGTCATATGGGCGTTGAATATGTCTTTGACACGAATTTTGCCGCAGACTTGACGATCATGGAAGAGGGAACGGAGTTTATCGAGCGTTTTACCCATCCGGGTTCCGCACCGATGCCGATGTTTACGAGTTGCTGCCCGGGCTGGATGCGCTTTGTGAAGACGCAGGCGCCTGAATTGCTTGGCAATATTTCGACCTGTAAATCGCCTCAGCAGATGTTTGGCGCGATTACCAAGACGTATTTTGCCGAAAAGATGGGCATTGATCCGGCGAAGATCTGCTGTGTGTCTGTCATGCCCTGTACGGCGAAAAAGGATGAATGCACATGGGATGGCATGGAAAGCGCGGGAACGGGTCGTGACGTCGATTATGTGCTGACGACCCGTGAACTGGCACGCATGATTCGTGCGGAAGCCATTGACCCGAGCGCTGTTCCGGAGAGCGAATTTGATTCTCCACTGGGCGAATACACCGGTGCGGGCGTCATCTTTGGCGCAACCGGCGGCGTCATGGAGGCGGCTCTGCGTACTGCGTTCAAGCTGGTGACGGGCAAGAATCCGGGCGTTGATGTGTTCCGTGAGGTGCGCGGCATGAACCCGTGGAAAGAAGCGGAATTCAACATCGGCGGTGCGGTTGTGCATACGGCTGTTGTACACGGGCTGGGCAATGTGCGCAAGTTGATTGACGCACTCAGGCGCGGAAAGGTGCATTATGACTTCGTTGAGGTTATGGCATGTCCGGGCGGATGCGTCGGCGGCGGCGGTCAGCCGATCCATGACGGACAGGAATACGCTGAGCGGCGTGCGCCCGTACTCTATGAGATCGATCAGAAGAAGTCGATTCGCTTCAGCCACGAGAATCCGGAAATTATTCACCTGTACGAGAATTATCTGGAAAAGCCCTGCTCCGAAAAGTCGCATCATCTGCTGCATGTCGAGCATAAGGCATAAAGCCGTTGCCCAAATTTCTTCGGTATGCTATAATGTAAACAGAATTCAAAAACTATCCTCTCCGAACGGGGAGGATAGCTTTTCCATACAGGGGAGTTAACAAGATGAGCAAACCAAAGGTTGTGGCAGTCGTTGGCACGAACGCTTCCGGTAAGAGTGCGCTGGGGATTCGGCTTGCCAAGCAGTTTGACGGCGAAATTATTTCGGCAGATTCTAGGCAGGTGTTCCGCGGGCTGGATCTGGGAAGCGGAAAGGTAACGACGGAAGAGATGCAGGGCGTGCCGCATTATTTGATCGATGTGCGTGAGCCGGGCGAATTCTTCTCTATGGCGGATTTTCAGAAGATGAGCTATGAGAAGATTGATGAGATTCGTGCGCGGAATCACTTGCCGATGATCGTTGGCGGAACGGGGCTTTATGTGGATTCCGTGCTGGATGGTTATCTGCTTTCTGATAAAGAGCCGGATCTCGCTTATCGTGCGGAACTTGAAAAGCTGACGACGCCTGCCTTGTATGCCAAGCTTGTGACGTTGGTTCCCGATGTGGATGTGGAGAAGAACAACCGCAATCGCGTGATGCGCATGCTTGAACGTATTCATGACGGGGACAACGCCGTTCCATCCAAACAGGCACGTTATGACAGCCTGCGTCTGGGCGTAAGCTGGGAGCGTGATGTGTTGGCAAAACGCATTGACGAGCGCCTTGAGATGCGCTTGGAACAGGGTATGATCGAGGAAGTACAGGGGCTGTTGGATGCGGGCGCAAGCCGGGATTTTCTGCTCGGGTTAGGGCTGGAATATCGCTATATCACGCAGTATCTGATTGGCGAAATCCCGGATCGAGATGATATGCTCGCTCAGCTGGCGCATGCGATCAAGAAATTCGCCAAGCGTCAGATGACGTGGTTCCGACGCAATCCGGATATCGTCTGGCTGGATATGCAAGGCGATGCCTATGCGCAGGCTTGCGACGAAATCGAGAAGTTCTTGAAACATGTGGTCTGAGTCCGCTTTCACATCCGCCGAAGGTTGTAAAACATCGAGGTTTTGCGCACGCGTGCGATTTCGCGCAATTATCCATACATGAACAAAGTGGACTGAGTCCGCCTTCACATCTGCCGAAGCTTGCGAAACACCGAGGTTTTGCGTAATTTTCTATAAACAAAGCCGGACAGTTGGCGTGATGTTATCCTGCAATGAGCTTTCTTTAAATTATGCGATTGTTTTGTACGACAAGGCACACTCAAAGATTGAAATCGTTCAAGATATCATTCAAGAACTGCCCAGCCCACCGCACACCGCTAATTTTCTCTGCGATAGCTGGTACGCATCAAACAAGCTGATGGACGCATTTGCTCAAAGAGGATTCCAAACGATTGGAGCTATGCGCACAATCGTATCATTTATCCCAATCAGGTCAAACAACAGGCTAAGCAGTTTGCTCCGAGCATCTGTAAGAATGATCCGAATGTCAGACTCATGACCGTTGGCAAACGGAGCTATTATGTGTACAGATATCAAGGCAAAATGAATGACCATAAAGACGCGGTTGTCTTGCTGAGCTATCCCGAAAAATTCTTTGGAGAAGCCAAGGTGCTTCGGGTATTTATATCGACTCATACAGAGTTTACCGCACAGGAAATTCTCAACATCTATGCCAAGCGCCGGAATATCGAAGTATTCTTCCGAAGCTGTAAGCAGAAACTCGCCTTCGACAAGTGCCAGCTTCGCAAGAAACAAGGCATTACGAGGATGTGGCTGATTCTTTCA
>CAKUCW010000038.1 GCA_934643825.1 uncultured Clostridia bacterium | reverse complement strand
CCGCCCGCTTCAACCGCAGCCTTGACCGCGCCGACGTCGCCGCGAACCATCACGGTCACCAGACCGCCGCCGACATGAACCTTGCCGATGAGATGCACGTTAGCCGCCTTAACCATCGCGTCAGCAGCCTCAATAGAACCGACCAAACCCTTGGTTTCAACCATACCCAGTGCCTGCTTTTCCATTGTGATAACTCCTTTCGTTCTATGGCGTTGACGCCTTGCTTACTCCGTAACGACGACCTTAGGAAGGATTTCTTCCACATCGCCATGGGGACGGGGAATGACGTGTACGCTGATCAGCTCGCCCACGCGTTTGGCAGCCGCGCCGCCCGCTTCAACCGCAGCCTTGACCGCGCCGACATCGCCGCGAACCATCACGGTCACCAGACCGCCGCCGACATGTTCCTTGCCAATCAGATGCACATTCGCAGCCTTGACCATCGCGTCAGCAGCCTCAATCGCGCCGACCAGACCCTTGGTTTCAATCATGCCCAGAGCTTCCATCATGGTGAATATCTCCTTTTCTATGCTTTGTTTTTATGTTCAGCTTTCTACGCTTGATAACTTGATGATGCGATTCATCCCGCCTTCGTCACATCAGGGCACGGACGATATCCATATGCGGCGAGGGGATCACGACGCTGGAACTGATGAGCCCCTGCGTCTGCTCGCTTCCTTCTGCCGCCTGAACGGCAGCTTCTACCGCGGCGACCTCGCCGGTTACGATGACAAACGACTTACCACCCATGCCGCGACCCAGGCGAACCTCAATCAGCTCCACATCCGCCGCTTTCACGGCGGTATCTGCCGCGCTGATTGAGCTGGCAAGCGAGAAGGTTTCCATCACGCCCACCGCCTGCACCTGCTCGGCGGGACACGCGCCCGCCATAGCCGCCACGACGCGCTCGTCCACGTTGGCGATAACAAGACTGTCCACCAGTGCGCTCGCGGCGCTTTCTACGCCTGCCGCAACAGCAGAGCGTACCGCCGCAACCTCGCCGCTGACGACGACGATGTACTTACCCGCGCAAACCGTCTGCGCCGTCACAAGTTCCACCTGTGCCGTTTTGACCATCTGATCGCCCGCCAGCACACCCAGCGGGATGCTGACCGTCTCCACTACGCCAATGGCGGTCATGCGCTTCCACCTCCTGCGACCTGTATCGCGTTTGCATCGACACGGGTGACGATGCCGTCAATCGGCGCGTGAATCCTTGCGCCCAGTGACTTTTCGGGAATCTCGGCGACCACGTCGCCCGCATGCACACGGTCGCCCGTGCGCACAACCGGCACGGCGGGTTTCCCCACATGCTGACGGAGCAGCAGTGTCACCGAGCCGGGCTGATAGCCCGTTTCAGTATAGGGAGCAGGCACGTCATAAGCGCTCAAACCCATTCGGGCAATGAGGCGGCTGACCGGCACCCGCTTGTATGTGATAAAGGGATCGGGTGTGAGATCCGTTTCCGGCTCGGGACGAAGACCGTTTTTGCTCAGCTCGCTTTTGTACAGCGCCATCACCTCGGAGGGGACAAGCCCCATGTGACAGGCATAATTCGTACAAACGCCGCAGCTGGAACATGCCAAAATAGTCTTGGGATCACCCAGCAGCGCACCGTTTCCGGTGATGAGCGCCCGCATCGCCTTATGCGGCTGCACATTCAGCCCCAACGCGTTGCGCGGACACATCTGCGTGCATTGGCTGCACTGGCAGCACACGGCGCGAGCCACTTTCAGCATCCTCTCCGGGCTTTGGGTGCGGCGGGCAATCAGGGCATGCGTCCGCCTGAGCAGAAGCAAGCCGCCCGTGGTCTTGGTGATGGGCGCATCCCAGTCTTCCTCCAGCCTGCCCATGCAGGGACCGCCGACGATCAGAGCGAAATTCTCGCGGCTTCCGCTGAAACCGGAAAGCGCGATGACCTCGCGAATCGGAGAACCGATAGGCACCGTGACCGTGATGGGATGGGGAACATCGCCGCCCACAGTCACATCCTTGCGGATGACAGGCGTCCCGTCCACAGCCGCACTGATGTTGACCAATGTTGCCACGTTGCTGACCACACAGCCCACATCGAGCGGCAGCTTTCCGCTGGGAACCACGCGCCCCGTGACCTCGAAGATGATGGATTTTTCATCTCCGGAGGGATAATAGCTGTCCATCAGGTGCAGCCTGATGTCGCTTCTGCCGCCGAGCGCCTGCTCCAGCGCATGTACCGCGTCGTGATAATGCGCCTTGGTGGCGATGACACCGTGAGCCGCGCCCGTGGCTTCCATGGCAAGCTCCATGCCGCGTACGACGCGCTTGGCCTCGCGCTGCATCAGCAGCTGATCCACGCGCAGCAGCGGCTCACATTCAGCGCCGTTGGCGATCACAAACTCAGCCTTGCCGTTGAGCTTGACGTGAGCGGGAAAGCCCGCGCCGCCCGCACCGACGACACCGGCGGCGCGAATCGATTCAACAATGTTCATAGCCAACGCATCCTCTCGTCATCAGCAGATGCGGAAGTCTCCGTACAGCACGCAGCGGCGCAGGCGCGTGAAGGAACGCGCACTGGTCACGCCTTCGCCGGTCGGGGTGGCGATGGTCATCGTCGTATAGCCCTCGCCGTCGAAGCCCAAGCCGGAAAAGCTGGACGAGTTCTTCACAAAGATCGTGGTATTGAGTCTGCGAGCCGCCTTGCTCATGTTGTGCACGTTGCTCGAGTGAATCATCGCGGAATGCTTGCAGCCCCGCTCAGCGTGGTAGGCTTCCTCTATCGCTTCGTCGATATCGCGCACGCGCACGATTGCCAGCACCGGCATAAGCATTTCGGTGGTCACAAAGGGATGATTGCGATCAACCTCGGCGATGACCAGCCGCGGGTCGCCGCTGAAATGCACGCCCGCGTCGCGCAGAATCACTGCCGCGTCGCGCCCGACGTACTTGCGGTTGATGACGTAGTGTCCGTCCTTGTTGATGAGCGTGGTGCGCATCACCTTGTCGATGTCCTCGCCGGAAATGCGGAAGGCGCCGACCCGTTCCATTTCGCTCATCAGCCTGTCGGTGATGTTCGAGAAGGCGAAAACTTCCTTCTCCGCGATGCACAGAACGTTGTTGTCAAAGGAGGCGCCGTCCACGATGCGCTTAGCTGCGTCGGGAAGATCGGCGGTGTCATCCACGATGACGGGGGGATTGCCGGGGCCTGCCGCGATGACCTTTTTGCTGGTCTTCATCGCAACCGCCACGACCGCCTCGCCGCCGGTAATGCTCAGCAGCGGAATGTCCTTATGGTTCATGATGACGTTGCCGCTTTCCAGCGTCGGCTCTTTCACCGTGGTGATGAGCGTCGCCGGGCCGCCGGCGGATATAATCGCCTCCACCATCAGGCGCATTGCTTCCTGCGAGGCGCGTTTCGCCGCGGGATGGGGATTGAAGACCACCGCGTTGCCCGCCGCAATCATGCTGATGGAGTTATTGATGACGGTAGATGTGGGGTTTGTCGAGGGGGTGATGGAGCCGATGACGCCGAAGGGCGCCTGCTCGATGAGCATCATGCCCTTGTCGCCCGTTTCGCATCGGGTAACCAAATCCTCTATGCCGGGGGTACGCCGGCTGACGAGCAGATTCTTCTGCACCTTGTCGGCAACGCGTCCGTATCCGGTTTCTTCATGGGCAAGCCGTGCGAGGTATTCGGCGTTGTCGATGCCCGCCTTGCGCATGGCGGCAATCAGCTCGCCGCGCTTTTCCAGCGTCATGTCGGCAAGCTGCTCCTGCGCCGCCTTGGCGTTTGCCACCGCTTCTTCCGCGGTGTCGCACAGCCAGCGTCCGGTGCAGCCGCCCGCATGCTGCGGTGCGGCGGGCGTTTCCTCCTTGATGGATTTCGTAAGGCTTCGCACGATTTCATCCGTGATCTGCCTGATTTGCTGTTCTGTCAATGCCATGGCTGTTTTTCCTTTCCTGAAAGCGGATCTTCCCGCGCACAGTGCAGAAGCACGGGGTTAAAGAACCGCCGAAGCCAGCTCGATGCGTTTTTCCGAGGCAGTATCCCTCGCCAGCGGCGTGAGGATGGCGTCGGGCGCATAGCGGATGATTCTGTAACCGCGCTGTGCCGCACTGCGCACATCATCCTCGGTAATCAGCCTGCGTGCTTCGCCCGACAGATCGAGCATTGCGTCCCGACCGATCGGTTCGCCCTGAGCGGGTCGGGGTGCGGGAGACTGTGCCGCAGCAGCTTGGGTCGGGGTGCCGCCCAGCAGCATACCGCCCAGCGCAGCCGCCAATGCGGCGTTTCCGGGTGCGCAGGCATCTGCGCCCTCGCGCCGAATCACGCGGCAAAGCTGACCGTCCCGCAGGGCGCAGGCATTCGCCTCGTCCGTATCAATATGCGCCTCCAGTCGATGCGCCGTGCCGCTTCGCACGATGAAGCCATCCAGCGTCGCCGGGCGCGGTCCCTCTACGCGAAGGCTGACCACATCGCCATCCCGAAGACCAAAGGCCTGCGCCTCCTCCGGGGACATATGCAGGTGGCGTGCCGCCACGATGACGCCGCTTGAAAGTGTGATTCGGGCATTGCCGCTGGACAGCACACACCCCGGGCTTCCCTCCAGCTCACCGCTCATGCGGATGGGCGGCCGCAGCCCCAGCTTGATGGCATCGGTCAGCGCCAGCTCCACCTGCGTCTTGCCTCGGGCAGGCCCGACGACACGCAGCGTCAGCTTTCCTTTCTCAGTTTCGATGGTCACGCGCTCATTGCAGGCGAACTGCCCGGGCTGCACCAGATCGCGCAGCTTGGTCAGCTGATACCCCGCGCCGAAGAGCCTTTCCACATCCGCCTGACACAGATGACAATGGCGGTTGGAGGACATCACCGGCACATAGGGTTCGCCGATTTTGGCAAGCTCCGACAGAATCACCCGCTCCACAGCAGCGCGTAATTCCTTTTCGTTCATAGCTCTCCTTTATAGGCGGATTGCCTGCCCACCCCTGTCGGGATGGGCTCGGCATCCTGATTTCCTTTTACTTCTTCTTGGCTGCCTCTGCTTCGGCTTTCTTCTTGAAGATTTCCTTGAGGCTCTCGGTATAGGGCGGGCGGGCAATGCCGTACTCGGTAACGATACCGGCGATCAGCTCGTTATCCGCAAAGTCAAACGCCGGGTTGTAAACCTTGACACCCTCGGGCGCCATGCGCTTCTTATACCACATCTCGGTGACTTCCTCGGCGGGGCGCTGCTCAATGTGGATATCCTCGCCCTTTTCGATGGACATATCAATCGTCGAGGTCGGACCCAGCACATAGAACGGAATGCCGTAATACTTTGCAAGAATCGCCACGCCGGAGGTGCCGATCTTGTTGCAGGCGTCGCCGTTGGCAGCCACGCGGTCACAGCCGACAAACACCGCGTTGACCCAGCCGTTCTTCATGACCTGAGACGCCATGTTGTCGCAGATCACGGTCGTGTCCACGCCATCGGCATGCAGCTCGAAGGAGGACAGGCGGGCGCCCTGAAGCAGCGGACGGGTTTCATCGGTAAACACGCGGAAATTCATGCCGCGTTCACGTCCCAGATGGATGGGCGCGAGTGCCGTGCCGTACTTGGAGGTCGCCAGCTGACCGGCGTTGCAGTGGGTCAGAATGCCGTCGCCGTCCTTAATCAGGCTCAGACCGTATTCGCCGATCTGGCGGCACATCCACACGTCCTCATCCTTGATGGCGACGCATTCCTTATGCAGCAATTCCTTGATTTCGGGAATGGACTTATCCTTGTTGTCCGTGACAACCTTCTCCATGCGGTTGAGCGCCCAGGAGAGGTTGACGGCAGTCGGGCGGGAGGAATCGAGGTAGTCTTTCGCCTTCTTGAACTGGGCGTAGAAATCGTCGTAGTTGTCCGCCTGAATCTGCTTGGCAGCCAGATACACGCCGAAACCGCCGGCAACGCCGATTGCGGGCGCACCGCGCACCTTGAGCAGGTAAATCGCATCCCAGATATCCTTCTGCTCGGTCAGATGCAGCACCTCGACCTCGGAGGGCAGCTTGGTTTGATCCAGAATCACCAGTGCGCCCTGTTCGTCATCCAGCGCGACGGTTTCATAACTCATAATGTTCTTTTGCTCAGCCATGGTGGTATCCTCCTTTTACTTGGCAGCCTCGTCGGCACGACGGACGGCGGCGATGAAGTCTGCACCGTTCTTGAAAGCCGTGCGGTTCTTGATGTAATCCTTGCCGCAGAGGATGTTGACCTTCTCGGCGTGGGCACGCTTTGCCTCGTCGCTGATGGTGGTCACGTCCTTGACATTCGCCATGCCCACGGTACGGCGGATCAGCTCGGTACCGGCGTAAGCGGCGGTGTCGGAAAGCACGCTTTCCAGATAGAACTCCTTGAAGCCGGGGGTCTTTGCCATCAGGTCGGTCACGCACTCGTCAAAGCACGCGAGGAACTTCCGGCTGAACAGGTCGATGGTTTCGGCAATCGCACCAAGGCACCAGTCGCAGAATGCGTCGGCGCCGGCGGCACGACCGTTGTCCCATGCGAAAATCATATTCGCCACCACGTTGCCGATGTCATAACCCATCGGGCCGTAGAAGGCAAACTCCGGATCGAACACGCGGGTGGAATCCTGCTTGACGAAGATGGATCCGGTATGCAGGTCACCGTGAATCAGCGCCTGCGCGTTGTTCATAAACTCAAACTTAATCTTGGCAACCGCCAGCTTGAGGGCTTCATCCTCATACAGTTCCTTCTTCACGAACTCAGCGATGGGCGGGAAAACGTTGTTGCGGTGGTTGCAGTCGTTATACGGCTCGGTCAGCACCAGATCCTCGGTGATTTCGCACAGCTCGGGGTTGATGAAGCTCTTGACCATCGCCTTCTTTTCCTTGTGTTCCATGGCAACGTCAGTAGTCTTCAGCAGCGTGTTGACCATGTAGGTCGAGATATCCTCCGCAAAACGCGGGAAGGTTTCATGGCGCATGAGCGCATAGCGCATGAGCTCGTGGTCGGAAAGATCCTCCATCGCGCAGGCGCACATCACGGTATCATAGCCATAGATTTTGGGCACCAGACCTGGCGCGTACTTGTCCTGAATCTGGAGAATTTCGCTCTCGATGCGGTTCCGGTCGGTGGATACCTTCATCTCAGCGGAAATACGCAGCGACACGCCTGCCTGCTTGACGATGATGGACTTGCCGGTAGCTTCCTCGATGACGCGGAAGACGTAGTTCAGGTTGCCATCGCCGATTTCCTTGACGGTCAGCACGGCTTCAGGTGCAAAGAAATCGGGATACTTTTCCTTGACGTATTCGATGACGTCGGCTTCCTTCATGAGAAAATAAGTGTCGAAACGAGACATAGTGCGAGACTTCCTTTCTATACTTGTTTTTTCTTATCGATTCTTAAAGGAGCAATCATCGGAACTCGATGCTCCGGTAATCCATGGGATCGATCTCTCGCAGGGCACGCAGCTCTTCCTGTGTAGGCGGCGGCGTCTGCTCGATGGAGAAATAACGGATCGGAAAGCCCGTGTTCTCCGCAACCTCTTCAATCGAAGAAGTGGGATGAACGGATTTGAGAATCAGCTCGCCTTCGTACATGGTGAAGACGCACAGCGGGGTGACAATGTCGGAGACGTTGCCGCGTGCGGTAACGAAATCCACCTTGGACGCGAAGGTGCGTTTATCGTGCTTGGTGCGCCAGATGATGGCACGCCGCGCCGTCGGAATCAGCACCGCACTGCCCGCGCCGCCCGGAAGGCGAACCTTGGGCTTGTGGTAATCACCGATGACGGAGGCATTGACATGACCACGGGAATCGAACTGCACGCCGCTGAGAAAAGCGACATCCAGCCCGCCGCGCATGCTCAGGTCGAAAACCTCCATCAGCGGGAACTTTGCGCAGGCGCTTTCCCACAGCTCGCCGCCCGCGCTGGTATATTCCCGCAGGGCAGGCTTGACAGGATCAACGCCGCCGGGGATATTCAGATGCACGGCGTTAGGCGCGTGCGTCTTTTTTGCCAGCAGCGTGGCGATCATGGGCATGTGGGAGGATACGCCATGGAACACCGTGTCGCCGTCACCGATCAATCGGGACATCGTGACGACCATCATGTCACAGGGTCTGATCATGGCTCTTTCCTCCCCTGAACAAAATCGAGAAGCGCTTCCCTGCTGTCAAGAGCAAGGAATGCGCGGATCAGCGAATCATTCGGTTCGTAATAACCGTAGCAGGCGCAGGGGGACGCGCCACGCGGGACATGCACGACAGCCGCGGTCATAAAGTGCGGGATATCCGCCTTTTGCTCACTAGCGGCAAACCAGCCGTCGCCCACGATGCGCTCGGCGGTGACGATCACGCGCTTGGCAGCACGAGAGAGCAGCACGTCCTCATACAGCGGGCCTTCAAAGCTTGCGTTGCCTTGTGCATCAGCCGCCTGCGCATGGACAATGGCGAAATCCGGTCGGATGGCTTGCACCGCCGCCAGCGTTTCGCCCGTAAAGGGATCGGTAACATCGGCAAAGTAGTCGTTGACCCGCCGAAGGTCGCTGACCTTCAGCCCGCGCACCGGCATGAACGGTATGCCGTAGCTGGCGGCACGCAGTGCCGAAATGACGGTATAGCAGGCGTGTTCATTGGCGCGAACCAGCCCTTTCTGAACGAAGGAACGATAGCGCTGGGCAAGCCCGTATTGGCTTTCGTAGCTGATAAAGCCTGCGTCCACGACGCTGGCGCAGCCGCCCAGACACAGCGCATCCACATCCATCGCGCCTGCGGTTTTGACGATGCGCAGATTTTTCCGTTCCTGACGGATCAGCTCAAAGACTGCCGCCATGGGAGCGCGGTTGAGCGTGTTGCCGCCCAGCCCCACGCAGTCGCCGTCATGAACGAGGGAAATCGCTTCGGCGAGCGTACAGAGTTTATTCATATGCACCTCACTTAGCGGCGTTTGCTGCAATGTGGACGGCGTCCCATACGCCTGCAAAAGGCGGCGCATAGGCGAGATCCACCATGCCCAGCTCATCGGCGGTCATGCCTGCATGAATCGCCACGGCGAAGATATCGGTACGCATCACCGCGCCCTTTGCGCCTGACACGCAGGCACCGAGCAGGCGGCGGGTACGGGTTTCATAGATCAGTTTGATCGTCAGTTTGGCGGGATCGGGATAGTATGCGGGATGGTCGCTTGCCGTAACGAGCTTGGTGCGGTAGTCGATCCCCAATCGGATCGCGTCCTGCTCGCTCATGCCGGTGCGCCCCATTTCAATGCCGCAGATCTTGATGGCGGCGGTTCCCAATGCGCCGACGAATTTTTCGTGTGCTCCCGCCATGTTGTTTCCGGCGATGCGCCCGCATTTGTTGGCGTAGGTGCCCAGCGGGATGAAATAATCCTCCTCCATCAGGCGATGATAGACGACGGCGCAGTCGCCTGCCGCATAGATATGCTCAAGCGATGTGCGCATTTCGCGATCGACGAGAATCGCGCCGTTTCGTGCCATGCGGATGCCCGTATTGCGCAGAAAATCCGTCGCCGGAACCACGCCCACGGACATGAGAATCATATCGCAGGGGAAGTCGCCCTGACTGGTGCGTACGATGCGTTCGCTGCCGGCATCAGCAATTTCCTGCACGCGGCAGCCTACGCGCACGCGCACGCCGTTTCTCTCCAGCTCCTGCGCCGCAAGTTCGGAGAACTCCGGTTCAAAGGAAGAAAGCAGGCGTTGTCCCGCCTCGATGAGCGTGACCTCCTTGCCCAAATGCAGCAGGGCTTCCACCATTTCCACCCCGATGTATCCGCCGCCGACCACGGCGACGCGGGTGACATCGCGCAGGCGAAGAATCTCATGCAGAAGCAGACCATCCTCCATCGTCTTGAGATAGAAAACGGAAGGCGAATCCGCGCCGGGGATTTTGGGATTGACGCTGTTGCAGCCGGTAGCAACCATCAGCACATCGTAACTGTCCTCAAAGACGGCGCCGGTATCCAGGTTTCTGACCGTGACGGTCTGCCTGCCCGGATCGACCTGCGTGACTTCGTGGAAAAGATGCGTTTCGATGCGCATTTCGTTGTAGACAGCCTGCGTTCTGGCGATCATTTTTGCGGGATCGTCGTTGAAGCCGCCCACATAATAAGGAAGGCCGCATGCGCCGTAGGATAGAAAGCCGCCGCGCTCATACACCACAATTTGCGCATCCTGCTTGATGCGGCGGAGCTTGGAGGCGGCGGACATTCCGGCTGCCACGCCGCCGATGACGATGGCTTTCATATCGCATGCACCTCGATTTCACCTTTTTTGTGTAATGCGTAATAGGTATCGAAACTTGCTCAATATCGTTCGCGTGTGCAATGCTCTCCTGTTTTCGCCATCTCGGCGGAAGGGAGAGCGGGCTCAGCCCGCTTAGAGAGAGCCTTTCAGACGCTCCAATACGGCGCGTGTAATCGCTTCCAGCTCTGCCTTGTCCGCCGCGTCGCTTCCGCCGCCGCAGCCGCAGGAAGTGGGCGCGGTTTCCGGTGCGCCAAACGTCTTCAAAACGCGGGGCTCGCTCTGCACGGGGCTGTGTCCGGCAACCACGTCCGTGGTGTTGGTGGGACGGGCTGTGCAGGCAGGGATGCCGCCGCTGCTGATGCCCATACGGCGGCGAATCTCAACCAGTTCGCCGACCTGATCGCAGCTCAGCACGTTTGCCTTGCCGATGATGTTGCCGGTATACATGATGACCATGGCGTAATGCTCGGTCGATTCAAGGCGATACCACGCTTCCATCAGATCCTTGCCCCATGCCAGCGCACCGTGGTTGGCAAGCAGCAGCGCGTTGTAATCCTTACAATAGGGAGCAACGCTGTCGGGAATGCCCTGAGAGCCGGGCGTTTCGTAATGCACACAGGGCACCGTGCCCAGATTGACCAGCGCCTCGGGATAGATGGCGCGATCCAGACTCATGCCGGCGATGGCGAAGGATGTGCTGATGGGCGGATGGGCGTGGCACACGCCGCCAACCTCGGGGTTTTCATGATAAACACGCAGGTGCATCTTGACCTCGCTGGAAGGTCCCCGCTCGCCCTGGGAAAGCACCGTGCCGTCCAGACGGAGCTTGACGAGCATGTCCTCCGTCATGAAGCCCTTGGATACGCCGGTGGGCGTTGTCCAGATGGTGTTTTCATCCACCTTGCAGCTGATATTGCCGTCATTGGCGGCAACAAAGTTCTTTGCATACATTCTGCGGCCGATTTCAACGATCAGTTTTTTCGCCTCGGCATCCGTGGGATAGCGTCTGTTTTCCATAATCTGTCACCTGCTTCTTGCATTTTGCGCCGCTAGGACGTTTAGTTTTTGTTTAATGAACAGCTCCTTTGTTTACCACTTACTATTATATGACCATCATTTAGCAATGTCAACAGGATTATCGCTTATTTTTAGTACATCTGACGATAGCGCAAAAACGCCTATAAACATCAGATGATCAGATATATCGAAAATACCGAGAAATACTAAAAAATTCCCGTTTTAGTCTGTAACTAAACAACTAAACTTAATATTATATAATTTTATTTAAACAACACTTGACAAATAACCAGCCAAGGATTATACTAAGTGCAACAAAAGGGCACGGAGATTGCCCGAAAAAATTAAACAGGAGGGTTACTCATGAAAAAGATCCTCGCTATCGTTCTGGCTCTGATGCTGGCGCTGACCATGACCGTGGGCGCCGTCGCGCAGACCGAGAACCCCGTCGCCGGTAAGAAGGTCGCCTACGTCATGCTGCTGCCTTCTGCTACCATCTTCCAGATGTGGAAGGATTCCTGCGCCGACCTGTGCAAGGCGCTGGATGTCGATTTCGACTTCTTCTTCTGCAATGGCGATTTCAACACCTGGATGGACACCATCAATAGCTGCGCTGCTGCCGGCTATGACGGACTGCTCATCTCCCACGGCAACCAGGACGGCTCTTACGTCTTCCTGAAGGAAGTTGCCGAGAAGTACCCCAAGATGAAGATTGTGTGCTTCGACACGCAGTTCTACACTGACGGCGAATACCAGAAGATCCCGGGCATCACCCAGATGTTCCAGCAGGACAAGAGTCTGGTTACCGTTCTGCTCGACGACATGATCGCCAAGTTCGGCGAGGGCGTCCGTCTGATCAAGGTTTGGCGCGGCCCCAACTACAACAGCCCGTTTGACCGCCGCGAAGTCGGCTGGCAGGAATACGAGGCTGCCGGCAAGATCAAGACCGTCGGCGAAATCCAGCCGCTGCAGGACAGCGTTGACTCCGCCAACGCCGTGACCGCCGCGTATCTCCAGTCCATCAACCGTGAAGACGTAGACGGCATCATCGCTTACTACGATCTCTATGGTCAGGGCGTCTACAAGGCAATCGAAGAGAACTCCCTGTTCAACGGCACCGACGGCGCTGCGCTGCCGATGGGCTCTGTTGACATCGATCAGGTTGACGTGACCAACATGCAGAACCGCCCCGACCTGTGGGCTGCTGCCGGCACCACCGACTGGACCATGAACGGCGAAATCGGCATGCGTATCCTCATGCTCGAAATGGCCGGCGAATATGATAAGATTTTTGATCCTGCCACCCAGACCTACGGCGTGGACGTGGTCGAAGTTCCGGGCACTGCCATCAAGGCTGACGTGCTGCGCGAAGATCACACCGTCGAGAACCTGGCTGACGTAGCTGGCGAGACCTATGGCAACCTCGGCTACCTGTCCGTGGCCGATTGGATGCCCGCCGAGCTGATCCACTAAGTTCCGGTAATCACGTCAAAAAATCATTCTGAGCAATGTTTCTTGACAAAGAAGCGTCGGAGTCTTTGCTCCGGCGCTTCTTCTTCGAAAAGAATCTTCAAAAAGAATCTTCGAAAAGAAACCTGCCTTAGGCAAGAAGAATAGAGAAGAGGGAAATCCATGGACAAGATGACGCTTGGAACCCGAAATGTTTCCATCGAATTTCCCGGTGTGAAGGCGTTGACCGATGTAAACTTCGAAGTCAGCACCGGCGAAATCCGGGCGCTCGTTGGGGCAAACGGAGCGGGTAAATCCACTCTGATGAAGGTCTTTGCGGGCGCAAACCCCGACTATACCGGCGAGGTCTATCTCAACGGCAAAGTCGTAGAGCTGCGAACCCCTATGGCGGCAAAAAAGCTGGGCATCCAAATTGTGTATCAGGAAGTCGATATGGCGCTTGTGCCGACGCTCTCCGTTGCCGAAAACGTGATGCTCAACGACATGGTCATGTCCGCAAAGGGCAGTCCCATGATGAACTGGTCCAAACTACGCACCGATGCCAAAAAGGTGCTGGAGAGACTCCATATCGATGTCAACGTGCGCACGCTGGTGCAGGATCTCTCCCTCGCGCAGAAGCAGATGGTTCTCATCGCCCGCGCCATTGCCAACGAATGCAATTTCCTGATTCTGGATGAGCCGACCGCCCCCCTGAGCGACACGGAAACGGCGGAGCTTTTCCGGCTTGTCAAACACCTTCAGGAAACCGAGAATATCGCCATCATCTTTATCTCCCACCGTATTCACGAGATCCTTCAGATCTGTGAAAAATACACCGTCATGCGCAACGGCGTAATTGTGGATACTTCTCCGGTGACCAAAGAGACCACCTCGCGTGAAATCGTCGAAAAAATGCTGGGACGCACCTTTGAAGAGCAATTCCACAAAGAAAAGGCGCAGATCGGCGAAAAGGTCTTTGAGGTCAAGAACCTCTGCGGCGCAGACGGCAAGGTCGAAGACGTATCCTTCTATGTGCGCAAGGGCGAGATTGTCGGCATCGCCGGTTTGGTCGGCGCAGGCAAATCCGAGCTGTGCAAAACCATCTTCGGCGCGTACGAGCGCACCTCCGGCAGCGTGCTGCTGGGCGGCCGCGAGCTGAAGATCAACAACCCCTCTCAGGCGGTGAAAAACGGAATCGCGCTGGTTCCCGAAGAACGCCGCAAAGAGGGCGTGCTGGTCAACGAAAACGTCACCCTCAACCTGTCCGCTGCCGCACTGAGCAAGTTCTGCAACGGCTCTTTCGTCAGCAAAGCCAAAACGGAAAAGAACGCGCATGAATACGTGGAGGGGCTGGATATCAAAACGCCTTCCATCAAGCAGCATGTCAAAAATCTTTCCGGCGGCAATCAGCAGAAGGTCGCCGTAGGCAAATGGCTGGCGGCGGACTGCGATGTCTACATCTTCGATGAGCCCACCAAGGGCGTCGATGTCGGTGCCAAGCAGGATATCTTCCGCCTGATTAACGACATTACCCTGCGCGGCAACAGCGTAATTTACGCCTCCTGCGAAAACGCCGAGCTGCTCTCCATCACCGACCGCATCTATGTGCTCTTTGACGGGCGCGTGATGGCGGAGCTGGAGACCGCCAAGACCAACGAGGACGAAATTATGCACTATGCTGTCGGCAGCACAACTAAGTACGCCTGATCAGGGCGATCACAGGAAGGTGTTAATATGCAAGCGACCGTAAAACCGAATTCACCAAACTCCCCGAAGAAGGTCAAAACCGCGGCGCGTTTCCTGCTGGATTGGGCAGCCGTTATCGCGCTGGTGATGTGTTTCATTGCCTTTACCCTCATCAAGGGCAGCCGCTTCATGTCGTTCAATAACATGATCAACATCCTGCGTGCCATGTCCATCACCACCGTGTTCGCCATCGCCGCCACGGTCACCATGGCGCCGGACGGCTTCGACATGTCCGCCTGTACGCTGGCAAGCTGCTCCGCCTATGTGTTCGTGAGTATGTATCTCTGGTATGGTCTGCCGCTGCTTGCGTGCGTGCTGATCACCATCGCCGTGACGCTGGTCATGTACCAGCTGACCATGTTCCTCATCCTCGTCTGCAAGATTCCGGATATGCTGGCAACCTGCGCACTGATGTTTGTGCATCAGGGTCTGGGTCAGTGGTATATCGGCGGCGGCGCGGTTTCCACCGGCATGCGCACTCCCGCAGGCGCTCAGCCTGCACGCATCAAGCTGGAGCCTGCCTTCAGCGCCATCGGCAAAGAACCGTGGCTGATCATCATCATGCTGATCTGCGTGCTGATCGCGCACGTCTTCCTTGAGTATACCAAGCATGGTCGTTTCATCTATGCTATGGGCGGCAACAAGCAGGCTGCCAAGCTCAGCGGCATCAACGTCAAGGCATATCGCTATCTCGCCGGCATGATTACCGCTGTGTTCGTCGCTATCGGCGGCATCCTCGTCGCCTCCCGCGGCAGCTCCGCGCAGGTTATGTGCTGCGACAACTACCTGATGCAGGCGCTGGCAGCCGTGTTCGTCGGTCGTTCGGTCGGCGGCGCGGAAAGGCCCAATGCGCTGGGTACCCTGATCGGCGCCATGCTGGTTTCCACGCTGGAAAACGGTTTGACCATCTGTGCAGTGCCGTTCTATGTGCTGCCCGCCGTCAAGGGCGCGGTGCTTGCGCTGGCGCTGGTTGCAGCCTACGCCACCAAGAAAGAACAGTGATGGGTGGTTTGAACCATCATCACCGGTTCGAGATGATCCAGCCGCTGTTTCAAACAGAACAGGCACAGGACCGGAACGGGAAGCAAAACCCGGACTGGTCCTGTTTCATCTATACCGCAGACTCCAAATCGCATCCGTCACAGAGAACCCTGTCACAATTCCGGTCACTATATATTCAGGAGGAATGCCTGCATGAAGATTCTCAACTACGGTTCCATGAATATCGACAATGTCTATCAGGTTGAACACATGATTCAGCCGGGCGAAACGCAAATGGCAATCGCCAGGAATGTGTTTGCCGGTGGAAAAGGGCTTAACCAGTCCATCGCCATCGCCAAAGCGGGTGGCACGGTGTATCACGCCGGCGTAGTCGGTGAAGACGGCGCCATCCTGATGGACACACTGGCAAAGCACGGCGTGGATACGCGCCACGTCAAGCACGCTGCCGGTCCTTCCGGGCACACCGTCATTCAGGTAGACTCAAGCGGGCAAAACAGCATCATCGTCTTTGCCGGAGAAAATATGCGCGTGCTGGATGAAGATATCGAGCGCGTGCTGTCCGGGTTTGAAAAAGGCGATTTGCTCATCCTGCAAAACGAGCTGGATCATTCGCCCGCCATCATGCGCATGGCTTCCGAGCGCGGCATGACAATCATCTTTAACCCCTCTCCCGTGAACAGCACGCTGAACAGCTATCCGCTCGCATGCGTCGATTGGTTCCTGCTCAACGAGATCGAGGGCAAGGCGCTCACGCAGGAGACCGAACCCAAGCGGATTCTCGCGGCGTTGAAAGCGCTTTATCCCAACGCGGGCGTCGTGCTGACGCTGGGCGAAGACGGCGCATACTGCATGCATGGAGAGGAGACCCTCTATCAGCCCGCCTTCCCGGTTCAGCCGGTCGATACCACCGCCGCGGGCGATACCTTTACGGGTTATTTCGTCACAGGGCTTTCCCGCGGCGAAGATTTATCCAAGGTGATGGAGCGGGCCGCCAAGGCTGCCGCTATCGCTGTAAGCCGTCCCGGCGCCGCGGAGAGCATCCCCTACGCCAATGAGGTGTAACCGCTTCAAACTCCGGCTCACGCGACGATTTTGCGCCATTCCCCGGACAACAAAAAAGCCCAGCCAACGCTGGGTTCAGACCGTAGACAAAAAGCTATTCTCCCCCGATGGGGGGAATAGCTCTTTCCGCAAATGAAAGAATCACTGAATTTCTTGATTTTGCTATTCAAGCCAAGTTTGCTTATGTCAACAAGCTAAAAGCCCAGCTAACGCTGGGTTTTTTTGTTGTCGATTTTGACGTCCAATGGATGGAACAAAACCGGCGGTAAAACGACGCCCGCGGGTTTTTCAACCGCACGACTCGCAGCACATTTCCCCCGTCACCCGCTGAATGAACTCCGGCGCGGCTTCCCGGTCAAACGCATACACGATCTCTTCGCCCCAGCCGTAATGCCCCAGCGATTTGCTGATCGCCAGCACTTCGCCCCGATTCACCCGGCTGAGCGGCTCCTCCAGCACACGGAAGACGATTTTCTTCTTGGCTTTCGGATCATCCAGCGCCCACGCGACATAGAGATCCAGCTTTTGCAGATAATTCACAACATAGGCTTGCGAAGAAGTCCGAAGCTTATGCGGGCAATGATACACATACCCGCCGCTGCATTTTGCGTTCTGTGCGCCCAGTTTGAAGAACGTATCGCAGTCCACGCCCGCATCCTGACAGCACTTCTGAAAATACATTTTTCCGTTCATGTTGCGTTTCCGCCCTTTCCTTGCGTCGATCTACCTTCATCTTAACCGCCCCGGCATAAAAAGTCACGCAACAATTCCTTTACATGGCGATTATCGTCCATTATCATCGATTATCATAACGATAATTGACGCAATACATAGATATGTTCACCCAATGTCAAATTCACTTACATCCTGCGCAATTTGCCGAAAGTCAAGAAAAAGCCCTTCCTTGCGAAAGGCTTTTTCTCATATTTAAACGCAGTTCTCTTTACTGAGCCGTACCGTTGCGCAAATCACCCTTGACCAGTCCGTTCGCCATGCCGTTCTTTGCGCCATTGACCAAACCGTTTACCAGACCGCTCGTCACGCCGTTCACCAGTCCGCTCGTCGCGCCGTTCGTCAGTCCGTTTGCCATGCCGTTCGCCAGTCCGCTCGTCGCACCATTGACCAGACCGTTTGCCACGCCGTTCACCAGTCCGTTCTTCATTCCCTTTTTGGCGCCATTCATCAACCCCTTCTTCAGTTCTTTTTTGGCACCGTCAACCAGCCCGTTCTTCGCGCCTTCGGCGAGTCCATTCTTCGTGCCTTCGGCAAGTCCGTTCTTCGCGCCTTCAGCGAGTCCGTTCTTTGCGCCTTCGGCAAGTCCGTTCTTCGCGCCTTCGGCAAGTCCGTTCTTCGCGCCTTCAGCGAGTCTGTTCTTCGCGCCCGCAGCGAATCCGTCAATCATGCCATTTTTCAGACCGCTCTTCGCGCCGTTGACCATATGGTTCTGCATGCCTGCCTTTGCGCCTGCCAGCAGTCCATTCTTCATGCCCTGCTTGTATCCCTGAGCCTGTGCGCCGCAGACGGACGTCAGCAGCATCGCACTCACCATCGCAAAAGCCACAGCTTTCTTATTCATTTTCATTGTCATTTCCTCCTTGAATATCTGTCTTATTTGTTCCGGCGGGGCGTTTCCCGAACCGGTGACCATAGAATACAGCATATCGTTGCGTTAAAACGAGGGTCAAGGTGTGGCAAATCTGTGGCAAACCTTTACATTTCATCAGTTATTATGATATCCTATCGGCATAAAAAGGGGGGTACTTTATATGGAAACCATTTATCTTGCAGACGATGAAAAAAACATCCGAGAGCTGATGAATGCCTTCCTGACGCAGGAGGGCTTTTCTGTCCGCGTCTTTTCAGACGGCGACTCCCTGCTTGCCGCATGTGCGCAGAAAATGCCCGATCTGGTCATTTTGGATATCATGATGCCGGGAACAGACGGACTAAGTGTCTGCTCACAACTGCGCCAAAAAGACGCCGATCTGCCAATCATGATCGTATCAGCAAGGGACAGCGCTTATGACCGCGTTACAGGTCTGACCCTCGGCGGGGATGACTACCTGATTAAACCTTTTCTGCCGCTGGAATTGGTCGCACGCATCCGGGCTCTTTTGCGGCGTTCAAAGTGCAATGCCCCCTCCGCCTCAGAGAAATCGCCTTCCGAGCTGAAATTCGGCTCCCTGTCGCTTTCTCCCGCCCTGCGCAGCGCAACGCTTCACGGCGAACCCCTCTCTTTGACCCCGACAGAATTCGATTTTCTGGCTTACCTGACCGCGCATCAGGATCGCGCCGTCAGCCGTCAGGAGCTGCTCAACGCGCTCTGGCAATTCGACTGGCAGGCAGACACCCGTGCGGCAGATGATTTGCTCAAACGGCTCCGTCGAAAACTGCGCGAGCATCAAAGCGATGTACGGATCGAAACTGTATGGGGCTACGGCTTCAAGCTCGTTCCGGAGGCATAAAAGCCATGAAACACACACCCTCACTGTTCGCCCGTCTGCTCGTTCCCGTGCTGCTCTTTCTTGCGATTCTTCCTCCGGCGGCATGCCTGATTTTTCGTCACGCTGCGCTTTCCTATGCCTTTTCGGAGGCAGAAAGCGACCTCGAAACCCTTCAGCAAAGCGTTCTGCCGCTGATGTCGCGCCTTTTTTCTTCCGATAACACGACCACGCAGGAAAAGATACGCAGTTTTTTGCGCAGCACCAGCAGCATCGTCCGCAAACGCAACGGAAATGCAAGGCTGCTGATTTACTCCGCCGATATGCGCATCGTCTATCCCAACGACGAGCAGGAACGCGCCGATATCGCAGCCTTTTCCGCACTCTGCGCCGATTATATCCGTTCTTCGGATTTTCGAACTCATCTAAACGCACAGAAGCTGACCGGCGAAACAGACGTCTATCTAGTCTCTGTCTATCAAATTCCCACGCATTCTCAGCAAATTAAATACCTCGTCGCCTATCGCCCGATTTCTCAGATTGGCACATGGGTGGACAGGGCTTCCAAAATCGTGCTGGGCATCTTCTATGCCGCTATGCTGTTGGTCGCGCTCGTGCTTTGGCTTGCCGCACGAAGTGTAACCGGACAGCTCCATGTCATCTGCAAAACCGCCGGGCGCATCGGAAACGGCGATTTCTGCGAAATTGAGACGCCCTTTTCTCTGCGCGAACCGGAAACGCTCCGCCTGTCGATCAACGACATGTCCCATCAGCTCAGACGCTCGGATGAAATTCAGCGCATCTTTTTTCAGAATGTTTCCCACGAGCTTCGCAATCCGCTGATGTCCATCTGCGGATATGCGCAGGGCATCGAGCATGGCGTCTTTTCGGATTCCAAACAGGCGGCGCACACCATTTTAGAAGAAAGCCAACGTTTGACCCTGCTCGTCAACAGCCTGCTGACTCTCTCTCGCATTGAAAGCGGACAAAACGCTTCCGCTCTTTTACCCGTGCGCATAGATGACTGCATCGGGGACAGCCTGAACCGTTTCTCCGGTTTTGCGACACAAAAGCAGGTCGAGCTTTGTTTTCCCTCCGCAGATGATTCCCTGTTGGCATTGGGCGATGAGGATTTGCTCGCGCATGTGCTGGATAATCTGCTGAGCAACGCAATTCGCTATGCCCGCTCACGTGTATCCATCGCATCACGTTCGAAAAACGGACAGATCCTCATCACCGTCTGCGACGATGGCGAGGGAATCTCTCCTCAAGATCTGCCTCATGTTTTTGAACGCTGTTACAAAGGAAAAAGCGGGCATTTCGGCATCGGGCTTGCCATTGCCCATTCTGCCGCCACGCAGATGCACGGTTCTCTGACCGCCCAGAATTCTCCGGAAGGCGGCGCATGCTTCACGCTGACCCTGATTCAATCGCAGGATAAATAACATTCTCATTTTTCCACAGAAACCGTTTTTGCAAACAGCATCGGTATTTGCACGAAGTCTTTTTATGCACTTTTTCAGTTGTCAGACAACCTATTCACATTGTACAAATCCGCTTCGCTTCTTTTGCCGATAATCTTGACGTCATTCGGTCGGCGGTGCTATACTGTACATATCAAAACAGAAGATGGGAAAGGATGGTCTCCGCCTCGCTTTCCCCCTTCCATTTCCTCAATCAATCGGTCTGAAATGCCGTGAAAGCGATGGGCTGGGCGACTGCAAATCAGTCGCGGGAAAAGCCTCTCTTCGTCGCTTCCGGCGAAAAAACGCAGAGCGAACCCCCGCGATCATCGCGAAATAGCGATTTTCAAAGACGGTGTCACCCTGTAAACAAGTTGCATTCCTGCACATTACCTGTAAACAAGCTGCATTCCTGCACATTAAAGGAGAAAAAGCCAATGAAAGAGTTTATGGACAAGGACTTCCTGCTCTCCAACGACGTCGCCAAAAAGCTGTATCACGATTATGCCGAGAACATGCCCATCTACGATTACCACTGCCACCTTTCCCCGCGCATGATCTACGAAAACTATCAGTTCTCCAACATCGGCGAACTGATGCTGGGCGGCGACCACTACAAGTGGCGCGTCATGCTCTCCAACGGCGTGGATGAAAAGTATATTCGCGGCAACGCGAGCTGGTTTGAAAAGTGGAAGGCATTCGCGGGCTGCCTGAAATACTGCATCGGCAACCCCATGTATCACTGGACGCACCTGGAGCTGCGCCGCGTGTTCGGCATCTACGACATCCTGAGCGAGGAAACCGCCGAGGATATCTGGAACCGTGCGAACGCCATGCTGGCGACCGATGAGTTCCGCTGCCGCGGACTGATCGAGAAGTTCGGCGTCAAGGTCATCTGCACCACCGACGATCCCGTGGACGATCTGGCGGATCAGATCAAAATCGCGCAGGATCCGACCTGCACGTTCAAGGTTTATCCGGCTTGGCGTCCGGACAAGGCGCTCAACATCGACCGCGGCGGCTTCGTTGACTACATGAACCGCCTGTCCCGCGTTTCCGGCATCCACTGCCTGAACCTGGAGAGCATGATGCAGGCGCTCGAGAGCCGTCTGGATTACTTCCATGCGCACGGTGCGCGTCTGGCGGATCATGGTCTGGATACCGTCGCCTACGGCGTGCCCAGCACGCATCTGGCGAGCGAAGCCTTCCGCAAGGCGATGAGCGGTGCGCCGCTCTCCGAAGCGGAGATCGCCTCCTACAAGACCTACCTGCTCGTCGAGCTTGCCCGCATGTACAAAGAGCGCGGCTGGGCTCAGCAGTATCACATCGGCGCCATGCGCAACAACAACCCGCGCATGTTCGATCTCTACGGCGGCGACGTCGGCTTTGACTCCATCGACGACGCCTGCATCGCGCAGAACCTCTCTCACCTGCTCGCCGACGAAGAGCGCGGCGGCAACCTGCCCAAGACCATCCTCTACTGCCTCAACCCGAAGGACAACTATGTCATCGGCACGATGCTGGGCAACTTCCAGGGCGACGGTATCCCGGGCAAGATTCAGTTCGGATCCGGCTGGTGGTTCTGCGATCAGAAATACGGCATGCAGGAACAGATGCACGCGCTGGCGTCGCTGGGTCTGCTCGGTCGCTTCGTCGGCATGCTGACGGACTCCCGCTCCTTCATCTCCTACCCGCGCCATGAGTACTTCCGCCGCATCCTGTGCAACATGATCGGCGAATGGGTCGAAAACGGCGAATATCCGGAGAACTACGACGTGCTGGGTGAGCTGGTTGAGGGCATCTGCTTCAATAACGCCGTCAGCTATTTCGGCATGGAGGTCTGATTCAAACCATGAATACGTTTGTGAAGAATGACGATCCGCAGTGGATCGACGTTGCCCCCGGTCAGCGCCGCAAGATCCGCGCCTACAACGGCGAGGTCATGCTCGTGGAAGTCAGCTTCGACGAGGGCGCGGTCGGCGCGGATCATACCCATCCGCACAGCCAGATTTCCTATATTCTCAGCGGCGAATTCACCTATAATCTCGACGGAATCACCCGCACGATGAAGCCGGGCGACTCCATCGCGGTGGATGGCGGCAAGGTTCACGGTCTGACCTGCATCCACGCGGGCGTCGTGCTGGATATCTTCTCGCCGATGCGCGAGGATTTCGTCAAGGCGAACGCCTAAACCCTTACAGCAGCCATTTGCAGGTTTTCCCTGTAAATCGCATAAATTGTCACCCATACACATAGAGGAGGAAATTTACCATGGATATCATGCAGCAGCTTTCTCTGATCGGCATTGTGCCGGTTATCGCGATCAATGATGCCGCAGACGCCGTGCCGCTGGCTCAGGCGCTGATGGAGGGCGGTCTGCCCTGCGCAGAAGTCACCTTCCGTACTGCGGCGGCTGCGGACGCCATCAAGAATATGACCGAAGCCTTCCCGGATATGATCGTCGGCGCAGGCACCGTTCTGACCTGCGAGCAGGTTGACCGTGCGGTTGCGGCGGGCGCGAAGTTCATCGTTTCCCCGGGTCTGAACCCGACCACCGTGAAGCACTGCCAGGAAATCGGCATTCCGGTCTGCCCGGGCACTGCCAACCCGAGCGATATCGAGGTTGCGCTCTCTCTGGGTCTGAAGACCGTCAAGTTCTTCCCGGCTGAAGCGGCGGGCGGACTCAAGTACATCAAGTCCATCGCGGCTCCGTATGTCGATATGAAGTTCATGCCGACCGGCGGCATCAACGAGAAGAACCTGCTGGATTACCTCTCCTTCAACAAGATCATCTGCTGCGGCGGCAGCTGGATGGTTCCGGGCGACGCCGTGAAGGCGAAGGATTGGGATCGCATCCGCACCCTGACCTCTTCCGCTGTGCAGCTCATGCTGGGTCTTGAAATCGCGCACGTCGGCATCAACAGCGCCGACGAAGCCGAGGCGACGGACACCGCGACCAAGCTGTGCAAGCTGCTGGGCTGGACGATGAAGGTCGGCAACAAGTCCATCTTCGCCGGCACGGGCATCGAAGTCATGAAGACTCCGTTCCGCGGCGCGAAGGGTCACATCGGCATCAAGACCAACTTCATCGAGCGTGCCAAGGCGTATCTCGAGCGTCAGGGCTTCGAGTTCGATCCGGAGAGCGCCAATGTGAAGGATGGTCAGCTCAAGGCAATCTACCTCAAGGACGAGATCGCGGGCTTTGCTGTCCACCTCGTGCAGAAGTAATTTACGCATAAAAAAGAGAGCCGCTTGTCGGCTCTCTTTTGTTTGCTGACATAAGCAAACTCGGCTTGAATAGCAAATTCAAGAAATTCAGCTATTCTTTCATTGGCGGAAAGGGCTATTCTCCCCCCTTCGGGGGAGAATAGCTTTTTGTCTACAGTTTGAAGAGAGCCGCTTGTCGGCTCTCTTTTGTTTGCTGACATAAGCAAACTCGGCTTGAATAGCAAATTCAAGAAATTCA
>CAKUCW010000037.1 GCA_934643825.1 uncultured Clostridia bacterium | reverse complement strand
AACTGGTCAAACGGATGACGGCTGCCGTCCGCCTGACGCTCACGCAGCGGCGCAGTCTGCGGGGTCTCGATGTAGCCCGGTCCAATGCCGTTGCACTGGATGTTCGCCTCGCCGTACTCGGAGCAGATATTGCGGGTCAGCATCTTGAGTCCGCCCTTCGCCGCAGCGTAAGCGGAAACCGTCTCACGGCCCAGCTCGCTCATCATGGAGCAGATGTTGATGATCTTGCCATGACCCTTCTCGATCATGCCCGGGATGCACGCCTTGGAAACGATGAACGGCGCGTTCAGGTCAACGTCGATGACCTTGCGGAAATCCACCGCGCTCATCTCCAGCATCGGAATGCGCTTGATGATGCCGGCGTTGTTGACCAGAATGTCGATGATGCCGACTTCTTCGCGAATCTGAGCGACGGTCTTCTGCACGGCTTCCTCATCGGTCACGTCGCAGACATAGCCATGCGCCTTGATGCCCTTCTCTTCATAGGCAGCCAGACCCTTATTGACCAGATCCTGGTTGATGTCGTTAAAAACGATGGTCGCGCCCGCGGCGGCAAACGCGCTGGCAATGGCGAAGCCGATGCCGTAGGAAGCGCCGGTCACAAACGCGATCTTGCCTTCCAGGCTGAAATTCTTCATAAACTCGTTCATGGGAAGAGAACCTCCTTCAAAATAATTACTTCAAATCCATCGGGTCGATGTTATCCATATCGTCGAATTCCTGATTTTCGCCGCACATGCCCCAGATAAACGTATAGTTGCTGGTGCCTACGCCGGTATGGATGGACCAGGACGGAGAGATGACCGCCTGCTCGTTGTGCATGAGCAGATGGCGAGTCTCGTTCGGTTCGCCCATCATATGGAAAACGACGTTATGATCCTTGAGGTCGAAGTAGAAATAGACCTCCATGCGGCGCTCATGCGTATGGCAGGGCATGGAATTCCAGTTGCTGCCGGGCGCGAGCTGGGTCATGCCCATGCACAGCTGGCAGCTCTGCATGACCGCAGGATGGATATACTGGTTGATGACGCGCTTGTTGCAGGTTTCGACCGCACCGAGCGGACGCTTATTCGCCTTATCGATATCGATCTTGACGGTCGGATATGTCTTATGCGCCGGGCAGGTGTTGATGTAGAACTTTGCCGGATCGGCGGGATCGTCGCTCTCAAAGCTCAGCGTCTTGGCGCCCATGCCGACATACAGACCGTCATACTGCTTGAGGTCATACGCCGTGCCGTCCACAGTGATTTTGCCCTTGCCGCCGATGTTGATGACGCCCATCTCGCGCCGCTGAAGGAACGTTTCGGAAGCCAGCTCTTTGCAGCCGACCAGCTCAACGCTCTGATGGACCGGCATGACGCCGCCGGCGATGATGCGATCAAAGTGGGAATACGTCAGAATCGCGTCGTCCGGCGCGAACACGGTTTCAATCAGGTATTCACTGCGCAGACGCTCAGTCGTATAGTGCTTTGCATCCGCAGACGCGGACGGCTGACGAACGGTTAATTGCATTGGAATGATCCTCCCCTGCTTGTTTCGTTGCGTATAGTATAACACATCTCGTGTGTAATGACCATAGGTTTTACGCACATCTCCCCATTGTGCTTCACGCAGGGCTCAGCGGACATCCGTTTTTCTTTCGCGCATACTTCTCCGTTTTCTGCATAAACTGACCCTTAAAACAGGGAAAGGATGTGTGCGCTGTCGTGGCAGTTCCATCGGAATCCCCCATCGAGCTTCTTTCGTCGCTGGAGGACAATCTACGCGTCTTCCGCGAGCGGCTGTTCGCGCCCGACAACGCGGATGTCCTTCTGCGCCGATTCCGAAGCGGTGCGTTTGAATCCGCCCTGCTGGCAATCGACGGCATGACGGACAGCCGGGAAATCGATGAAAACATCCTCAAGCCGTGCATGGATCTGCCGGGCGATGCCGGACAAGACATCGCGGAGGGTGAACGCATCGCCTTCCTGATGGCGCATGCCGTTTCCATTCTGCCGATCCGGTTCAAAACGAACATGGACGACATCATCGCCGACGCGCTTTCCGGGCAATGCGTCCTGCTGTGCGAGGGCTGCGCCGTCGCCTGCGTGATGGATACACGCGGGTTTGAAAAGCGTGCCGTCGGCAAACCGGAAGCCGAACAGGTCGTTCTCGGTCCGCATGAGAGCTTCGGCGAATCCATCCGCACCAACATCACGCTTCTGCGCCGCATCGTCCAGCGGGAGGAACTGATTACGGAATTCATCTCCGTCGGCGGCAGCATGAAAACCCGCTGCGCCCTGATGTATCTGCGCGGCACGGCAGATGAAACGCTGCTTTCCCGCGTGCGCAAACGGCTGCTGTCCTGCTCGTGCGATTTCGCGATGACGACGGGCGAAATTGAGCAGGTCATCGAGGATCATCCCTTTGCGCTCATCCCGCAATGTGTCCACACCGAACGCCCGGATCGCGCCGCATCGTTTCTCGCAGAAGGGCAGATTGTCATTTTGACCGACGGCTCCCCTTCCGCGCTCGGCGCACCCGCCACGCTGTTTCATCAGCTGCATACGCCGGACGACGCTTCCATGCGCTGGCAATACGGCACGTTTCTGCGCATCGTGCGCTTGATCGGCATGCTGATTCACCTGTTTCTGCCGGGCGCATACATCGCCGTTCTCCGGTTTCACACGGAGCTGCTCTCGCCCATTCTGATAGCCAGCGTATACGAAACCAGTTCTCGCGTGCCGACGCCCATCTTTCTGGAAGCCCTGCTGATGACCCTCGCTTTTGATTTGATCAGCGAAGCCGGACTGCGTGCGCCGGGCGCCATGGGCAACGCGCTGGGCATCGTATCCGGTCTGATTTTAGGGCAGAGTGCCGTCAGCGCGGATATCGTCAGCCCGCTTTTGCTGATCGTCGTCGCCGCCAGCGGCTTGGGCGGCTTCTGCGTGCCCAGTTATGCGCTGAGCGTGGGCATGAAGATCATTCAGCTGCTTTTTCTTGCGGCGGGTGCGCTGGGCGGACTGTATCTGATGGTGCTGCTGGGGCTTTGCCTGCTCTGCGCCGCCTGTGCGATGCGTTCCCTCGGCTCTCCGCTGACCGCGCCGCTGACGCCGCACCGCCCCGGAAATCCCGATCTTCTCATCCGTTTCCCGCTGTGGTTTCAGAAAGCGAGGGGATTCTTTGCCGGACGCCATGCCTGAGGAGCGCATCCGCGCCGCTTACCGGGCGCGTGCCTGTGCGGCGGGCATCGCCTGCGGCGCACAGATTTTTTCCGTCGGCGCAGGGCTGCTCATCCCCGTCTGCTTAAACGCCGCATACCTCGCCGCCCTGCCTGCGCTCCTCCCCTGCGCAATCGTCGCCTTTTGCGCCCAGAGGCATCTGGCTTCAGGCAGACCCGCAGGGCGTCAGCCCATCGGAAAAGCGCTGCTCATTCTGCTGAGTCTGATGCTGCTTTTCTGCTGCGCGTCGCTGCTCTGTGCCGCTGTCGTCTTTACCCAGCAGACCCTTCTGCCGCAGGCGCATCTGACGACCTGCCTGATGCTGACGCTCGGCGCCGCGTTTCTCTGCGCCCTGCCGACGGGAACGGGCATCAGCCGCCTGGCGTTCGCGCTCAGGTTTCCGCTCCCCTGTGCGCTCCTCCTGTTTGCGTTGCTGTCCCTGTCGCCGGATTCTCCGACAGGATTTTTTCCCCTGCTCGGCTCAGGCGGCAGGCCGCTGATGCTCGGCATGCTCTGCGGCTTATCCTCCTGTGCGCCCGCGCTGATTTTATTTCTGCCGCCGGAGGAATTGACAAAAAGCTGCGCCCCGCCCGCCGCCGTGCCGAATGCGGGCTTCTTCGTCGGGCGCGTTCTGGCAGGCGGCTTGGTCGGCGTGCTGATGCTCCTTGCGCTGTCGCTGTGCGAACCCTATGAGCTGCTGAGTGAGCAGCACATCTGGGGCATGCGGATGATAATTCTGTCCAGCTCGCGCCCGCGTGAAGGCATCATCCAAACGCTGCTGGTCATCGCACAGCTGTTTGCGCTGCTGATCGGTGCGGCGAGCCTGCTCTGCACGGCGGCGCAGAGCCTGAAAACCGCTTTTCCTCGCCTGCGCCCAAGCCTGCCGCTCTGTGCGCTGGTGCTGCTGGCAGCGCTCCTTCTGTCCGCCGAATGGGGAACGGAATGGGGGCTGTATGCGTCGCCGTTCCTGCTGATTCCGCTGGGCGTTTTCACGCTGCTTTCAGGAAGGATGTGAAACAGCCTTGTCAAGGCGCATCAGTCTGCTCGTATCGCTGCTGTTTCTCTGCCTGACGCTGAGCGGATGCACGGGCGGGCAGGAAATCGAAAGCTGTCTGTTCGTCATCGCCATGGCGGTAGACGCCGCGCCGGACGGCAACCTGACCATCACCGTTAAAGCCCTCTCCGGCACACAGGAAAGCGCGTCTTCCGCCGGTCAGAAGAATGCCTCAGGCGACGCCTCCGGCGGCTCAGAGGGCGGAAAAAACGCTTCAGACGCCAATGCCGTCGAGGACAGCGAACCGGGGTATATCGTGCTGAGTGCGACCGCGCCGAGCTGCCTGCGTGCGCTGGGGCTTTTGAGCGCAACGACGCCGCGCACGGTCAACCTCTCCCAGCTGCGCGAAATCGTCCTCAGCCAAACGATTGCCGAAACGGATGCCACACTGTCCATCCTCCGCGAGATCCACAGCATCTACCGCGCCAACGGCGAGGCAGTCGTCGTCGTTACGCCGCAGAACGCGGGCGATTTCATCCGCCGTCAGCACGCCATACTCGGTCTGCGGCTTTCCAAATATCTCGAGGTGCTGTTTGAGCATTTTCAATCCATCGACATCATCCCGCCCTCGCCAAACCTCTCCGCCGTCATCGCCGCGATGGAATCCCAAACCATCGACGCCGCAGCGGTCTATGCCGACGGAAACGACTTTGACAGCACGCTGGTTTTGCGGGGCGCATCGGACACCGACCGTCTGCCCGGACATCTGCCGCGAACCGCGCCGGCAGGCAACGAATACATGGGTTCCGCGCTCTTTTCCGACTCCCGAATGACAGGTATCCTGACAGGCAGCGAAACAGGGCTTCTGCGCCTGATGGCGGGCAAATCAGACACGCGCATCACCGTCATCGACGGCGCACAGTACAAAACGCGGCTGGCGACCCGTTCCCGCCGCCACATTGAACCGGACGGCACGCTCTGCGTTTCGCTCTCTCTGGCGCTGACGCTGACCGCCGGAGAACAGAAACGCACCTCCGACGAGATCGCCGCGGATATCGAACGCTCCTGCGTGTCGGTTTTGCAAAAGCTTCAGGCTGCTTCCTGCGACGCGGTCGGCTTCGGGCGCATCGCCGTCCGCGCCTATCCGGATATTCCCTCGTGGGAATCCTCCGACTGGGACACGCGCTATCCGCAGGCGCAGGTTCGCGTGGCAACGCATTTGAAGATTTTACAGTAAGACGGGGAACGCTCAGGGCTTTGCCCCAAGCGTTCCCCCGTTTTATGCCGATTCTGAATTTGCTTACGCATAGGGTTGCCCGTCAAGAGGATTTCCCCGAAAAACGGCGAAAAGGAAGGATGCGGTCAGCCGCCCTACATTTTCGACAGAAAGCGTGAACGCTATGAATTTTATGACGGAAGCCCAGGCATACGAAGGCGAGATGCGCGAATTTTTTGAAGACCTGCATCGCCATCCCGAACCCTCGCATTTTGAAAAAAGAACCAATGTGCGCATTCGCGAGCAGCTCGCCGCGCATGGCATCGACATGCTCTGCCCGGCGGACAACATCACCATCGCCGTCATCCGCGGCGCACAGCCCGGAAAAACCATCGGTCTGCGCTTTGATACCGACGCGCTGCAAATGCAGGAGCTTTGCGACGTGCCCTATAAATCCGAGCAGGACGGCTTGATGCACGGCTGCGGACATGACGCGCACACCACCTGCGGCGTATTCGTCGCCCGCCTGCTTCAGGCGCACCGCGACGAGCTGTGCGGCACCTACAAAATCATCTTCCAGCCCGCTGAAGAGGGCGAACACGGCGCGGACGAGGTCATCGCCACCGGATTGGTTTCTGACGTGGACGCGTTCTTCGGTCTGCACGTCTGGAGCCTGTATCCGACCGGCACGCTGCACGCCACGCCCGGCGGCATCTGGGCGGAACCCGATATGTTCAAAATCACCATCCACGGCAAGGGCGGTCACGGCGCCACGCCGGAGGTCTGCGTGGACGCCATCACGGCAGGCGCGGCGGTCGTGCAGTCGCTGCAAACCATCGTTTCCCGCTTCATCTCCCCGATGGACAGCGTCGTGGTCACCGTCGGCTCGTTCCACGCGGGCACGCGCTGCAACATCATCGCGCAGGACGCCGTTCTGGAAGGCACGCTGCGTGCGTTTGACGACGATGTGCACAAACAGCTCATCGAGCATTTCAAACGCATCATCACCGACGTGAGCGCCGCCTACGGCTGCACCGCCGAAATCGACATCAACGAGATCGCCGGCGTAGTCGTCAACGATGAAGCTCTCTGCAGGATCGCCAACGAAACCGCCGCCGAGCTGGTTCCGCCCGAAAAGATTCAGCCGCAGATTCCCTGCATGCTGGGCGACGACTTCGCCGCCTACCGCGCCATTGCCCCCAGCTGCTTTGTGCAGGTCGGCATGCTTGCGCCGGAAAAGGACTGCTGCTACGCCCATCACCACGGCATGTTTAAAGTGGATGAGGACGTTCTGCCGCTGTGCGTCGCATGGATGGCTGCCAATGCCGAACGCGCCGCAAGAGCGTGAGCCGTCCACAGCTTTGTGGATAAACAGCCGCCTTTCTCGACAGTCCTCTTGGCTGTTTCAAACCGCTTAACGGTTTTTTAACGGCAAATTTAAAGGGGTTTTCCTTTGGGTGCGCGAATAGTATGGATATATCCGCACCCGCTGCGGATTCAATCCTGTCCGGGAGGAACATCAAGACTTATGAATGAAAAACCGTCCAAGCGCAAACGATTTAAAGCGTTTATCCTCCAGCGAAAGCTCAATACGCTGGGTCTGCTTGTGATTACCCTGATGAGCGCGATCATCACGCTCATCTGTGCGCTGAAGGGCTTTGCCCGCACAGACGTACTGGTCATCGTCACGCTGCTGCTGATTGTTTTGTGCTTTATTCAAGCTTTCAAGCTCAAAAAGAGCTTCCGCACCATTCACCACTTCAAGGGTTCGCGCCATCGTTCGCACGAGCATGCGTCCTCTGTCGGTGAAACCTCTGAAAGCTGATTTATCCACAGAAAAGCCGATTTTGGTGGATAAATCCTTCATAACGTCCACACGCGTGGATTAAACCCGCCCGCATATCAGCCACAGTCTGCAAAGCCTTCAGGTTTTGCTCACGCGGGCGATTTTACGCAATTTGCTATACGTTAAAAAAATCGGGCTGCTTCGGCAGTCCGATTTTTTATATATAGGGAGCGCTCAAATCGCCTTCGGCAGATTCCATCTGAACACCGTCGCCAGAATGCGCACGGCGATTGTCGCCATCATGCCCAGCGCATACGCCATCACGCTGTTCATGCCCATTCTCATCAGCAGCGCATAACCCAGTGCGCCGACAATGGCTGCAACGGCATACACGCGCTTTTTCAGCACGAACGGCATCTCCTGAAGCAGCACGTCGCGCAGCATGCCGCCGCCGATCGCCGTGGTCGTTCCCAGAAACGTGGTCAGGAATATGTTGTCCGCAAAACCGGCTTCCATGCCGATGCGTGCGCCGGAAACGGCGAATATGCCCAGACCAATCGCGTCAAACACATTGTTGACCTGTTCGATCAGCCGCTCCCGCTCGATGTAGCGTTCCTTAAAGATCCGCGCAATGATGAAAACCGTCACCGCGCAGATACAGGAGAGCAGCACATAATGGAAGTTGGTGAACATCCGCGGCGGGAAGTGACCGATCAGCACATCGCGGAGCGTTCCTCCGCCCAACGCCGTAAACACCGCCATCAGCAGAACGCCGAAGATGTCTGTTCCCTTGTCAATGGCAACCATCGCGCCGGAAACGGCGAAAGCCGCCGTGCCGAGCGCTTCGCAGAATTGAAAGATTGCATTAAAATCATTCATGGCTGTTCTCTTTTCCAAATTTAATGACGGTCTGGCTGAGCGCGTCCTCCAGCTTTGCGCCGCAGAGCATCAGCCGCCGCGCTTCATTCAGCGCCTGCGCCATGCCCCTGCCCGGCTTCATGCCGCGTGCGATGAGCATATCGCCGCTCGGCATCGGCATGGACAGCGCTTTTTCATAAACCGCAAGCCGCTCCGTCAGAAAACGCTCTTCCTCGTCGCTCTTTTCTGTGCGCCCGCCCTTTCCCATCGCATCGCAGACCGCGAGCAGAACCAGATCATGCGGACAGACAGATTCGTCAAAGAGCAGGTTGGTTCGCCCTTCTCTTGAATGGTTATAGAAACAGGTGTGCGTGCGCATGTGCAGGCGGCACATGTTGGCGCAATACGCAAGCAGATCCTTTCCCGCGCCGATGCGGGTCAGCATGGTATACAGGATCGGCACGCCTGCAACCTCGTGTTCATAGGAGTGGTAATCGCCGTTTTGATCCTGCGTCGTCGTGACCGCCTTTCCGAGGTCATGGACAAGCGCGGCAAACATCAGGTGAAGCGGCTTTTGTGCCGCATTCTTCATCTCCGCCGCCGCACGCAGCACGAACATCGTATGCACATAGGCATCGCCTTCGGGATGGTATTTCGGATTTTGCTGCACGCCGATGAGCGCCGCCAATTCCTTAAACCAGACCTCCAGCGCCCCGGCGCGTCGCAGAATATCAAAATAGATTTCCGGACGGGCGCTCTGCATGAGCGCCTTTTTCGTTTCGCTCATCACGCGTGCGGGCGAAAGCGCATCCGTCGGCATGCGGCGCATCTTCTCCATCGTCGCCTCGTCCACCGTCAGGGCATAGCGTGCGGCGAATTGCGCCCCGCGCAGAACACGAAGCGGGTCTTCCTCAAAACCCTCACCCGGAACGGCACGCAGAATACGGTTCTTCAAATCCGCCTGACCGCCGAACGGATCGACGATTTCCCCGGTCAGCGCGTCGCGCAGAATCGCGTTGACGGTAAAGTCCCGTCGGGCAGCCGCCTTTTCAAAGGACAGCGTCGGATCGGGCAGCACCTCAAAATCCCCGTGATGCGGTCCCGTCCGCCTCTCCGTTCTCGGCACGGCAAGGTCGATGCCCGCGCCGCGAAGCGCAAAGATGCCGTATCGTTCGCCGCTGTCATCCACATCGCCGAACCGAGCCGCCAATGCGCACAGGGCGTCGGGCGCAAGCCCGTAAACCTCGCAGTCGATATCCGTGCTCGGTATGCCCAGCAGCCCGTCGCGGACACAGCCGCCGACCAGCATCGCCCGTCCGCCCATCTCCTTTGCCCGCAGGGCGATCTCGTGTATCAGTTTCCCTTGTTTTGTCATTCCAGTTCTCCCTGATCGCCGCGTGCATAGGCGGCAGTAAGCACATCCTCCCGGTCTATGCGGACTTCTTTTTTCTTTCCTGCCGGAATGGCGGTAAATCCATCCTCCCCGATGGACGTAACGCGCAGGTTGAGCTTCTTCATCTGCCCCTGCTGCATCATCACCACGCAGATTTTGCATTCACGCTCCAGCGAATAGCGCAAAAAGCGTTCCGTCACGGCGCATCCACCTGCCCCTTCGCGTCATAAATGCGCACATCCCGGTTCTCATAGACGATGGGATACGTCGCTTCGAGCGTTTCCGTATCCACGTCGAATTCCGCACGTTCGTAATCGCTGACGTAAATATAATGCACATCGTAGGTTTCCAGCACATCTCCGTTATGCGCCGGATCCTCAAAGAAACGCCTGCAGTCCGCAGACTGCTGACCGTAATCCAGCCCATGGAAAAACACATACAGGTCGCTTCCGCAGATGATCTGTCTGCCTGCCAGAGAACAGACGGGGTTGATATGCTGCTGCCCGGTCAAAAACACGTCGTCATGCGCGGTATTCTCCTCGATCCATTCGCTTGCTTTGACCGCGTTGGCGGAAAAGAGCTGATAACCGGATACCGCTTCGCGCCCGATGGACAGCGCACCGGAAAACACGCTCGCCCAGATGAACAAGCCGCACAGCAGTCCGCGTCCGCGAAGACCCGCCAGCCGCTGCATGAGAATCGAGCCGTAATCCGCGGCGAGAATCATCGCGAACATGAACCAGATGTAAAACAGCTTGTTGTTGTCGTATTCATTCGGCTGGAAGAGGATCGTCTCCGCGACGGCGTAGATCGCCGTCATGCCCAGCACGAGATCCAGATGCCCGTGCCGCCCTGCGTTCAGGCAGGCGCAGACGACGAGGATGAACGGCAGACCCGCGTTCTTCACCCAGAACCAGAAATACCCGTCCTTGAAGCCGCGTCCGCCGCTGTTGTTGACCCAGTTGAACTGGAAGCGCAGAGAACCGCCCTCCAGCGTCTGCCGCACCGCGTTGCCCAGCACCTGCGGCAGGGCGAGCGCCAGCACGATGCCCAAATAGATGCCCGCGCGAATCAGGATGCCCGAACGCCCCTCCTTTTGAACGATGAGCCTGCCGAGGATATAGCCGCCCGAAAACAGCCCCAGCGCGAGGAAGGTATGGGTATGCACCAGCGGAAGCGCACCCGCCCACAGCGCGAGCAGCACCGTCTGCCGCATGGATTTTTCGCGGGAAGATGAAATCAGCAGATACAACGCCGGAATGCCCATCGCCCAACCGCCCATCAACGCCCGCTGCGGAATCATCAGGTCGGCAATGACATTGGAAAAGCGCAGGTTGAAATCCGGCTGATTGGCGGGTGTCTTATAATAGCCGGTGAAGATTTCCTTCACGCGGGCAAAGTGGTCGGTAAACGCCAAATCAAAGTCATACAAAAAGCCCAACCCGCCGTTAAAGAAGAACAGCAATGCCGCGACGGCGACCGCCTTGTGCCTTTCGCCGAGAATCTGCTGAGCCAGAAGCATGTAGCCCGCATAGGTCAACGCCATCAGCAGCGTTCCCGGCACGACAAGCGCCAGATTGAGCGGCATGCCGAGCATATAAAACGTCGTGCTGAGCGAATCCGTCAGATACGGATAGGAAAGCGCCGTCCCCGCCAGCAGGTTATACGTCGGCGGAAAGCTCATATCCTTCATCGATGTGATAAACGCCAGATGCATGCACAGGTCGCCGTAGGTGGATTGTCCGCACCAGTACGAGCCGTCGGACGCGGGCATCAGCATATGCGTATATTGCAGATACGCCGACAGCGCGGTCAGCGGAATGCAGACCGCCGCCATCACCGCCGCCTGACGCTTATCTTCCGCCGTCAGCGCGGCAGGCGAACGATTATCTCGCAAATAACGGCACGCCTTCAGAATCGCCGCCAGAGCAGCGACAGCGGCGATATGCGCCTGAATCGTAAAGCCGAAAAGCCATGCAAAAAGCGCTGGGAGCTGCATTTCAAGCAGCATGCCCAGCGCCGCGCCCAGCCATCCCCGCACAAGCGGACTTTTGCGCGGCAGCAAAAAACGAATCATCTGCACGCCGGCAGCCATATACAAAAGCAGATATGCGATGGAAATCATAACGCCTCACTGAACCTGTTTGTCCGACTGAATGACGGTAAAGACCGCCTGCCTTCTTCTGCGATGCGCCGCCGGCTTCGTTTCCTCCGGCGGCTTGACGGCGGATATTCTGCGCGTCTGCGACAGCGGGGGGAAGAGCTCCTGCTCTTCCTCTTCTCTCCGTCCGACGGCTTTCTCGACATCCTTCTGGATTTCCGCCAAATCGCTGAGCGCCTGCTTTCTCCTCTGCCGCGCATCCGCTTCGCCCCGAATGCCCCGCGCAGCAGCCTCCGTGCAAATTGCCTGTCCGGTCAGCAGCAGATACGTCCGCCGCGCATGCAGCGCAATCAGCGCGTCAATCGCCACCGCCGCGCCGATGAGCAGCGGCACGGCAGGCAGCCACCGCATGCCGCACCAGACGGCGGCGACGGCAAACGCAACCGTCACCGCGGCGCCGACGACCACGCCCGTGCGCCGAACCGTCCTCGCGCTCTCTCTGAGCGCAATTGCCGTTTTATTGGTCAGGCGAATCGCTCCGCCCGCAGGTTTCTGTTCCATGCCATGCCTCCGTTATGCGCCCAGAATGGACAGGATGAGCTGGCTGTCAAACAGCGGCGCAAGCCGCGACGCGTTCAGCAGATCCGTAATCTGCTGAATCGGCACAACCGCCTGAATGATCGGAACCAGCGCGAAGAAGATAAACAGCAGCAGCACGCCGCGTGCCAAGCCAAACACACCGCCCGCCAGCGCATCCAGATGGCGCAGAACCGGCAGTTCAAACACATAGCAAATCAGGTGAATGACGAAGGTCGCCACGATATAGCAGCCCAGAAAACAGATCAGGAAGCTGAGAATCGAAAGAGAAACGTTGACGATCGTCTGGCTGAGCAGCGTCGCCATCGTGGTCGATGCGGGCGCCGTGCCGACCGCGTTGATAAACGCCGTCTGGAACTGCGCGGGCAGCTGTGCGCTCTCAATAATCTGCGCCAGCGAGCTTTGCGACACCTGCGAAACCGAAAGCAGCGAGAGATCCAGATCCTTAATTCGGCTTCCCGCGTCGGTGTAGTACATCAGCGTATTGACCAGCGTTTCGTTGCCCTGAAGCCACGCTGCCAGCGACGGACTGATGAAAAATGCCGCAGCCAACGCGCCGATGAGCGCCGCAACGCTCAGCACCCCGCTGATAAATCCCCTGTACATGCCGAAGATGACGCTCACCGCCAGCACAGCCAGAATGACGATATCGATGATGTTCATGTGTTCTCCTTTCGCCGCCCGAATCAGGTCGGCAGTTCGACCACATAGATTTCCGAGCCGGATGCCACAACCGCACGGTTATCCGTCATCATGCCCAGCACCGCGGTCACGTTGATGGGCATCGCATAGGCGCGGAACGTCGTTTCCCCGAAACGGCAGGCATACACGGCGTTGGCGGAAAAGCCGTAAACCGATTTGGTGCCCAGCTTGGCGGAGATGCACGCCCCCGGCAGATGCAACACGCGATCCACGCTGCCATACATCAGCCGGACGTTGTTGATGTTGGTGCTTTCGCTTTGCTCCTGCGCCGGAACGAGGAGCTGATAGAGCGTTTTGCCGCTCTGCTGCACATCTTCAACCGTATAGCCGTAGATGAGCGTCGGGCTGCTTGCCTCCAGCGCCTTATAGTTGTAATGCAGAATCTGTCTGGTCGTGACGATGTTCAGGATGCCGTTCTCATCGTAGATCGAATAGGCGATGTGTTCGCCCAGCGTGCTTTTGCCGGTCGAAAGCTTGCCCGGCTGATAGGTCTGAAGCTCGGTGGAAATGACCGTGCCCGTCGTATTGAGTCCCAGCATCCACATCAGTTCCGTCGGCTGTGCGCTCGAGCTCGTCGTGGACGTAAAGAAGCCGATATCCAGCAGCGTCTGGTCGGAAATCGGAATGTTATCGACGATCTGACCGCTGCTGTTGATGACGGAAACCACCCCGTTATCCGAATCGCCGACGAACACGGCGACATATTCATCGCCCGCGCTGGCAAACTGGATGGCATCGCTCATTTTATTGTTGTAGATGAGCCGTCCGCGGTTATTGAGGATATACAGATCGTTGCCCGACCAGGCGACGATGCGCTTTTCCGTCGCATCATAATCGGCATTGGTTCCGATCTGGTAGCTCCATTCGTTGCCGCCGGTCGCCGCCACACAATGCAGCGTCGTTCCGTCGTAAAAGATGACGCTGTCGCCAAAGGGCGAAACATTTTGGCTGAGCGTCGCGCCGATGCGCGTCACCTTGCCGATGCCCTCGCGAGTGCCGCCCCTCAGCGCGTAAAGCACGGAGATGATAAGCACACCGATCAGCGCCGCGGCGAGGATCGCCTTTCTCAGGATGCTTTGCAGCGTGTTCTTCTTTTTATTTTTCTTCTTTCTATCGTCGTTCATGCCATAGGCGCCGAATGTGCTGTTTGCGCCCGTCATGTATGTGACGCGTCTTTTATTCCGATCCATGTCTACTTCCTTTCAAGGAACGGGGGAAACGATGGGCATTTTGCCCCCGCCAAGAGCCCGAGGTTCTCGAATTTTCCATTCTCCTTGACCGCCTCGCGCTCAAGGGATCGCCATTTTCTGTATTTTCTCCGTTTTGGGGCGCCCCAAAACGGCTTTTCCACTTTTGGAGATTCAACAGGTTTGCACGCTCCGCATTTTGGGGATTCTTCTCCCCAAAATCCCCAAAACCAATTGAGTTTTGGGGCGGAACGCCTTCGGGCTTTTCTTCCATGGAGTTTTGGGGTTTTCCATGCCCTTCCGGCAAGTTGTCAACAGACTTATCCACAACTTTTGGGGCTTTGTGGATAAATTGTGGACAACTGTGGATAACTCCGGGATAACTTCGTTTTTCCCTGTTTTTACAGGATTTTTTCTTTTTCCCCAAAAGTCCAGACCGCACCCTCTTTTTATCCCTGCCGCTCCAGTTTCCCGCTTTCCACGCGGTAAACCGCGCCCTGACGCGCTCCCGCCAAATCGGAGAGGTCTGTGCAGGTGACAAACGTCTGCACGCGGTCAATTCGCTCGATCAGCTGCCTGCGGCGACCGGGATCCAGCTCGCTCATCACATCATCCAGCATCAAAATCGGCGCTTCTCCGCTTTCCAGCCCCGCCCATTCCAGCTGAGCCAGCTTCAGCGACAGAACCGCGCTGCGCTGCTGCCCCTGAGAGGCAAACGTCCGCGCTTCCTTTCCGTTGATGGAAATGCCGATATCGTCGCGATGAACGCCGACCGTCGTCGTCATGCGGCGCAGATCCTCCTTCCGCGCCGCATGCAGCTTCTCCAAAATCGCTTCATACGCATTCGGCGCGTCGCCAATCTGCGAAATATATCGAAGATTCAGTTCTTCCCGCCCGCCGGTCAGCGATGCATGCGCCTGACGCGCCAGTTCGCCCAGCTTTTCGATCGCTTCCCTGCGGTTTTCATAGATCAGCGCACCGTTTACCGCCAGCTGTTCATCCCACATATCCAGCGTCGGCATCAGGGACGGATTTCTGGCAATCTCCTTGAGCAGCGCGTTGCGCTGGTTCAGCGTTCGAACGGCACGCTGGAGGGCGTAAAAATACGCCGGTCTGAGCTGAGAGAGCTGCATATCCATGAATCGGCGGCGTTCCGCCGGCCCGTCCTTGACGATCTGCAAATCTTCCGGCGAAAAAAGCACACCGCAAACATGACCGAGCAATTCTCCGATCCGCTCCGCCTGCCGTGCGCCGATGCGCACCGTCTTTTTCTTCTTCTGTGTCTTGCTTAAAAGAATGGCAACCTCGTGCGTGCCGTCCGTCTGGCGCGTCCGAACCAATACGCGGGCGTTTTCCTGACCCCACTGGATCATTTCTTCATCGCGTGCGGTTCGGTGGCTGCGCCCCAGGCAGCATAGATGCAGCGCTTCGAGGATATTGGTCTTTCCCTGTGCATTCGGGCCGGTAAAGACGGTCACGCCCGCATCCGGCTCGATCTGTGCCTGGTCATAATTTCTGAAATGGCTCAGGCTGAGCGTTGAAACGATCATTGCATTTTAGGCGTTGAATACGCGCACGGGCAGGACGAGATACAGGTACGCATCGCCCTCGGTCGGGCAGACCACGCACGGGCTGACATTGGAATTGAAGCGCATGACAACCTGATCATCGCTCAGCGCCTTCAGCACATCCGTGATATAGCGCACGTTGAAGGCGATCGTCAGGTCCTTGCCTTCGGTCATGACGTTCATCTTCTCTTCCATATCGCCGGTTTCAGAGTTCGACGTGACCTCCAGCGTTTCGCCGTCAATCTTGAAGCAGACCAGATTGGTCTTGCCCTCGCGTGCAATCAGGCTGGCGCGGTCGATGGCGCTGCCCAGTTCGGCACGTTCCACGGTGACGCGGGTCTGCCATTCTTCCGGCAGAATCTGGCGATAGCGGATGAATTCGCCCTCCAGCAGGCGAGCCACGATGCGCGTCTGACCGATATTCAGGCGCACATGCGTCTTGGTGAAGCAGAGGGACGCTTCCTCTTCCGTATCCGCAAGGATCTTGGCGATATCGCCCAAAACGCGTCCGCCGACAACGGCGTTGATCTCCGCGTTCGGACCCTGGATATTTTCCTTGCGCAGAGCAAGGCGGAAGCCGTCGAGCGCGACCACGCGCATCTCCGTGCGGTTGATCTCCATCAGACAGCCGGTCAGAATCGGGCGGCTTTCATCCTGCGCGATGGCAAAGAGCGTGCGGCCGATCATATCCTTCAGCGTGTTTTGGGGCAGCGCAAAGCTCTCGCCTTCAACCTGTGGCAATTCCGGGTATTCGACCGGATCAAAGCCGTTGATCGTCGTGCGGATGCTTGCGCAGCGGATGGTTGCCTGCATGCGCTCGCCGATGGTGATATCGCAGGCGCCGCCGGGGAGCTTACGAATGATTTCGCAGAGCAGTTTGCCCGGCAGAACAGCGCGTCCTTCCTCGGAGAACGTCGCGGGAAGAATCGTTTCAATGCCTAAAGCAAGATCCGTGCAGGTCAGGCGCAGCCCTTCATCGCAGGATTCAAAGAGGATGCCTTCCAAAATCGGCTTGGTAGAGCGCACGGCAAGCGCACGGCTGACGATGGAAAGAGTGGTATTGAGTTCATTGGTATCGCAAATAAATCGCATTTTATCAAACCTCCATGGGGTAGTAGCAGTATATATGTTCAGCAGAAGAAGTCGTAGGTCGGTTGACAACTTGGATAAGTCCCAAAAACCGAGTTGTCAACTGGCTTTTGGACTGTGGAAAACTCTTGGAAATCTCCAAAACAACCGACGAAGTTATCCACAAAGGTGTGTACAACTCAGGAGCTACGGTTGGGGCGCTGATCCGGGAAACTCGCATAGGGGCGCTGTCCTCTGCCTGCGGCAGACGCGCCCGCTTCGCGAACGCGCAAGCGCTCCTTGCGATTTCCGATTTCCGTCACGCTGAATCCCGCACAGCGGGCGCGTGACTCCAATCCCCAAGCCCCGCAAGGGAACTGAGTTCCCTTGACCCTTCACTACGCTATCGCGGCGCGATAGCTGATAGATGAGGGAGATTCTTTAGATTAAATTCGGGATATCCCTGACTTTCTGCTATCGCATGCGATAGCAGAGGAATAAGCCTCTTAAAACCGCCGCGAAGCGGAGAAAGGGTGCAGGGAACGAAGTTCCTTGCGGGGTTTGGGGCAGCGCCCCAACCGTAACCCCTCTTCCCGCTAAAACGGTATAAAAGGGCAAATTCATACTTATTCCATATTCGCGCTTCTTCCGTGAAATCCTTGTTTCAGGGTTCAAAAAATCCACAGCGCACCAGGATGCACGCTGTGGATGGATGATGTTTTCCGGCGCGGAATCGGCTCGCTTTACTTCAGAGAGCTTTCAACACGCGCAGCGATCTTTTCGGGCGTCAGACCGTAGAAGTCGAGCAGCTCGGCGGGCTTTCCGGACTGACCGAAGCAGTCGTTCAAGCCGATCTTGTGCAGCCGTCCGCCGTGTTCGGCGACAACTGCCGCAACCGCGTCGCCCAAGCCGCCGATGATGGAATGCTCTTCCACGGTGTACAGCGGCATTTTCACCGCCAGCTCGCGAACGAGCGCTTCGTCCAGCGGCTTGATGGTGTGCATGTTGACGACGGTCGCGTGAATGCCCTTCTTTTCCAGCAGCTCTGCGGCGTTCAGGCAGGCTTCCACCATCAGACCGCAGGTGATGAGCGCCACATCGCCGCCCTCGCGCAGGGTGTTCGCCTTGCCGATTTCAAACGGCATGCCTGCCGAGAAGACCGGCGTCGCCAGACGCGCCAGACGCAGATAGACGGGGCCTTCCATCGCGGCGGCGGCGCGAACAGCGCGTCCCGCTTCCTCCGCGTCGCACGGGCAGAGAATGGTCATGCCCGGCAGCGCACGCATGATGGCGATATCTTCAATCGCCTGATGGGTCGCGCCGTCTTCGCCGACGGTGATGCCGGCATGCGTGAAGGCAAACTTGACGTTCAGCTTCGGATAGCAGACGCCGTTGCGGATCTGCTCATAGCAGCGGCTGGCGAAAACGGCAAACGTGGAGCAGAACGGAATCAGACCGGTGGAGGAAAGCCCCGCCGCAATCGTCACCATGTTCGCTTCCGCGATGCCGCAGTCGAAGAAACGCTCGGGATAAGCCTTGGCGAATCCGTTGGTCATCGTCGAGCCGGAAAGGTCGGCGTCCAGCACGACCACTTTATCGTTTTCTGCGCCTAAGGCAACAAGCGCCTCGCCGTAGCCTACACGCGTAGCTTTTTTCTCACTCATGCTCAGCCCTCCAGTTCCTTGAGCGCCTGGGCTGCCTGCTCATGGTTCGGGGCTTTGCCGTGCCAGCCAGCCTCATTCTCCATGAAGGATACGCCCTTGCCCTTGACGGTGTGGCACAGGATGCAGCGCGGTTTGCCGGGCGTGTGCGGCACATCCAGCGCGGCGATGACCTGTTCGAGGTCGTTGCCGTCGGCTACCTCGATGACGTCCAGACCGAATGCACGCAGTTTGCCCGGGAAATCGCCCAGACTCATGACGTCGTCGTTTCTGCCGTCGATCTGCAAGCCGTTCCAGTCGATGAAGATGGTCAGGTTGTCCAGCTTATAGTGCGCGGCTGCCATGAAAGCTTCCCAAACCATGCCTTCCTGACATTCGCCGTCGCCCAGCAGCGTATAGACCTGCTGATTTCCGCCCTGAAACCTCAAACCGAGAGCCATGCCCACTGCGACGGATACGCCCTGTCCCAGAGAACCGGTCGATGCCTCGACGCCGGGACACTTCTTGCGGTCCGGATGACCCTGAAGCATGCCGCCGAGCTGACGCAGATGGTCATATTCGGATTTGGGGAAGTAGCCGAAATTGGCAAGCGTGGCATACAGACACGGGGCGGCATGCCCCTTGCTGAGTACGAAGCGGTCACGTTCGGGCATCTGCGGACGGGCAGGGTCGTTTTTCATCTTATATCCGTAGAGCGCAGTCATGATCTCTACAGCGGAAAGAGATCCGCCCGGATGACCGGAGCCGGACTTTTCCAGCATGGTGATGATGTCCCGACGGATCACGGTGCACTGCGCCTTGAGCGCTTTCAGATCCATGATATTCCTCCTGACACTTGGTTTTAAGGGGACGTAAGATTACGCCCGACTCACATAAAAACTCAGTATTTATTATAAAGAAGCGCGTCCGGAATGTCAAGAACAGCGGGGAGGCAAAACGCATTCCTCAGACTGAAAAAAATGAAAAGGTTGAGAAAATAAGCGATATATGGTAAAATCATGACAATAAAATCAGCAGGAAATCTGGAAGGAAAGGCTTTGGGAAAAATGGAAACGGTTAGAAAAACGAGGAAATTACCTGAACAGGTTGCCGATAAACTCAGAGAAATGATCATTCAGGAATCCCTGAAGACCGGCGCGAAACTGCCTGCCGAGGCGGAACTGATGGAGCGGTTCGGTGTAAGCCGCTCGACGGTGCGCGAGGCGGTCAAGATCCTTCAGACAGAGCATATCGTGGATATCCGTCAGGGACAGGGAACGTTCCTGTGCGCGATGCCGGGGCTTGCCCATGATCCGCTGGGGCTTCGCTTTGCGGATCAGGAAGAATTGATCGCGCAGCTGCTTGAAACGCGGCTTTTGATCGAGCCGAGCGTCGCCGCGCTTGCCGCTATCCGCAGACAGGATAAACAGCTGGCGGCGATGAAGACGCTGCTGGATAAGATGGATAACGCCTATCTGCACGGAGAGGATTACACGCCCTACGATTTTGAATTCCATTCCGTGATTGCGCAATGCACGGGGAACGACGTCATGATGCGCCTGCTGCCGACGATTCATGAGTCCATTCAGGCGGGCTATCACCACACCCGCCGGGTGGAGGGCAGCTATCAGCGTGCCAGCCAGTGCCATTTGGAGATGTACCGCGGCATTCTGGAGCATGACAGCGAGCGTGCGCGTATGGCAGCGCAGCGCCATATGCTGCAAACGATGCATGACTCCGGCGTAGAAGTGCCGTCCGTGCTGGTCAAGTAAAACGGAGGAAGGGGATCGGCTGAGGCAAAAGCCCCGGCAGATTCTGAATACCATGAATCAGCTGAAAATCATCGCAAGAATCCGAAGCGACTTTCCGGAAAAATTCGGCATTCCGCGGCAGAGCGGCGTCGTGCCCGAAACCCGGGCGAAGATCGTCTTCGAGCCGGAATATCGCAATGAAGCCGCCCTGCGCGGCATCGAGGGTTTTTCCCACCTCTGGCTCATCTGGGGCTTTTCCGAGTGCGAGCGGGATTCGTGGTTGCCGACCGTCCGCCCGCCGAGGCTGGGCGGCAACACACGCATGGGCGTGTTTGCGACCCGTTCGCCCTTTCGCCCGAATCCCATCGGGCTTTCGAGTGTGACGCTCGTGAGCGTTGAAACGCATGCCTCGGAGGGAACGGTGCTCGTCGTCGGCGGCGCCGATCTGATGGATGGTACGCCGATCTACGATATCAAGCCCTATCTTCCCTACGCGGATTGTCATCCGGATGCGACGGGCGGCTTTGCCGCGGCTCATGAGCATGACGGATTGGAAGTCGTCTTTCCGGCGGAGCTGGAGGAAGCCATTGCGCCGGATCATCGGCAGGCGTTGCGCGGCGTGCTTGCGCACGACCCGAGACCTTCCTACCAGAGCGATCCGGAACGCGTGTATGGCGTGGCGTTTGCCGGAAAAAATGTCCGGTTTACGGTTAAAGACGGCGTGCTGACCGTGTGCGCAGTGGAAAAATTGGGATGAATCAAAAAATCTCCTTTGCGGCGTTCGCGTCCGCAGGGGAGATTTTTTGACGTATGGGAAATTGCGTAAAATCGCCCGCGTGAGCAGGACTTTGATGCGTGGCGGACTTCGGCGGAGATGAAGGCGGGCTCAGCCCGATTCAGACTGTAGACAAAAAGCTATTCTCCCCCTTCGGGGGGAGAATAGCCCTTTCCGCAAATGAAAGAATAGCTGAATTTTTTGATTTTGTTCTTCAAGCCAAGTTTGCTTATGTCAACAAGCTGAGGCGGGCGCATCCCGCTTTTTTGTCTGCTGTTTTTTAACGGAAAATGCTGCTCAAACCGCCGCAAAGTGAAGAAGGCGTTTGGTCACCCCTCCTGCTCCACCGGAAGAACCAGAAGAAAGGTCGTCCCCTGATCGGAGCTGGCTTCCACCGACACCGATCCGCCGTGCAGGACGGCGATTTCCCGAACAAGCGCAAGCCCCAAGCCGACGCCGCCCATTTTTCGGCTTCTGGATTTATCCACCCGAAAGAACGGCTGAAAAATGCTGTCCCGATATTCCTGCGATATGCCGAAGCCCGTATCGGAAACGCGCAGGCTCACCTGATCCGCTTCCTGATGAACGGCAACGGAAACGGAGCCGTTCGGACGATTGTATTTGATGCCGTTTTCAATCAGATTAAACAGCAGGCGGTAAATCAGAGCGTCGCTTCCCACGATGCTGATGTCATCGCACTGTGCGCCGAGCGAGATGCCGTTTTTCTGTGCCAGCGGCGTCAGATCCGCGAGAATTTCGTCCAGCAGCGGCGCCAGCTCGATGTGATCCGAGCGGGGAACGGAAACCAGATTGCTCATTTCCAGCAGGGTGCGCACGAGCGCCGTCAATCGGTTGATCTGTTCCAGCAGCGTCCCGACCAGCTCCGCTGTTTCGGGATTCATGTCGGGATGCTCCTCGGCGAAAAGCTCCAGCTTGGTTTGCAGAATGGCTAAGGGCGTACGCAGTTCGTGGGCGGCGTTGCCCGCAAACTGACGCTGCAAGTCGAAGGACTGTGCCAGACGGTCGAGCATATGGTTCACGGATTGGCTTAACTGCTGAAATTCCTGAACGGCGTCTTCGTCCAAACGGAGGCTTGCGATGCTGTCCTGATTGATTTTTTCCGTCTGCCGGGAGAGCTGCTTCAGCGGCTTTAAGGCTCTGCCGCTGACAAAGTAGGCGATTGCCGCGCTGAGCAGCGTCACGACGGAGGTGATCACCCAGCCGTTGTGCCCGTAAAGCACCTTGGCGTCATCCACTTCCTGCGAAAAGTGATGGATGAAATCTGCCATCTGCGCATCTGGAATCTCGATGGTCAGACCTTCCGCGTCGCCCGGTTGATATTGCATGATATAGCCGTTCAGGGAATCCATGCCGGTTGCGCCGGAGCGATACAGCAGCAGGTTCAGACAGATGCAGGCGCCGGCAATCAGCAGGGCGGTCAGGAGTGTCATTCTCCATTGAAGTGATAAACGTTTCATCGTGCTTCCCCTTTGATCTCATATCCTTCGCCGACGCGGTTGCAGATGGGGTCAAACCCCAATGCCGCCCTCAGCTTTTTCCGCAGAGCGGACATGTGTACGCGAATGGAGTTACTGAAGCTGTCTACGCTGCCATCCCAGACATGCTCCATCAATTCCTCCTGACTGACCGGACGCCCCTGATGCAGAAGCAGGTATTCCAGCACGCCGCTTTCTTTGCGGGTCAGGGCGAGAATCTGCCCGTCAACGGAGGCGATTCGGCTCTTTGTGTCAAAGGAAATCCGTCCGCAGCGCAGGCAGATATCCCGCTGGATAAACTGACGCCGGGTCAGGCTGCGGACGCGTGCCTCAAGCTCCGCAAGGTGAAAGGGCTTGGAGAGATAGTCGTTCGCGCCGGCATCCAGTCCGTCCACCTTATCCGAAATCTCACTGCGGGCGGAAAGAATCAGAACGCGGGTTTCGAGGTCGCTTTCCCGAAGCGTGCGCAAAACGGTCATTCCGTCCACCTTGGGCAGATTCAGATCCAGCAGAATCAAATCGTATTGTTCCGAGGCTAAGATATCCAGCGCTTCTTCTCCGTCTTCGCAGGCATCGACTTCGTAGCCGGACAGCCGAAGCTTTTTCGCGATGCCCTCGCGCAGGGACTGCTCATCTTCCACGACTAAAAGACGCATAGGCTCCTCCATGTTGTTTTTTTCATTCAAATAGGAAATGTGAGATTGCCCGCCTTTTTGTGTTACGGGTTCATCCTCCGTTGATCGCCGGGCAATCCGTGCGGCAAATCAAATTTTCGGTCGGGATTTGGGGCGACGCCTCAAATCTTTCTCTGTTTTCATTTATTATATCAGACGACAATAAGTTTTGTGTAAAGTTTTTCTTAGCAGGAATTTTAACCTCCGTGTTATATACTCCTATTATCAAAGCGACAGGAGGAAAACGATGATTCAAAGAAAAAGGCTGCTGCAATCCGTTTTGCTGGTGGCTGCGGTACTGATGATCGGCTTCGGCGTTTGGCGCGGAGAAGCGGATACGGTTTTCTCGAAGGCGATTCGCCTGTGCATGGAGTGTGTTGGCATTGGATAAGAAAAAAACGCATATTCTCGCCCGCTTCCGCGGATGGATTCAGGCGTGCGCCACACTGCTGACCAACATCCATCTGCCGAATTTCAAAAAAGGCACGCTGTATCAGGGTTCGGGCAAGTACGTCTGCGTACCGGGGCTGAACTGCTACTCGTGTCCCGGGGCGGCGGGAGCCTGTCCCATCGGCTCGTTTCAGGCGGTCGTCGGCTCGTCGAAATTCAAGTTTTCTTATTACATCACCGGAATCCTGATTTTAATCGGCGTTCTATTGGGCAGGTTCATCTGCGGCTTCCTCTGTCCGTTCGGGTGGTTTCAGGAGCTGCTGCACAAAATCCCGTCGCCCAAGATATCGACCAGGAAGCTCAAGCCTTTGCGGTATCTGAAATATGGGGTGCTGCTGGTGATGGTGATTCTGCTTCCGATGCTGGTGACCAATCAGCTCGGCATGGGCGATCCGTTCTTCTGCAAGTATCTCTGCCCGCAGGGTGTGCTGGAGGGCGCGATTCCGCTGTCCCTGACGAACGCGGGCATCCGCGCCGCGCTGGGCAAGCTGTTCACATGGAAAAGCTGTGTGCTGCTGGCGGTTGTTCTGGGCAGTGTGTTTATGTATCGCCCCTTCTGCAAGTGGCTCTGTCCGCTGGGTGCGTTTTATGCGCTGCTCAATAAGGTGTCGCTTTTCCAGATGCGCGTGGATACGAGCAAATGCGTATCCTGCGGAGCGTGCGCAAGAGCCTGTAAGATGGATGTGGATATCACAAAATCGCCCAACCATACGGAGTGCATCCGCTGCGGCATGTGCATGAAGGCGTGCCCCAAGGACGCAATCAGCTACCAATTCGGTCTTGGTGACCGATCAAACAATAAAATCAAAAAAGAAAAAGGAGATTAAAAAACATGAAAATGAATCGAGTAATCGCCCTGATGATCGCTATGCTGCTGACGTTTTCCCTGACTGCCTGCGCTGAAAGCAGCACCGCTCCGGAGCTGGATGGAAAGACGGAATACGAGCTGCTGGAGGTTGAAAACGAGATTCTGCTCGCCAACAACGCGCTGTGGGAGAAGGTATTCCTCTCTATGAACAAGAACGTCACCGACGGTGTTCTCAGCAGCAACTACGGCGATGTCCTCATGAGCGCGGTGGAAGGCGCGAAGGAGCAGTTCTCCGAGGAGGAATATGAAAAGCTCAAGGCGGATGCGGAGCAGATTCGGACGATTGAAGAAAAGATTGCCGAGATTTCCGCGAGCGATGCGTCCAGCCAGCCGGAGGATGCGGCGCAGGGCGACGCCTTCCCGCAGTTCACGGGAAAAGATCTGGATGGCAACGACGTGGATAACAGCCTGTTTTCCGCCAATGCCTTCACGGTTGTGAACTTCTGGTTCAACGGCTGCAAGCCCTGCGTGCAGGAGCTGGATGACCTGAGCGCGCTGAATGAGCGCATCAAGGAGCAGGGCGGCGAGGTCGTCGGCATCAACGTGGAAACGCTGGACGGCAACAAGCAGGGCATTGAAACGGCGAAGCAGCTGCTCGAAATGACCGGCGCGAATTACCGCAACATCTACTTTGACGCGAGCAGCGAGGCCGGAACGTTTGCGCTGGGCATCATGGCGTTCCCCACCACCTATGTCTTTGACCGCAACGGCAGAATCGTGGGCGAACCCCTGCTCGGCGGCATCGACAACGAGAAGAACCTCGAAATGCTGCAAAAGACGATGGAAGAAGCCTTGGCACGGGATTCTGCGGTTATCAGCAAATAAATAAAAGGCAAAGGACTCATTCCGTCACAGCAGCGGCATGAGTCCTTTTTTTGAAGGAATGGAAAATGGAGCCAAACTTCAGCATTTCATAAGATGGCGGCGGAAGAAAAGGTGGAATCAGCTCAAGTCAGGCAGATGATTTTCATATCCACATGACATCATGGTGAAAATAGTGATTATGAGGATGAAAATTTTAAAAAGAATAAAAAGAATGAGAAAAAATGAATGATTCATGTGATGCGGCAGAAAAAAACATCCTTTTTGTCAGTAGACGATTTGACAAGGAATTGTATACTAAAGGGTAAGCACAAAAGCAAAGGTCAAAGACACCGGCGGCTGCGTAAATCCGATGCAGTCAGGAACGGACAAAGCCTATTTTTCGTAAACGATGGAAAGCCTGACTGCGGGAAGATGCAGACAGGGTTGGAGGTGTAAATATATGGTCAAGTTTGGTGAGCGGCTGAAGGCTGCACGCACTGCCAAACATATGAGCCAGCAGACTCTGGCGGATGTGATTGGAAAAAGCCTGAATACCGTCGGGCTTTATGAACGCGGTCTGCGTCAGCCGAGTTTGGAAACGCTGTGCCTGCTGGCGGATACGCTGGAGGTTTCCTGCGATTATCTGCTTGCGCGTACGGACATGAAGAATACCGTCAAGACGCTCGAAGAAGAAGAGAATGATTTAGTCAGGCGGGTTTCCCGAATTGAGGAACATCTTGGGCTGAAGTATTAAGACGCATAAATAAGACCGTTTTCCGGAGGGAAAGCGGTCAGATTTGTTGACATAAGCAAGCTTGGCTTGAATAGCAAAATCAAGAAATTCAGCTATTCTTTCATTTGCGGAAAGGGCTATTCTCCCCCCTTCGGGGG
>CAKUCW010000036.1 GCA_934643825.1 uncultured Clostridia bacterium | reverse complement strand
GGAATCAGGTTTCGCTTCGCTCCCTGATTCTTGCTTTTTTGAATCGCTTCGCGATGGGGGTTATTATGGGGCCGCCGCCCCATGCCCTGCTTGGGGATTTCATCCCCAAACCCCATCTCCGCTACGCGGCGGTTTTAAGCGGGTTAGTGGAATCAGGTTTCGCTTCGCTCCCTGATTCTTGCTTTTTTGAATCGCTTCGCGATGGGGGTTATTATGGGGCTGCCGCCCCATACCCTGCCTGAGGGATTTCATCCCTCAGACTCCCATCTCCGCTACGCGGCAGCTTTAACATGTTTTACATCAGCTATCGCGAAGCGATAGCGTAGTGAGGGTCAAGGGAACTCAGTTCCCTTGTGGGGTTTGGGGCAAAGCCCCAACCGTTATACACTGTTATACAAAGGAGCGTGTTTAATTTGCTCGCCAGCGTGCAGAGTATGGGACTGATGGGCATACAGGGCTATCCGGTGACGGTGGAAGCCTACTGTACGGACGGCATGCCGATGTTTGAATTGGTCGGTCTGCCGGATGCCGCGGTTAAGGAAAGCCGGGAACGTGTGCGTGCCGCCCTGTCCGCCTGCCAAATGACCTTCCCCGTCGCAAGGCTGACGCTCAACCTCGCTCCGGCGGATGTGCGCAAGGAAGGTCCCGCGTACGACCTGCCTATTGCGCTTGCCATTCTCGCTTCGACCGGCGTGATCGACGGCGAAAGCATGCAGGGCGTGGCGGCGGTCGGCGAGCTGTCGCTTTCCGGAAGCGTGATGGGCGTGCGCGGTGCGCTTTCCATGGCAATCGCCGCCCGGGAACACGGACTGCACACGATCATGCTGCCGGCGCAGAACGCGGCGGAGGCGGCGTGCATCGAGGGTCTTTCCGTGCTGCCCGTGGCGCATTTGAGCGACGCCATCGGTCATCTGCGGGGAAAGAAAGCCATCGAGCCGCTGCATGCGCGACCGTATGCGCAGATGCTCGGCGAACGGAAGACAGGCTGTGATTTTGCCGATGTGCGCGGGCAGAAGGGCGCCAAGCGTGCGCTGGAAATCGCGGCGGCAGGCGGACACAACGTGCTGATGATCGGGCCGCCGGGCAGCGGCAAGACGATGATGGCGCGGTGCCTGCCGGGGATTCTGCCGGATATGACGCTGGAGGAAGCCTTAGAGGTGACGCGCATCCACAGTGCGGCGGGGACGCTGGGCGCGGACGCGGGGTTGATGTGTGAGCGTCCGTTCCGTGCGCCGCATCATACCGCCAGCGCGGTCGCTCTTGTCGGCGGCGGCTCAAAAGCCCGTCCGGGCGAAATCAGCTTAGCCCATGACGGCGTGCTGTTTCTGGATGAACTGCCGGAGTATGACCGCGGCACGCTGGAAGCGCTTCGCCAGCCGCTGGAGGATGGCTTTGTCAACGTGGTTCGCGCCAACGCGCAGGCGAGATATCCCGCCCGGGCGATGCTCATCGCGGCGATGAATCCCTGTCCCTGCGGCAACTACGGCAGCAAGACACAGCCCTGCCGCTGTTCGCAGAAGGAAATCGCCCGCTATCTGGGGCGCATATCAGGCCCGCTCCTTGATCGCATCGACATGCAGCTGGAGGTGACGGCTGTTCCCGTCCGCCAGATTACGGAAAGCGTGCCGGAAGAGCCGTCCGCCGCCATCCACAGCCGTGTGCAGGCGGCGAGAAAACGCCAGCAGGAGCGCTATCGGGACGAGGGAATCACCAGCAATGCGGAACTTTCCGCACGCCAGCTGGAAGTGTTCTGCCCGCTGGATGATGCATGCCGCGAATTGATCGGACGCGCCTGCGACAAGTACAACCTCTCCATGCGTGCGGTCAGCCGCGTGCGCAAGGTCGCCCGAACCATCGCCGATCTCGCCGGAGAGGAACAAATCGCCAAAGCGCATCTGCTGGAAGCCCTCAGGTATCGCAATCTGGAAGGAAGTTACTGGAAGTAAGATTTAAAGCGCTGTTCAAACGGTTGATTTCTGTATCGTTTCCCGCAGGTTAAAAAACGGTCTGCCGCATTGACGACAGACCGGAATCATGCTAAAATATAGACAAGTGGGGTGTGCCTACAGGGTGGATAACCACCGCGACAGAGAATGGGGGATTTACCCCAAAACCGCCAAGCAGCGGGCACTGCGAGGCGGTTTTATTTTATCGCTTGTCCTGTTTTCCGAGCGCATAAGCACTCAGAACCAAACCGGCGACTGCGAGAAGAAAGTTGAGAGCTTCAACGATCGTCATGCGCATCACCTCCGCTTCTGTATGGAACGCCGCGGAGGGAACCACCCCGTAGAACCACTTGTCTACCAGCATATTATAACATGACGCCTTGCGAAGGACAACGCAATTCAAACCGAAAAAGCAGGTTCAGCCTGCTTTTTATTTTGGGATTGACAAAGCGATGTGAACGTGGCTAGAATGAGAAAACGGAAGGGGGTTTGACCATGCTGGAATCGGAAGCGATGGCGCTTTTGGTGAGTGCCGTACTCAGCTACAAAAACAGGGAAGCGGCGCTGGCTCTGGCGGGAAGCGCCCTTGCGGTTTTACAGGATGCGGGGCGGTATGCCGCGCAGCTGGGCGACAAAGGCGTCGCGCAGGTTCGGCAGGCGTGGCTTGAACGGGAAGAGCGGCTGGGCACGCTGGAAGAAAAGCGGATGCACATCCTTCTGCGCGGAGAAAAGGGCTATCCGCCCTTGCTTGAGCAGATTGAACAGCCGCCGCATCTGCTCTATGTCTGGGGAAGTGCGGATCTCGCCGATCCGTTCCCCGTTGCGATGGTCGGAACGCGCCGCGCAAGCGCATACGGCGTGACGCATACGCGTAAGATGGCGCGTGAGCTGGCTCAGGCGGGTGTCTGCGTCGTGTCCGGTTTGGCGCTGGGCATTGACGCGTCCGCACACGAAGGTGCGCTGGATGCGGGCGGACGGACGCTTGCCGTTTTGGGCAGTGCGCTGGATGAGTTTTATCCGGAAGAAAATCGGGCGCTGATGGAGCGGATGCTGGCGTCGGGCGGGAGCGTTGTCAGCGAATATCCGCCGGGAACCGCGCCGACGAAATACAGCTTTTTGCAGCGCAACCGCATCATTGCGGGCATCGCGCTGGGAACGCTGGTCACGGAAGCACCGCGCAGGAGCGGCGCGTCCCGAACGGCGCAGTGCGCACTGGAGGATGGGCGCGAGGTCTTTGCCCTGCCGGGCAGCGTGGACAGCCCCGGCTCAGTGCTTCCGCATCTGCTGATTGCGGACGGCGCACGGCTGGTGACAAGCGCGAGGGACATCCTCTCCGCTTTGGTTATCGAGCCGAAAGAACGGGCGAATATGCCCCTGCGGGAGCCGGAAACCATGCCGCAGGCGGAAATTCTGCCCACCCCAATGCAGGAAGAGCCGCCGAAGGAAACCCGAGAGGCGCGGCTCTGCGTGCCGCCGGGGCTTGAGCCGCCGGCTCGGGCAATCTGCGAAAAGCTGCTGAGCGGCGAGGCGGATTTTGACACGCTTTGCGCGGCAAGCGGGCTTGAAAGCGACGAAGCCGGGGCACTGCTCATCGAGCTGGAAATGGACGGCATTTTGCGCCAGACAGCCGGAGACAGCTATGTGCCGGGGGACGCGATGTACGCATAAAATCGACTAATAATGTAGAAACTTCCCGCGAATTTCAAATTACGTCCTTGACAGATTCAAAAAGGGCTGGTATCCTTTTTGAAGTTTAACGGATTCTTTTTTGGAGATCAAGGCGGTTTTTTCCGCTTTCTGGAGGAATTATTTTGAGTACTCATAAGCCCTCGTATAAGCTGGTTATCGTGGAGTCGCCTGCCAAGGCGCGTACCATTTCAAAGTTTTTGGGAAGAAGTTATAAGGTCGAAGCCTCGCAGGGACACGTCCGTGATCTGCCCAAGTCGCAGCTCGGCGTAGACGTGGAGCATGACTTTGAGCCGAAATATATCACCATCCGCGGACGCGGCGAAGTGCTTGAGCGCATCCGCAAGGAAGCCAAGGGCGCCAAGTCTATCATTCTCGCGACGGACCCTGACCGCGAGGGAGAAGCCATCTCGTGGCATTTGGCGACCATTCTGGGCATTGATCCGGAGAGCGCCTGCCGCGTGGAATTTAACGAAATCACGGAAAAGACGGTCAAGAACGCCATCAAGGAGCCGCGAGCGGTCAACATGCAGCTGGTCAATGCGCAGCAGGCACGCCGCCTGCTCGACCGTCTGGTGGGCTACAAGATCAGCCCGCTGCTCTGGGTGAAGATCAAGAAGGGGCTGTCCGCGGGACGCGTGCAGTCGGTCGCCACGCGCATGGTCGTCGATCGTGAGCAGGAGATCGAGCAGTTCGAGCCGGAGGAATACTGGTATGTCGATGCACAGCTCCGTGCGGGCGGCAAGCAGCTTCAGGCGCGGCTTATCTCGCTGGACGGTGAGCGCGTGACCCTCTCCGACGCGGAGCAGGCGAACGAAGCGAAGGCGTGCGTGGAAAAGGGCGGCTTTGTCATCCGCAGCGTCAAGCGCGGCGAACGCCGCAAGCATCCCGCCGCGCCGTTTACGACATCCAACCTGCAGCAGGAGGCAAGCCGCAAGCTCGGCTTCACGACGGCGAAGACGATGCAGGTCGCGCAGCAGCTCTACGAAGGCGTAGACATCGAGGGGCGCGGCACGCTGGGCTTGATTTCCTACATCCGTACCGACAGCGTGCGCCTGAGCGATGAAGCCGTCGCCGCGGCACGCGAGATGATCGCGGAGCGTTACGGCGAGCAGTTCGTACCGGAAAAGCCGAACGTATACAAGGGGCGCAAGAGCGCACAGGACGCGCACGAAGCCATTCGCCCGACGAACCTCGAACTGCGTCCGGAGGATATCAAGGCGTCGCTGACCAAGGATCAATACAACCTCTATCGGCTGGTCTATCTGCGCTTTGTCGCCTGCCAGATGGCGGACGCGCTGTATGAAACCCAGCAGATCGAGATCACTTCGGATTCGGGCGTTGTGCTTCGCTCGAGCGCTGAGCGGATCAAGTTCGCCGGCTTTACCGCCGTCTATGAAGAGGGCACGGACGACGTGCCGAATCAGGACGAACACGGCAGCAGCCTGATGGCGGATGTCAGCGAGGGCGACCATGCGGAGCTGCTCTCTGACGAGGCGACGCAGCATTTCACGCAGGCGCCTGCCCGCTATACGGAAGCGTCGCTTGTCCGTGCGCTGGAGGAAAAGGGCATCGGCCGCCCGTCCACCTATGCGCCGACCATCTCCACCATTTTGGCGCGTGGCTATGTCATGCGCGAAAAGAAGCAGCTCTTCCCGACCGAGCTGGGCATCATGATTACGGACATGATGAAGGAGTATTTCGCGGATATCGTGGATATCGCCTTTACCGCGGGCATGGAAGAGCAGCTGGACGAGGTCGAAGAGGGCAAGCTGGATTGGCACAAGGTGCTTTCCGACTTCTACGGCCCGTTTGAGAAGACGCTGGAAAACGCGGAATCCAAAATCGAAAAGGTCGAAATCAAGGACGAGGTTTCGGATGTTCCGTGCGACAAGTGCGGCGCGATGATGGTCTACAAGCTGGGACGTTACGGTCGCTTCCTGGCGTGTCCGAACTTCCCGGAATGCCGCAATACAAAGGCGATTCAGGTCGAAATCGACGCGCCCTGCCCGAAGTGCGGCGGCAAGCTCCTCCAGAAGACCTCGCGCAAGGGGCGCAAGTTCTACGGCTGTGAGCGCTATCCGGAGTGCGACTTCGTCTCGTGGGATATGCCGGTCAGCGAAAAATGCCCGAAGTGCGGAAGCTACATGACGCTTTCTCACACGAAGAAGGGCGACTTCTACGTCTGTGCGAATGAAAACTGCCGCGAACGCGTTGCCGCGCCGCAGAAGGAAGAAAACGAATGAGATACGTTGAGGGCGCCGCCCTCAAACTCCCGGAAGGGAACTGAGTTCCCTTCACCTTCCACATCCGCTTCGCGGCACACCGCGAAACGGTGAGGTGGGAAGTGCAGGAACCTCAGGTTCCTGCTGGGGTTTGGGGCAAAGCCCCATCGTTTTCCCCAAAAGGAGATTATGAATAAAGCTACTGTTATCGGCGCGGGACTTGCCGGATGCGAAGCGGCGTGGCAGCTTGCCAGCCGAGGCATTCCGGTGACGCTTTGCGAAATGAAGCCCCATGCCTTTACGCCCGCCCATCACAGCGCGGGCTTTGCCGAACTGGTCTGCTCCAATTCCCTGCGCAGCGACCAGCTGACCAACGCGGTCGGTCTGCTCAAGGAGGAGATGCGCCAGCTGGACAGTCTGATTCTGCGTGCGGCGGATGCCAACCGCGTGCCTGCGGGCGGCGCACTCGCGGTGGATCGGGAGAAGTTTTCGGAATATGTGACGAAAGCCGTCCGTGAGCATCCGCTCATTACGGTCGTCGAGGGCGAAGTGGATGAGCTTCCGCAGGAGAACGCCGTCATTGCGACCGGGCCTTTGACCAGCGATAAGCTCGCCGAAAAGATTGCGGCGCTTTCCGGTCTGAAGACGCTGAATTTCTTTGACGCCGCCGCGCCAATCGTGTCCGGTGAGTCGCTGGATATGACGAAGGTTTTCCGTCAGGGGCGCTATGGGCGCGGGGACGACTATCTCAACTGCCCAATGAACAAAGAGGAGTACGAAGCGTTTTATCACGCGCTGCTGACGGCTGAAAAGGCGGATGTACACGGCTTTGACGGCACGCAGGTCTTTGAAGGCTGCATGCCCATCGAGGTCATGGCGGCGCGTGGAGAAATGGTCATGGCGTTCGGGCCGATGAAGCCCGTCGGGCTGGTCGATCCGCGGACGGGGCGCGAACCTTACGCCGCCGTGCAGCTGCGTGCTGAAAACGAGGCGGGCACGATGTACAACCTCGTCGGCTTCCAGACCCGACTCAAGTGGGGCGAACAGAAGCGCGTCTTTTCGATGATTCCCGGGCTTGAAAACGCGGAGTTCCTGCGTTACGGCGTGATGCACCGCAACACGTTCCTCCATTCGCCGGGCTTCCTCGATGCGCAGTACGGCATGATTGCCCGCCCCGGCATCTATTTCGCGGGGCAGATGACCGGCGTGGAAGGCTATGTGGAGAGCGCGTCCAGCGGACTGGTTGCGGGGCTTTCGCTTGCCCGGCGCATGCTCGGTCTGCCGCCGGTGGATTTCACGACCCGCACCGCCATCGGCGCGTTGGCGCACCATGTTTCCGGCGCGACGGGCGATTTCCAGCCGATGAACGCGAACTTCGGTCTGATTGATCCCTGCGAAAAGCGCATCCGCAACAAGCAGGAGCGTTATGGCTATGTCGCCGCACGCGCACTGGATACCATCGAGGCGATTCGGAGCAATCCGCTTGCCTGCGATTTTGACCCTAAGTTCAAAAATTGACCTATTGCACGCCGCCCTGTTCAAAAGCAGAGCGGCGTGTTATAATAAGAAAACGATGGGGCTTTGCCCCAAACCCCACAAGGGAACTGAGTTCCCTTGACCTTCCGGTCCGCTTCGCGGCGGCTTCAAGAAAGTCGTCTGACAGATTGCGAAGCAATCTGAAGTGGGAAGTGCAGGAACCTCAGGTTCCTGCCGGGGTTCGGGGCAGAGCCCCGACGTAACCCAAACGTAACTTATCGGAGGTAAATATATATGACACTGAAAGGCACAACCATCTGCGCCGTTAAAAAGGACGGCAAGATTGCCGTCGCGGGCGACGGACAGGTGACGATGGGCGAAAGCACCATCTTTAAGGCGACCGCGCACAAGGTGCGCCGCATCTACGGCGGCAAGGTCGTCACCGGATTTGCGGGAACGGTTTCCGACGCGTTCGCGCTCTGCGACCGCTTTGAAGCCAAGCTGGAGCAGTTCTCCGGCAATCTGGAACGCGCCGCCGTCGAGCTGGCGCAGGAATGGCGCAGCGACAAGGCGATGCGCAAGCTGGAAGCGATGCTCATTGTCGCCAGCGGCGAAACGCTGATGATCGTATCCGGAACGGGCGAGGTCATCGAGCCGGACGACGGCATTGCGGCTGTCGGTTCCGGCGGAAACTATGCGATGGCTGCCGCTCGTGCGCTCAAGGAGAATACCAATCTTTCCGCGCACGAGATCGCCGAAAAGGCGCTGCATATCGCCGCGGATATCTGCGTGTTTACCAACCATAACGTGATCGTGGAGGATGCCTGATATGGAACTTACGCCTAAACAGATCGTTCGCGAACTGGATCGCTATATCATCGGTCAGGACGACGCCAAGCGTGCGGTTGCGGTCGCCCTGCGCAACCGTTATCGCCGCGCACAGCTTCCCGAGGAGATTCGCGAGGAGATTGTGCCCAAGAACATCCTGATGGTCGGACCCACCGGCGTGGGCAAGACGGAAATCGCACGCCGTCTGGCGAAGCTGGTGGATGCGCCGTTCATCAAGGTTGAGGCGACGAAGTTCACCGAGGTTGGCTATGTCGGACGCGATGTGGAGAGCATCATCCGCGATTTGGTTGAAGCCAGCGTCCGCATCTGCAAGGAGAAGGCGAGCCAGAAGGTCAAGGCACGCGCCACCGTGCTTGCCGAGGACCGCATCATCGACCTCATCCTGCATCCGAACCGCAAGCCGGTCAACCCCATTGACGTGCTGCTGGGCAACAAACCCAAGCAGCCGGAACTGCCCGCGGAGGAAAAGCAGCGCATCGCCCAAAAGGCGGATGAGCTGCGCGGTCAGCTGATGCGCGGCGAGCTGGAGGATCTCGAGGTCGAAGTCGAGGTCGAGGATGCGCCCAAGGACGTGGAAATCAACGGCGCGAGCGTGAACATCGGCTCGATGATGGGCGATATGATGCCCAAGAAGACCAAGATGCGCCGCATGAAGGTTTCCGACGCACGTCGGCTGCTGGTTGCCGAGGAAGAGGGCAAGCTCATCGACATGGACGCCGTGACGGAGGAAGCCCTGCGCCGCGCCGAGCAGGACGGCATCGTCTTCATCGACGAAATCGACAAGGTTGCCGGACGCTCGACGAACGGACCGGACGTGAGCCGCGAGGGTGTGCAGCGCGACATTCTGCCGATTGTCGAGGGCAGCACGGTCAACACCAAGTACGGCGTGGTCAAGACGGATTACATGCTCTTCATCGCCGCTGGCGCGTTCCACGTCGCCAAGGTGACGGATCTCATTCCGGAATTGCAGGGACGTTTCCCGGTACGCGTGAATCTCAAGCCGCTGACCTGTGAGGACTTCAAGGCGATTCTCAGCAAGACGGATAACGCGCTGACCCGGCAGTATGAGGCGCTGCTGGCTGTGGATCATGTGCATCTGCACTTTGAGGAATCCGCGCTGGACGCGCTGGCGCAGGCGGCGCATTTGGAAAACGAAACGAAAGAGGACATCGGCGCACGCCGACTGCATACGCTGTTTGAAAAGATGCTGGAAGACATCTCCTTCAACGCGGGCGGCGACATGCCGGATGTCGATGTGACCATCAACGGGGAATATGTCGCGGAACATCTCGGCACGGATGCGAAAAAGATGGACATGCGGCAGTATATCCTGTAAAATAGAATAGAAATCGACGGGGCTGTCAAGCTGACAAGACCGATATTTCAAGAAAAAACCAAGTATTTGAGCCCGAAGGTTTCCAAAGGGCGATGCGCCAAACGGGCGCCGTAAACGCTCGGAAAGCCCTTTGGTGGGGCGATGGGGCAAAGCCCCATATCCCAAAATGCTTAGATAATTGCTTCTTGAAATGTTCGGTTTAATCTTGACAGTCCCTTTTAGCGTATGGAGGAACGATTGGGGCTTGAGCCGGGAAACCGCAGGCTCCCGATAAGACTTTGGGGAAGCGAAGCCCCAGACGTTCCATCCTCGGCAGAAAGGATATAGGTATGCAGGCGTTTGTGATCACCGCGTATAAGGATTATGATTCGCTGAAAGTGCTGACGGAGGCGCTGAGCCGCCATGGGCTTTGTTTTGTTCACGCAGATCGGCGCGGCATGATTACCCCGGCGCAGATCGACGAGCTGAACGCGATGCCCAATGTCCGCGCAATCCGCAAGCGCAAGGTCAATTGGGGCAGCATCGAGCATCTGTATGCGATGCTCGACCTGTGCCGGATGGCGCTTGAGGATGAGCGGACGACGTATCTGCACCTGATGAGCGCACAGGACTACCCGACCCTCTCCGGAAAAGAGATGGAGAGCCGCTTTGACGGGGAAACGCGCCTGTTCATCCAGCGCTCAAAAACGGCGGATCACCCCGAGCTTGCCCATCGCTATGAGCATTATCACTTCATGCACCTGCTCAATTATCGTGATCCCTCCGATTGGGCGCAGAACTGGGTCGGGCGCCTTGACCGTTGGCAGGATCTGCTGCATGTCAGGCGAAAGCTCTCCGTGCCGTATAAGGGGCTGCTCTATGTCAGCCTGCCGCGTGATGCGGCGGAATTTGTGCTGAAGGATCGGCATGCACGGCGCTTCCTGCGGAAACTGCGGACGACGTACATCCCCGAGGAATTCTTCTTCCAAAACGTGTTTAACGAAACGCCGTTTGAAGCGCGGATCGTCAATCGGCAGCTGCATTTTTCCATCTGGGATGAACCGGAACGCGGGATTCCCGCCGTGCTGGACAGCGGCGATTTGGAGCGGATCGACGCATCCGGCTGCTGCTTTGCGCGAAAAATCGAGGGAAACAGCGCCTTGGCGAAAACGCTTCTGGAAAGGTGGAACGGGTGATGAGGAACGAAAGCACACCCGCCCCGGTGCGCAGGCGTGTCGCGGCGGCGGGAGCGGCGCTATTTGCCGTGCTGGCGCTGCTGATCAATGGGCTGCTCTGGCTGAACGCGACGAGCCTGCGCGGCACGGTCAACGCGGCGGATTACCGCCCCATCTCGCTGGAGGCAGTCGCCGGCGGCGATTCGCTGGGGCTTGAACCGGATATTCCGGAGGACGGCGTATGCATCAAGGACGGGGTTTTGCATATCCGCGGCGCTCTGTATCGCCATGATCAGCCGGTCGGCGCGGTCAGGCTGCGTGTCGGCCTGCTCTGGAAACCGACGGACGGCGAAGAGGAAACCGTTGTCACGCTGCTCAATACGCAGATGGTGCGGCTGGAGGAAGCCGACGCCAAGCGGCTCGGGGTGGACGACCACTGCGGCTTCCACGCAGCGGTCGATCCGAAACGTCTGCCGCATCAGGGTGAAGACGGGCAGTACCGCGTCGTGCTGATTGACGATACAACGGGCTGTATGGTTGACACCGATGTGGTCGGCTTGAAGCTGCTGAGAGACGGCTTGGCGGTGACCAGAAAGCGGGTGAGCGCGGGTGAATAAGCTCAAAGCGATGCGCGGGAAGAAGCGCATGCTCTGCACGGGGGTGCTGCTGGCGCTCTTTGCCGTGCAGCTGGTCATGCACATGAATTGCGATAATCTGGTTTTGGATGACTGGGTATTCCGCGGCGTGACGGAGGGCGGCGTGTCCATTGCGTCCTTTCTGGCGAGGCGATGGCAGACGTGGTCGAGCCGTCTGCTCATCGAGGGGCTGCTCTGCGTGACGACGAAGAGCATATGGCTCTGGCGCGTGCTGGACAGCCTGACGATGGTGCTGATGGCGTTTTCGCTTTGCAGGCTGGCGAATGCGGAAAAGCGCCTGGAGATGCTGGGGCTTGCCGCGCTGCTGGTGACGAGCATTCCGTTCGCCATCCTGCGCTCGACGGGCTGGCAGGCGACGGGCATGAATTACTATGTGCCGCTTGCCTGCGCGATGACGGCGTGCATTCCGCTGGCGGATGCGCTCTGGAAGCGGAAGACGCCGCCGGTGCTGGCGGTTTTTGCGATGCTCTGCGCGGTGCTGGGCGCCAATCAGGAGCAGACGGCTGCGCTGATTTTCGGCGCACATCTGGTTCTGGGCGCGGCGGTCATCGTGCGGGATAAACGCATATCGCCGTTTGCCGCGGCGGTGTTTGCCATCGCCTGCGCGGAGCTGGCGGCGCATCTGCTCTGCCCCGGAAACGCCCTGCGTGCGCAGGAATCCGTGGCAATCGTCAACCTGCGGGATTACGGACAATTTACGCTTGTGGACAAACTGGATATCGGCTTGACCAGCACGCAGGCGCTGCTCATCCACACGTTTAACCCCATTCTGCTTGCCTGCGGCGCGGTGGTTTGCGCAACGGTCTGGGCGCGTAGGCGAGATGTCGGGGCAAAGCTGACCGTGCTGTTGACCGCGGCGTTCATTCTCTGCGCGTTTTGGGCGGACAGAGCCTCGTCGATGGGGCGGCTTTCGGATGTTTTTGCGCCCTTCAACGCGATGCGCAGCTATGCCCTGCTGCTGGGCGCGGCGGGGTGCGGCGAGCGCGTGCGCTTTGTGATGCTGGCGCTGACCAACATGACGCTGGGGCTCATGGCTGTTTCGCTGTATCTGTCCATCGGCGACAGACCGCTTTCGGCTTGCGCCGTTTTTGTCTTTGCGCTGGGCTTTGCCGCACGGATGGCAATCAGCTTCAGCCCGACGGTTGTGGAGAGCGGCGAGCGGACGATGCTCCCGCTGTACGGCGCGATGATGCTTTGTGCGCTGCTCTGTCTGCGTGATGTTCGGGGCGAAGGTGGAAAGAATGCGCCCATAGCGGCGGCGTATGTCGTCTGTGCGCTGACGGCGGCGGCAAATTTTGCCTCGAGCTTCGCGCTTGCACTGTAAAATCGTTGACAACGCCGCTCGGAGAGCATATAATAAGGGACGTATATTTCATCCCCGTTGAGGAAGAGGAGTACGCGGACGTCGCCGCCAGAGAGGGCAGACCCATAGGCTGAAAGGTCGCCCGGGAAGGATGCACGCGGAAGGTCGCTTCGGAGGGGTGCGGGTCAAAGGAGCTTTCCCTGAGCCTGCGCGGGTGCGCCCGATACAGCGCAAAGAGGCGTCCCTTTGGGCGCGAAATAAGGTGGTACCACGCAGGCTGCTGCGTCCTTTGGGGGACGTGCGGTCTGCGTTTTTATATCACCGGAAGATTTGTTGAGGCAAAGAAGGGATTGAACCTCGGGTTCTTGGCAGGGTTTGGGACAGCGTCCCAGGCGTTCCCTTTTGCGTTTTAAGGAGAAATGGACGTGAATTTTCAGGCGAATATGATCCCGGGTATTTGCGCGATGCTCGTCGGCGCGTTGCTCACCTTCGGCGCGGGCAGGCTCTGCCGGAAGGAAAAGGATATCCCGCAGGTGAAGCTCATCGGCGTAGGGCTTGTCGTCATCGGTGCGCTGACGGTGTTTTTGGTGTAAATATCGCTCTCTCCGTCTGCTTCGCAGACACCTCTCCCGGAGGGAGAGGCAAGAAGGCGCAAGAGCCTTGGCTCTCCCTCTGAGAGAGCTGACGCCGAAGGCGGCTGAGAGGGCTTTATCGAATCGTTAATTCAGCATAAGCGGAAAGGAATAGGATTATGGAACAGAACAAAGCCGCAGAGATGGACAAGGTGTATAACCCGCAAGCCATCGAAGGAGAGCTGTACAAGGAGTGGGAGGAGAACGGCGCGTTCGTGGCGCATCGCGTGGAGGGCAAGCAGCCCTTTACCATCGTCATGCCGCCGCCGAACATCACCGGTCAGCTGCACATGGGTCACGCGATGGACGGCGTGCTTCAGGACAGCCTGACCCGCTATCACCGCATGAAGGGTGACCCGACCCTCTGGCTGCCCGGCACTGACCATGCGTCCATCGCGACCGAGGTCAAGATCGTCGAGGCGATGCGCAAGGAAGGGCTGGATAAGCACGATGTCGGCCGTGAGGAATTCCTGCGCCGCGCATGGGCGTGGAAGAACGAGTACGGCGGACGCATCGTCCGTCAGACCCGCCGCATGGGCAACAGCTGCGACTGGAGCCGTGAGCGCTTCACGATGGACGACGGCTGCAACAAGGCGGTCGTCGAGGTCTTCAACCGCCTGTATGAAAAGGGACTGATCTACCGCGGCAACCGCATGGTCAACTGGTGCCCCTGCTGCAATACCTCCATTTCCGATGCCGAGGTTGAGTATCAGAGCCAGGAAGGACACTTCTGGCATCTGCTCTATACGGTCAAGGAGACCGGCGAAAAGCTCGAGCTGGCGACCACCCGTCCGGAAACGATGCTGGGCGATACCGCCGTTGCCATCAACGGCGAGGATCCACGCTATAAGCATCTGCATGGCTGCCATGTCATCCTGCCGCTGATGAACATCGAGATTCCGATCGTCTGCGACGAGCATGCCGATATGGAAAAGGGCACCGGCGTCGTGAAGATCACCCCGGCGCATGACCCGAACGACTTTGAAGTCGGTCAGCGTCATGACCTGCCCGTCGTCCGCGTCTTCACCTATGACGGCCATATGACCGGCGCGAAGGAGAAGGCGGAGAACGACGCGCTGTTTGCCAGCGGCAAGGCGACCGTCGGCGAGCCGCGTGTGCTCGATTGCGGCAAGTATGCCGGCATGACGACGATGGAAGCCCGCAAGGCGATCGTCAAAGATCTCGAAGAGGGCGGCTACCTCAAGAGCGTCGAGCCGCTGGCGCATGAGGTCGGTACCTGCTACCGCTGCCACACGACCATCGAGCCGATGGTCTCCAAGCAGTGGTTTGTGAAGATGGAGCCGCTGGCAAAGCCCGCCGTCGAGTGCGTCAGAAACGGCGAAGTTCGCTTCGTGCCGGAGCGTTTCGCCAAGAACTACATGACGTGGATGGAGAATATCCGCGACTGGTGCATCTCCCGTCAGCTCTGGTGGGGTCATCGCATTCCGGCGTGGTACTGCGACGACTGCGGCGAGATTATCGTTGCCCGCGAAACGCCGACCGTCTGCCCCAAGTGCGGCTGCACGCATCTGGCGCAGGACGAGGACGTTCTGGATACCTGGTTCTCCTCCGCGCTGTGGCCCTTCTCCACGCTCGGCTGGCCGGACAAGACGGAGGATTTGGCGTATTTCTACCCGACCAGCGTGCTGGTTACGGGCTATGACATCATCTTCTTCTGGGTTGCCCGCATGATCTTCTCGGGCATTGAGCAGATGGGCAAGCCGCCGTTCCATACGGTGCTGATTCACGGTCTGGTGCGCGATGCGCAGGGACGCAAGATGAGCAAGTCGCTGGGCAACGGCGTCGATCCGCTGGAGATCATCGACCAGTACGGCGCGGACGCGCTGCGCTTCTCGCTGGTCATGGGCGTCAGCCCGGGAAACGACATGCGTTTCTCCACCGACAAGGTCGAGTCTGCGCGTAACTTTGCCAACAAGATTTGGAACGCGAGCCGCTTCGTGCTGATGAACATGGGCGACGAGGCGGAGGAGCTGGAGGGCAAGACGCTTTCCACCGCCGATAAGTGGATTCTGACCCGACTGAATGAAACCATCCGCGAGGTCAGCGGACACTTTGAAGAGTATGACCTCGGTCTGGCGGCGCAGAAGATCTATGATTTTGCGTGGAGCGAGTTCTGCGACTGGTACATCGAGCTGGCGAAGGTCAGCCTGAATGGCGAAGGCCGTGCGGCGACGCTGGCTGTTCTGCGCTATGTGCTGATCAGCCTGCTCAAGATGCTGCATCCGTTCATGCCGTTCATCACCGACGAGGTGTATCGCTACATTCCGGGCACGGAAGGCACGATCATGCTCTCCGACTGGCCGCAGGTGAAGCCGGAGCTGTCCTTTGCGGAGGAAGAGCGCGAGATGGAAGGCATCATGGATGTCATCCGTGCGGTGCGCAACCTGCGTGCGGAGATGAACGTGTCCGTCGGACGCCGTGCGCACCTGATTGTGCGCCCGAAGACCGGCTGGGAGCATGCCATGGAAGGCGCGGGCGAGTATTTCGGACGCCTTGCGTGGGCTAGCGGCATGCAGCTTCTCGGCAAGGACGAGGAAGCGCCCGCCAAGACCGTTTCCGCGGTCAGCGAGGCGGCTGAGCTGTTCATCCCGCTGGGCGATCTGGTCGATGTTGCCAAGGAAACGGCGCGTCTGACCAAGGAGCGCGACAGCGTGCAGCGCGATATCGAGCGCGGCGAGGCGAAGCTGAATAACCCGGGCTTCATCGGAAAAGCGCCGGCGCAGCTCGTCGAGCAGGAGCGCGAGAAGCTGGCGGTTTCCCGCGATAAGCTCGAAAAGCTGAATGCGCGTATCGAGGATTTGAAGAACATGTAAATCAAGAGGGGCTGTTGGGCGATTCGGGCTTGACAACCCCTCTTTCTATGGCTTATAAAAAGAAGGTAAAAAGTGCTTGGGAAAAACCGACTGAATCGTTTCAGTGCTTTTTACCGCAAAATCAGCCGGAGCGAAAGAGGAATGGCTGAATGCGTTGGGGCAAAGCCCCGAATGTTTTTCAGAAACAAGCCAAGGGAGGTGCTTTCCGTGACTGAACAGGAAGCAATCGAAAGAATTCACAGCGTCTATCCGACCGGAACGAAAAACGGTCTTGAAAATATGCGCAGCCTGATGGAAAAGCTCGGCAATCCGCAGGAGCGGCTGACCATGGTGCATGTCGCGGGCACGAACGGCAAGGGTTCCTGCTGCGCGATGATTGAGCGCGTCCTTCGTGCGGCGGGCTGCCATACCGGACTGTATACATCGCCGTATATCGAGGTCTACAATGAGCGCATTCGGCTGGACGGCGTGCCCATCAGCGGGGAAAAGCTCGCCTCCCTTGTCGAAAGGGTCTGGCATGCGGTACAGGCGTGCGAAAAAGAAAACGTGCATGTCACCGAGTTTGAGCTGGGCACGGCGCTTGCATTCACCTGCTTTGCGGAAGAAAATGTGGATGTCGCCGTCATAGAGGTCGGTTTGGGCGGCAGGCTCGACCCGACGAATATCATCCATCCCGCAGTCAGCGTCATTACCGAGGTCGGCATGGATCATATGAAGCTCCTGGGCGATACGCTTTCGGAAATTGCGCTGGAAAAGGCGGGCATCATGAAGCGCGGCGTTCCGGTCGTTCTCGGGCGGCAGGAAAAGGAAGCACGCGGCGTGCTGCTGGCGGCGGCGAAGGGGCTTGACCTGTCGGTCATTGAGCTGACCGCCGAAAACATCCGCGAAGAGCAGAAGCAGATCACGTTTGACGTCGCGTTTGAAAATGTGAAGCTCCCGAATCTGAAGGTGTCGCTCTGCGGACGCCATCAGGCGGACAACGCCTGCGCGGCGCTGGGCGCTCTGCTGACGCTCAAAAAGAAGGGATTCCGGGTGACGGAGGACGCCATTCGCCGCGGCATGGCGGATGTGCATTGGCCCGGACGGCTGGAATACTTCGGGCGCGTGCTGCTGGACGGCGCACACAATGACCCCGGCGTCCGTGCGCTGTGCGCCTATCTGGATCGGTGGATGCCGAAGGAAAAGACGGTGCTGATCAGCGCGATGATGCGGGACAAGGAAACCGTCAAGATGTGTCAGCGGCTGGCGAGCCGCGTGCATAGCGTGGTCTGCACGCAGCCGAGCGTTCCGCGTGCGATGCCTGCCGACGAGCTGGCAGGCGAGTTTGAAGCGTGCGGCGTGCGCACATATGCATGCCCCAGTCCGTCGGACGCGCTGGAGGAAGCCCGCAGGCTTGCCGGACCGGAGGGCAATGTGGTCTGTGCCGGTTCGCTGTATTTGATTGGAGAGGTGCGCACGCTGCTGCGCCATGAAAAGGAGTTTGCTCATGTCATTTGAACATGTGAGCGTTATGCTCATGCCCACGGTGGATATGCTGAACGTCCGTGAGGGCGGCATTTATGTAGACGGAACGCTCGGCGGCGGCGGACACAGCGCGGAGATTCTGCGCCGCCTGAACGGAACAGGTCATCTGTACGGCATTGACCGCGACAACGACGCGCTTGCCGCGGCGACGGAAAGGCTTGGTGCGGCGGGCAATTTTACTGCCGTGAAGGGCAATTTTCATGATGTTCGTGCGCTGCTTGCCGAGCGCGGCGTGGAGAAGATCGACGGCATGATGATTGACCTCGGCGTGAGCAGCTATCAGCTGGATACCGCCGAGCGCGGCTTTTCCTATCATGCCGACGCGCCGCTGGATATGCGCATGGATCAGGATCAAACCCTGACGGCGCGGGAAATCGTCAACACATGGAGTGCGGAGGAGATTGCACGCATTCTGCGCGAGTATTCGGAGGAGAAATGGGCGGTGCGCATTGCCCAGATCATCTGCGAGCATCGCGCCCGGAAGCCGCTGGAAACGACGGGCGATTTGGTTGCATGCGTGGATGCGGCGATTCCCAAAAAGGTGCGCATGCAGGACAACGGGCACAGTGCCCGCCGCACGTTTCAGGCGCTTCGCATTGCGGTCAACGACGAGCTGGATCCGCTGAAAAAGGCACTGGAGGACATGGTGGATTTACTGAATCCGGGCGGACACATCGCCGTGCTGACCTTCCATTCTCTGGAGGACAGGATTGTCAAGCAGACCTTCCGAAGGCTGGCGAATCCCTGCACCTGCCCGCCGAAGATACCGGTCTGCATCTGCGGCAAGAAGCCCATTGTCCGCGTATTGGGCGGGGGCGGTGTGAAGCCGGACAAGGAAGAGGTTGAGCGGAACCCGCGTTCCCGAAGCGCGATGCTGCGCGGATGCGAAAAGCTGGAAAAGCAGGAATAAGACGAAAAACAGATAGATGAAAAAGCGAGTCTGCGTGAAAGCGGCTCGCTTTTTCGTTTTGGGGGTGTTAGGGGTTACGTTAGGGGGGTTACGATTGGGCTGCCGCCCAAACCCGCTTGGGGATTTCATCCCCAAACCCCTTCTTCGCTTCGCGGCGGGTTAAGGAATGGGGTGGTTTTGAGCTATTGTTTCGATGAAAACAGACCGATGCGTCAGTCAGGTGACGCTTCGCTCCCTGACTGGTGATCGGTGTGCTTCGCACATATGGGGAACGTTTGGGGCTTTGCCCCAAGCCCCAGCAGGGAACTTGTTCCCTGCACCCTTTCTTCGCTTCGCGGCGGGTTGATGAGATTCTGCGTTTAAAACCTATGTTTCAGCGCAAACCCGTTTCAATTGCAGAATGCTTTGCATTCTGCTCTGAAACTACGTTTTTTGTTAAGGGGTTACGTTAGGGCTGCCGCCCTAAGACCTGCCTGAGGGGGATTCCCCCTCAGACTCCCTTCTTCGCTTCGCGGCGGTTTAAATGAGGTTTTTGGGGCAAGGATGGGTACATATTTCGGGAAAAACCGCACAGAATACCGTTTAGAAGTTAAAGGGGAGTTATCATGAGAGCGAAATGGACGGACTTAGCGGTCGAAGCATGCGGCAGCGCATCAAAATCAGATACGGAACGGTTAGCATGCGGCATGGAGCGCCTGACGGTACGGATTGACAGCGAACGTGACGCGCAGGCGATGGGCAGACCCTGCGGCGTCTATGTGACCCTAACCTGCCCGCAGACGATGAGCATTGCCCTTAAAACGCGGCAGGCATTGGCACATGAGCTGGCTATGACACTGAGAAGCATGTTGCCCAAAGCGCGGAAAAGCATTCTCGTCGTCGGCTTAGGCAACCGAAATGTGACGCCGGATTCGCTTGGACCGCGCACGGCAGAGCGCATTTTGGTCACGCGGCACATGGCGGGGTGTCTGCCGGAGGACATGGCGCAGAGCATGGCGAGCGTCAGCGCGGCTGCGCCCGGGGTTCTAGGCGTGACGGGCATGGAAACGGTGGAGATTCTGAAAGGCATGGTTACGCATGTTCAGCCGGACGCCGTCATTGCCATTGACGCGCTTGCGGCGCGAAGCTCATCGCGCATCGCCTCGACCATACAGATTGCCGATACGGGCATCACGCCCGGTTCAGGCGTAGGCAATCACCGGAAGGCGCTCAACGAGCAGACGCTCGGCGTACCGGTCATTGCGGTGGGGGTGCCGCTGGTCGTCTATGCCTCGACGATTGCGTCGGACGCGCTCTATGCGCTTGGCGGCGGCGAGGTGGAGGAGGAGCGCATAGCGGCATGCGTCGAGCAGGTCGTTTCCCTCAGGCTGGGGGAAATGGTGGTGACGCCGCGAGAGGTAGATGCGCTGGTGGAGCGCATGTCGGGCGTTTTGGCGGACGGCATCAATCAGGCGCTTCAGCCGAATCTGACGAGCGCGGAGATTGCGCAGATGATGGCGCAATAGAGCGGGGAGGGAAAGCATGAAGAAGTTCTTGGCAGTGATTTTAGCGGTGCTTGGCGTGACGGCAGCGTCCATCGGACTGGCGGAGGAATCGGCGATGGAGGCAGGAACGCCGCTCAGTTTGACCAGCCCGAGCGCCATTCTCTGCGAAGCCTCGACGGGGCGCGTCATCTTTGAGAAAAACGCCGACGAGAGGCGTCCGGTTGCCAGCGTCAACAAGGTCATGACCATCCTGCTGACGTTGGAAGCGATTGACGATGGGCGCGTGACGGTGAGCGACCGTGTGACGGTTTCGCCGAGGGCGGCGAGCATGGGCGGCAGCCAGGCGTTTTTGGATGCGGGCAGCACCTATAAACTCGGCGAGCTGCTCAAAAGCGTGATTATCGCCAGCGCGAATGATTCCGCTGTCGCCCTTGCGGAATATCTCTGCGGCGCGGAAGAGGCGTTTGTCCGCAGGATGAACGAGCGTGCGCAGGAGCTGGGGCTTGAAAATACGCATTACGTCAACTGCACGGGACTGCCCGCGCAGGGGCATTATACGACGGCGCGGGATGTCGCGAAGCTCAGCGCACATCTGGATGAGCATCCGCTGTATTATCAGTATTCGACGATTTGGATGGATGAGATTCTGCACCGCGGAGGGCGCGTGACGGGGCTGACAAATACGAATCGGCTCATTCGGTTTTATCCCGGGTGCGATGGCTATAAGACAGGCTCGACGAATGAAGCCAAATATTGTATCAGCGCGACGGCGAAGAAGGACGGCATGCGGCTGATCGCTGTCGTCCTCGGCACACCGGCGGGGCAGACGCGCTTTGATGAAGCGCGGGCAATGCTGGAATACGGGTTCGCGGGTTATCAGATGTTTGACGCGGTCGGCGAGGGAGAAGCGCTGAATATGTCCGTTCCGGTGCGGCTGGGCGGTCGGGACAGCGTGTCCGTCGTGAGCGGCAGCGATTGCGGTCTGCTCATTAAAAAGGGCGGACAGGGGGAGGTTTCGCTGGAGGTTGCGCTGGCGGAAAGCGTCCATGCGCCGGTCTGTGAGGGAGATGTGCTGGGCGAAATCCGCGTGAAGCAGGGAGAGCGGATTGTTGCGATTGTGCCCGCTGTCGCGGGGGAAACCGTGCAGCTTCCGGGAATGATTGATGCCCTGATCCGAATCCGTGACCACTTTATGCTCAAAGCAACTTAAAACCGCCGCGAAGCGGAGAAGGGAGTCTGAGGGGGAATCCCCCTCAGGCGGGTTTTAGGGCGGCAGCCCTAACGTATCCCCTTTGATGAAAAACGTAGTTTCAGAGCAGAATGCAAAGCATTCTGCAATTGAAACGGGTTCGCACTGAAATGTATGTTTTAGCCGCAGAACCACATCAACCGCCGCGAAGCAGAGATGGGGTTTGGAGATGAAATCCCCAAGCAGGTTCTAGGGATTGGAGTCACGCGCCCGCTGTGCGGGATTCAGCGTGACGGAAATCGGAAATCGCAAGGAGCGCTTGCGCGTTCGCGAAGCGGGCGCGTCTGCCGCAGGCAGAGGACAGCGCCCCTATGCGAGTTTCCCGGATCGGCAGCCCTAACGTACCCCCCATATGTGTGAAGCACCCCAATCATCAGTCAGGGAGCGAAGCGTCACCCGACAGACGCATAAGCCTGTTTCGCTGAAACCAACGCTTTAAAACCGCGTAAAAAGAAATAAAAAAAGCGCCCTCCCTTTCGGGAAGACGCTTGATTCGCTTTGCTCTTACTCAGCGGTGTAGGGCAGCAGCGCGATGGCACGGGCGCGCTTGATGGCCTCAGACAGCTGACGCTGATGCTTGGCGCAGTTGCCGCTCATACGACGGGGCATGATCTTGCCGCGCTCGTTGATGTTGCGGCGCATACGGGAGTTCACATCACGGAACTCCTTGTAGTCGATGTACTCGATCTTATCGACACAGAACGCACAAACCTTACGGCGCGGCTTACGGCCGCGCGGACGGCGTGCTCCACGATCTTCGGACATGGAAGTTCTCCTTTCTTCACCAGCATGGCTGGCGGAACAAATTCATCTCGGTTTTTAAAAGGGCAGTTCATCGTCATCCACCTGCACGCTGGTGAAACCAGCATCCGCGGGCGCGTAAGCCGGAGCTTGCGTGCGCGGGGCAGGGGCGGCAGCCGGTGCTGCGTGATAATCGCCGGAAGGAGCGCCGCCGTTCTGATTCGCGGAAAGGAACTCGACCTCGTCGGCGACGATGTCAAACGCGCTGCGCTTGGAACCATCCTGTGCCTCGTAGGTGCGGGTCTGAATGGAGCCGACAACGGCAACCTTTCTTCCCTTGGTCAGGTAGCGACCGCAGAGCTCGGCGAGCTGACGCCAGGCGACGATGTTCAGGAAATCCGTTTCCTGCTGACCGGTCTGCGCATTGCGAAAACGGCGGTTCACCGCAATCGAAAAGTTGCAAACCGGAACGCCGGACTGCGTGGATCTCATTTCAGGGTCACGGGTCAAGTTGCCGATCAGAAAAACCTTATTCATATACTCTGTTTCCTCTTAGAATTCCGACTGGCGATTTGTAATTACGCCTGCTCAGAAGCGGCGGTCTCGGTCTCTTCGCTCACAGGAGCGACGCGAGCCGCACGCGGCTTGACGCTGCTCTTCTTTTCGAGCAGCTTGACGATCTGAGAACGGATAACGCTCTCGCTGATGCCGAGATTACGGGAGAGCTCCTTGGGCAGCTCGGAAGCGCCGTTGAAAGCGACATACACGTAATAACCTTCGGTCTTGTAGTCGATGGCGTAAGCAAGACGGCGCTTGCCCCACTCCTCAACCTTGACAACCTCGCCGCCGTTGGCAGCGATGATACCATTGAACTTCTCGATGAGCTCCTTGCGGGCAGCCTCCTCGACGGTGGTATCAATGATGTAGATCAGTTCGTACTTATTCATGATCCTTTCACCTCCTTTTGGACTCTGGCTCTGCAATTTTGCGTGCAGAACAAGGATGTGCCAGTTGTGTATGATAGCACAGAGTATGAAAAAAAGCAAGGGCTTTCTTCATATTTTCCCGCAAAAACGCAGAAAAAATCAAAAAATCGGAGAAAACCCGCCTGCATGCCCGCTAAAGCCCGCCAAACGCTCCGGCTTCGCGCATGCCGCCGATATTTGCGCCGTTTTAAAATGAGCCCTAAAGGACGATGAATGCGCTTTTCTTCGCACCTGGCGGCGGAATCAGCGCGTGTATTCAGATCGAAGAAATCACTGTAAAGGACAGCCAAAACCCTTGACGGGAAAGAAGATTAAGGTTATAATCATTCGGATAGTCAGCATTCAAGCAAGACCGATATTCTCCAAGAGGATTAAAAAGGAAATTATGTTTGTCGATCAGGTAAAAATCACAGCCAAGGCCGGAAACGGCGGCAATGGCGCAGTTTCTTTCCATCGCGAAAAATTCGTGCAGAACGGCGGACCGGACGGCGGCGACGGCGGCAACGGCGGCGACATCGTCCTGCTCGCGGATGAAAACATGCATACGCTGATGGATTTCCGTTATAAACGCAAGTATACCGCCGAAAACGGCGAAAACGGCGCGGCGACACTCTGCCGCGGCAAGAGCGCGAAGGACTTGATCATCAAGGTTCCGGTCGGCACGATCGTGCGCGAGGTGTCGGATGGACGCCTTGTCGCGGATATGCACGAGGCGGGACAGCGTCATATCCTGCTCAAGGGCGGACGCGGCGGCTGGGGCAATGCGCATTTCGCCACGCCGACCCGTCAGGCGCCGAACTTCGCCAAGCCGGGGCAGAAGTGCGAGGTCGTCGAGTTCGAGCTGGAGCTGAAGACCATCGCGGACGTCGGTCTGGTCGGATATCCGAACGTCGGAAAGAGCACGATTCTCTCCGTCGTGACGGCGGCTCGCCCGAAGATTGCGAATTATCACTTCACGACCCTTGCGCCGAATCTGGGCATCTGCCGCCAGTATGGCACGGATTTCGTCATGGCGGATATCCCCGGTCTGGTGGAGGGCGCGAGCGAAGGCGTCGGCTTGGGCATCCGCTTCCTGCGCCATGTCGAGCGCACCCGTCTGCTGGTGCATGTCGTGGATATCGCGGGCAGCGAGGGACGCGACCCCGTCGAGGATTTTGAGCATATCTGTGATGAGCTGGTCGCTTACGGCGATTTGGCGGAGCGTCCGCAGATTGTCGCCGCGAACAAGATGGATCTGCCGGGCGCGGAGGAAAACCTGGAGCGCCTGCGTCAGCATCTTCGCGGCACGGATATCGAGGTCTATCCGATATCCGCCGCGACGCGTCAGGGCTTTGACGAGCTGATGGGCGCGATTGTCCGCATCCTGCCGACTCTGCCGGAACGCCGCGTCTTTGAAGAAGAGCTGCCGGTTGAAACGACGGAGCAGGAGCCGTTTGCCATCGAGAAGGAAGGCGGTTACTATATCGTGACCGGCCCGACGATGGAACAGCTCATCAATTCGGTCAACTTCACCGATCAGGAATCGCTGAATTACTTCCATCGCACACTCCGCAGCCGCGGCGTCATCGACGCTCTGCGTGCGGCGGGCGCCAAGGAAGGCGACAGCGTCGTCATCGGCGATATGGAATTCGACTTTGTGGAGTAATAAGGGGCTGCGTTTGGGGCTTTGCACCAATCCCCCGACGATGCCGGCATACTCTTGCTTTGATAGGAGAAAGGATAGCTTATGACCAGTAAACAGCGTGCGTATCTGCGCAGCTTGGCGAATACGATGGATCCCATTGTCCATGTGGGCAAGGACGGAGTCAATGAAAATATGGTGAAGCAGGTTTCCGACGCGCTTGAAGCGCGTGAGCTGATCAAGGGCACCGTGCTTCAGAACAGCCCGATGACCGCCCGTGAAGCGATCAACGCGCTCTGCGAGGGCGCGGGTGCTGAGCCGGTGCAGTGCATCGGCAACCGCTTCGTGATCTATCGGGCGCGTGAGAAAGACCCGAAGATCATTCTGCCGTAAGGCTGAAAACGCATCATAAAAAACGACCCGAGGTTGTCAAGCTAACAACACCGATATTTCGAGAGTAAAACTAAGTATTTGCGCCCGAAGGTTTCCAAAGGGCGATGCGCCAAACGGGCGCCGTAAACGCTCGGAAAGCCCTTTGGTGGGGCGATGGGGCAAAGCCCCATATCCGCAAATGCTTAGATATTTGTTTCTTGAAATGCTCAGTTTAAGCTTGATAGCACGGGTCGTTTTTTCGTTTTGGATTGTTTTTTAAAGCACTGCTTCGCGCTTGCGGCGCAAATCAGCGCAGAGCTTCCACGGCTTTTTCCAGTCCCACGACATTTTCGACGGCATAGCAATTCGCCGCCGCGCCGAGCGTTTTCCGGACGAATCCGGTCAATGCCGTGCCGGGACCGATTTCGACAAACACATCTGTGCCGAGCCGCGCCAGTTCGCGGATCGTATCCTCCATGCGCACGGGAGAGAAGACCTGACGCTCCAAAAGCGACGGAATGGTTTCGTCGCTCTTTTCTCTGCCGAGGCAGTTGAAGAGAACGGGAATCTGCATACCGCCAAAGACCTCGCTTTGGAAACGCTCGTGCAGCGCTTCGGCGGCGGGACGCATCAACGGCGTATGGAAAGGACCGCTGACGCGCAGGGGAAGCAGACGGCGGGCGCCCGCTTCTTTGGCAAGCTCGCCCGCACGGGCGACGGCAGCAGCTTCGCCGCCGATGACGATCTGACCGGGGCAGTTGTAGTTGCAAATCTGCACGACGCCCAGTTCGCCTGCTTCCTCACAGCAGCGCATCAGCGCTTCACGGTCAAGCCCCAGCACGGCGGTCATGGCGCTCTGTATGCCCTCGCTGGCTTTCGCCATCGCCGCGCCGCGGTACGCAGCCAGTTCAATCGCGGATTTGGCGGTCAGCACGCCGGAAGCCTCCAGTGCGCTGTATTCACCCAGACTCAGCCCCGCGACATAATCCGGGCGGATGCCTGCGTCAAACAGCGCTGCCGTCACGCCGCAGGCAAAGGCGACCATGCAGGGCTGGGTGTACTGCGTCTGGTTCAGCGTTTCCTGTGCGCCGTCGAAACAGAGCGCGTGCAGGTCAAAATCGAGATCTCCCGCGTCGAAAGCGGCGCGGAAGGCGGGAGAAGCGTCATACAGGTCGCGCCCCATGCCGACCCGCTGACTGCCCTGCCCGGCGTAGAGAAAAGCAATCTTCATAGGTCTGTCTGCTCCTTAAATCGTTGTTTTCATCCGTCGTGCGGAAGTGAAGGCGGGCTCAGCCCGATTTGCCAATGATACGGGAAATTGCCCGAAACCGCCCGCGTGCGCAAAA
>CAKUCW010000035.1 GCA_934643825.1 uncultured Clostridia bacterium | reverse complement strand
CCAGACTGATAATTTGCGTATCCATGTTTTCTCCTTTCCGATGAATACAAAAAGGACGCTCGTTGTCGGAGCGTCCCCAAGTTGCTGAGATTGAATTTTCTTATCTCGCGATCAGAATTGTCCTTTCAGGTTTATCATAGCTCGATAGTCCATGCCGTCAGCATGGGACGTGTCGAAAAAGTCATTGAAATCAGAAAGTTTTTCTTAAATAACAGCAAAAACTATTGATATTTCCGATGCTTTCTGCACATGTTTTTGCAGAGATATGTGCAGTAACCGAAAAAGAGGCTCATGTTTCTGCATATACCCAGATGTAATTATATGCAGAAAGACCGCCAACCTAATTTGTTTTGCCTATGCTGTCTTTTGGGTTGGACAGGCTGACGATTTATGCAGCCAATGAAAAAAGGAACTGGCAGAACATCGCTGCAACAGCTCCCCATTTTAATGAAATAACTCCAATATCACAAAATTCCGCATTCCGTCATAATCTTTTTGATAGATTCCCAGATAGATAGAGAGGGGTTTTCTGCGTAATATGAATACGTCTTGTACTGATACCGATGGAATCCTTTTTCCTGATTCCGTATCATAAGCTGCTCAGACCGTTGAATCGCCATTTTCACATCATCTAAGGATAATTGATTCAGAACACGTTTAAAATTATCTTTTTGTTTATATTCGTCCAGATTCTCAAAATGTTCATGATAAGCATTATTGATCGGAGATAAATACTGTCGGCGATCTGTTTTTGCTCCGTTGCAATCCGCTTTATGTAAGATCATCCACAGTTCAAATGTAAAATTGCTATATCCCAGCTTATATTTGATATTTTTACCCAGCTTTTCTGCTTCCTTCATGCGATCCAAGGTTGTCATAAATTGTTTCGTATGAAGTTCATCTTCACTTTCTCGGTCAAATACATGCGTAATTTCTGTTTTGCCCAGAATAGTCATGCTCTTGGCTCGCACAAGCGGATCCTTTTCGATTTTGGAATCTAATTTCACTTTATATTTTGCTTCGTCACATTCGTTGATACAGTTTTGCAGCCAATCCAAATACCACTTTTCCGTTTCGCCCTCTACGGAAAAATAGTATGTCATGTTTTCTTTTCTCATAATCTTATGCCTCACTTCCATGCTTCAACAGTTTCTCGAAGATAGGAAGGAAATCCACATTCCTGATTGCGCCGTAACGATCAACAAAATAGTTCCGCATATAATCTTCATTTTTCCGAACACCATTTTTTCCGGCTGTACCGAAATCTGATAACGCATAAGCGCTGCTGCAATGAGTTTCTTCGTCCCGTTCAACAAATTTGATCTCATCGCGTCTGAAAAGGTTGGTATTCAGGAAAATTGGATTATGCGTATTGAAAATCAGCTGCGCATGATGGATATTAACTTCATCATTGTGGAAGATATTGATGATATTCATCAAAGCCATTGGATGGAGAGAAGCGTCGAACTCGTCAACAACCAATGTGCTGCCGTTCATCAGGGCATTAACTACCAATGGAAACATATTGACAAAGCGAATTGTTCCATAAGACTCAAAAAGCTCTGCTGGAATGGCTTTTCCCTCTGATTCGAATATGGAACACAGCTTCGCTTCCGTATTATCCCCATCTACGACATAGCCCAGTGCGTTCGAGTTGATGCCAAACGTCTTAGCAGCTTCGGTCAACGTTTTCTCAACATAGATAGACTTCTTCTTCGGATCGGTGAACTTTCGAATGAGCTGCATGGCATCCGACCGATAAATCACCATGAATTGCTGATTCAGCCATTCGCTGATGATCGAAACCAGCTTCGAGCTAAACATCGTTTTGAAACCGTTCATAAGGAATAGTTCTTCATCATTCAGGTTAGCCGACGCAATAGCAATGACGCTATCGGCATTCTGCTCAAACTCATTGGCTAACCATTCCTTTATTCCGCTCAAGTCATGAATCTTTAAGCCATTCTCTCTTGTGAAGATTGGTGCTTCGTTTACTGAAAGCTGCTCAAACACAACTTTACGTTTATAATCAACCGCCAAAAACGTACCCAAATCAAGACCGATTTTATAATCGATCAAAAGACCGTTTACAATAAACCTGATTGAAAACATCACGGGTAGCGCATTATCTTCTGTATTATTGGGGATAAGTTCAAGCGCCGACGCCGACGCGTTGGGCATGGATTTATCGTCATCATTTCGGATATTTCCGCGAAGCACGATTGTTTTGAAGGAATCCATCGCCCCAATGATGTTTGTCTTACCCGCAGCATTTGGTCCGTAGATTACAGCCGAGCATAGACCTTTGTATGCCTTCCTGCCAACAGTTGCATGAAGGATACTATAATCCAATCCCTTTTGCTTCGGTGCAGGAACAAGTGAAAATACTGTTTCGTCTTTAAAAGACTTATAATTGCTCATTCTAAATTCCAGAAGCATAGCGTCCCCTCCATTTTGCACTGTTTTTTCAAATCCCATTTTCATTTTACGCCACTTATTCGGATAAATCAATCTATTACATTTTATTTTGCAAAATATTTGCAAAATTATTCTCGCCAATTCACTTTTATGATATCGAAAAAACGCCCACAACCTGTGAGCGTTTCATCATTCGCTATTCACTTTCTGTTTCGCACAAGGATATACGCCTTTGATTCGGCATTGATGGCATGAAACCCGTCCTCTGCCAGATACTCCATCAGACTCGTCTTGGGAATCATGCAGCGCATCCGAATCAGGAAATGCTCCACCTTATCCTTATTACACCAGTTGAGAATCGTCTGGTGCTTGTAGCCCGTGATTTCCATCACCTGCGGAATCTCCATAACATCGGGATATTCTTCAAGAACACAGCTCAGGGTTTTCTCCAGAAGCCTGATCGTCGGTTCAGAGTGACAGCGTCCAGACATTCTTTCCGCGCCAATCTTCATTTTGCACAGAAGCGGATTTTCGTCACGGAAGTAGAGGAAATCAACGACATCCGTAATCTTGATGGAATACTTTCGGGTTTTCTTTCCCGTGCAGACGCTTGGAATCAATCCGCTTTCCAAATATTTCTGTGCGGTTTTCTTGGACACCTTGCAGATTTTGTACAGCTGCTCCTTGGTGATGTATTCGGGGTACTCGTCCAGCACCCATTCATAGTCATTTCTATCATTCATTTTGCCCGTTATCCAGTCCTGTCAGCATTGCTTCTGCCGAAGATATTTTTGATTGATAGTCAAGATGCGCGTAAATATCTGCCGTAGTAGAGAATTCGCTGTGTCCGAGCCATTTCAAAATTGGGTTCGCTATCAAAACAGAACAATTAATGAAGGTGGTCGTAATCTCGTTCCCCGCATCTGGAATAACTCAACCTGTTTCAATAATAACCCTATAAAACGGAGGAAAATGCCGAAATGAGTAAATACGAACTATTTTGCATGATTTTTTACGTCCTTGACGCTGAATGGGATGAAACAAAAAATAAACATCTTGGTACGTTTTTAAGTGCCGCAAATCCATTTTTATTTAAAGGAACAGGTTCAGCCGATCCTGCTATTTATGAACACTTTTGTAAGATAATAAGTAATCCCATCACTATTGAAAACAGCTATGAATTCGCTCTCCATTATATTAACTCTCTCCATGATCATGGATTATCAAGAACATTTAATCGTATTAATAAGGCTGAATGGACTGATTGCGTAAAAGAATATCTTTCAAGTAATCACGATAGTTAATCATAAAGCCTCGATCAAGTCCTTGTTATAGTGTATTTTCATGCTTATATCAAGGACTTTTAATAATGCCATTGCTTGATGGCTGTTCATCGTATGGTAACCGCAGTTTTTCAAGTACTATGGATACGTATCGCACGATTAGTGCGGTTTGTCAGGGCGCGGGATTATTGAGCGGTTACTAATCTTTATTTATGTGCCAAATTAATGATTCCAACTTTCGTATGTGTCTTTTGCAAGATTTATAGTCACTCCATTAATGATGCAGTGTGAATCATCTATCCATTCAATGATTGCCTCTTCATCTCGATAGCTGAAGTAAAACGTTCTTTTTTTCCCCGTTTTGTTGTCTGTTACATCACCAGTTATAGAATTGGCAACTGTAGCATTTCCAGAGTTTTTATAAATCTCAATCAAATATCTGTTGCTACAAGAATTACAGGAATAGACCAATTCTTCATGTGGTCTAAAAAAAAGATCATGATTTGATTTCCATATAAAAAATCCGATACATAAGATGACCATAACGATTAATAGGATAGCAATCAATTTCTTGCATTCATATCTATACCTCGCAAACTTATTTATGCGCGTCCTTATAGGTTTTTTCAAACTCTTCAAGGGTAATGGTGTAACCGGATGTGCCGAAGCTGCCCTTGTACATGCTGCTCAGCTGGCGTCCATGCGCCCAGGTGTAGTTCCAGCTGCCGTCGTTGCGCGGGTTGCTGATGGCATCGTAGGTGATTGCCGACAATTTGTTCGCGTATAATCCGCTTTCAGATGTTTCGGCTGTTAATGCTGGGACGGCTTCCGGTAACCTGCAAAAAAACGCGAGAGCAATAGGAAACGCTGGAAAATCCAGCCATCTCAGCCGCTTCCGCAACGGTTTTACCGGAGGCGATTGCCTTACGCACAACATCTACGCGCTTCTGATTGACCAACTTGACGAACGTGCAATTCTTCTCGGTACGCAGCGTATGGCAGATTGTCGATCTGGAAACGCTGAGGGCTTCCACTACATCGTCCAGCGAAATAGGCTCATTTAGATGTTCATCTACATATTTTTCAATACGTGCAATCAGAGGCAACTCAATCCGGCGAACGATTCCTTCTATATGAACCAGACTGGCAAGCGCACTGATCATTTTTAAAAGCGCCTGCTGCTTTTCACGTCCGATTCGTGGAAGAAGCAAATACAGACTGCGAATTTCATTGAAATTAAAGCCGTTCTCTTCAATCCACTCGCGAATCGGATCGATATTCGTTCCATTGTCTTCCGTAAAAAGCACCTGACCGATCATCACAAAGCCAAGGACTTCTTCATTATAGATGACAGGTGATATGCATTCTTTCAGACCTGCGTGGCAGGTAAAATACTGCGTTTTCAAATCGCGCCGAGCGATGCGCAGAGCCAATTGCTCACATTTCTTGCATTCAGCGCTCATTGCCTGTGAAGTCTGCAGCCGCGCACAGTAAGCCGAAGGAACGTTAGATGTTGCTGCCAGACAGACGTCCTGTTCCGGATGCCAGAAGGATACGCCCATGCCTGAAAGAACGGCTAGATTCTCCAATAGGCTTTGAAGTTTCTTGCGGTCGAATACGGCGGTTCCCATCAATATCACCTCAACACGATTGTAATGTACGTTCCGACCAATGTCAAGCACACAAAACGCACTCATCGCACACAAATGCATGAAATTAAAGAAACTAATTCCACACAAGCGCACAAAATCAAATAAACTAATTGCACGAATGTGCATGGAAATGCAAAATAGTTCATTGCACATTTGTCTTGGATATGATATCTTGTGTACAACAAATTCGGGAGAGCACCCGAATAAAAACAAATTAGATTAGGAGGAACTGTAATGAAAAAGGTAGTAGGACTGATGATGGCAATTTTAATCGTTGCCATGGGCTGTGCGGGCATGGCGGAGGAACGAAAGACCATTGCCTACAGCACGCTGGGCGTAGACTCCGATTACTGGTCTGTGATGGAACGCGGTGTAGCGCAGGCCTGTGAGGATCTTGGTTATGACTATGTGATGCAGAGCCACAACAGCGATGAAACGCTGATGGTATCCACCTGCCAGAATTTCATCCAGCAAGGTGTCGCCGGAATGGTGGTATCTCCGAGCAAGCCTGAGGCGCTGGCTCCGGTAGTTGCCGCGGCACACGCCAAGAACATTCCCGTGGTCATCGGCGATATGGGTGATGGCGGAACGGACATGGACGGTCTGATTCTTTCCGACAACTACGGCGGCGGCGTTATGAGCTCCACCTACATTCTGGAACAGCTTGAAGCGGAAGAAACCAGCAAGGAATTCGCCGTTATCCGTCTGAATCCTGAAGCTGAGATTTCGCAGCTGCGCTGCGACAGCGCCATCGACGTTCTGACTGCGGCGGGTTACACCTGCGTTGCGGACATTTACGCGCCGAACGGCAATACCGAAGACGGCTACAAAGCCATGCAGGATATCGTTGCCGCGCATCCGAATCTTTGCGCAGTATTCTGCGGAAATGACCGCGAAGCCGTCGGCGCCGCGCAGGCACTGCAGGATGCAGGTCTGACTAATGTCAAGGTCGCCGGCTTTGACGCCGACGAAGCCGGTGTAGAAGCGGTACGCCTTGGTCGTTTGACCTGCACCGTGCAGCAGTTCTCCTATGACATCGGCTATCAGGCGGTTGTGCTGCTGGACAAGCTGATTCGCGGCGAAGAAGTAACGTATGATGACGCGGAACTGAAGCGTGTTCTGGTTCCCTGCGCACTGGTAACGAAGGACGACCTGACGGATAACCCGGAAGATCAGGTCATCTCCAACACCGGTCTTACCCGCGGTGAAATGAACTGATCAAGTAGCAAATTAAACTCTATCTGCATTCGACAATTAAAGTCGAATGCAGAACTTATATCGTGCTGAAAAGAGTGTGAAAGATGGACACGATTCTGGAAGTCTCCGGAATAACTAAACAATTTCCGGGAGTAAAGGCTCTTGATAATGTAAGTTTTGATGTAGAGCGGGGAGAAGTGCACGCGGTAGTTGGCGAAAATGGTGCGGGCAAATCCACGCTGATGAAGATACTGGGTGGTTTGTACCCTGCCGATTTCGGTGAAATCACGATCAATGGAAAGAAGACAGCTATTCGCGGCGTTTTGGATTCTCTGAAAAGCGGAATCAGTGTTATCTATCAGGAATTTAATCTGGTACCGATGCTGACGGTCGCGGAAAATATCTTTCTGACACGCCTTCCGGGAAAATCCGGTGTAGTAAATCGCAAAAAGCTGAACGAAAAATGTTCCGAACTGATGCATGAGTTAAAGCTTGATATCAATCCTTCCTCGATGGTATCTGAGCTTTCCGTTTCAGAGATGCAGATGGTTGAAATCGCAAAGGCGGTATCCTTCGATTCCGCAATTGTCATCATGGATGAGCCGACAGCCTCATTGAACGACAAAGAGGTTGCAACTCTTTACAGATTGATTGACGATTTAAAAAAGCGGGGAACTACGATTTTGTATATTTCTCACCGCATGAAGGAGATTTTTGACCTGTCGGACAGGATAACCGTACTGCGCGACGGCTGCAAGATCGGCACATACAACACAAACGAAATCACCGAAGAGGAACTGATTCACAAGATGGTTGGCCGCGACATCACCAAGTTCTATCATTCGAATGATGATGAAAGCTCCGAAACAGGTGAAGTCGTTCTGGAGGTAAACCGGCTGTGTAAGGAAGGCTTCTATAAAGATATCTCCTTCCAATTGCATCGGGGTGAAATTCTGGGGCTGGGTGGCTTGATGGGCTGCCATCGAGAAGAAATCGCCAAAACGCTCTTTGGTCTCATGCATCCGGATTCCGGAACGATCGTGCTGAACGGCAAACCCATTCAGATTGACACGCCGGCGGATGCAATCCGCAACCGGATCATGTTTAGCACCGATGACCGGAAAAACGAAGGCATCCTGCCGGATATGGGTGTGGATGAAAACATGACCATAGCGGTTTTAAACAAGATCTGCAAAGGCGGCAACGGACTGATCAATTATAAGGCGGAATCGGCGTTCGTCAAGGAATACACGGACTATATGCAGATCAAATACGCTTCGCCCAGTCAGCACATACTCCACTTGTCCGGCGGCAATCAGCAGAAAGTTCTGTTGGCAAGATCGCTTCTGACAGATTGCCAGGTTCTGATTCTGATGGAACCTACCCGAGGCATCGATGTAGGTGCGAAGTCCGAGATTTACAGCATGCTTCGACAGCTGGCTGCGCGTGGCATTGCAATTTTGATGATTACATCCGAAACGCAGGAACTGATTACGCTGTGTGATCGCGCAATCGTGATCTATCAGGGGACAATCAGCGGCGCATTGAAGAGCAATGACAGCGGTTCGGCGGCAATTACCGAGGACAATCTGATGTTCTGCGCTACAGGCAATAAGCACATCTTCTACGAGGGGGCAAAGCAATGAAGTTTCTGAAGCTTTGGGAAAAAATCGGCATATACGGTCTGACGCTGTTTGTTTTCCTGGTCTGCTGGGCACTTTTAGGAGAAAACTTTGTCTCCGCCTACAACCTCATGAATGTACTGATGCAAATCTGCCTCGTTGTCATCGGCAGCGTCGGTATTGTTTTTGTGATTACCAGCGGCTTGATTGATATGTCAACCGGTTCGATTTACACGCTGACCTCGATTGTCGTCGGCATAGGACTGACAAAGCTGAATATCGGAACCGTCGGATCGGTGATTTTGGCACTGTTGGTTGGCGTTTGCTGCGGACTGGTAAACGGCGGACTGGTGGTATACATGAAAATTCCCCCCTTCGTTGCCACACTGTCCACCATGCTCGCTTTCAAAGGAGTATCCTATCTGATATCCAATGGCAAAGATATCATGTATATTTCCCATGAATCATTCAAAATGATCTCCAGCGGTACCATCCTCGGAATTCCGAATCCGGTCTGGATTATGGCAATACTGTTGGTTGCGGGGTATCTGGTATACAAATACACTCGTTTCGGCGTCTATGTCAGAGCATGCGGCTCGAACGCATCGGTTACAAAGATATCGGGTATTCCTGTGAAAAGGATCTACTTCCTCTGTTATATCTGTTCCAGTGTTTTCGCAGTGATCGGCGGCATCATTTCCGCTTCCCGCACCCTGATCGGTACCAGTACGGCTGGCGCAACGTACGGCATCGATTGCATTTGCGCGGTTGTTCTGGGCGGAACCCTCATGGCGGGCGGAAAAGGCAACATCATCGGCATGTTCTTTGCTGCGCTTCTGTTGGGCTTTATGAAGAATATGCTGAACATGCTGAACCTGGAATTCTATTATCAGTATGTGATTACCGGCTTTATTCTGGTATTCGCGCTGGTAATGGGCAACCTGCGGGAACTCCTTCAGGCAAGAAAGGTGTAAGGAGGAAAGTACAATGCAAAAATCAGTTAAAACCCGCTCTGCCCGGAAAGAAAGAGATTTTTCCATCGCCATTATTACCCTTCTTTTTATGGCTGTATTGGCTCTCATTCATCCGCAGTATCGTTCCATTAACAACTATATGAATATCCTTCGAGAGGCTTCATTCGTCGGCATTGCTGCCTTGGGCATGTTGAACGTGATCATCACCAACAATACCGACCTGTCCATCGGAACCATGATGGCGCTGGCGGCTGTCATCATGCTGAAGCTGATGCCGACTGTCGGCGTGCCGGCAGGCATTCTGATCTGTATTCTGATCTGCGTAAGCCTTTCGCTTTTGAACGGCTACCTGGTTGTTTATTGCAGAATCTCGGCATTTATCCTGACGCTGGGTATGCAGTATGCGTTCAAAGGCATCGCCTTCATCATCACCCATCAGAAGATCATTGCCGCGAAGGATCCTCTGTTTACCCAGATTGGCAATATGAATCTGTTTGCCACGAAAGGTTTTGACGGTATCCCGCTGCCTTTTGTGATCTTTCTGGTGAGTACGATCATATCCTATATTTTGCTGCACAGAACCGGCTTTGGTCGGAAACTCTTTGCTATCAGCAGCAGCGAAAACGCCGCGTATCTCGCAGGCATCAACGTAAAGCTGGTAAAGCTCCTTACATACGGCATACTTGGCATCTTCGTGGGCATTGCCAGCATTATGATCTCCTCTCGCCTCTGGATGGCAAGCGCCGAAATGCGCGTGTCCTACGAATTCGACGTGATCACCATCGTAGTTATGGGCGGCGCGGCGCTCACTTGCGGCAAGGGAAGCGTTATCAACACGTTCATATCCTCCATCTTCTTTGCGATGATCTACAATGTGATTAACCACTTCAATGTTGACCCGTACTGGCAATATATCCTCAGAGCCGTGCTTTTGGCGCTGTCCATCTACGCTTCGAACCTCAGAGTCGTGATCCGAGACAAGCTTGACCAGCACAGGTTCAGAAAAGAAATCACTCGGCTAATGCCTGAAGCAGGAGATAAATAATGAGCAAATCTCAAAAAATCGTAAGCGGTCTGACACATGTTGACCTGGGCTGGAAGAAGACGGCAGAGGAAATGGAAGAAGTCTTTGAAAACTTCATCATCAAGCTTCTGGATGTCTGCTCCTGCTATCCCGAATTTACCCATATGCTCGAACAGGCTTACAACTATCGCAGGTTGAAAGCAAATAGACCGGATCTGTTTGAAAAACTGCTGCCCTATGTCCGTTCCGGTCAATTGGAATTCGTGACGGGGCTCGCTTCCACAATTGAGAACAATACGACCTGCGGCGAATCATTTGTGCGCAACATGCAGATCGGCAGACGCTTCATAAAGGACAATTTTGGCGTTGATGTTGCACAATGCGCCATGATCGATACCTTTGGTTTTCCGCCGCAGATGCCTCAGGTACTCAGACAGTTCGGGTATTCGAATCTGCTGGCAAACCGCCTTGGCGGAATCCGTCCGAGAGATGTCATGCGTGCTGTCGGTTTGGATGGATCGGAAATTCTTTTGGCGGGTTCCGATATTCTGGCAAACTATGTCCGACCCGGACATGTAAGCTTCCGTTACTTCCTCGGCTATGAGGAACAGGAGAAACTGTTTGAACAGGCTGAGAAGAACAAAACGGAATTGCAGCTGGTCATTCCCTATTCCGAAAATGAAGTTGTACCCTGCCGAATTGTGCCGGAAATGATCCAGCAGAGCAACGGAGAATTCCGTTTCGGTCATTTAACCGAGTTCTTCGATGCACTGCGCAGCTCTGGTGAAGAATTCCCCTGTGAGTTTGCGGATATGAATCCTGAATTCACCGGAACCTATTCTTTGCGGCACAAGTTGAAACTGGTCAATCGGCGTGCCGAAACACTGCTGCTTGAATCCGAAAAGATTGCTGCACTTCACGGTCGGGATGTCCGCAATGCCACCGAAGAACTCTGGTGGACCATGGCTTACAGCCAGTTCCACGACATCCTTACCGGATCGCATCCGACGAACGTGTACATGGATTGCATGCACAAATTGGAGCAGGTATGCGATCAGTCAATCCGTATCATGGAAGAAACCCTGCAAACCTCCGATTCGGATTGGATCGTATGGAATGGGCTGCCGTTCTCGAGAACGGAATATGTGCATATTCCGTTGCCGGAAGGATGGAAGGACATTGCATCCGCAACTTTGGACGGAAGTCCTGTTCGCATTTCGCGGGATGTTGACGGAAATGCCATAATTGCCGCAACGCTTCGCCCAATGGCAGCACATCGGCTGCACATCGAGGAAGGCGAGCGCCATCATGTCGCGCAGGCACCCGCCGCCTGTCTTGAAAATGAGTATGTCCGGATTGAATTCAGTGATCAGAACCTGATCGCAAAAATGATTCTGAAATCAAGCGGACGCGTTGTCATGAAGGATATCGGGGATCTTCTGGTGATCCAGAAAGACATGGGCAACTTCCAGATCGAACAGCCGGTGCATTCTGAAATCAATTGTCTGACAGGCGATTTCACCCATAAAATCTATTCCGTCGAAGATGCAGACATTGCCGAAATACAGGGGGTTTTACCCGGTCCTGTCGAAGAAATGATCCCGTACCGCATCACGCTGGCATTGTATAAGGGCGATCCTGCAATTCATGTCAATATCAAGATCGACTGGAATTCGGAAGCCGCACGGCTTCGGTTGAAGCTCCGCACGGCAATGCAGGCTTCCGTCAATGAATATGAAGTCCCCTTCGGTGTTACCGAACGAACGGCATATGTTCCGCGATTCAATGCGCGTGGCGAATGGCCGGTATACAGATTCGCCTGTGTTGAAGAACCGTCGGCACATTGGGGTGTCGCGCTGGTAAACCGTGGCACGGTGGGCGTTGAGGCACATGACGGAACCCTGTATACCACACTGCTGCGTGCGCCTGCTACTGAATATGCGGGCATGGTTCCGGATGACACCTCTTCCGAACACGGCGTCCACGAATTCAACTTTATGCTGCTGCCGTATGAAAACGGCTGGCGCAGCTCTGGCGTGTGCGAGCTTGCGCAACGGTTCAACAACCCGCCGATTGTATTCGGCGGCACAGCCGCGCATGCCGGTGATTCGATAGAATTAAAGGGCGACGGCATTGTCCTGTCCGCGGTACTCAATACGCCTGATGGCGACATGGCTGTGCGCATGTATGAAACATTCGGTCAGCCGGTAAGCGCTGTGTTGAAAATGAACGCTTCGTTTGACGCATGGGCATCGGATCTGAACGAAAAACGCGGTGCCTCGATTCCGGTAAGAGATCAGGAACTGTCCCTTGATTTCAAACCCTTTGAGATCAAAACCGTTCTGCTGAAAAGGCATGGGAACTGAATCGGCAAGTTCCTGCGTTCAGCACGAATCACTTTTCGCATCAAGAACGGATAAATGAGCCTGTTGCGGAAACAACCCAAAGAAAAAGTGGAAGACATACATATTTAACAACTTGTAGACATAAACAAACTTAACTTGAATAGCAAAATTAAGAAATTCAGCTATTCTTTCATTTGCGGAAAGGGCTATTCTCCCCCCTTCGGGGGAGAATAGCTTTTTGTCTACAGTCTGATATTTAAATAGGACTGTTGCGCAACAGCCTTATTTTTTGTTATACTTTTTTAAAGACTATCCAATCGGAGGGGTATTTTATGAAATTCCTTCACCTGTCGGATTTGCATCTGGGCAAGCAGATGAATGACGTTTCCCTGTTGGAAGATCAGGAAGCTATGCTGATGTATCAGATTGTTCCCATCGCACAGAAGGAACATGTAGATGCGGTGCTGATTGCCGGGGATATTTACCAGCGCTCCACGCCGCAGGCTGAAGCCGTAGCGCTGTTCGACCGATTTATTTCCGAGCTGGCAGCTATGGGCAAAAAGGTTTTTGTCATCAGCGGCAATCACGATTCCGCACAGAGAATTTCCTATTTTTCCGCGCTGGTTAAGCCGTCCGGCGTATACATGACGGAGGCGTTTGAAGGGCAGATGCAGAGCGTGACGCTCAGCGATGCGTATGGCGAGCTGGTAATCTGGATGCTGCCTTTTCTGCGTCCCCAGCAGGTAAAGCGCTTTCTGCCGGAAGAGAAGATCGTCACCTATCAGGACGCCATGCAGGCGGTTCTGCGCCAAACGCCCATCGACAAGAAGAAGCGGAATATTTTGATGTGCCATCAGTTCATCACGGGCGCGGCGACCTCCGATTCCGAGGATCGTTCCATCGGCGGTCTGGAACAGATCGACGCCGCTCTCTTCGATGCGTTTGATTACGTCGCGCTGGGGCATATCCATCGCCCGCAGAAGATACGCCGTCAAACGCTGCGCTACGCCGGCTCTCCGCTGAAGTATTCCTTCTCAGAGGCAGATTTCGACAAAAGCGTTCCGGTGATCGATATGCAGGAAAAAGGCTATATCGATGTTCACACCGTAGCGCTGAAACCGCTGCACGACGTGCGCCGGGTGGAAGGCATGCTGGATGAGCTGATGAACATGCCCTATTCGGAGGATTACGTTTGGGCGACGGTGCGCGATGAAAACGTACCGCCGGATGCGCGGGTGATGCTCACCGGCGTTTTCCCGAACATGCTGAAATTTTCCATCGTCAATTCCAAAACCAAAACAGATGTGGATGTGATGGCAACCCAGAGCATGGAGAACAAATCCATCGTCGAGCTGTTTGCCGATTTTTACCGCCTGCAAAACAACGATCAGTCGCCGAGCGCGGCACACATGAAGGAATTGGAAAAGGTACTCAGGGAATTGGAGGAGAAGCCATGAAACCGATTCAGCTTGTTCTTTCGGCGTTCGGTCCATATGCGAAACGAACGGTCATTGATTTTTCCGCGCTGGGTGAAGAAGGGCTGTATTTGATTGCGGGCGACACCGGCGCCGGAAAAACCACAATCTTCGATGCGATCAGCTTCGCGCTTTACGGCGAAGCGTCCGGTGGAAAAGAGCGGAGAGCGAGTAAATCCTTCCATTCGGATTACGTTTCCGACCATGTGGAAACCTATGTTGAGCTGACATTCCGCCATCGCGGAGAAACGTGGTGGATTCGGAGAAATCTGGCGTATATGCGTCCTTCGAAAAAGAAAAAGGATGGCAAGGAATCGACCACCCAGCAAAAAGCCGATGCCCAGATGCGCAACGAAGACACCGGCGAAGAGATTCTGCGCATGGAGGACGTCAATCAGCGCGTTCTTGATCTGTTGGGGCTGACGCAGGATCAGTTTAAGCAAACGGTGATGATCGCGCAGGGCGACTTTTTGAAAATCCTTACCTCGTCCTCAGACGAGAGAACAAAGCTCTTTCGAGATTTGTTTCACACCAACCTTTACGTCAATCTGCAAAGCCTCTTGCTGGAGAAAAAAAGCGCCTGCATCAATGAGCGAAAGGAACTGGAGCAGGCGATTTTAAACGCGGAAAAGAAAATCGACCCGGAAGCGGAATTTGCAGGCCGTGAGATTCTGCTGAGCTATTGCGGGCAGATTCAATATGCCGATGAGTTTTGCAACCTGCTGAAGCAGCTGATCGAGCAGGAGGAGAAAGCGAAGAAGCAGGCAGTCTTGCAGAAAAAGGAATCCGATGAACAAACCGGAAAATGGATTGCTGCCCTCACCGAGGGGGAGCGCATCAACCGGGATTTTTCGGATTTGGAAACCAAAAAGAAACAACTGGCGGCACAGCTGACCATGCAGGAGGAAAAAGACGCACAGCGGGCAGTTCTGACCGCTGCACGCCGGGCACAACAGCTGCAAACCGACGAAGCGCTGATGCAGCGCACCCGGCAGGATCTGAAAAAGCAGCAAGACGAACTCCGCAAGGCGAGTCAAAAACTGGAACAGGCGGAAAAAGCGCTGCCCGATGCGAAAAAGCGCATGGATGAAGCGAAAAGCCACAGCGATGAAATTCACAATCTTCTGGTACAGGCTCAGCAGCTGGAGAGCTGTCTGCCGGTGCTGGATCATGTGGAGCAGCTGAAAAAAACGCTGGATGAGCAGCAGCAGAATCTGAACAGCCTGCTTCAAACAACCAACCAGGTGCAGGTAGAGTATAACGCCGCTCAAAACAGCTATTATCTCAGCCAAGCCGGACTGTTGGCGCACGAGCTGAAGGACGGGCAGCCCTGCCCCGTATGCGGTTCGACGTCGCACCCCTGCCCGGCGAAGATCACGCCGGAAACCGTCACCTATCAGGAACTGAAACGGATTGAAAAGAATCGTGAAACAGCCGAAAAGAACCTGCACAACGCCGAAACGCAATTGGGAAAGAACCAAACCGCGCTGTCTGAGCAGGAAAACCGCCTGCGGGAATTCAACATCGACGAGAACATGACTCAGCCGCTATTGTCATCGCGGATTAGCCAGGCACGCCAAACCGCTTCGGGGTATCAGCAGGAGATTGACGCGGCGCAGAGCGCATATCAGACGCTGGATAAGCAAAAGGACACGGCGCAAAGCACCGTCGATTCTGTCAAAAAGCAGCTAGCGACGCTTGAAACCAACCTGCGGGAACAGACTGAAGCGTTTGAGCAAAAGCGGGCAGAAAACGGTTTTGAGGATGACCCGAGCTATCAGCTTGCCAAGCGGACGAACGAGGAAATCGAGCGGCTGGAGCGCGAAATCAAGGCTTTTGACGAGCAGATGCGCACGCTCACGGATCAGATCAAGGATCTTGAATTCAAGCTGAAGGATCAATCTCCCATCGATCTGACCGAGCTGCAAAACCGGAAGGCAGCCGCGCTCGAGCAAAAAAAGAAAGCCGAAGATGCGGAAAGGGTCATGATCCGCAAGCTGGCGCTGCACGAACCGACGTTGAAGGACATTCAGGAGGCGAACGCGTCGATTCAGAAAAAGCGCGAAAAATGGCAGATCATTCAGGATCTGTATACCTGCTGTGCGGGCATCGCGGCGGGAAATCCGCGTGCCAAGCTGACCTTTGAAGCCTATGTGCAGCAATACTATTTCCGTTTTGTCGTTGCTGCGGCAAACAAGCGGCTGTCACGGCTGACGGACGGCATGTTCACCCTGCGTGTCATGCGAGAGGCTGCCAACCGCGTCAGCCAGAGCGGTCTTGATTTGGAGGTGCTGGACAAAAGCACCGGACAGGCACGCAGCGTTTCCACGCTTTCCGGCGGCGAATCGTTTTTGGCGAGTCTTGCGCTGGCGCTTGGGCTTTCGGATGCGGTACAGAGCCAGAGCGGTCAGATTCGCATGGACGCGATGTTTATCGACGAGGGCTTTGGAACGCTGGATGAAAACACGCTGCGCAGCTCCATCGACGTGCTGTTGGAGCTGGCGGATGGCAAGCGTCTGGTCGGCATCATCTCCCATGTTCACGAGCTGGAAGAGCGCATCGAAAAGCAGATTGTCGTGACCAAAACGCCGAACGGTTCCACGGTCAAGATGAACACCTAAGCGGTCTGAGCCCGCTCCGGCTTGTTGACATAAGCAAACTTGGCTTGAATCGTAAAATCAAGAAATTCAGCTATTTTTTCATTTACAGAAAGTGCTATTCTCCCCCTTCGGGGGAGAATAGCACTTTGTTTACAGTCTGAAGCGGGCTGAGCCCGCTTTCACTTCCGCCAAAGTTTGCAAACCTCAAAGTTTCGCTCACGCGGGCAATCTTGGCGCGGTATTCCATGATTTCGATCATGGGCTGAGCCCGCTCTCGCTTCCGCCAAAGTTTGCAAACCTCAGAATTCTACTCACACAGGCACTCGATGTGCGATTTTCTCCATTCAAAAGTATCGTTTTCCGACAAGAAAAAAGTGCGGCTGCCAAATTCAAAAGCAGCCGCACTTTTTCTTTAATCCATTTGGGAATGGGATTCTAACGCCAGCAGCGCCCGTTTTCGCTCCACGCCGCCTGCATACCCGGTCAGGCTGCCATCCGCCCCGATCACCCTGTGGCAGGGCACGAGAATGGCAATCGGGTTGCGGCTGACCGCGCCGCCGACCGCCTGCGCAGACATCCGCGCAAGCCCGTTTTGCGCCGCAATCCGTCGGGCAATTTCTCCGTACGTCGCGATTTTTCCGTAAGGAATCGTGAGCAGGATATTCCAGACGCTCTGCTGAAATGCCGTTCCCGTCGGATGAAGCGGAACGGAAAAATCCGGCTCTCTTCCGTCAAAGTAGAGATCCAGCCAGCGCCTCGCCTGTTTCAATGCGGGAAGCGATTCTGCTTCGCCTGCCCAAGGGCGCATCCGCTCAAATTCCTTCTGTCCTTCAAACCACAACCCGGTCAAGCCGATTTCATCCGCGACAAGTAAGATTTTTCCCAGCGGAGAATCCTGATGTTGGATAGCTTGCATGAGAACCTCCCGTCACATGATCAATTCCGGCTCTTTCCGCTCCGCGCATTGCTTTTTGAGCTTTCTGCCCGCAAGCGTGACGACAAATCGACTGAGCCTGCGTGCATGCACGGGGCAGACCGCCACACAGCGCATGCAGGTGATGCAGCGCGTATCATCCGTCAGCATGGGATGCTTCCGGGGAATGGCGTTCATCGGACAAACGGCAGCGCATTTTCCGCATCGCGTACACGATTTACCCGCATGCGGATGAACGCGCAGCCCTCCGAAAGGACGCAGAAGCGTCTTTTCCGGAATGGGAACGGGCGGCAGCTCCTTTTGCGTCAGCCTCTCCCGAATCACACTGCCGAATTGCGCCAGCCTGCGTGCATCCTCGTCGTCCGGTCTGCCGGCAGCGATATCGGGGATGATGCTGTGCTGTGCCACAGCGCGTACAGCCGCAATCGGGCAATATCCCGCCTTGCGCGACGCATCCCGCAGTTCGAAAAGCGTGTCCCCGTCGTCCCTGTTGCCATATACGCACATCAGGATGGCACGCGCACCGCCGCCATTCGTCTGCGCCAGCCGAGTCAGCGCGATCTCCGGAACGCGCCCGCCGAAGCTGGGAACGGCAATCAGGCAGACATCTTCCGAATCAAACGCTGCACTCTTCTGACCGTTCAGCGTCAGCGAAAGGTCGATGGTTTCAAAGCGATCCGCAATCGCGGAGGACAGCATCCCCGCCGCTTTGCGGACACCGCCCGTCGGGCTGAAAACAAGTTGGGTATATCGCATGGTTTATACGCGAACGACGCCCTTGCGGATGATGATGTTTCCATAAAGCGCCGTTTCGCCCGTCTGAACGACGGCATAGGCTGCCCGCGCACGCTCCATGAACGCCTCATGTTCCATCATTTCGAATTTGGCTGTCGGCAGATCGGTATCCGCCGCCTCGCGGAATGCCTTCCAGATCGGCGCCTTGTCCTCGGGGAACATGCCCTGCGGAACCTCCATCACCGCCATCGGCGCGGCAACAAAGTCATCCAGCGGGAAAAGCGTCAGCAGGGCACGCATCACGTCCGCGCAGCCATGACCGTCGCAGCGGATACAGCGCTTGCCAATCGACGCGCCTGGAAAGTTTGCGTCAGCGAGAACCAGCTCGTCCCCGTGACCCATTTCGGCAATAAGCTTGAGCAGTTCGGGGCTAATGATCGGCGAAATTCCTTTCAACATAACAAAAACCTCCGTTCGATTCAATCTGATGATGAGCATGCCGGAAAACAAGTCCGCACCCTTTCCATGCAGGAAAGTGCCGCAAAAACGGCGGAAGCTGTTTTCTCAGCAAACGGTTCAAAGCGCCTGTTTCGTACAGGTTTTTGACAAATGTCATTATAGCACGTCACAGAACCCACTTCAATCTTCAATCCGGAGCGCCGGCGGGCTGAGCCCGCCCTCACTTCCGCCACAGCTTGTTGACATAAGCAAACTTGTCTTGAATAGCAAAATTAAGAAATTCAGCTATTCTTTCATTTGCGGAAAGGGCTATTCTCCCCCCCTCGGGGGAGAATAGCTTTTTGTCTACAGTCTGAAGCGGGCTGAACCCGCCAGAACATCGTCAGCGGAGCAAAAACCATTCCGCAGCCAGCACAACGGCGCAGCAGGATGCGGCAACCGTGAACAGACTCGCGCCCTTAAACGCCAAGACAACGCCCAAAATCAGCGCCAGCGTGCCCGCAACGGGCGACTGCGTGGCTTGAACGATTGCCGGAAAGGTCATGACCGCCAGCGTCACATACGGCACATAGAAAAGAAACGACCGCAGAAAACGATTGGTGATCGGCTTTCGGATGAGCGTCAGCGGAAGCGTGCGGATCAGAAAGCTGATGCCCGCCATGATCGCTATGTAAAGGTAGATGCTGTGCGTCATGCCGCGCCCTCCTTTTCTTCGTCCGAAATCGGGAACAACAGCGCCGCGCCTGCGGAGAGCAGAACGGTCAGTATGATCGTCCGCGTGCCGGAGGACAGCGCGGAAACGAGCGGCAGACAGCCGCAGGCAAAGCTCAGCGCAAAGGAGAGCAGCACAAGCGCGGCAACGACTTTATTTTTCCGCGCAGGCGGGATGATGATGGCTAAGAACATGCCGTAGAGCGCAACGCTCAACGCGCTGACCACGCGTGCAGGCAGCAGGTTGCCCATAACGACACCCAGCGCCGTGCCGACAGCCCAGCTCGGCGCCGCAACCAGAATCGCGCCGTACATGTAATACGGATCGAGCCATCCGTCGTAAGAAATCGCAAGACCGAACAGCTCATCCGTCACATCATATCCGACAAGCAGGCGGTGGCGCAAAGGCGTATCCGGCGCGAATTTCTGGCTCAGCGAACAGCTCATCAGCAGATAGCGGGCGTTGGCGATGAGCGTCACAATGGCGATTTCCAGATAGGACGCATCGGCGGCGATGGTCGTAAAGCCGGCGTATTCGCCTGCCGATGCGTTGTTGAGTATACTGACCAGAAAGCCCTGAAAGGCATTCAGTCCGGCGTTTCGCGCCGCAATGCCCAAAGAAAACGCGACCGCCAGATAGCCCAGCCCGATGGGGATACCGTCGCGCATGCCGCGGACGAGCACAGGCGCATGGCCGCGTGCGACGCCGCCCGAAAGAGAAACTGACATAGAAAATGCCTCCGATCTGCAAGATAAGAGCGGGAAAATAGCAAAACCAAGTATACAGCGAAACCCGCCGTTCGTAAAGCGGAACAGCGGGTTTCTTGAAATTTATGGACAGCAGCAAAAGCGAAAGAAATATTTTTCTCAGGCGAGGGTGGGGCTCCATCCGCGAAACCGCTCAGCTTTCCTTCGGGGCGTGAGCGAGATTTCCCGGCTTGCCCTTCTTTCTGTTTGTCGCAAACGCACGGAAGCAAACCGACGTCACCGCCGCGCCAATGGCAATCGCCGCGACGATCTGCACGGCGACAAGCCCTTCCCGCGCCGCCGCCGCGCCGCGATCTTCAACCAGCGCCAGCATCGCCAGATAGAAATTGTATCCGGGAACAAGCGGAACCAATGCGCTGAGCAGGAAAATGGTGGATGGCGTGCGCATCACGCGGGCTTCGATTTCGCAAACCACGGAAACCAGAACGGTTGAAAGGAAATACGCCGACATTGTGCCCATACCCGCCATGCCCAGAAGCACATACGCCATATAGCCGAAAAGCCCGATAAACGACGCGGGCAGGATGGTCTTTTTCGGCGCATTGAGAATATAGGCATAACCCAGCGTGCCGCCGAACGCGCCCAAAGCGGCAACCAGAAGCGCCTTCGCATGGCTCACAGTGCAATTCCTCCCATCATCGCCGCAAACTTCAGCCCCACATAGACCCCCATCGCGGCAGCGGCAGCCAGCAGCAGCGCCTCCAGCGCACGCGTCATGCCGGAAATCAGGTCGCCATACACCGTATCGCGCACGGCGGTCGTCATCGCCAAGCCGGAAAGCAGGGGCATGATGCCGCCGATAATCGCAGCGTTGGCGCTTTCGTAGGGAATCAACGCATGGATGCCCTGTGCGAGTATAGCGGTCATCAATCCGCCGACAAAGTTTGCAAACAGTGCGCCCATCGGAATCTGCGCAAAGAGGGGCAGAACCGCCTGCACCAGAAGACCGATGACAAACGTGACGACAAACGTTCCCGCGTCGCCTCCGAAGAGCAGGCAGAAGCTCGCCGCCGCCAGCGCATACGCAAAGAGAATCGTCCTTTGCGAAAAGCCGGGCATCCGCCGCGCTCTTTCAAGCTCTGCCTTTGCCCTATCCGGGGTCATCTCGCCGCGCTCAATCTTGCGGGAAATTTCATTGACCATGGCGATGCGCTGGCTGTTCGTTCCTCGCCGGCTGATGCGCCGCACACATGCGCATCCATCCGCTTCCAGAAAAACGGTCGTCGGCAGCGCCGCGATGTTGACATGCTCAATATTCAGCCCTTTTGCCATGCGCTGCGCGGTTTCCTCCACGCGATAGGTTTCGCTCCCGTTTTCCAGCAGAAGCTGTGCCGCGTCGCACAGCAGATTCAGCTTTTGTTTTTCGGTATCCATAAATCTCCTTTTTGCCCGCAAAGCGGCGAAAGCGCCGCTCTCAAAGGCTCAGCCGGAAAGCGCGTCATTTGATCCTGACGCTTTTTCCATCCGAAACGACGCACAGGTCGCCGTCCCTCGCGCTATGCACATCCGTCCCCATGCTTTCAAGCAGCTTCACGACAATCGGGTCGGCAGGGTCTTCGTCGCTGTCCGTAATGAACGCGATCTTCGGATGGCAGGCGCTTAAAAACGCCGCGCTCACATTGACCGCCCGCCCGTGATACGGAACCTTCAGCACATCGCAGGCGATATCGCCCGCACGGAGAAGCTCGGTCTGCCGCGCATCCTCCGCGTCGCCAGTGAAGAGGAACTTCGTTTCGCCGTATGTCAGATAGGTTGTCAGAGAAAAGTCGTTCTCTTCGTCGATGCCGTAGTCCGTTTCCTGCGCGGCTGTGATGCGCAAAGCGATATCGCCGAATTCAAATGTCGTTTCGCCCTTCGCGCTGAGGACATCGACCTGCGTTTTCGGGCTTTGGGAAAGCGCATCCATGAATTGCGTATACTGCTTGCTCTCCTTGGCGTACCCGGGCATGATCACCCTTGCGACGGGAACGGATTCCAGCACCTTGTCCGCGCCGCCGACGTGATCCTTGTCAAAATGGGTGATGATCATCAGGTCGATGGCGTCCACACCGTCTTTGGCAAATCGCTCAGCCAGCTTTTTGCCGCCCTTGTTCGTCCCCGCGTCGATGAGAATCTGCTCACCGGACGGCGCGGTGATCAGCATCGCGTCCGCCTTGCCCATGTCAAAAAACCGAACGGTCATCTCCTGCGCCTGCGCCGAAAGACCGAAGAGGGCGAGCAGTGCCGCCGCTACCATAGAAAATAACTTTTTCATATACCCTCCTGTTTTTGCTTATTATAACAAAACACATGACGAAAGAAAAGCGGGAAATCATGCCGCGCTTGACGCGGCTTGCCCGCAAAACTATAATGGGGAGCATGGAGTGAGCCGTTCTTCATTCCTGACATCTTGGCTTTTTATTGAACCACACAGGAGTTTTATGCAAAAATATATCGAAACCCTCGGCGGCATGATTTCCGCAAATGTGCCTGAGCATCCCGCCCGTGCGCGGCGCATGCTGACCGCCGCCTATTCATGGGTCGGCTTTTCCGGCTCATGCACGCGCCTGACGGACGCCAAATCCGCTTATACGCGCATGAACGGAACGATTGCCAAAACCATCGTCCGCGCTATGAAGCATCCTCAGCACGCCGTGATGGTCAATATCTTTATGCCCTGCGAGCTGATGCACGCGATGGGCTTGCAGCCCATGTTTCCGGAGGGGCTGGCGGTTTATGTCGCCTGCACCGCCTGTCAGCATGTGTTCGGTGAGCATGCGGAGGAAGCGGGCGTTCCGGAGAGCTTCTGCTCGTATCAAAAGACGATGATCGGCATGGCGGAGTCGGGCGTTCTGCCCAAGCCCCTGCTTATCGCCAACACGACAATCGCCTGCGACGCGAATCAGCTGTCCTTCCGCCGTCTGTCGGAATTCTACGGCGTGCCGCGGGTTTCTATCGATGTGCCTTCCCATGCGGATGACGACGCCGTTTCCTATGTCGCCGATCAGCTCCGTGCGCTGGCGGCAAAGCTGGAAGAGCTGACCGGCAGAAAGCTCGACGAGGCACGTCTGCGCGAAACCATCGCCTGTTCCAACCGAACCCTGAGCAAGATGCGCCGATATGCCCGCCTTCGTGCGGAGGTTACGCAGGATACGACCATGACCGGCGAACTTTGCGGTCTGATTGCGACGCATTGCCTGCTCGGGCGCGAGGACAGCGAACGCTATGTCGATGAACTGATTGAAACCGCCGAGCGTGCGCCCGCACGAAGCACGACAAAGCGCAAGCGCATTTTCTTCATGCATACGCTCCCGAACTGGCAGGATTCGCTCATCCGCCTGCTCGAGCAGGATGGGCGATGCGAGCTGGTCAGCTGCGACATGACGCTGGATTATCCGGGGGAGCTTGACCCGGACAAGCCCTATGAGAGCATGGCGCATCGGCTGATTGACAACGTGCAGAATGGTCCGTCCATTCGGCGGATCCGTGCCGCGATTGCCAACGCCAAAGCGCTGAACGCCGACGGCGTCATTCTCTTTTGCCACTGGGGCTGCAAGCAGACGATGGGCATGGCATTGCTGGCTCGGCAGATGCTCTCGGATGCCGGTCTGCCGACGCTCGTTCTGGACGGAGACGGCTGCGACAGCCGCAACGTCGCGGACGGTCAGATGGTCACGCGCATCAGCGCATTCCTTGAGCAATTGGAGGGGCTTTCTTCATGATTGGGTATAGCTGTAAATATGCCCCGGTCGAGCTGATTCAGGCTTTCGGCGGGGAAGCGAGGCTGCTGGACGCGGAAGCGGCGGATTTCTCCGCCGCCGAAACGCTGACGCATGCCAACCTCTGCTGTCACGCCAAAGCGCTGATCCAGCAGGCACAGGGAGAAGACGAGCTTGTGCTGACAGACTGCTGCGATGCCACGCGCCGAGCGTTTGATGTGCTGGATGCGCAGAAGCCCCGCCGCTTCATGTTCCAGTTTGACTTGCCGCATGACGACAACGGATGCGCCCGGGCGCGTTTTGCGCGGGAGCTTTGCCGCTTCGCCAAAGCCTACGGCGCATATCGGAAGAGCGCGTTTTCCGCAGAGCGCTTTTTGTCCGCCTGCCGGGATAATTCCCATCTGCTTTTGCCCGATGAACCCTTTATCGGTATTCTCGGCGCACGCGTCAGCCCCCAGCTGCTGGGCATAATCCGCACGGCGTTTCCTCTTCCGATCGTCAACCTGACGTGCAGCGGTCTCAGAACGCTGGAAGAACCGCCCGCGGACGCGGCAGGCTACTCCTTTGAACAGCTGATGGACTGGTACGCCGGGGCGTTGCTCCGCATGACGCCCTGCATGCGCATGACGGATATCGCCGGACGCCGAATGCTCTATGAGAACGAAAACCTCCGGGCAATCGTCTACCACACCGTCAAATTCTGCGATTACTACGGCTTTGAATACGCTGATCTGAAAAAAAGGAGCGCCATTCCGACGCTCAAGATTGAAACGGATTATACCCTTGCCGCCATGGGGCAGCTTTCCACGCGGCTGGAAGCCTTCCGCGAAAGTCTCGGACTTTCCCAAGCGCAAACCGTCCGGACGAAGGGGAAGAAGGGACTCTACGCCGGCATAGACAGCGGCTCAACCACGACGAACATGGTCGTGCTGGATGAACAGAAAAACACGCTTGCCTTTGCCATCGTCCGAACCGGACCGCGTGCGCAGACCGGCGCTCAGGCGGCACTCGATCAGGTCTGTCAAACGCTGAATGTTTCGCCCGACGACTTTGCCGCCATCGTCGCCACAGGTTACGGACGCAGTCACATTCCCTTTGCGACCGATTCCAGAACAGAGATCACCTGCCACGCCAAAGGCGCACACTTTCTGAATCCCGCCGCACGCACCATCGTGGACATCGGCGGGCAGGACAGCAAAGTCATCTGCCTTTCTGAAGACGGAAGCGTCAGCAATTTTATCATGAACGACAAATGCGCCGCAGGCACGGGGCGTTTTCTGGAAATGATGGCGCGGACGCTGGAACTGGACATGGACGAGATGAGCCGACGCGGCTTAAAGTGGGATAAGGAACTGACCATTTCCAGCATGTGCACCGTTTTCGCCGAATCCGAAGTCATTTCGCTCATCGCGGACAACCACACGGACAGCGACATCATCCACGGTCTGAATCAATCCATCGCGGGAAAGACCGCCTCCATGGCTGCCCGCGCCCGGGGATGCGCTCCCTATATGATGACCGGCGGCGTTGCGCGGAATCTGGGCGTCGTCCGCGAGCTGGAAAAGAAGCTCGGTGCGCCGCTGTTCATTGCCGAAAACCCCGACCTCTGCGGTGCGCTGGGCGCGGCGCTGTTCGCGCTCGGCGAAGGATGATTTTGCTTGCGCATCTCTGACGGTCGCGGTATACTTAAACGGAGAACGATCGAGGGCATTGCCCTCAAACTCCCGCCAAGAACCTGATGTTCTTGACTTTTCCATTTCATTTACTGCTTCGCGATCCATGCGCCGCGAAGCGAAGAAGGGAATCCGGGCGGCAGCCCGGCGTACCCCATATTTCAACGAAAAGAGGAATTTCCCATGGGTCAATCGTTTATCCCCGCGGGCTATGCGCCGCATCTTTCTCTTTATGAAACGCAGAGCGCCATCAGCCTCATCAAGCGCGTGTTTCAGGATGCGCTCTCCCGCGAGCTGAATCTTCGCCGCGTGTCCGCGCCGCTGTTCGTGGAGCCGTCCTCCGGTCTGAACGACGACCTCAACGGCGTCGAGCGCCCCGTCGGCTTCGATATTCCCGGTGCGGGCGCTCAGGCGCAGGTCGTCCATTCCCTCGCCAAATGGAAGCGCATGGCGCTCTATCGCTATGATATCCATCCCGGCAAGGGCATCTACACGGATATGAACGCCATTAGGCGCGACGAAGAGCTGGATAACCTGCACTCCGTATACGTCGATCAGTGGGATTGGGAAAAGGTCATCACGCCGGAAGCGCGTACCATATTCACGCTCCATCAGGCTGTCACGGGCATCGTTTCCTGCATCTATGATACGCAGCTGACCGTGCGCGGCAAGTATCCCCAGCTCTGCGATACGCCGCTTTTGAACCGCCATGTGACCTTCATCACCGCGCAGGAATTGGAAGATCTCTATCCCGATTTGACGCCCAAGCAGAGAGAAAATGTCTTCGCCAAGAAGCATGGAACCATCTTCATTCAGGGCATCGGCGGAAAACTCCGCTCCGGCAAGCCGCACGACGGGCGTGCGCCGGACTATGACGATTGGGACATGAACGGCGATATCCTCTTTTACAACCCGATCCTCGACAGTGCGCTGGAAATCTCTTCCATGGGCATCCGCGTCAGCCCGGAATCGCTCGACCGCCAGCTGACGCTTGCGGGCTGCGATGACCGCCGAAACCTGCCGTTCCATAAGATGCTGCTGGAAGGTCAGCTTCCGCTGACGATGGGCGGCGGCATCGGGCAGTCCCGCCTGTGCATGCTGCTGCTGGGCAAGGCGCATATCGGCGAGGTGCAGTCCTCCATCTGGGACGAGCATAC
>CAKUCW010000034.1 GCA_934643825.1 uncultured Clostridia bacterium | reverse complement strand
ATGACGCTCAATCAATAAGGCAACAAAGTTGCCAACCCGCACCCGCGGTGCGGTCCCCGGCTCTTCGACGGGTTTTCGGCATCTGACCCGGCCGTCCGTGTAGCCTCAGCTTCCGTTTTCGGGGAAGCGGTCAACATCCTCAGGAGTTCAGCCTGAATGACGGGAAAGAATATAACATAAATTTTTCCCGCACGCAAGACTTTTGATTCATTTTTTGCGCATCAAATTATGCGAATGTTCGGAAAAAAGCGGTCTATCCAGCCAAAAAGCTCGATAGACCGCTCCACATTCAGTTTTCTCCCCGCATCGCAGCGCGATACGGAATCAAAACGTGCAGGAAACTCCGTTCCCTGTTACGGCGTCAGACGGGTCGGGCCGCGGAAGATAAACATCGCGTCCTTAATCGTCAGACCCAGCAGCAGCATCGTCAGGCGGTCGATGCCCAAGCCGAAGCCGCCGTGCGGCGGGCAGCCGTATTTGAAGAACTCGAGATAGAACTTCACGTCCTCGCCCAAGCCCTTTTCATCCGCCTGCGCCTTCAGCACATCATAGCGATGCTCGCGCTGTGCGCCGGTCGTGATTTCCACGCCACGCCAGATGAGGTCGTAACCCTGCGGCACGCCGTTCTCGTCGCGCATGTGATAGAATGCACGCTTCTCGGCGCTGTAATCCGTGATGAACAGGAACTCATGACCATACTTCTTCTTGACCCAGTCGTAGGAGAGATGCTCCGCCTCGGTGGTCAGGTCGCCCTCTTCTCCCTCCGGGCACTTGTAGCCGAATTCCTTCTCCAGCTCAGCGTACAGATCCGCCAGCTTGATGACCGGGAACGGCGTCGTCGGCACGATGACCGGAACACCGAACACGCGCTCGATATCCTCGCCGTAAGCTTCCTTGACCTTGCTCAGCGCATAGGTCAGCAGCTCTTCTTCCATCTTCATCACGTCGCGGAAGGACTCGATGTAGCTGAACTCAAGGTCGAAACCGGAGAACTCGGTGGTGTGCTTGCTGGTGAAGGACTTCTCCGCACGGAACACCGGTCCGACTTCAAAGATGCGCTCAAAGCCGGAAGCCATCGCCATCTGCTTGTAGAACTGCGGGCTCTGCGCCAAGTACGCCTTGCGGTCAAAATACTTGACCTCGAAAACATCCGCGCCGGATTCGCTCGCCGCCGCGATGAGCTTCGGCGTATGGATCTCCATGAAGCTGCGCTCCAGCAGGAACTGACGCATGGCGTTGATCATGGTGGTCTGCGCCTTGAACATCAGCTGATTCGCTTCGGTGCGCAGGTCGATCCAGCGGTAATCAATGCGCTGATCGATCGAAGAACGCTCGTGACCCTTGCGTGCTTCGCGGTCGATGGGCAGCGGTGCCGCGAGGGACTCGATGATGATCTCTTTCGGATAGATTTCCACGCCGCCGAGCTTGACATACTCGCTCTCGACCGCCTTGCCGATTACGGTGATGACGGAATCGAGGGTGATCTGGTTGACAGCGTTGTCCAACGCCTCGTTCTCGCCCTTTTCGACGGTGATCTGTACCTTGCCGGTGATATCCTTGAGCACGATGAACGCCATCTTGCTCTTGTTGCGGATGTTCTCAACGAAGCCGCAGACCTTGATCTCGTCCGCGCCGCGAACCTGAGCCGCGTAAGTTCTTTCCATAGTGATTCCTCCGATGCTTTGGATTCATACAGAATTTATTATACCTGCATTTTTCGGCAAATCAAGCCCTAATCGGGTCAGACATCGATATTTTCACCGAATCTGCCGCACTTTTCCGCAAAAAACCGTTAAAACCGCCGCGAAGCGGAGATGGGGTTTGGGGGATTGGAGTTACGCGCCCGCTGTGCGGGATGCAGCGTAACGGAAATCGGAAATCGCAAGGAGCGCATGCGCGTTCGCGAAGCGGGCGCGTCTGCCGCAGGCAGAGGACAGCGCCCCTATGCGAGTTTCCCGGAAAGAAGCCCCAAGCGGGTTTGTGCTGAAAAGCATGGTTTCATACACAGATATAAAGCAAGTTTTGCGAAATCAGGTATCGCTTCGCTCCCTGATTTATGTTTCGATGTGCTGCGCATTTGGGAGAACGTTAGGGCTGCCGCCCTAAAACCTGCTTGGGGCTTGCCCCAAACCCCACTGAGGGGGATTCCCCCTCAGGCTCCCTTCTTCGCTTCGCGGCGGTTTTAAGGATTTTTATATTTTTTGAAAAAACCGACCGGACGATACAATCCGGTCGGCTATGGATTCGTTTAAAGAACGCGGGAAGCTTATTCCTCGTCGTCCGCCAGGTCAGCCTTATGCGCTTCGATAATCTTACCGGCGATCGCCTGCGGAACTTCTTCGTAGCGCTCAAAGTTCATCTTGAACGAGCCCTTCGCCTGCGTCATCGAGCGCAGATCGGTCGCATACTTGAACATTTCAGCCTGCGGCACTTCAGCGATAATCAGCTGCTTGCCGTCGCTCTGCTCCATACCGAGGATACGGCCGCGGCGCTTATTCAGGTCGCCCATGATATCGCCCATGTACTCATCCGGCACGCTGATTTCGACATGCATGATCGGCTCGAGCAGAACGGGGTTCGCGTTGATGCACTGCTTATAAGCGATACGCGCCGCCGTCTTGAACGCCATTTCGGAGGAATCGACCGGGTGATAGCTGCCGTCATAGAGCTTCGCACGCAGACCCGTCATCGGGAAGCCCGCAAGGACGCCCTTGACCAGGTTCTCGCGCAGACCCTTTTCAACAGACGGGATGAAGTTACGCGGAACAGCGCCGCCGACGACCGCATCGACGAACTCAAAGTCCACACCCTGATCGGCAGGCGAGAACTCAATCCAAACGTCGCCGAACTGACCGTGGCCGCCGCTCTGCTTCTTATGGCGTCCCTGAACCTGAATGGTCTTGCGGATGGACTCACGATAGGCAATCTTCGGATCCTTAAACACGGCGTCCGCGCCGAACTTGGAGAGCAGCTTCTGGCGCACGATTTCAAGCTCCAGTTCGCCCTGACCGCTGATGAGCGTTTCGGTGGTCATCGGATCCTTGGCAACGATGACATCCGGCATTTCCTCGCAAAGACGCGCCAGACCGGAGAAGACCTTATCTTCCTCGCCCGCCTTCTTCGCGTAAACCGCCAGAGAAATCTGCGGCGCCGGGAAGTCGATGCTGTCATACTGAACGATCTTGCCGATTTCGCACAGGCTGTCGCCGGTGGAGGTATACTGCAGCTTGCTGAGTGCGCCGATATCGCCCGCGCAGAGCATGCCGACCGGAATCTGCTTCTTGCCGCGCACCATGAAGATGCCCGCCGCCTTTTCCGGCTTATCCGCGTTCGCGTTATACAGGGGCGTTGCCGCCGTCAGCACGCCGGAAATGACCTTAATCAGGGACAGCTTGCCGACGAACGGGTCGGCGATGGTCTTAAACACCTGCGCGGTAAAGCTCTCGCTCATATCCGCGTGGCGGATGTGCATGCTCTTGGTCTTGGGGTTGATGCCGTGATAAGTATGCTCCATCGGGCTGGGCATATACATCGCCAATTCATACATCAGCGGACGCACACCGATGCCGTTCAAGCTGGAAACCGGCGCAACCGGCACGATGCTGCCCTCATAAATGCCCGCGGACAGACCGCGCAGCATGTCTTCTTCGCTGAGCTTACCCTCGTCGAAGAACTTTTCCATCAGCTCTTCGCTGGTGGACGCCGCCGCCTCGTGGCAGGCTTCCAATGCTTCATCAACCAGCGGCTGCATATCTTCCGGAATCGGGATCTCGCGGCGATCCTTGCCCGCGCCGGTGAACGCCTTGCCCGTCAGAACGTCTACGACGCCGCGGAACTCCGTTCCCTCGCCGATCGGCAGAACCGTCGGAATGATGCAGTTGCCATAGGTGCTGCGCAGCTCATCGAGCACCTTGCGGTAATTTATATGTTCGCGATCGACCTGCGACACGGCGATAATTCTGGCAAGCCCGTGCTTCTCGGTCGCGTTCCATGCTTTTTCAAAACCTGTGGAGATGCCAGTCGCGGCGCTGATCACGATCACCGCGCCCTCCACGGCGTGCAGCGGACCGGACATTTCGCCCGCAAAATCAAAGTAACCGGGAACGTCGATGAGGTTGAGTTTCTTTCCGTGGATTTCGATAGGCGCAACGGCTGCGCTGATCGAAATGTGACGCTTAATCTCTTCGGGATCATAATCGCTGACCGTGTTTCCATCTTCGACACGACCCTGGCGGTCAGTCACGCCGGCGGCAAAGAGCATCGACTCAACCAGCGTCGTTTTGCCTTCAGAGCCGTGTCCCAATACAGCGATGTTGCGTATGTCCTTTACCATGTAGTCCTTCATAAATCGTTCCTCCTTTGAAGCCTTTCGGCTGATTTTGAAAGCGGCTTGTTTCGCACCGTCTTTCCTCTTAGTATCGATTATATCAGATTGTATGAAGAAATGGAAGAGTTTTTGGATAATTTCTTTTTGTCAGTCGGTCAGTTTAGCTAAATTTATATGCGATTTTTACGAACTTTCCATGAGTTTTGATCTGTTTCAATCGTATTTTGACCGTTTTTTGCCGTCAAAGCAGGCTGAGCCTGCTTTCACTTCCGCCAAAGTCCGCAAAACACTGTTTTTCTGCTCACGCGGGCGATTTTTTGCAATCTCCGTACGATTTCCCGTATATAAAAAAACGCCCGCCGGACTTTAGACACCCGGCACGCAGAAAACGCGCCTGATGCCCGCCCGACGGACGAAAATGTTCTTATGAATTTTGATCACGATCTTCCGTGGTTTCGCCAAGCTGCTCCATGATGGTCTGATACAGGAAGGGCGCTTTTTCCGCCCATCGGTCGCAAAACCGCTTCGCCTGCGCCTTCGTCGCCGCCGTCAGCGTCATGGAGAAAATCTCCGCGCCGGATTCCAGCGCCCGCAGCGTGACGGAAAAGCCGTTATCCGTCTCCTTCCAAACCGCGGGCATCTGCAATTCGTCGCGAATGCGCCGCTTCCATGTCGGCGCGTTCATATTCAGCTTTTCCTGCTGGGATGCACGAATCCGCCCGGCGAACAGATCCACGCTCTGACGCCCCTGCGGGGTCAGGATGAGCAGTGTTCCCTCCACATGGCGCGTTTCGCGGACAAAACCGGCTTCCCTGAGTCCGCCCAGCGCCAGATAGAACTGGAACTGACTCATCAGCTGATTTTCGACCAGAAAGCGCAAAAGCTGTTCCTCCGTGCATCCGCCAAGCCGCTCCATCGCGGAAAGCAGCACGAGCTTATCCTCTTCTTCCGTCGCATGCACATCAAACGCCATTGCCGCACCTCCCTGTCAGGCGAAGCCCTTACTTCTGCACAGACTTCTCCCCGCCATCCTTAACGAGATAGCCGTCCAGCTCCTTGAGCAGATCGTCACAATCGTCGCTGTAAATCGACAGGGTGATCGGTCTGGAAAGATCGATAGAGAAAATGCCGAGGATGGATTTGGCATCCACCACATAACGCCCGGAACGCAGATCCATATCATAGGGATAGTGGTTCACAATGCTCACGAAATTCTTGACATTATCGGTCATCATCGTCAGGCGAATCGTCACATTTGTCATCTTGCTTACTCCTTAACGCATTGCACAGTGTAGACATTTCAACTATACGGTGACATTATACCCGAAAGCCCGGCTAAATGCAAGCAAAGCTTGATATAACTGCATTTTTCATACCTGTTTTCTCTTGTCAAAACGCGCAGCCTGTGCTATGCTTGGCGCATATTTTGTTTCGAGGTGATGGGCTTGACCGTTTCCCGCTCCCACGATGTTCAAATGACATCCGGCTCCCTGTTTAAAAACGTTCTCGCCTTTACCGTACCGCTGATTCTCTCCGGCATGCTCCAGCTTCTGTATAACTCGGCGGACATCATTGTCGTCGGGCGCTTCGCCGATTCTCTGGCGATGGCGGCTGTCGGCTCAACGACCTCCCTCATCCATCTGATGGTCAGCCTTTTGATGGGGTTGAGCGTCGGCTCGTCCGTCGCCGTCGCACGCGCTGCCGGCGCGAAGGACGACGCGGCCATCCACCGGGCGGTGCATACCTCCATCGCGCTGGCGCTGGTTTCCGGTTTTGCGCTCGGCGCGGCGATTTGGTTTTTCTCCCGCAGTCTGCTTGAGCTGATGGGCTGCCCGGACAACGTCATCGAGGGCGCGGCGCTGTATCTGAAAATCTATGCCGTCGGTCTGCCCGCCAGCATGATCTATAACTTCGGCTCAGCCATTCTCCGCTCCGTCGGCGATACGCGCAGACCGCTCTATTTTTTGACCCTCAGCGGCATCGTCAACATCATCCTCAACGTGCTGCTGGTCGCGGGGTTCAAGATGAGCGTTGCGGGCGTCGCCATTGCGACCGTCGTCAGCGAAGCGCTCAGCTGTCTGCTCGTGCTGTTTTGCCTGATTCACAGCCATGACGCCATCCGCTATGAGCCGAAAAAGACGCGCATCTACGGCAAATCGCTCGCTCTGATCCTGCGCATCGGTCTGCCTGCCGGTCTGCAAAGCAGCATGTTCTCCATTGCCAACGCGCTGATTCAATCTGCCATCAACTCGTTCGGCGCGGCAGCGATTGCGGGCAACACCGCCGCCTCGAGCATCGAAGGCATCGCGACAACGCTCTCCACCGCCCTCTCTCAGGCAGCGCTGACCTTTTCCAGCCAAAACATGGGCGCAGGTAAGTATACCCGCATGCGCAGGGTACTGACTGTCTGCCTTGCGACGGCGTTCTTCGGCGGCTTGGGCATGGGATTGCTGATCTATGCGTTCGGCACGCCCCTTCTTTCCCTCTTCAACACCGATCCGGACGTCATCGCCTGCGGCTTGGTTCGCATCTGCCACAACATGCCGCCCTATGTCCTGTACTGTCTGCAAGACACATTCGTCGGACAGCTTCGCGGCATCGGCTATTCCCTGCTGCCGACCATCACCAGCCTGAGCGGCATCTGCCTGCTGCGCCTCATCTGGCTGTACAGCGTTTTTTCCGCTTCTCCGACGCTGGATACGCTCTATCTCTCCTACCCGGTTTCGTGGACTGTAACGCTCACCGCGCTCATCATCTGTTATGCCGTCGTGATCCGGAAGATTCCCAAAGGCGATGCGTGAGAGAGGCTTCGCGGCGGCTTTAAGCATCAGTTTTACATTCAAAAAACGAAGACGGCGATTCCGTTCTGCGCTCCGCAGGGAACTCCGTCTTCGTTTCTTTTATGCCTTTTTACAGAGTCTGACAATCGACGCCGCGAGTTCTTCAATCCGAATCGGCTTACACAAGTGAGCGTTCATGCCCGCCTCGAAGCACCGTCTTGCGTCCTCCTCCCGTTCGTTCGCCGTCATGGCAAGAATCGGGATCGTCCGGGCGTCCTCTCTCGCCAATGCCCGAATCGCCCGCGTCGCACCGATTCCATCCAGTTCGGGCATCATCATATCCATCAGGATGACCGCATACGTTCCGGGCGCATGGTTTTCAAACATTTCCAGCGCTTTTCGTCCGTTCTGTGCGACCTCTACCGCCGCTCCGCGATCTTCCAGCAGCATCTTGATCATTTCGGCGCTCAGTTCATTATCCTCCGCCAACAGCAGATGAATTCCGCGCACGTCGCTATTCGCGCACCCGTCCGTTTGCGGTGCCGCGCTCGACGCAGTCGCGGAAAATGCCGCATCTTTTTTCCTCAGCATAGCAACGCCCCCCAACACCATCTTTGGTATCCCCATACAGTATACTGCACAGCGAGCAATTTATGACGGATAAAACCGAAAAATTCCGCGCTTTCGTACTTCATTTCCATACAAAAGCGCGGAATCCCTTTTCAGTTCAGCAGGTTTTCCGAAGAAACCTGCGCGATGGCAGGTTCGTCAGCCGTTTACGATGCAATCCGTCCGAACAAAGCCGCACATCATCTTGCCATTCACGTTGACCAGCACATACGCCCAATCCTTATTCAGTACGGCAAGCCAGCTGACGGTCTGTCCCGCCTTCAAGCCGCACAGCTTATTCTGACTGAACAGCGGGTCATCCGTCAGGAAGGTATCCTGCGTGATTTCGGAAAGCGTATCCGCCGAAATGCCCGCAAAGTCCATCGCCGGCACGCTCGTTCCTTCGGGCAGGGCGTTCCTGTCAATCCAGCCAAAGCGGTAATGGCTGCTGTCGATGCTGTATTGAATGAGGATATAGCCGTCCTTCTGCCCATAAACCTCAATCCAGCCGTTCGTGCTGACGAGTCCCTTACCGTTGCCGCTGCGCACATAGTCCTCGCCGGGGCCCGTATAAACCGGATATTTCTGCCCGCCGGTGAATTTGACCTTCTGCGCGGTAAATGCGCCGTCCTTCAGATTCGGCGCGACCGTCAGCTTCGTCTTCGCGTCGTCAATCCATGTCGGCAGCGCGTTAAACGACACATAGCGGATATCGCGCTGAACGGCGCCCTGCACCGCGCCGCGGTAAACGACGTTCGACCAGTCGATAAAATCCAGCTTGTCATCCGAAACGCGAATCCCACCGCCTTCCGTTTTGTGGTAGCTGCTCAGGCGGAACATGCCGTTCTCCCAGCGATACACCACCATTTTTTCATAGCTTTCGCCCGATTCATCCAGTTGGGTCACGGAAAAACACAGGCCGTCATCGTAAACCTGTCTGCCCGTGAAATTCCCGATCCAATCCGTTTCGTCTATCCACCCTGCCGTGCCAACGTCAAACCACGCTTCTTCCTTTCCCTGCGGCACAGCGCCCGCGTTCTTGAGCCAGTATTTCATCTCGCCGTTCACCCGATGATAACCGACAAGAATGCGCTCGCTCTGCTTATGGAGAAGCGCAAAGCCGTAGTCGCCCTTCGACGTACCGCGCACCTCGCAGTAATCCTCGAATTCGTAATCCGGCCAGCGGCTCGCTACGTGCTCGCGCACCTCCCGCGGCGGCTCGGTCGCGAAATACGGCGAATACGTTCCCGCAACGCAAACCGACGCCATCAGCGTCATCAGCAGCGTGCAAACCCACAAAACGACTCTTTTCATGTTTTCCCTCCATCATCCATGCGACATGCAGTTGGTCGGGACAAAGCCCCAATAGCATTGCCCGTCGATCTCCACGGTGATCATTTCCCACTCCGCGCCCAGAAAAGCGTGGTTCCAGACCTTCTGCCCCGCCTTTAGATGGGCAATCGCCGCGCCGCTCCCCAGCGGATCATCTGTCATCACGCAATCCGCCGTAATCTCCTGCTGATACGTTTCCCGGAAATCGCTGATTTTCAGCCGCTCGACCTTTGTTCCCGCAGGAAGCACGCTTTTTTCAATCCAGCCGATTCGATAATGATTCCCGTCGATGTGGTATTGAATCAGCAGCCAGCCGTCGTATTGGCCGAACACCTGCACCCAGCCGTTCGTGCCGACCGCCGCCTTGCCGTTCCCCGCCCGCGGGTAATCCCTGCCGGGACCCAGATAAACCTTGCGGCTGTGATTCGCCGAAAGCGGCACAACCTGCCCGAAAAGCGTGTTCCAGCGCGGGCTGAAAAAGCTGAACCCCGGCGGCACATCGCTGTTTTCCAGCGCTTTTTTTCGCGTTTTGGGCAGATTGCCGTAAGCCAGATAGCGCATATCATTCAGCAGCTCGACCTTCGCATCACCCTCGGCAAAATGGATCACGCCGTCCGCGTCCACCCGCGTGCCGTCATACGCCGTCAGCCTGAAACCGCCGACAAACTGTTTCCGGCTCTCCGCCGTGCCCTTCGGCTCGTTCGGCATCGCCGCGTCCCATGCGTAGGTGATCGTCCGCAGGCCGCCGTTCCTGTCCGCCGCCGAAACCGTGACGGATTCCCCATCCGTTTCCAGCCGACCGCGTCCGCCCTGCGGCACGCCCTCCGCCGTCGCAAACCAATCCGTCCAGCCGAATTTGCTGGCAAAGTAAACCTTCATCATCCGCCTTTGCTCCTGCTTAAACAGGATGAAGGCAAACGACCGCTCCGCCGTTTCGACCTCGGCATAATCCTCAATCACCGCACCCGAATATTCCCAATGGATAGCTTGCGCCCGCTCGTTGTCCAGCCCGAAGCCGCCGTCGTCGGCCAGCGCACATCCCACCGTCAGCAGAAGCGCCGCTAGGATGATTCCCCATCTTTTCATGTCCTCCCTCCTTCCCGTGCGAAAAACGCCGCGTTTCCTTCTGTCTATAAGACGAGAGAACCGCGGCGTTTGTTTCAGTTTTTTCCAAAAAGAATTGTTTTTTTCACCGCGAACAGGCCGTCCTCGCTGCGTATGCAAACGGAGTGCCCGTCCTGAGGGCGTCAGTTGCTCTCGTAGCCCAGCGTGCGCAGGTCGTCCATGCGGTTGCGCCAGTCCTCGCGAATCTTGACCCAGAGCTGGAGATTTACCTTCGTGCCGAGCAGATTCTCAATGTCGCGCCGCGCTTCCGCGCCAATGGTGCGCAGCATCGCGCCCTTCTTGCCGATGATGATGCCCTTGTGGCTCGCACGCTCGCAGTAAATCGTCGCGTGAATCTCCGTCATGTTGTCGCTCAGCTTGTTGATTGCCATCATCTCGACACCGATGCCGTGCGGCACTTCCTCGCGCAGATGCAGCAGCGCTTTCTCGCGGATGATCTCCGCGCAAATCTGGCGTTCCGGCTGGTCGGTCATCATGTCGTCCGGGAAATACTTGGGACCTTCCGGCAGATAGGACACGATGAGCTTCTTCAGCTCGTCCATGCCCTTGCCCGTGCGTGCGCTGACGGGCACGATGGCGTCATAACCCGCCTCCGCAAAGGACTGAATCGCCGCCATAAGCCGCGCTTCCTCGACGATGTCCGTCTTGTTCAGCACGAGGATCTTCTTCACCTTGCGCCCGCTCATCTCTTCGACGATGGCGCGATCCTGCGCACCGATCTCGTTGGCGTCCACCAGCACCAGCAGCACGTCAATGCCGTCCATGGCATCCTGTACGCTCTTGACCATGTATTCGCCCAGACGCGTGCGCGGCTTATGCAGACCCGGCGTGTCCAGGAAAACAATCTGCCAGTCCTTGTCCGTCACGACGCCCATGATGCGGTTGCGGGTCGTCTGCGGACGGTTGGAAACGATGGCGACCTTTTCGCCGACCATCGCGTTCATCATCGTGGATTTTCCGACATTCGGGCGGCCGACAATTGCGGCAAAGCCCGAAAGAAATTTCGTTTCGTTCTTCACTTTTTTATTTCCTCATCCGGTTATCCGGTTTTATTTGCCCAAAGACGACGGCCCGAAACCATACGGGAGCAGTTCTGCCAGCGGCACGCGGTCAACATGCCCGTCCCACGTCACAAAGACCTCCAGATCGGGCGCGAACTCATACAGCGACTGGCGGCATGCGCCGCAGGGATACGGTGCGGAGCCGCTTGCAGCGATGGCGACCTTCGTGAATTCGCGATATCCTTCGCTGACCGCCTTCACCAGCGCGGTGCGCTCGGCGCAGAGCGTGTTGCCGTAGGCGGCATTTTCGACGTTGCAGCCGGTGAAAACGCGTCCGTCTTTGGTTTCCAGCGCCGCGCCGACCGCATAGCCGGAATACGGCACATAGGCGTTCTTTCTGGCTTCGATTGCCATTTCAAGCAGTCTTTCGTCTGTCATCCCGTTTACTCCTCTCTCGTCAGCCCGATGGACGCGAGGGATTTTTCCTCCATTGCACGCATCACGGGCTTGTCCTCGTCGGTCATATGGTCGTAGCCCATCAGGTGAAACAGCCCATGCGTGAGCAGATAGCCGCATTCGCGGCGCTCGCTGTGCCCGTATTCCTCCGCCTGCGCCCGAACGTGATCCATGGAAATCACGATATCGCCCAATGCGCACGCATCCGTGTCCGGGTCATATTCCTCGCGGAGAAGAGACTCGCACTGCCCCGCCGTCTTTCCCTTGGGATAATTGACCGTCGGAAAGGAAAGGACGTCCGTCGAAGCGTCTTTGCTTCGCTGTTCGCGGTTGATCGTGCGGATCTCCTCGTCGTCAACGACGCTGATGAACACGGACAGCGGACAGCTCACGCCCTCCGTCCTCTGCGCCGCGTCCGCGCAGCGCTGCATCAGCTCCCGCGTCTGCTTATCGAGCAATCCCTTTTCATCCTCAAATTCGAGAATCATGGCTTGACCTCCGTCCGTTTTGCGCCCGCAATGGGCTTTTGGCTTGCTTTTCCCTCGCTGTGATGCTGTGCGCGGCTCAGATCGACGCTCGGATACTCGATGCGCTCATGGAATACGCCCTGAAGCACCGTTTCAAACGCCGAACAGATCTTGCCGATGTCGCGGAAGGTCAGCGTGCATTCATCCAGCTGACCATCCTCCATCTTGCCGCGCACCAGTTTGCGAATGAGCGCCGAAATCTTTTCCTGCGTCGGATCGGGCAGGGCACGCACGGCAGCTTCGACCGTATCCGAAAGCATCAGAATCGCGGCTTCGGAAGTCTGCGGCTTCGGACCGTCATAGCGGAAATCGCTGATATCCACATTTTCTTCGCCGAGCATCTTAACCGCTTTCGCGTAGAAATACATGACCGGCGTATCGCCGTGGTGCTGGCGGATCATGTCGATGATCGGTTCAGGCAGATGGTGTTTGCGTGCCAGCTCGACGCCGTCACGCGTATGCTCGGTCAGGATTGCCGTGGATACACGCGGGTCGGTCTTGTCGTGCGGGTTTTCGCCCATCTGGTTTTCTTTGAAATAGAGCGGGCGAACGAGTTTGCCGATGTCGTGGTAATATGCGCCGACGCGGACGAGCAGCGCATTGGCGCCGACCGCTTCCGCCGCCGCTTCCGCCAGATTCGCAACGACCATCGAATGGTGATATGTGCCCGGGGTTTCAATCATCAGCCGGCGCAGGAGCGGTTGATTGGGGTTGGAAAGCTCGATCAGCTTGGACGGCGTGACCAGATTGAACGCCGTTTCCAAAATCGGCTGCAAGCCGACGCACAGCACGGCGGAAACCACCGCGCCGCCGATGGCATACATCGCATCGTTCCACACGCTGCTCATGTCGTTGGACGTCAGCGCCCGCACGCAGAGCAGAACCAGGAAATTGACAATGCCGACCACCAGACCGCTGACGACGACCATCACACGCGCCGTATTCCTGCGGAGCATATAAATCGCAACCATGCCGCCGATGGTGCTCATCATCAGCACGCTCAGCGTCTGCGCGGTCACCAGCCCCGTGCCCTTCGCCGTCAGGAAGGCGATCAGCAGGCTCATCGCTATGTTGACCACATATGCAGGGCGTGCGCCCAGCAGATTGGCGACGAGCATCGCGCCCAGCACGACGGGCATCGCGTTGACGCTCAGGTATTCGCCCATCAGCAGACACAGCAACACGGTCAGCACGCCTGAAATCAGCAGCACCAGCGCACTCATGCCCATCGTCAGCATCTGCGGCGCGAACAGCCACACATACAGCCATGTCGCCGCCAAAATCAGCGCCAGCGTCGCCGCCGTGCCGATATACAGCGGATAATCGACGCGGTTGCCCTCCAGCAGACCCAGCGAGTCCAGAACGGCAATCTGCTCCGCCGTTACGCGGTCGCCCTTGACGACGATGTTCTGATCCTGCTTGTAAACGGTCGGCTCAACGGCGTCGCTCGCCCGCTGGCGGTTTTCCTCCGTCGCGGTCTGATCGATCAGCATGTTCGGCTTGAGGCATTTGCGCAGCGTCGGAATTGCCACGTTATACCACAGATCCGTGCGCGTGTTATACGCGACAATCTGCTGAATATTGTTGATGGCGTCGTTAATCTGTCCCTCCGTAATGGTGGAAACCAGCGCCGTGCGCGTCGCGGAAGCCAAAGACTGGCAGAGGCTCTCAAAGTCGCTTTCGCTGGTGCTCATCAGCGTGCGAAGCTGATAGTTGCTCAGCGTCAGACGGGTGAGCAGACCCGATGCCTGCGTGTAATCCGAATCGGTGAACGAACCGCCCGCTTCGCCCCATGCCGTTCGAATCTGTTCGCCCAGTTCGCGAACGGAACGCATCTCCGAAAAAATGGCGTCCATATCCGAAAGCACCGTATCGGAAACCGTGTCGTCCTTATAATAGACCGGGGAAACCGCCTCCGCCGCCGCCTGTCTGCGCCGTGCGGTCGTGATCTCGTCCACGGTATCCTTGCTGGCTGTGATCGTCTTGGGCGCAACATCTCCGACGCTCAGATCATACTGTTCCGGCGAAATCGCCAGCATACAGATGGCGAGCAGGATGAGATAGGTCGCCGCCGCAAACAGCACCTGCTGCACGCGTGTGCTCAGGCTGTTAATCCATTTGCGTGCGGTCTTGCGCGTAGCGTCCATCACTTCCATCCTCCTTTGCGCGGGCGGCAGCATGCTCGTCATAGGCGCGGACGATTGCCTGCACCAGTTCATGGCGCACCACGTCGTGATGCGTCAATCTCTGCACGGCGATATCCTCCACGCCTTCCAGCACCTCGACCGCCTCGGTTAATCCGCTGCGCTTGCCACGCGGCAGGTCGATCTGCGACGGGTCGCCCGTCACCACAATGCGGGAACGGAAGCCCATGCGCGTCAGGAACATCTTCATTTGCTCCGTCGTCGTGTTCTGCGCTTCGTCCAGAATGATAAAAGCATCCGACAGCGTGCGTCCGCGCATATACGCCAGCGGCGCGACCTCAATGACGCCGCGCTCCTGCATGCGCTGGCAGGTTTCCGCACCCAGCATGTCAAACATCGCGTCATACAGCGGGCGAAGGTACGGATCGACCTTCTGGCTCAGGTCGCCGGGCAGAAAGCCCAGCTTCTCGCCCGCCTCAACCGCCGGACGCGTCAGCACGATGCGCTCGACTTCCTTCGCCTTGAGCGCCGCAACCGCCATTGCCATTGCCAGATAGGTTTTGCCCGTGCCCGCCGGTCCGATGCCGAATGTCAGCGTGTGCTTTTTAATGGCGCGGACATAGTCGCGCTGACCGAGCGTCTTGCAGCGAATGGGGCGCCCGCGGAACGTCGTCGCCACGACATCCTGATACAGGTTATCGAGCTGATCCAGTTCGCCCTTCTCCAGCAGGCTGACCGCATACTGAACGACTGCGGTATCCACGCGTTCGCCCTTTTCCGCCAACGCGCCCAGATGGCGCAGAATATCGTCCGCGCCGTCCACTGCCTCCTCGCTTTCGCCCTCCACGACGATATCGCCGCCGCGCAGCGCGACGTGTACGCCCATCAGTTTTTCAAGCAGGCGAATGTTTTCATCCCCTGTGCCGAACAAGGTTTGCAATGCCCCGGATTTCGAGGCATTTTTTCGTTCTTCCGCCAAAAGCAGATCCTCCCGTGCCTTTTTCAAGGCTCAATCTGAGCGTTGGGCATGCCGCGTGTGCCGATGCCTTTTTCAAAGGCAAGCACAACGGTCGCATACACGAACTCATCATCTATCATACTATAATCTACCCATTTGTCAAGGATTTCGACCCCTGCCGGGCAGTTTAATTTTGCAATCCGCTCTGCCGCGCCCTGCGCCTGACTGCATGCATCGGCAAGGGAACGCTTTTCCTGCTTATGCACGGTTCGCGCCAGCGTTTCCACGCGCCGCCACACCGGCAGATACAGCCCGACGACCGGCTGCCGCTCGACGCTCACATCCTGACTGTCAAAATCCTGCGCATCCGCAACGATTCGGCGATGCCACGGGCTTTCCATCGTCACGCGCCTGCGGACCTCGCCGGTTTCAACCGTTTCCACTTCGTTCAGGCTCACGCGCACATCGCCCCGCGCAAACAGCCGTGCGACAATCTCTCCCTGCGCCCTGCATGAGCGCATCCCGCCGCCGCTCGTTCTTTCCTGTCCCCGAATCAGCACCTGTCCTTTCCGAACAGCCTGACCCGGCACAACCTGCGGCGTACCGCTCTCTGCGCTGATGCGCACAACGATACCGGACTGCGCCGCGACGATATCGTTTTCCGTACCCTCTGTGCCGGCATGCTCTCCGATCCTCGCGCCATGGCAATCGACGACCAGAATGCTCCCCTCAAACCGCGCCGCGGCATGCGCCAACCCCGGCACGGCAAGCGCCAACGCCTCTTTTAATTCATCGGTTGAAACGCATCGCTTGAACTGCCCGATGTGCACGCCTTCCGCCTTCAGGCATCGGCGCACCTCCGCAACGTTCTCGTCCGCATGCTCGATTTCAATCTTCCAGATCATTTCCGAAGACAGCCAGACTCCTGCCACGCAAAGCGCCACGGACACGCCCAGCATCCATCGCCGCTCCAAAAAGCGCAGGGTCTTGATCCCCATGCCTGCCCGCACTTCGCGCACCTGCCAGCCATATTGTTCGCAGAGCGCGGCAAATTCTTTCCGCTTCCAAAAGGGCAGGACAACGCGGACGCACCGTCCGTCCATCCGCCGGACATGGCGCAGGGAAAGCCCCTGTTCCCCTGCCGAGCGCAGCAGTCGTTCCAGATTCAGTCCAAACACATCCAGCGTCAGGTTCACGGCATTCCGCCCTCCCCTCGCAGGGCGTAGGTTGCCGTCATCACGCGTTTTCCCGTGATGAGTGCGGCATCCATAGAAAGCTCTTTGAGTGTCAGTTCTTCGCCCAGGATTGTCAGCACGCCGCGCCCCGTTCTGAGTCGAACCGTGCATGCGGACAGTTCGACCACGCCATGCTGTCCCTCGACGAGCGCGGCGCTCTGTCCGCTGAGCGTCACGCGTGCGCAATCCCCCGTTGCATCCTCCGGAAGCCCCAAAGCCAGCGTCCAGCTCTTTTTCCGCATGCCATTCCCCTCCCACGCGCTTCGCGCCGCAAGGAAGGGTATGCAGGGAAGCGCAGGAGAAGAACGGGAGGAGACGTTGAGGGCGCCGCCCTCAAACTCCCGCAAGGGAACTGAGTTCCCTTGACCTTCCGCTGCATGTATCGCTTTGCGATACATGGATGCCCAGTCTGTTAAGCCGCCGCAAAGAAAAGCGGCTGCCCTCGTAAGAGAGCAGCCGAAGCATTCAGTGTGCCGTTCTCAGTGCGTTCTCGCGGCTGAGCGCGTACAGATCATCGTAAAGCACGATGCGCTTGATGGTCAGCGTCAATTCAAAATACTGTTCGAGGCTCGCCTGACACCGCGCCATATGCGCGACCATCTGCTCATAAACCTCGTCCTTGGTCATATCCTCACGCGGCAGGGCAATCAGGCGCATATGATGCGGATTGATAATCAGCAAAACAAACGTCATGTTCTCGTTGCCGTTTTCAAAGATATTCTTGAGCGCGTTTTCCAGGCGGTCGCGCCCATAGCGCCAGACCTCCGAAAGGAAGTAGTCGCCCTGCGGCAGGCGGAAGGAAGACGTTGCCACCGGTCTATGTGCATCCAGCGGCGTCGTCTTCAGCGCCTGCATGCGCTCATCGATTTTCGCCCTGTCATAAGCCGCTCCGCGAAGCAAATCGCAGAGGAATTCGCCCTGCAAAGCGCGGGTATAATCATCGACTATTTTATTCTGGCGGCTAGCATCCCGTGCGGAGAGCGTGCGCCGCGCCGCGCTGATCTCTTTGCGGAGGCGTTCCTCGTCACGCGCCGTTTCCATGCCCAGCATTTCCGGGCGTTTGGACAGGTAAGCAAAAAACTTCTTTCCCTCGTTGACACTCAACAGGCAGGATATCGCGTCAAAGCGGTTGCGTCCCAGCAATTCAATGCCCTTCTGCGCGTTTTCCGCAATCGTCGGCTGCTCAAATCCGAGGTTCTCCCATTCGGAATACCCCCGATACAGCGCCCGGATCTCCTCTTTATCGGAGACCAGCAGCAATTTATACATGACTCCTCCAGCTTCAAGGCTCGTTCCTTCTCGCGAAACGCAAATCGGCACCCTGCCGACCGCATCGTCGAGAAAATGATGTAAATCCTTCGACAAAGCATCGGCAGCAAAAAGATTTACATAACATAAATGCTGTCTATTATTATAGAATAAAAACCCGAACGATACAACCCTGCCCCTCTTTTTTTGCAAAAAACAGAAGAATCGTCCAAGAAACGGGAATGTTTCTTGGACGATTCTGTTGATTCCATTGGCGAAAAAGCGTGCCAAGCCCGCCTCAGCCTCCGCCGCAGTTCGCAAAAAGCACGGAAGCCCTGCTCACGCGAGCAATTTCACGCCATTTTTCATGTGCTGAAAAAGTCTTATTTCTCCAAGCCAAGGCGCTTAAACACTTCATCCACATGCTTATAATGATAAGCCAGATTGAAGCATTCGTCCAGCTCTTCCTTGTTCAGATGGCTGGTCACCGTTTCATCCTGCTCGAGCATATCGCGGAAAGGCTTCTGCTCCTGCCATGCACGCATCGCGCAGCGCTGCACGCAGTCATAAGCCGTTTCACGCAGCATGCCCTTGTCGATGAGCGTCAGCAGCACATGCTGGGAGTTCGGCAGACCGTAGGACATGCTCATCGAGCGGAGCATATTTTCCGGATAGACAAACAGGTCGCCCAGAATGCGGGTCATCAGCGTGAGCATGTAATCCAGCAGTTCGGTCGCGTCCGGCAGGATGATGCGCTCCACGGAAGAATGGCTGATATCGCGCTCATGCCAGAGCGCCACATCTTCCATCGCCGCCAGCGCATAGCCGCGCAGCACGCGGGACAGACCGCAGACCTTTTCGCAGTTGATGGGGTTGCGCTTGTGCGGCATCGCAGAAGAACCCTTCTGCCCCGCACGGAACGGCTCTTCGACCTCGCGCAGCTCGGTCTTCTGCAAGCCGCGAACCTCCGTCGCAAACTTTTCAAGGCTGGAACCGGTGATGGCGATGACGCTCATCAGCTCGGCATAGCGGTCGCGCTGAAGCACCTGCGTGCTGATGGGCGACGGCGTCAGCCCCATCTTCTCGCAGACATACTTTTCAACGAACGGATCGACGTTGGCATATGTGCCGACCGCGCCGGAGATCTTGCCGACACGGGTGATCTTGTGCGCATGCTCCATGCGCTCGAGATTGCGCTGCATCTCGGCATACCAGAGCGCGAACTTGAGTCCCAGCGTCGTCGGCTCGGCATGGACGCCGTGGGTGCGTCCCATGCACGGGGTCATCTTGTACTTGACCGCCTGAGAAGCCAGCACATCGATGAGCTTGTGCATGTCTGCCTCGATGATGTCCAGCGCCTGAGAAACGACGCTGGAGAGCGCGGTATCCACCACGTCCGTGCTGGTCAAGCCAAAATGCAGATACTTGGATTCTTCGCCGAGGCTTTCGGCGACGCAGCGCGTGAACGCCACAACATCGTGGCGGGTAGACTGCTCAATCTCTTCAATGCGCTCAACGGTGAACTTTGCGTTCTCGCGCATCGCTTTCGCCGCTTCCGCGGGAACTTTGCCCAGCTGAACCCACGCGTCGGTCGCGTTCAGCTCAACTTCGAGCCAGGTTTCAAACTTCTTCTGCTTCGTCCACAGTGCCGCCATGTCGGGGCGCGTGTAGCGATCGATCATTCTTCGTGTCCTCCCATCAAACGGCGCAGGATCTCCTGATACGCGTCTTCCACGTTGCCCAGATCGCGACGGAAACGGTCCTTATCCAGCTTTTCGCCGGTCTTGCTGTCCCAGAAGCGGCAGGTATCCGGGGAAATCTCGTCGGCAAGCACGATACGCCCGTCGAAACGACCGAACTCCAGCTTGAAGTCGATCAGCTCGATGCCCAGATCCTTGAGGTAGTCGGTCAGCAGTTCGTTGATCTTGAGCGCCATGGAAGAAATCTGCTCCATCTCTTCCTTCGTCGCCAGCCCCATCGCCGCGATATGATAATCATTGATCATCGGATCGCCGAGATCGTCGTTCTTGTAGCAATACTCCAGAACCGTGCAGTTCAGATGCGTGCCTTCCGGCAGACCCAAACGCTTGGAGAGGCTGCCCGCCGCAATGTTGCGCACGATGACCTCGATGGGCACGATGGAAACGCGGCGCACGACGCTGTCGCGATCATTGAGCTGCTCGACGAGGTGCGTTTCGATGCCATGCTTTTCCAGCATCTTGAACAGGTGATTGCTGACCAGATTATTGACAACGCCTTTGCCGACAATCGTACCCTTCTTCAGTCCGTTGAACGCGGTGGCATCATCCTTATAATGGATCACCGCAAGGGTCGGATCATCCGTCGCGAAAACCTGCTTCGCCTTGCCTTCATACATCATTTCAAGCTGCTTAGCCATGGTAGTTCCCCTTTCTGCTGTCGCAAAGACATTTTCAAATGTTGCTGCGTCCGTATTGTAGCAAAAAGGCGCAAGGAAAGCAACAAATTTCCGATAGAAAAACGTTAAATTTTAAAAAATGTTCGGTTTTTCACAGCTTTCAGGGGTAAAAAACGGCTTATTTTGCCCCGTCCAGCCGCAGATCCATATCAAACCACTCCGCGCCGCCGTGAACGCTGCGTGCCTTGCCGATGAGCGTAAACCCGAAATGCCCATACATGCCGATCAGATGCGCCTTGCAGGTCAGCGTCACCTTGCGGCGTCCTGCCTGCCTTGCCGCATCCGTAAAGGCTTGCATCAGCGCACCCGCGACGCCCCTTTTTCGCCACGCGGGAAGCACATCCAGCCCGAAAACCGTCTGCACCTCGCCGTCTTCCCTGTGCAGCGACGCATCCTCAAACATCGCGTCGTCGATGCTCTCCTCGTTTGTCGCCATGCCGTCGATCATGCCGATGATTTTCCCGTTTTCGTCCTTTGCGGCAAAAAACCAGTTTCCAAAGGCTTCCAGTCTGGCGGCAAAGGCTTCCCGCGTCGCCGCTTCCTCCTTGGGGAAGCAGACGGCTTCCACCGCCGTCAGCTCATCCAAGTCGCTCTGATTGACCCTGCAAATCGAAAATTCCATGACGTTTTCTCCTTTGTATCATCGAGATTATCCCTCGATATTTCCGCCGCTCTGCGATACTGCGTTCGAATCAACGAACGCAAAGATATCGCCGTCCGCGCCCTTGCCCGAATAATGAATCATGCACCAGCCATCGATGACATCGATCCATTCAACCGTCGTGCCTGCGTTCATCGTCTTGATTTCGGGATAGCTGTCATCCGGACCCGTTCTGAGCTTGGTATCATACTCGATACTGCCTTTGTGCGTGGTCGTCTGCCGATACATCGCCATAAACGTCGTGTCATAATGGGCGACATCTTTGGGGATATAGGCGCAGGCCGCACCGCGGAAGGACACGATATAAAAATCATCGTAGAACCCGATCACGCGGTAGCGCGTCATTTTGCTGAGCGAACCGACCTTTTTGCTTCGCACATCCGGCGCAATATATGCCGGAACATTGCTCTCCATCAACACGATTTCCAGCGTATTGCGCACCACATACGTCGAGCCGACCCAGCCCTTCTTGCCCTTATATTCGACCTGATAGAAATTGTGATCCATCGTCACGTTATATCCGCCGTCGCTGGACACGCCCAGCAGGGAATCGCCATAGCTGACCGAACCGAGCTTTTTGCTGCCCGTGCTGGGTTCGCTCCAAATGCTCGCGCTCTTGCTGATGACCGTCAGTTCATACGGATCGGCTGCCGTTACGCCGCCGAATCCATCCACGCTCTGATATCCGTCGCTCCAGCCGGTATAGTTGGCAAACTGAATGGAGCCGAAGCTGCGGCTGTTATGCCAAACCCCGCCATCCGCCAGCGCCGTCGCGCCGAGCATCATCATTGCCGCAAGCAGCCATGCCAAAACCTTTTTCTTCATCTTGATTCAACCCTCTTTCCGCGCTATGATGCGCTTTTTCCAATTCCTGTCTATTTGACGAATGAGGGAGAATTTTTCTTCCCTATTTTTAAAAAATTGGGCTGAGTGGGTTGAGCCCACTTCCGCTTCCGCCACAGTCCGCAAAACATACGATTTCAGCTCACGCGGGCGATTTTTCTGCGATCTTCCATACGTTAAATGTCGGGCTGAGCCCACACTCACTTCCGCCATAGTCCGCAAAACATGAGACTTTTGCTCACGCGGGCAATTTTTCTGCGATCTTCCATACGTTAAATGTCGGGCTGAGCCCGCACTTGCTTCCGCCACAGTCCGCAAAACATGCGATTTCAGCTCACGCGGGCGATTTTCTTGCGATCTTTCACGCTCCTAAATGGGCTGAGCCCACACCTGCTTCCGACGTAGTCCGCAACGCTTTAAAGCTCTGCCCGTAGAATCAATCTTCGCGTTATTATAAAAGAAAAACACTCGCCTTCTCAGACGAGTGTTGACATGGAGCGGTAGACGAGATTCGGACTCGCGACATCCACCTTGGCAAGGTGGCACTCTACCACTGAGCTACTACCGCATCGCTCACTTGCAAAAGAGATTTTACCACAACAGCTTCAGCCTGTCAACCCTTTTGTCAAAAAAAGGGGATTTTCTGTCTTTTCCATGGCAGGACAGACGTTTATTGTCAGAATATCGCGATGCCCCCTGCGTCACAATAGGTTTGAACCGATCGGAGGTGAAAAAAAGATGGCGAACAACTCAAACGGCAACCAGATCAACGTGCCGCAGGCAAAGGACGCGCTGAACAATATGAAATACGAAATCGCCCGCGAGCTGGGTGTCAACCTCAAGCAGGGCTATAACGGCGATCTGACCTCCCGTGAAGCAGGCTATGTCGGCGGCTACATGGTGAAAAGGCTGATCGAACACGCTGAGCAGCAGATGGCTGGTCAGAACGGCTGATCTCCCTCTTCCCGGCTGTGCGCCCCGTTTCCGGCGGCGCACGCCCTCTCATGATGTGAAAGGAGTTTTCATCTTATGTATCAGAATCAGAATAACCCCAATCAGCAGCAGAACGCCGGCGCTCAGCAGAATCAGCAGAGCAATTCCCGCGGCAACCGCACGGTCGTGCCGGAAGCCAAGGGCGCACTGAATCAGATGAAGTATGAAATCGCCAGCGAACTGGGCATCAACCTCAAGCAGGGCTATAACGGCGATCTGCCTTCCCGTCAGGCGGGCTATATCGGCGGCTATATGACCAAGCGCCTGTTGCCCGGACGAAGGAGTTCAAGCTGCTTTTCCGCAATTTTTCCGGTCACGAGGCTGATCGTCAGCTTCATCACATCGCCTTCTGCGCGGATGTCGATTCTGTCAATGCAGTATTTGACGAAATCCTCCGTAATCATTGCGGGACTGTTCAGCTCCGCCAGCCGTCCGAGCGAATCACGAATCTGCTGAACCTTATCACCCATGTTGCTCTGCCTTTCAAACTCGCTTTGGCATCTCGCAAGTTGAAGGTTCTTCTCATCAAGTTCAGATGAAATCGAAGCGTTCATGGACAAAAAATCGCGATCTGAGATTGCCCCCTGTACATTGTACTCCAACAATTTATCTCTTTTCTTCGCCAATGCCTCCATTTCCTTCTTAATTTCTTCGATTTTTCTTCCTACCTCGTTTCCGCTCAGAATCGCCTCATACGCCTTCATATACAGCTCAACGCAGGAATTTACATCGAACTTGTCTCCCCGAAATGTTTCATAAAGGATCGTCTTGATTTCATTCTCGTAAATGTACCGCGACGGGCAGGACGCAGCGCCATGTTCAATCTTTCCTGCACATACCCATGCGCTGTTTGGCGTTCCGTTGTTGCTTTTAGACATTTTGCGATGGTACAGTCTGCCGCAATGCTCACAGTACATCTTTCCCGTCATCAGATTAGGACGATTGCACTGGTTTTGCCGTTGCTTCACGTCTCGACTGCGAACCGCCAGCACAGCATTGGCTTGCTCCCAGATTTCCTCGCTTACAATCGCAGGAACAATGCGCTCATCCTTAAACATCACCCACTCCGATTCAGGTTTGAAGACCATTTTCTTGGTAAACATGTCCTCCGTTCCAACTTTATTGCCACAGAAATATCCTTTGTATTTCGGATTTCTGATGATATGTGCCATCGTCGCGTGGGACAGTTTATTGCCATTATGGTTGCGAAACCCATCGTCATATAGGATTTTCTCAATCTGCTTCATGCTGTATTGATCCGTGGCATACAGCTCAAACAGCTTTCGAATGGCCGGGGCTTCGCTTTCGTCAATTTCCAGCTTTCCGTCTCTTTTTCGAAAACCGAACATGTTGTCAAACCCAAATACCGTACCGCGTTTGATGGCTTCCTGTTGTCCAAAGCGAACGGCTTCCGATTTTTTCGCGGATTCATCCTGCGCCAGTGCCGAGAAGATCGACAGACGAAGCTCGCCGTCCTTGTCCAGATTGAGGATGCCATCCGTATCAAACCAGATACCAACCCCAACCTCAAGAAGTTTTCTCGAATACATCAGGCTATCCAACGTATTTCTCGCAAAACGCGAAACGGCTTTCGTCACAATCAGGTCAAACATGCCGTTTTCGGCATCCTCAATCATTTTATTAAATTGCACTCTGGCTTTGACCGACGTACCCGAAATGCCGTTATCAACGTATTCGCCCACGAATGTCCATGCCGGAATACCCTGGATTTTCTTGCGGTAATGCTCGACCTGATTTTCAATCGACGTTGCCTGCTCCAAAGACTTGGTAGATACACGGCAATAGGATACGACCCGAAGCGGAATATCAGTGATCGGTTTATGCTGAAGTACTTTTTTCACTTCATACACATTCATGTTTTTATAGCCTCCCGAATTGATATTCCAATTCTATCATGGTCGAGATTCCTGGCGCAAACGATCCGGCGAATTGGTAATCTTTACCTCCATTTTCCGGTATTCCTGTTCCGTAATCAGCCCCATATCCAGCAGACTTTTATTAGCATAATTCATCCACGCTCTTCTGAACGCTTCATCCATCCACTCATCCATTTCGTTCACCTCTACCTGAAGTTTTTTCTAATTCAACATCTTTTATCCAACAAACACGCTGACTGTTGCGCCTTCATCTGCGCCGAACACGCTACGAATTGTTGCATTTCCCTTCGTATGAATATCCCAAGCCGCTTTCGGCAAAGCGGCATCGTTCCACCGCGCCATTGATTGAGCGGCAAAAGCTCTCCTCATCGAGAATCCGTGAGGGAGTATCACGCCCCATGTTGTCGTCGCGCTGACCACTTTCTCACGCCTGCATGGTTTTTGTACTTGGGATGACGGTTATGCACTTGTCAAAGATCAGTGGGAATGCCTTTTGATGTTTTTCCCGCATCAGCTCCTTTGCCTTTTCGATGATGCGAAAATGCCTTGTTTCACGTTCATCATAACACGTTCACATTATTTCCGCAAAAAATCGCTTAATTATATTTTAATAACTATAAAACTAAAGGGACAGTCTCCACACTTCGAAGAACTGTCCCCATCATGCTTTATTTTGAACGCGCCCCAAGCCGCTTTCGGCAAAGCGTCATAGCTCCACTGCGCCATTTGGCGCGCGCAGCAGAAACTCCCCTCCAGTCATCGAGGGGCTGTGAAGAAGTATCATTATCCCCCACGCCATCGTCGCGTCCGATTTGCCAAATCGGGTTCAAGCCGCATGAATCGCTCCGGCTATGCCATCGTCGCGCTGCCCACTTTATCGCTCCTGCATGGGTTTCGTACTTGGGTTGCGGTATGCTGTTGTCAAGGTACAAAAGCGCTTCCTAATTAAGCCCTTCACCTATCACGCTTAAAACGGCACTTTTTCACCCTGTTTGGAAAGAAATTTCAAAATTTTCTTTTTAGCTGCATGAATCGACCTTGATACACTCTGAATGGATACATGTTCAATATCTGCAATCTGTTCTAATGTCATATTCATGACAGCATATAAATGCAGCCTTTTATACTGCCGTTCTGTCAAAACAGATTTCAGTTTATCTTCATTGATGATTTCTTCTTGTTTCTCCATCCTTTCCGACGCAGGAATTTTCCAACCTTCCAATCCATAAATCACATGGTCATAATCCCTGCGCATTGCTTTTTCCGTCTGCTTGTAATCTGCATCCGACCATGCTTTCCAGCGTCGAAACTCTTCTTCGCTTTCAAAATCACTTTGCGTCAGAACAACCTCGTCTGCCGCACCCGCATAAACAATCGCATCTGCCCGTTTCTTGTTACGAGCGACATCATTTTTTCTATCAAACATTGTTTTTCCTTTCTGTCGTGCGTAAAAATGGCAAGACAGAAAGGCGGCGGAGCGCGACAATGCTGATTTCTTTTGCACATTAAAAAAGCACTGAACGAGATTCATCCTCGCTCAGTGCAAATTCTGTTGTTGAAAAAGCTCGTGCAGCCTGTTTTCTACACGAGCTTCGTAGCTAGTTAATCAAAAGTTCTTTCATTTGAATATCTGGAAACTGTGGATTTTCCAACCGTGTAACAAGCTCGAACACGGTATGTTCCGCTTTCAGTAATATACCCGGAAACATCACTTGCGACAAGCATATCGCCCGTTGTATCCGAAGGGATTGCATCATCCATAGAAGCCACGAACTCCCAAGTGTTTGTTCCGGTCTTTCTATAAAGATCGCAATAATTCACATGAACCTTGTAGCTTGGATCTTTTACTACAACATTATATGTGACTCTCTTTTTAGCGGATATAGATACTGTCGCAGAATGAATTTCTTCACTTGCATACGGAGTTATTCCACCCGCTAGTGCCTGACCAGTAGAAAGCATCACCATAAAAAGAGTCAGCAAAATGCAACACACTTTATTTTTCATTTATTTTCTATACTCTCAACATAATTTCTAAGCTCCTCTAAAGTGTAATTGCCATACAAAGAATAATCCGTAAGTCCGACAGACCATGTTGCAGTCTTTGTATTTATGTTTTCTGTTGTGTACACTTTATTTGAGCCTATCTGTAATTTCTGACCTGTTCCATCCTGTTCTTTTCCACCAATTACAGAATCCGCATCTTGAAATACTGTGCATCTATACTCAATACGATTTTGCCCATTCAAGTACGACTCTGCATAGTATATCGTTGAATCTATCCTTGTATAGCTGTATTCCTCACAGACCCAACCGGACGGAAGATGTTCAGGATGAATACATCGGACTTCAATCAGTCCGCTAAGCGCGCTAAGGTCGCTTGTCTTGATCTCAATATCTTCGTCTGTTCCATCGGCAATCGCCTTTTTCAGCATATCCAGCTCGACCGCTTGTCCGTTGAGCTGATAAACCTCGCCTCCATCCACCGTTTGTCCTTCAATCCATTTGCGGCTCAGCAGCGTCTGGCCAGCTATCGGCAACAGAATCACCACTGCGGCAAGACAAAATACCGCTGCCAGCACCTTGGCCGAATGTCTGTGTCCATTCGCTGTCTGTTTTTCGCGCTTATGCAGCGCCGAATCCAGTTTTAGCCTCGCCACCTCCTTCTTGCTGGTATAATGCTCTCCTGTCGTGAGGAACCATTGCAGGTCAATACAGGCTTGAATCAGTTCTCTGTCTCGCTTTCCTTCCGGCCGGGCGCTTTCAGCATCAATAATCGCGTCCAACCGATTCAGCATCTCCTGCTGTGAAAGTCCCTGCGTTTTCAGGCTTTCCAAAAGCTCTGCGCCTTTGTTAGTTGCCATGTACTGTTCCTCCCTACTTTATAATTTGACGAATGATCAAAAGCGTACCCAAAATACACAAAATAAAATAATTTTTTTCCTGTTCCACCAACCGCGCTTTCTTTCGGATTCTGCGAATCGCCGCTCGAATCCCTTCCAGCGTTCCGCCGTTGGCTTGCTGAATCTCTCGTGCACTTTTCTCGCACATAAAATAATCCTCAAAGATTTCCTTCTCGTTCAAAGAAAGCATCTTGAGGATCATTTCAATTTGCTCACGCTGTTCCTGCTGCTCATACCATTCTTCGAGACGTTTCTGTGCCCTTTTATCTTCAATCTGCATCACCGCCGGATCATCAATATCCGCTGCCTGTCGAGACATCTTCGTCGATGCGCGCATCCGAAGATTATCAATCTTGTTATAAACCGTTTGCGTGAGCCACCCCAAAATACATGGATGATGCTTGAGCTGCCCATACTTGCTCCACGCCATTTCAAATGCTTCGATCACACAATCCTCAATTTCATTTCGCAGAATCGGATCATTTTCCGCACGCCGTTTCGCTCTTACAACCAGAATATCGTAGTTCTCGGCGAAACAATCGTGAATCCATTGATCCCTATCTTGTATGCTCATGGATTTTTCTCCCCGCGCATCGCTTCAATCAATGTCTGCATTGTTCGACAGACGACGTCTTTCTGGTTTTCATCACAGGCCATCAGCATATTTATAACCTGTTCACACTTTACATCTGCCTGATGCTTATCCATCTTGAAAAGGTAGTCTGCTGACATATCCAAAGCATTGATAAGAGTATACAGCGTTTCAGCCGTCGTGTTCACTTTTCCTTTTTCGATTTTTTCAATCGTTCGCTCGGATAAGCCTGTTTTCTCACTCAATACGCGTCGAGAATACCCTTTATGCCGTCTGGCTTCCCAAATACAGGAACCGCTGTGCTCAATCACGTCATTACGCACTGTATTCACCTCGGTTTAATCCTATAATACCAGATTTTCAGCTTCAACCACCTTGTAGTTCCAACAATATGTAATTATAATTCCATATTTGTACCATTACGGTTCCAAACATCCTCTATCTAAGGATGTAACCATAAAAATCACCTTTCTTGCCTTTTCA
>CAKUCW010000033.1 GCA_934643825.1 uncultured Clostridia bacterium | reverse complement strand
CCCTTACACGTCAAGCGTGCGGTATCTCTCTGTTGCACTTTCCCTGGGGTCGCCCCCGCCGGGTGTTACCCGGCGCTCTGCCCTGTGGAGCTCGGACTTTCCTCACACCTTTCGGCGCGCGGCCGCCCGGCAACCTCACAAACGTTCGATATTATAGCATATACCCGTGCATCATGTCAAGAAATTACTTGACCAGAATGATGCGTCCGCAGTTTTCGCACTCCACATACGCGGCGCCGGTGCGGATCTTGTTCATGTCAGCCGCCGGAAGCTGCATGTTGCAGCCGCCGCAGCGGTCATCGTGAATCCGGGTAATCGGCGGCGTGGAATGGCGCTTGATCGCCTTGTATTTTTCAAGCAGTTCCGGATCAATGTCCTTCGCTTCCTCGGCGACCTTCTTCTTCAGCTCCTCGAGCTTGACCGCCGCATGCTTGTATTCCTCGTCGTAGATGACCTTGATGCGGTCAAACTCGGCACGCGCCTTCGCCGCACGCACACGCACCTCGCGCTGCTGGCGATCGCGTGCTTCGGAGTCCTTGCGCATTTTGGCGAGTTCGCTCTCATATCGGGAAATGGTCGTGATCAGCTTCTGGAGAGACGCAATCTGCTTCTTTGCTTCCTCAAGATCATCGGGACGATGCGCCTCAAAGTTTGCGCTCGCTTCCGCAACAGAGCCGTTCAGACGCTCAATCTCGTCCGCCAGCGCTTCCATGCGGTCGCTCATGATCTCCACATCCGTCTCGATCTTTTTGAGCACATTCTGCTGTTCCAGCAGGAAATCGCGATGCTTGAGCAGCTCCTTACGGTTACTGTTGCTGCGCATCTCCTTTTCATACTGATCCAGCTCCATGTCCACCTGCTGATACTGCCACAAAAGTTCGTACTGTTCCAAAATAGGACCCTCCTCAATCTATCAACGCCCGAAAGGATTGCCCTTCAGGCAGAAAACCGTCAGGTTATATTGTAACGCATCCGCCGCGTTTTGTAAAGCGGCGGCAAGCACTTCACAGACGGGGTTTTCCGTTTCGAAATGACCTGCTTCGATGACACAGCAACCCTTGTCCACCGCATCCAATGCTTCGTGATGGCGGATTTCGCCCGTAATATAGCAATCCGCGCCCAGCGCCATGGCGTCGTCCAATTCGCTTCCGCCTGCGCCGGAGCAGCAGCCCAGCACATGCACCGGCGTATCCGCCGCGCCGTAAGCGCGGACAGCCGCATGCAGCTTCTGCTGGGCTCTCGCGCAGAGCATGCCGAACGTCATGCCTTCCTCCAGCTCTCCCGCGCGGACAAAGCCTTCGCCGCGAACATTCTGTGCACCCATGAGCTTCATCAGCGTATCATTCACGCCGCCCGGCGCCGCGTCCAGATTGGTGTGCGCCGCAATATGCGCAATGCCCGCCTGTGCCATATCCAGCATCAGCCGACCCTCGCGTGTTTCATCCGTCACCCGCTTGACGGCGGAGAACATGATCGGGTGATGCGTCACAATCAGCTGTGCGCCCAGCGCTTTCGCCTCGTCAACCGTCTGCTGTGTCAGGTCAAGCGCGACAACGACGCGTGTCACCTCCGCGTTCTTCCTGCCAAACAGGAAACCGGGGTTATCCCATTCCTCCGCCAGCTCATAGGGCGCAATCTGATCCACCATGTTCAGAACATCGGTCACTCTGCAAGTTTCCATGCCGATCGCCTCCGCAATCCTCGATAATTCCTGACCGCCCGCGCTCAGTCTTTCCCGCGCACGCGGCGTATCCGTTCCCGCCTGAGAGAGCATCTCCCGCACGCGTACGCCTCTTTGCCAGACGAGATAATCCATCTGTTCTTCGTCTTTTGCGCCGTCCGCACAGGTTCCCAGCAGCGCGTGACGCGCATCCGGCAAAACCGCGTCACCCTGCCGCGCAAGCATCGTCACATAATGACGCCCCGCGGCACGGCAGTAGCTTTCTTTTTGAATCACAAAGCCCATCCGCGCCAACTCCGTGCGCAAAAGAGACAGATCGACGTTTGCCTGCACAATCAGCGCGGCGTTCCCGATTTGAGCAATGCCCTCGCGGACAATCTTGAGAATCGTCCCGGCGCCCATGCCCAGAATCATCACCGCATGCACGGGCGTTTCCATTGCCGATAAACCGTCCGCCACCGTCAGCGCAGCACGCGCTTCCAGCCCTCTGGAAGCAAGCAGCCGACGCGCCTTCTCCAGGGACGGCGCACTCACATCGCTGGCGATCATCGTCAGCCCGGGCACGCTTTCCAGCAGACTCGCCGTCAGAAAGCCATGGTCGCATCCGATATCTGCCCCTTTAGGCTGCTCTTGCCCTTCAAGCGCCTCACGCGCCATCTTTGCGGCGGCACTCAGCCGCTCATCCAAGATTATCGGATTCATGCTTTCTCTCCATGCCCATGTATATTTTGATATCGGAAAAGAATCAAATCGCCCTTCCGAACGGAAACCCTCGCCTCGTCCGCCGTGACGACATTGCTCACGCCGATTGGGTAATCGCTGGTCAGGGTATAATCCGAAATCGGATAGAAGCATCCTTCAATGCTCACGCCTTCTGCTTCTCCAAGCGGCAAAAGGGAGATGGTTTCCCCTTTCATTCCGCGCAGAACGGTTTCGCCATCGACGCGCCAAATCTCCGCGTCCTCCGAAAGGATACGCGCCTTGGCTCCCTGACGATGGGCGCGGACAAGCAGCATGACATTGGCAATCGCATGATCGAGCCGCCCGCCCAACGCGCCAAGAAACGTGATCTCCGTTGCGCCGCGCTTTAAAGCCACGTCCAGCGCATCGACGCCGTCCGTATCATCCTTGATGCAGTTGAGCCTTCTCTCTTCCAGCTTTCCTTCATATCTCGCGAGGATATCCGGACGAATGGAATCCATGTCGCCGATGAGCAGATCCGGCTCGACGTCTGCCGCATCAAATGCCTCCAAGCCCCTGTCCGCCGCGATTGTCCAGTCAGCTTCTTTCGCGCATGCGCGAAGAAGCGCCTTCCCCGGTGTGTCCCCGCCAAGCACAATCAGCGTCCGCACGGTTTACGCCTCCGCGCACGCAAGCACTTCGCGCACAACCGCCTTCGGATCATCCGCACGGAAGAGTCCCGTGCCCATGACCAGCACATCCGCGCCGGCGCGAACCACTTTCTCCGCGTTTTCGCGCTTTACGCCGCCATCCACCTCGATGAGGATATCCCGACCGGATTTCTCGATCATGGCTTTCAGTTCGGGGATCTTCGCAACGCAGTCCTCCCGCAGGCTCTGTCCGCCGAATCCTGGCTCAACCGTCATCACCAGCGCCAAATCGCACAGCGGGAGCAGCGGCTCAATCGCCTGAACAGGCGTACCGGGCTTGATGCTGATGCCCGCCTTGATGCCCTGCGCGGCAATTGCGCGAAGCATCGTTTCCGCGTCGTCATCCGCTTCAACGTGTACGGTAATGAGATCCGCACCCGCCTTGGCATAGGTTTCGATATACTTCATCGGCTCAGACAGCATCAGATGAACATCCAGAAACAGCTTCGTCTGCTTGCGCATCGCGCTGACGAAATCCGGTCCAAAGCTGATGTTCGGCACAAAATGACCATCCATGTGATCCAGATGCAGCCAGCCGATGCCCAGCTCCTCCACGCGGCGGATTTCTTCCCCCAAGCACATCAGGTTCGCACCCAGCACGGAGGGCGAAATCTCAATCTTTCTTCCGCTCATTACTCGTAACGTCCTTTCCAATTTTCCCGAACCTGCGCAAGCAGTTCGCGGTATCGCTGCCAGCGTTCCGCGCCAAGCTTCCCCGCGTCTACCGCGGCATGCACGGCGCATCCCGGTTCCCTGTCGTGCAGGCACGGCTGAAAGCGGCATTCGCCAGCCAGCGCATTATATTCGGGATAAAGCTGGGCAAAATCCTGGGGATCAATTCCCGGCTCAAGTTCAAGCAGGCTGAATCCCGGCGTGTCCAGCACAAACATGCCGTCCACAGCCATCATCTCTGCGCGGCGCGTCGTATGCCGACCGCGCTCGGTCTTTCGGCTCAAGCCGCCGGTTTCCAATCCCAAATCAAACAGCGCATTGAGCAGCGAGCTTTTGCCGACGGCAGATTGCCCCGCAAGGCAGGTAACCTTGCCGCGCATCGCTTCGCGCAGTTCGGCAACGCCCTCGCCCGTGTGTGCGCTGACGCTGAACACGCGCAGCTGTGTGCCGACATATTCTTTGCGAATTTCCTGCACCAGTTCATCGCCCAGATCAATCTTGTTGACGCAGATCGCGGGGATCATGCCGCCCTTTTCCGCACGCAGAATCAGCTTGTCGCAAAGCAGCATGTCCGGCTGCGGCACGCTTGCCACAACCAGCATCAACATATCGACATTGGCAACGCTGGGTCTTTCCATCGCGCTTCTGCGCGGCAGAATCTCCTCCAGCCAGCCGTCTTCCTCACCCTGACCGGGCGTAAAGCGAACACGGTCGCCAACCATCGGCGTCATCTTCTGATGGCGCAGCTTTTTTTGAGCGCGGAGGGTATATTCCTGTCCATCCTCATCGCAAAGCACGGTATAAAAGCTGCCGATGCCCCGCAGGATACTTCCCGTCATGCAAACTCCTTACTGCAATACAGCCGTCGCTTCACTCTTGAAATTTCCGTCAAGGTAAAGCCGCCATGTCCGCACGCCGCTCGTTTCGCTTCTGAGCGTCACATTGATTTCCAGCGTGCCTTCCTCCGTATGCTTCGCCGCATACATATCGTTTTCCTGACCGTTTTCATCAACCAGCGTCACGCGAACCGTCACGCCGTCCTCCGGCACATCGACCCGCACGGTCACGTTCGCCGTATACCGCCGCTTGTCATAGTGTCCGACCGTCATATCGACGACGCTGCCGGGGAGAACCTCCGTAAACTTCTCGACCGACTGCCCCAGCACCACGCCGTCCTGCCTTGCCGTTTCCACATTTTCATAGGTGATCGTTCCGCAGGTCAAGCCCACCGACGTCATGCGCTCCTCGGCTTCCTCTTCGCGCTGACCAATCAGTTCCGGAACGATGACGCGACCGCCCGATACGGTCAGGGTAAGTGCCGCGCCGGGCAGCGCACTTGCGCCCGCCTCCGGCGACTGGGCCAGAACGACTCCTCGCAATTTCTCGCTCGGCACAATCAGGGTATCGCCGACAGCCAGACCCTGACCTGTCAAAAGATCGATCGCTTCCTCCTGCTGCATGCCGACGACACGCGGCACGAGAATCAGACCGCTTCCTCTGGATATGGTCGCACGAACCTGCGTGCCCTTGCTCACCTCAGCGTTGGCTTTCGGGTTTTGCTCGCAGACATAGCCCTCCGCCACATCGCTGAACGCATAGCCCACCTCCAGCGTCAATCCGGCGTTGCTGACCATCTTCTGAGCCGTTGCCGCATCCAACCCCATCAGATCCGGCATGCGTGATGTGATAAACATCGACCGATACAGTCTCAGCCCCGCCACGGCAATGAGCGCAACAAGCACCAGCACGATAAACAGCGTAATCAGTTTGGCAGGGATACTGCGCGAATTCCGCCTGTTTCTGATCTTTTTGACGACCTCATGCCGTGTTTCTTCTATGGCAAGGTGATGCTCCATAAATTCGCCGTCCGGATGGCGAAGCGCCCTGCGAAGATCCCGAGCCATGGCATCCGCGCTCTGATAGCGTTCCTGCGGCAGCTTTTTGAGCGACCTGCGGACGATCATCGCAACGGCAGGGCTGACCTTTGCCTGCTGCTCGACGGGCTTGGGTTCCTCCATCAAGTGCATCATAGCGACCGAAACAGCCGTTTCGCCCTCAAACGGAACGTGCCCCGTCAGCATCTCATAGAGAATGACGCCCACGGAATACAGGTCGCTGGCGGTTGTCGCCTTCATGCCTTTCGCCTGCTCCGGAGAGAAGTAATGCACTGAGCCCATGACGTTTCCGTCCGTCGTCAGCGTCTTCGTGTCCGCCATGCCCGCGATGCCGAAGTCGCCGACCTTGATTTGCCCCGAGCGTGAAATCATGACATTCTGCGGCTTTACATCCCTGTGGATGATGCCGCGCTGATGCGCATGCCCCAGCGCCGCGAGAATTTGAAGCGTATAACGTACCGCATCCTCCTGCGGAATGCTGCCCGATTGATTGATCAGTTCTTTGAGTGTCTGACCGTCCACATACTCCATGGCAATATATGATACGCCGCCCACATCGCCCGCGTCGATCAGGTTGACGATATTGGGATGACCCAGTTTTCGGCAGACTTCCGCCTCACGCTTGAAGCGTTCCTTATATTCCGGGTCTTCCTCATATTCTTCGCGCAGAACCTTGAACGCGACCGTCTGGTGTGTTTTCAGGTCAAATGCGCGATAGACAATCGCCATACCGCCGCGACCGATGACATCCTCCACGCGGAAACGGCGGCTGATGATTTTGCCAATCAGTCTTGTTTCCACGCTGCGCCCTCCTCGCCTGTGCAAAGAATCAGCGTCACATTGTCATTGCCGCCCGCGTCCAGCGCCATGGCAAGCAACCGATCCGCCGCGTCTTCTATGTCATTTTCAAGAAGCACGCGCTCGATTTCGTCATCGCTGACCATGCCCGTCAGCCCATCTGTACAAAGCAGAAAACGATCCGTCGGCAGATAATCCGCCGCCAGCAGGTCAGGCGTATTGTCGCCCTCCGTTCCCAGCGCACGGGTGATGATATTGCGACGCGGATGCACCCGCGCTTCTTCTTTTGTAATCAAGCCCGCTCGAACAAACTCGCCGACCAGAGAATGATCCTCGGTAAGCTGTTCCAGCTTTTTTTCGCGCAAACGATAGATGCGGCTGTCGCCGACATGCGCAATATACATGTACTTGTCCGCACGCCACATCATCGAAAGCGTCGTGCCCATGCCGGAGCATTCCTCATGCCCCTTTGCATGCGCAAGAATTTTTTTATGCGCAGAGAGAACGGTTTTTTTCAGCAGCTCGACGCTCGGCTTCTTCCGCTTGGCAGCCATGTGCGCAACCTCATCGATTGCCATCGCGCTGGCGACTTCCCCCGCCAAATGTCCACCCATACCGTCCGCAACAGCAAACACGCCGCGCTTTTCGTCAAACCACGCCGCATCTTCATTCTGTTTGCGCTTCCTGCCGATATCGGTGCGCATCGTCGCCGCCATACCGTTCACTCCCTGCCCTTTTATTCAGCCGTTGTTTCGCTTTCTTCCTGATTATCCCGAATATAGCGTCTGCGGAGCTGTCCGCATGCGCCCTCGATATCGTCGCCCATCTCGCGGCGGCGGGTCACGGAAATCCCCTTCTGCTCAAGCATGTGCTTGAACGCATCCACCTCGCGCTCGGTCACGCCGGTCAAGCCGCGCTCCGGAACACTGTTGAGCGGAATCAGGTTGACGTGGCACTGCATGCCGCGCAGTCTGCCCGCCAGTTCAACCGCCTGCGCAGGATCGGCGTTCACGCCATGCACCAGCGCATATTCAAAGATAACGCGGCGTCCCGTCTTTTCGATATAATATCGGCACGCGGCAAGCACATCGTCCATGCTGTATTTACGCGCAACGGGCATCAGCTTTTTGCGCACTTCATCATTGGGCGCATGCAGCGACAGGGACAGGGTCACCGGCAGGTCTTCCTCCGCAAAGCGGCGCATATTCTCCACCAATCCGCAGGTCGAAAGCGATACGCTGCGCATGCCGATGCACAGTCCGCCCTCCATCCGCAGAATGCGAAGGAACTTGACCACGTTGTCGTAGTTATCCAGCGGCTCACCGCTGCCCATCAGCACGATGTTGCCCACCTTCTGCCCCTGCGGTGCAAGGACACCGTTGGCGCAGACGATCTGCCCCAGCATTTCCGCCGGGGTCAGGCTTCTGGCGCAGCCATCCAGTGTGGACGCGCAGAACGCGCAGCCCATACGGCATCCGACCTGCGTGGACAGGCAGAGCGTGTTGCCGTATTTATAGCGCATCAGCACGCCCTCGATCACGTTGCCGTCCGTCAGGCGGTACAGCAGCTTAATCGTTCCATCCAGCTTGGATTCAATCGTTTCCAGCACAGCGACCGGGTTCGCGATGCAGGTTTCATCGAGCTGTTCACGGAGTGCCTTGGGCAGATTGCTCATCTTCTCAAACGGCACACCCTGATGCAGCCATGAAAACACCTGCTTGGCGCGGAACGCGGGCTGTCCCATCGTTTTGAAATATGCGCCCAGCTCGTCCGGCGTAAAGCCGAGGAGCTGCGTCTTTTCTGCGTTCGTCATGCCTTCACCCTGCGCAGACGGCAGACATAGAAGCCGTCCGTTCCATCTCTGTGCGCAAACATCTGAAGGCCGTATTCGCCCTCATGTGCCGCCAGCTTTTCCGGCAGCTCAGCGCCCATGCGCCACACCTCATATTCCGGATGACGCGCAAGGAACAGCTTGATCTGCTCCTCATTCTCCTGCGGGAGGATGGAGCAGGTGGAATAGACCAGCGTTCCGCCGACCTTGACCATCGGCGCAACCGCGTCGAGAATCGCCGCCTGCGTCAAGCACAGGGACTGCACGCCCTCCGCCGTCACGCGGTACTTGACATCCGGCTTTTCGGTCATGACGCCCGTACCGGAACAGGGCGCATCGATCAGCGCGGCGTCCAGCGTCATCGCCATATCTTCACGCGGAACGGAAGCATCCTTGACCGCCGGACGAACGTTTTCCAGCTTCAGTCGATTCGCCGTGCCGCGAATCAGCTCAACGCGGTGCGCATGGGTGTCCCACGCATAGACACGTCCGGTATCATTCATCATTTCGCTCAGCACAGCGGTCTTTCCGCCCGGCGCAGCGCAGGCATCCAGCACGGTTTGACCCGGCTTCGCGCCGACCATGCGTGCGGCAAGAACGGAGCTTTCGCCCTGAATCGTAAACAGGCCATTCTGGAATGCACGCATGCGGGTCATATCGCCCGCGCCATGCACTTTATAAACGCCTTCCAGGGCACCCGGCTCGAAATCCAGCTCATCGTCGGCAAACAGGCTGCGCAGACGTGCATCGTCGCAGCGCAGATAATTCACGCGAACCGTCACCGTGCGGTCCTTCGGGCGGTAACGCAGGATTTCCATCGCATCATGTTCGCCATACGCCTTGACCAGCATCTCGCAGAGCGCTTCCGGTGCGCTGAACATGATGGACAGGTACTTCACCGCGTCATCCTGCGGCTTGGGCCAGACGACGTCGTTCTTGCCGCGGATCATGTTGCGCAGAACGCCGTTGACCAGTCCGGTCAGCGCCTCAAAGCCCATCGCACGGGTCAGGCTGACGGATTCATCCACCGCCGCCATATCCGGCACGCGATCCAGATAGAACAGCTGATACGCGCCCATACGCAGGATCTCGCGGATGGTCTCGTCGATCTCCTTGTCGCCCTGGAGGAACTGATCGATACGCCAATCGAGCGTGATGCGGTTCTCCAGCGTGCCGTAAACGAGCTGCGTTACAAAAGCGCGGTCGCGACGCGGCAGATTCGCCTGCGCCAGACGCTTATCCAGCGCAAGGGACGCATAGGCATCCGAGCGGCTGACATCCAGCAGGGTTTCCAGCGCAACACGGCGCGGCGCGAGGTTGGCGGGACGCGGCGCTCTGCGCTCGGTCGTACGCGGGGCAAAGCCGCGCTTTTCACCAAACGCAGGTCTGTCGCCACGCGGCGCAAAGCCGCGCTTCTCGCCATATGCAGGCTTATCCCCACGCGGCGCAAAGTCACGCTTCTCGCCATATGCGGGTCTGTCGCCACGCGGCGCAAAGCCGCGCTTCTCGCCATATGCAGGCTTATCCCCACGGGGCGCGAAGCCGCGCTTCTCACCATATGCAGGTCTGTCGCCACGGGGCGCAAAGCCCTTCTTCTCGCCATACGCAGGCTTATCGCCACGGGGCTTTCTGTCCATATTCTTGCTGCCGCTGCGGAAACCGCCGTCACGTCCTCTGTTATCTGCCATAATTTACTCTTTCGCCTTTCCCAGACACATACCGGTCTGCAATTCATGTCCGCGCAAATAGTCCCTTGCATTCATGCGTTTTGCGCCGGGCATCTGTATCGCGCACAATTCCAAATCATCATCGCCGCAGGAAACAACCAGCCCTGTCTTGGCATCCGCCCGAATGATCTCTCCGGGCTGCCCGCTCGGGGCGGTGTGAAGCGACTTCACTTCAAAAATCTTCATCACGCCGTCGTCCGCCGTCGTGAACGCGCCGGGCCACGGCGTCGTTCCGCGGACAAGGCAGTCGATCTCGCAAGCGCTTTTGCGCCAATCGATCCGACCGGTTTCCTTGTCGAGCTTCGGCTCATAGGTCGCTTCGTCAGGGTTTTGCGGCGTGCGCTTCAATGTACCCGCCTCCAACTCGCGAAGCGTCTTGATCAGCAGCTGTGCGCCCAGCTCGGAAAGCCTGTCGCTCAACTCGCCGGCGGTCTCCGTTTCGCCAATCGGCGTTTCCGCCTTGAGCAGCATATCGCCGGTATCCATACCCTTATCGGTATACATGGTGGTGATGCCGGTCGTCTTTTCGCCCATCATCACGCACCAGTTGATCGGTGCGCTGCCGCGGTGACGCGGAAGAAGCGAAGCATGGACATTGATCGTCCCCATCGGCGGAATATCCAGAATTTCCTGAGAGAGCAGCTGACCGAACGCCGCCGTAACGCACAGATCCGGCGCAAGACTGCGCAGCGCCGTGACACCTTCCTCCCGCTTGATGCGTTCGGGCTGAAAGACCGGAATGCCCGCCGCAAGCGCCGTCTCCTTCACCGGACAGGCGGCGAGCTTATGCCCGCGCCCCTTGGGTCTGTCCGGCTGGCAAAAGACGCCGACCACGTCATAGCCGTTGTCAATCAGCGCACGCAGGGACGGGACGGCAAAGTCCGGCGTACCCATGAACACGATTCTCACGCCTTGCTGTCCCCCGTTTCTTCGTCCTGCGGATCATCCTCGTCAAACAGCTCACGGGACATGATATCCACATAGAGCTGTCCGTCCAGATGGTCGGTCTCGTGCATGATGCAGCGGGCAAGCAGCTCCTCTGCTTCAATCTCATACCATTCGCCGTTTCGATCCTGAAAACGAGCGCGAACCTTCATCGGGCGCTTGACCATGCCGCGGCGTCCCGGTACGGACAGGCAGCCCTCCGGTCCATCCTGCTCACCCTCGGTTTCAATGATTTCGGGATTGACCATTTCAATCAGCCCGTCGCCGCAGTCCATCACGACCACGCGGCGCAATACCGCGACCTGCGGCGCAGCCAAACCGACGCCGTTGGCGTTATACATGGTTTCCGCCATATCATCAAGCAGCTTATGCAGCTTTTCATCAAACTTGTCCACCGGGCGACTCTTCTTGCGAAGCAGGTCGTCCTCAATACAAATAATCTTGCGAAGCGCCATGGAATTTTCTCTCTCCTTCTAAAACTGGTCATCAACCGCGCCTATCGCCCTTACAGCAATGGACACATTTACCCATCATCTAATCTATTATAAAGCATATTTGGGCAAAATGGAATACTTGAAAACAAAAAAGCGGACTGAGTCCGCTTTCATTTCCGCCGCAGTTTGTTAAAAGCATGGACGTTTTGCTCATGCGGGCGGTTTCGTGTGGTAAAAGACGCCGACCACGTCATAGCCGTTGTCAATCAGCGTGCACAGGGACGGAACGGCAAAATCCGGCGTACCCATGAACACGATTCTCACGCCTTGCTGTCCTCCGTTTCTTCGTCCTGCGGATCATCCTCGTCAAGCAGCTCACGGGACATGATATCCACGTAGAGCTGTCCATCCAGATGGTCGGTCTCGTGCATGATGCAGCGGGCAAGCAGCTCCTCTGCTTCAATCTCATACCATTCGCCGTTTCGATCCTGAAAACGAGCGCGAACCTTCATCGGGCGCTTGACCATGCCGCGGCGTCCCGGTACGGACAGGCAGCCCTCCGGTCCATCCTGCTCACCCTCGGTTTCAATGATTTCGGGATTGACCATTTCAATCAGCCCGTCGCCGCAGTCCATCACGACCACGCGGCGCAATACCGCGACCTGCGGCGCAGCCAAACCGACGCCGTTGGCGTTATACATGGTTTCCGCCATATCATCAAGCAGCTTGTGCAGCTTTTCATCAAACTTATCTACCGGGCGGCTCTTCTTGCGAAGCAGTTCGTCCTCAATATAAATAATCTTGCGAAGCGCCATGGAATTTTTTCTCTCCTTCTAAACTGGTCATCAACCGCGCCTATCGCCCTTATAGCAATGGACACATTTACCCATTATCTTATCTATTATAAAGCATATTTGGGCAAAATGGAATACTTGAAAACAAAAAAGCGGACTGAATCAGCTCTCGCTTCCGCCGCAGCTCGTTAAAAGCATGGACGTTTTGCTCACGCGGACGATTTTGCGCGATTTCCTAACCCCTGAATGATCGATCCCATGTTACACTCCTGCCGGAAATGAAATATTCGTTCTTACATCATGCTTGAAGGGTTAACCTGACAGATGCAGGCACAACCGACCGGCGGTACGGAAGCAATCTCGCTCATTTTACCGACCGCTTCCGCGCATATGGGTTGATCAACCACCTTGAGTGTGACCTGCCACCGACTCTTTCCCTTAATCCGCTTGATCGGGCAAGCCATGACGCGCAGGGCAATCACATATTTGCGCAGATAAGTTCGCCGCTCAAAGAACGCCTCCATCAGCCGAAGCGCGGCTTCCGCGGCACGCTGAGCATTCGCCTCATCGTCCGCTTCATAGAGCAGACGCGCAATCAGCGTATAGGGCGGATAGAGCGCCTGACGGCGGCGGCGCATTTCAGCCTCAAAGAAGGCTCGATAATCCTGCCGGCTTGCTGCTTCGATGGCATAGTTTTCCGGATCATAGGTTTGCAGATACACTTCGCCCGGGGCATCTGCCCGACCGGCTCTGCCGGCAACCTGCGTGAGCAGCTGGAATGTGCGTTCAGCAGACCGATAGTCGGGAAGCTTGAGCATGGCGTCTGCCGCAACAATACCGACCATCGTTACATTCGGAAAGTCAAGTCCCTTTGCGATCATCTGTGTGCCAACCAGAATTTTCGCCTCTCCCCGGCGGAATTGATCCAGCAGAGTCGCATGCGCGTCCTTGGTGCGGGTCGTATCGTTGTCCATGCGCAGGGTCGGAACATTCGGAAAAAGTTTCTGCACCTCTTCCTCTACACGCTGTGTGCCTACGCCGAAATACTTGATATATGGGCTTCCGCATTCCGGACAGACCGTCGGTATGTTTTTCTCCTGCCCGCAGTAATGGCATCGCAGCACATTTTCCACGCTGTGATACGTCATGGACACGTCGCACTGATCGCAGGTAACGACATAACCGCAGCTTCGGCAGGATACGAACGTTGAAAATCCACGTCGATTCACAAACAGAATCGCCTGCTTGCCCGCTTTCAGGCATCGGCTCAGTCCATTGACCAACTCGCCGGAAAACACGCTTCGGTTTCCCTTCTTCAGTTCCTCGCGCATATCGACAATATGCACGGTCGGCATGGGGCGATTATGGACGCGGCGCGGCATTTCAAGCAGCGTCAAATCGCCTCGCCCCGCCATGGCGAAGGAACGCATGCTCGGCGTTGCGCTTGCCAGCAGCAGCACAGCGCCTTCCCGGCGGCATCGCTCCTGCGCAAGCTCCCGCGCATCATAGCGCGGCATGCTGTCGGCAATGTAGCTCTGCTCATGTTCTTCATCGATGATGATGAGACCGACATGCTCAAGCGGCGCAAAAATGGCGGATCGCGCACCGATCACCACGCGCACATCGCCGCGCCGAATGCGCCGCCACTCGTCAAAACGTTCGCCCGGCGACAGCCGCGAATGGAGAACCGCCGCGTCTTCGCCAAACCGCGACCGAAACCACATGACCATCTGCGGTGTAAGCGCAATTTCCGGAACAAGTACGATCGCCGTCTTGCCCAGCTGCGCCGCCTTACGAACGGCGCGGATAAAAACCTCCGTCTTTCCGCTTCCCGTCACGCCGTAAAGAAGGAAGCTGCCTTTTCCCTGCTCAACTGCCGGGAGCAGTTCAGACAGCACATCTTCCTGCTGGCGGGTCAGCTGTGGATCCTGCTGAGAGAGCTGCTCCATGGCGCCATAGGGATTGCGCAGTTTTTCCCGCTTTTCCAGCTTGACAAAGCCCATCTTCACGAGCGTGTTGACCGCATCGCGGCAATCGCCGACCGTTTCCTTCAATGCCGATAGGGACAGCTCATGAGCAGGCGCCTCTTTAAGCGCACGAAGCACCTTCGCCCGCTTGGGAGCGCGTGTCTGCGCCGCAATGACCTGACCGAGTATATCCGAGTCAACCGTCAGCACCGCAATTTCCTGCGTCTTTTCATGCACCCGCTGACCGCGCATCTGCGCAGGAACCATCAGGCGAAGCGCCATAGCCAGCGTACAGAACGACGTCTTTTGAATATGTTCCGCCAGTTCAAGCAGCGAAGGCAGCACCGCCGGATAATCCTCCAGCGTATCGACAACATCCTTTACGCGTTCGGGCGGCAGGTCGCATTCCTGCACCATTTCCACCACGACGCCCTCCAGCTTTCTCGGTCCAAACGGCACATGCACGCGCATACCGGGGCAAAGCGTCATGCCCTTGGGGACGCGATAGGTGAACACACGATCCACGTCCTCATGGTTGATATCCACGATCACCTGACAAAACACCCTGCTCCCTCCTTCTTTAACGCATCGTAAACGTCACCCATTATACGCGAACTCCGTCATTCTGACAAGCCTTGCAAACCCTTCGCCGCTGTGATACGATGATGGGCAAAGGAGGAATGTGCATGCAGACCAGCCGTCTGTTTCGGCTTCTCTATATTCTGCTCGAACGCGGGCGCGTTCCTGCCGCCGAGCTTGCCCGGGAGCTGGAGGTTTCCGTCCGAACAGTCTACCGCGATGTGCAAAGTCTGTGCGAAGCAGGCGTCCCGCTCTACGCCGAGCGCGGACGAAACGGCGGCGTCGCCATCCTGCCGTCCTTCAAGCTCAGCCGCTCCATGGTCAGCGGCGCGGAAAAGCGCGATATTCTCGCATCTCTGCAAGCGATGACGACCGTCGGCGCATCCGAAAAGGCGACGCTCGACAAGCTGCGTGCCGTATTCGGCGGCGAATCCGCGAACTGGGTGCGCATCGACTTTTCCGATTGGAGCGGCGAAGGCGGCGCGATGATTGCCACGCTGAAAGACGCTATCCTCAGCCGCAGGCCGCTTGGTTTTGATTATTATAATACCGCCGGAATGTGTGCGCCGCGCAGAGTCTGTCCCATTCGGCTTTGGTTCAAATCCAGCGCATGGTATCTGCTCGCCTACTGCATGGACAGGCACGCTGTGCGCACATTCAAGCTGACGCGCATCAAGCGGCTCGCCATCCTGTCCGGCGATTTTCCGCCGGAAGCACTCGGCGCACTCGATACCGAACCGGAGGATATTCAGCCCAATATATCGCCGCTTTCTTTTACAATGAAGGTCGATGGCTGCATGGCGTTTCGCGTCTACGACGACTTTGAAGAATCGCAGGTTGCGCGGACAGAATCCGGCGATTTTCTCGTCCACGCCGCATTTATCCCCAATGAATGGCTGATTTCCTTCATCCTAAGCTATGGCGAACACGCGCAGGTGCTCGACCCGCCGTCCCTTCGGCTCGATGTCGAAAACGCGATTCAAAATATCACCGCACGCTATAAAACATGACATGCAGTTGTCAGGTTTTCCATGATATCCTTGGCTCAATTCAAATACAAGGAGGAACTTTTCCATGAAAAACACTGCAAACGCTCCCATCTGCCAAAGCTGCGGCATGCCGATGACCCAGCCCGACCAATTCGGCAGACACGCCGACGGCACAGCAAACGCGGACTACTGCATCTACTGCTGCCCCAACGGTGAAGAAGCGATGACCGGCACGCTCGAGGAGATGATTGACTTCTGCGTTCCGGTTGAGGTCAGGCTCGGGCTTTTTCCGAACGAACCTGCCGCACGCAAGGCACTGAGCGAATATCTGCCGACGCTCAAACGTTGGAAGAAGTGAGTTTCTTCTCCGCCCACGCTCTTGCCGTCTTAACGGCGGTCGGCATGGGCAGCGCGGCAAGCTCATGGGCATCCACCCAGCGTCCGTCCGGAACTTCCGTGCAGGCTTCGGCAATCAGGGCGTGTATCTCCATCTCCCAAATCAGATGGGTGAACACATGCCGGGCATGCCCCAAACGCTCATCATAGATGGCAGATATGCCCAGCTTTTCCAGCTCTGCGCACATTTGCGCGGGCGTCAGTTCGCCCACTGCATCCGGAAATACGGACAGCCCGCCGAGCAGCTTTTCCCGCCTGACAACAGTCAGCACGCGGTTTTTGCAAAACACCAGCATGACGCAGTGCGTTTCGACGCGCTGCGCCTTTTTCTTGGGCTTGACCGGAAGCTCAGAAACGATGCCCTGCGCATAGCCTTTGCAGCCTGCGCGAACCGGACAGAGCAGGCAGGCAGGGCTTTTCGGCGTACACATCACCGCGCCCATCTCCATCATGGCATTGGCAAACGCGCCGGGGCGGTCTGGCGGAACAAGCGCCTGCGTCTGCTGCTGTATGCGCTTGCGGGCGGCAGGTGAACCCATTTCATCCCGAATGGCAAAATACCGGCAGATCACGCGCTCGACATTGCCATCCACCGCGGGAACAGGAATGCCGAAGGCGATTGCCGCAATCGCTCCGCTCGTATAATCCCCGATGCCGGGAAGCGCACGCAGCTGTTCCACATCAGCGGGCAGCTCCCCGCCATGCTGACTGACGATGATCTGCGCCGCCTTTTGAAGCGAACGTGCACGGCTGTAATACCCCAGCCCCTCCCAGAGCTTGAGCAATTCCTCCTGCGGCGCAGACGCCAGCGCCTGCACATTGGGATAATGCGAAAGAAAACGCTCATAATAAGGAATGACTGTCTCAGCACGCGTCTGCTGGAGCATAATTTCCGATACCCAGATTGAATATGCGTCCTTCGTCCTGCGCCAAGGCAGGTCGCGATGCCCCGAATCATACCAATTTAAGACTGACCGCGTAAAGTTTAACTCGTCCATTTTGCCCTCCATAGAGGCACATTGTACCATAAATAGCGGGTTTCAGACAGGCAAAGTGCCGTTTTAATCAAAAATCGAAGAAATTTCGAGTTCTGTGCAGTTTGAACGCCATATTTTCCAAAAAACGGATAAAACCAAGAAATTCAGGTTAATTTAATGGTCATCCATTCTTGCCTGTTTTGCCCAACTCGCGTATATTATATCTTGCTTTAGCACTCATCCATAAAGAGTGCTAACAAACCCGTTTTTCACAAATTGAAGGAGGTCTATCAAAATGAGCTTGAAACCCCTTTTTGACCGCGTTGTCCTGAAGGATGCGGAAATTGAAGAAACCACCAAGAGCGGCATCATCCTGACGTCTGCCGCGCAGGAAAAGCCTCAGTACGCTTACATCGTGGCTGTCGGCCCCGGCGGCGTCGTGGATGGCAAGGAAGTCACCATGCAGGTGAAGGAAGGTCAGAAGGTCGTCTATTCCAAGTACGCCGGCACCGAGATCAAGATTGACGGCGCGGAATACAAGATCGTCCGCCAGAGCGATATTCTCGCCATCGTCGAGTAAATCGCTAAACGAATCGGATTTCACATTCGGGAGCGCAGGCGTGATTTCCGCCCGCATATGAGGCAAAGCCGCAGGCGTTCCCCTTTTCGTCAATGAAGGAGGTCATTAATATGGCTAAGCAGATTATTTTCGGCGAAGAAGCTCGCCGTTCCCTGGAGAAGGGCATCAACGCTCTTGCGGATACCGTCAAGATCACCCTCGGACCGAAGGGCCGCAATGTCGTTCTCGATAAGAAGTACGGCGCTCCGCTGATCACCAACGATGGCGTGACCATCGCCAAGGAGATCGAGCTGGAAAACCCGTTTGAGAACATGGGCGCTCAGCTCGTCAAGGAAGTCGCCACCAAGACCAACGATGTCGCGGGCGACGGCACCACCACCGCTACCCTGCTGGCTCAGGCGATCATCCGCGAGGGTCTGAAGAACCTGGCGGCGGGCGCGAACCCGATGGTTCTGCGCAGCGGCATTGAGGCGGCTACCTCTGCTGCCGTCGAGGGTCTGAAGAACCTGAGCGTTCCGGTCAGCGGCAAGCAGTCCATCGAGAACGTTGCGGCGAACTCCGCTGCCGATCCGACCATCGGCAAGCTGATCTCCGAAGCGATGGAGAAGGTCGGCAAGGACGGCGTTATCACCGTTGAAGAGAGCAAGACCATGCAGACCAACCTCTCTCTGGTTGAGGGCATGCAGTTCGACCGCGGCTACGTTTCCGCTTACATGGCGACCGACACCGATAAGATGGAAGCCGTGCTGGATAACCCGTACATCCTCATCACCGACAAGAAGATCAGCAACATTCAGGAGATCCTGCCGCTGCTCGAGCAGGTTGTGCAGGCAGGCCGTAAGATGCTGATCATCGCGGAGGACATCGAGGGCGAAGCGATGGCGACGCTGGTTGTCAACAAGCTGCGCGGCACGTTCACCTGCGTGGGCGTCAAGGCTCCGGGCTTCGGCGACCGCCGCAAGGCGATGCTCCAGGATATCGCGATTCTGACCGGCGGTCAGGTCATCTCCGAGGAGCTGGGCTATGAGCTGAAGAGCGCGACCGTCGATATGCTTGGTTCTGCGCGTCAGGTCAAGGTTGACAAGGACAACACGACCATCGTCGAAGGCGCTGGCAATCCGCAGGATATCGCAGCGCGTGTCGCCTCGATCCGTTCGCAGATCAGCGAAACGACCTCCGATTATGACCGCGAGAAGCTCCAGGAGCGCCTTGCCAAGCTGGCTGGCGGCGTAGCTGTCATTCAGGTCGGCGCTGCGACTGAAATCGAAATGAAGGAGCGCAAGATGCGCATCGAGGATGCGCTGTCTGCGACCCGTGCCGCCGTTGAGGAAGGTATCGTTCCGGGCGGCGGAACCGCTCTGCTGAGCGTGCTGCCGGAGGTTCAGGCTCTGCTGCCGAAGTACACCGGCGACGCGAAGACCGGCGTGCAGATCGTTCTGCGTGCGCTGGAAGAGCCGGTTCGCCAGATCGCTGCGAACGCGGGCATGGAAGGCTCCGTCATCGTCGAGAAGATCAAGCGTACCAAGAAGCCGGGCTATGGCTATGACGCGCTGAACGACAAGTACGTTGACATGGTGGATGCGGGCATCATCGACCCGACCAAGGTTACCCGCAGTGCGCTGCAGAACGCGGCTTCCGTTGCGGCGACCGTGCTGACCACTGAGTCCCTCGTTGCGGATATTCCGGAGAAGAATCCGGCTCCCGCCGCGGCGGCTGACCCGAGCATGGGCGGCATGTACTAAGCCAATCAAAACACAGGTTTTCAGGGGAACGTCCGAAAGGGCGCTCCCCTTTTTCGCGTCGTTTTCTTTATATAATCATTCAAAAAAGCCATCCCCCTGTTATGGAGGGACGGCTTTTTTGAGTCTGTCAATCGGATTGATACTTGAAATTCCGCTTTTCACGCTGACTCGTTTCAATCACAAAACCTTTACGAAACGATGTCCATCCGCTGAGCATGACCGACGCACATCGATTGCGTGATTTACGGTTTACAGTTCCCGCAGGGCGTATATCCCTGTCTGATCGCTTCCGCACGGCTGGCGAACACGATCCGGTTTCTCGCGTCCATATCCTGAACCGCTGTACAATTCGGCGAATGGAACTTTTTGCTCTTCATGTTGCCGATGTATCCGCCTTTCAATTCAGGACGCGGCGTTTCGATCGGTTTGGCGCCCTTTTCAACGGTAAAGGAAACTTTCTTTCCATCCGACCGGCAGACAATCGTTCCATTCTTGTCCGTCCGATAGACCATCGCGTTGATGTCGCGCAGGCGGCTCAGAACCTCCTCGTGCGGATGGCCGTAGCTGTTGCCCGTGCCGCAGCTGATGACGGCATATTGCGGCATGACCTGCCTTAAAAACACATAGGAACTTGATGTATTGCTGCCATGATGACCAACCTTCAGCACGGTTGCCGAAAGGTCTTCGTCGCTGTCTACCATGTCCGCTTCGGAAAGGCGTTCCGCGTCGCCGGTAAACAAAAATGCCGTTTCGCCAAACGTCACCTTAGCCACCAGCGAGATATCGTTGATATCGTCGTAAATGCCCAGCGGTGCGAGAATCTCAACCTTTGCCCTGCCGAGCGAAAAACTCTGCCCCGCCTGTGCAACGGTAATGTTCAAATTCTGCGCGGCTGCGTATTGCGCCATCCGCTCAAATGTTCGGCTGTCGTACACGTCAACGGGAGAATACAGCTTTTTCACGGTGTATTCCCTCAAAACATCGGACAGCCCGCCGATATGGTCTGCATGCGGATGCGTGGCAATCATCAGGTCAACCTGCTCGGTTTTCAGCGTATTGCGCATGTAAGCGCAGAGCGCATCCCCGCCTTCATCCGTTCCGCCGTCGATGACCAACGTTTTGCCATCGCAGACGACAACCGCTGCATCACCCTGCCCGACATCGACAAAGTATACGGCGAAGCCTTTTTCGGGCATGCCCCCGATTTCGGGAAAACGGATGGATATATCGCCGCCTGAAAGATCAATAAACCAATAGGCAAGAAAGGCACCTGCCGCAAAAAGCACCAACGCCAGCAGCAGAGCCGATATGCGATTCAAGAAACCTTTCTTTTTCCTTCGCTTTTTCTTCATTCTTTCATTCTTCTTTTCCTTTCCTGTGATGCAAACAGCTTAACACTTTACGCATGGATTTGGCAACCGTTTTACGGCGATTCATGGACGAATGCCCGATACTTTGTGACGAAATTGTGACGATCCGGCGGAATTTTATGGGAATTCGTCATATTCATCTTGCGAATCGCTCATAAATCCGATACAATGAGCCATACAGCGCCCTTTGCAGGCAAAAAAGATGCGCTTCAAAAAATTTTTGAAAATATTTTTACAAAAAGTGAAATTATTGGCTCTTTTTAACGTCTATACATGTAGAGAACAGAATTTAAAGCTGATTCACCGAAGACATGATGCAAATTTCTCCGCCTTGCTCCCGTGGCAGAAGGCTCCCAGAGGAATTTGCATGACAAGCACATCAGAAAGGAGGGCGACGCTCATGCGCAGATTTTTCGGATTGCTGATTGTAATGCTGTTTATATGCCTGCCTGCTTTGGCGCTTGGTCAATCCCGTGCGCTGCTGGTCGCCTGCCACGATTTTATTTCCATGCCCACTCTCGGAAATGCCGTCTCCGGCAACCTGCACATCATCGGTTCTTCGCTGGTTGGCGCGGGCATGAGCATCGGCAGCCTGTCCATCGAGGACGGCACCATCGGCAGCACGGGCGCATTGACTGACGCTGTCAAGGACGCGTTTTCCGATGCCACGGAGGACGATCTTTCCATTCTCTACCTCTGCACGCACGGTGTGCTTTCCTCGTCGGATGACGGTCAGGTTTATCTGCTGCTCGGCGACGGCAAAACGGAAGCCCCGCTCAACGCACAGGACTTACAGACCATGCTTTCCTCCATTCAGGGCGAAAAGCTGCTCATCATCGACGCCTGCTATTCGGGCGCATTGATTGGGCACGGCGTTTTCAGCCGGAATCTGCTTCCGGGCGCACGAAACAGCACTTCATCCCTTTCAACGCCCTTTCTTGCCGATTCCAGCATCCATGTGCTGACCTCCGCCAGCGGCTTCGAATCCAGCTGGTATTATGACAGCAAGGGCTTATCCACCGGCGCGGTCTCCTACTTCGCCAGCGCCATTGCCGGCGGGCTGGGGCTTTACGGCGTACCGGAAGCGGATCTCAACGGAGACAGCGAGGTTACACTCGAGGAACTCTACCGCTACTTGGGCGCCTCCGTCCCCTCTTCCTCTGTTCAGCTGCTCTCTTCCCGTGCCGACGGCATGATGCTTCCCATCTCGGCAGGCAGCATGCTTTCCCGCGCACTTTCGGGCTTTACATACGGAAGCCGTCTGCTCTCGGCAGACGACCCGACGCTCGATTTTTCCTATACGGTCACCCAGCCGACCGCCGTGCAGTATCGTGTGGTCAGCTTCGCAGACGGTTCGTGGAACTGGTCAGGCGCGACGACCTTTCTGGATGAGGGCGACAACGGCGACGGGCTGCTCCAGCCGGGACGCAAAACGCGTGAACTGACGCTCGACGGCGTGGTCAGCGGCGACAGCGGCTATGTCATGCTGCAAGTGTTTGCCGTCACAGGCGATGAGCTGCTGCTTTGTTCCGAGCGGCTGCTTGCCATCCATCCGGAATGGATCGATCCGCAGGTCACCCTGCGTGTTCAAGCCGATTCGTTTGATGCTTCTCAGCTGGCTGAACTGCCGATTGAAGCCTATCTCAATGCGCCGGCAGAGATTACGGTCTCCGTTTTCAACGCCGAAGGCGAGCTGGTTCGCCGCCTCGCTTCTTCCCAAATGACCCGACCGACGCCCGGAAACATCACCCGCCTGTATTGGGACGGGCGCGGCGACGACGGCGCATACGTTCCGGCGGGGCGTTATACGCTTGCGCTGGAAACGCTGATGAACGGCGAACGGCAGAAAGCCACGGCGGAAATCATCGTGCTGTAAATCAAACCATTTTTCTGAACGGAAGCACCCTGCAAAGAGGCATGCCCAGCCGTTCAAGCGCCGCTTCCATATGCTGGGCAGCGGCGCTTTTTCCTGCCTGAGCGCATTCCGCAATGCGCTCAAGTGAAAGTGCGCCGTATCGATCGTCGAGTTCAAGGCGCAGTATGCCCGCGTTTTCGCTCAGCACCTGTCCGCATAACCCATCCGACAAGCCCGACGCCTGCTCAAGCGCATCCGGTTTATGGCGAATGGATGTCTGCGGCGCAATGACCAACACGCGCTGAGCGCCCATTTTCAGCAGATGACGGCAGGCGAATCCCACATCGTCCACCGGCAAAAGCGGCGACCCCATCCAATCCATCGCCGAAAGGAACGGCGGTCTTGCCATCGCTGCGCGAGCCGCAAAGGAGAGCGACGCCTGAAATGTGATGATCGCCTCGGCATCCTGCGGACATGCCCGCGTGCTGAAAACGACGACATGCCTGCTTCTCGCTGTTTTGCCCAGAAAAAAGCCCTGCTGTTGGCTGCACGTCATGACACGCTCACCCAGCTGCGCCAGAAGCATTTTTTCCAGTTTCCGTCCGCTGCAAAGCGCATCCGTCTTGCCCAGCAGCAGCGCCCGCGATGAATGCTGGGCAGGCAAAAGCCTCTTTCCTACTCTTGCCGCCTGCATGACAGCCGCATGAATCCCCTTCGCGTCATATCCCGCCAAATACAGGGCGGATGCCCATGCCGCCGACTGCATGCCGCAAAGCGCATACGGCTGAATTCCCGCATCCAGCATCCATTCCAGTGCGCCCGCGCTTGCCGCCGCATGCGCACCCAACCCCATCAGCACAACGCCCAAGCGCATAGCCTCACCCCTCGCTCTTTTCAAAATTACTCTATGACATCCATGCACGGCGTTATGCCTGCACATCACCTCGTCGGAGATCACGCAGACGTGAATGGATTTCTGCCGAGCGCAAAACCGTCTGTACGGGATTTTTCATGCAGCACAAAAAACACGCCTCCCCTGCCCATAGAAAATTCTTCTTTTGCTTCCGTTTGGGCGGGATTTATGTTATACTGTTATGGGCTATTTTGTCGAATCTTGAAAGGAAGTCAATTCATGTATTCCAACCGGATGAAAAATACCAGTCCGCCGCGCAGAAAGCGCAGCGCAGTCAAGCGCGTTAAGCCGCCGCGTGGCACCTTACCGCTGCTGATCGTGCTGTGCGTCGCGGTCGTTTCGCTCATTCTCTTCGCTCCGAGGACCGAGCAATCTCCCGCCGCCAATGTTTCCGGCACGGAGATCGAAGCGGCTGCTGTTTCCAGCGGCAACACCGATCTGCGCGTTACGGAAGCCATGTCCTCCAACCGCAGCGCGTTCCCGGATGAAACAGGCGCATTCCCGGATTGGGTGGAGCTGACGAACACGGGCTCTGACCCCATCAACCTCAAGGGCTATGGCCTTTCGGACAGAGCGGACAAGATTACCTTCGTTTTCCCGGATATCACGCTTGCCGCGGGCGAACACGTCATCGTTTTCGCATCTGACAGCACGCAGAATGAAGCGGGCAAAACGCTCCACGCCAAGTTCAAGCTCTCCTCCGCTGGCGACAAGCTCTTCCTCTTCGGCAGCGACGGCATCGCCTTCCAGGAGCTGGACATTCCCGCAATGGATTACAACATGAGCTATACTTGGATCAGCGGCAATGACTACATCATCACCGATCAGTATACGCCGGGGTATGACAACACGCAGGAAGGTTACGCCGCATTCCGCGCAAGCACGGTCTTGCAGAGCGGTGCGCTGGTCATCAACGAAATCTGTGCTTCTTCCATCGCCACGCTCAAGGATGAAGACAGAGATTATCCCGACTGGATCGAGATCCACAACACGACGAACCAGACCATCGACCTTTCCAATTACGCGCTCAGCGACAGCACGGATAAGCTGGTCAAGTGGCGTTTCCCGCAGGGCAGCACCATCGCGCCGAACGGCTATTTCGTCGTTTTCGCCTCCAAGAAAGATCGCGCCGCCGCGGAAGGCAGCTGGCCGCACGCCAACTTCAAGCTCCGCTCCAATGGCGAAACGGTCATCCTCTCCGATATTCAGGGTCGCATGGTCGATATGGTGACCTACGACCTGCTCTCCGCGGATACCTCGTGGGGACGTGACGAGGAGGGCGACGGCAGCTTCAAGGTCTTTACATCGCCTACGCCGGGTCTTCCCAATACCCGCGCAGGCATGACCGCGATGGACACCGCGCTCTGCCTCGCCAACACCTCCGGTCTGTATATCACCGAGGTCATGACCGGCAACAAAAGCACGCACGGACCCAACGTTACCTATTTTTACGACTACATCGAAATCTACAACATGAGCGGACAGGCCGTAAACCTCAAGGGCTACGGTCTGTCCGATAATATTAAAAAACCGCGCAAATGGCAATTCCCGGATATTACGATCGAAAACAACAGCTATCTGGTCATCTACTGCGACACAACGCAGACGACCAAAGATGGCGTTTACTATTTTACAAACTTCAATCTGAAAAAATCGGGTGAAACCGTATGCCTGTCCACCCCGACGGGCGAGATTCTCGACAAAGTTGTCGTTCCTCAGCTTTATGACGATACCTCTTACGGCAGAACACTCGGGCAGGCGGGTCTTTTCTATTATTCCGACCCGACCCCCGGAACGGTGAACGGTCTGGGCTTTACGGGCTATGCCGAAGCGCCGACGTTTAATGTCGCCGGCGGTCTGTACGAGCGTCCGCTGACGGGCGAAAACGCAGTAACCATCAACGTTCCGGCGAACAGCGTCGTCCGCTATACGCTCGACAGCACGGATCCGGACGAAACCTCTCCCCTCTACACCGGACCGATCGAGGTGGAGAGCAACACAGTCATCCGCGCACGCGCTTTCCGCGACGGCGTAGAAGCATCCCAAATCATCTCGCAGACCTATCTCATCTCGGTCTATCACACCATGCCGGTCATCTGCCTGACAACAGACCCGGATAACCTATGGAACGAGGAATACGGCGCACTTGCCGACGGACCGAATATCGACAAGAGCACATCCACGCCGTGGTTTAAGAATGCGACGTACGGTCAGAAAAACTGGTTCCCCGCATGGCTGGAATACACCGATGAAAACGGACAGCTGCAAATTTCGCAGGGCGTTCGTTTCCGCATCATGGGTCAATACTCGCTGGACATGCCGCAGAAGAGCATGTTCATCAAGGCGGATGGTCAGTTCGGCAAGAGCGAATTTGATTATGCCCTCTTCGATGACCGCCCCTATACGACCTACAAGAGCTTTGTTCTGCGCAACGGCGGTCAGGATGGTCTGTATACCCGCGTGATGGACGGTCTGGAAGCGCGGATCATCGACCAAGCCGACAGCACGCTTGCCACGCAGTCGTGGAAGCCCGTCATCGTCTATATCGACGGCGAATACTGGGGTCATTTCAACATGCGCGAACGTGCGGGCGTGGATATGATCGCGCAGCACGAAGGCTGGGCAAACGCGGACGACATCGACCTGCTGCAATCCGACGGTCTTAAATCCACACAGGTCAAGCAGGGTTCCAACGCGGATTACAAGGATCTCTATAACCGCGTACTCAACGCCAACCTGAACGACGACCCCGAACTGCTCGCCGAAGTCGAAGCGAATTTTGACATCGACAACATGTTCGATTACTACATCTTTGAATCGTTCTACGGCAACAGCGACCCGGGCAACGTGCGTTTCTATCGCAACACGAAATCGGGCGACGGCAAGTGGCGCTATCTCGTCTTCGATATGGACTGGGGTCTGTTCTCAGCGACATACACGGAAAAAGGCAAGGAATATGCGCGTGCCGGCGTTTCCTACTACATGAACGAATCCGGCGCAGGTACGCATCATATCAAATCGACCCTGTTCCTGCGCAGGCTGGTTCAGGTTCCGAAGTATCGCGACAAGTTCCTCAAGCGCTACGGCGAACTGTTTAACACGGTGCTGACGACGGAAAACATGGTTTCGCTGTTCTATGAAATGACGGCGCAAATCAAGCCGGAAATGCAGATGCACAGCGAACGCTGGGCGACAGAGATGCCCGCGCAGGTCAGTTTCGACGTGCCGAAGAACGCAACCGGCGCATACAACTATTGGATCACGCGCTGCGAACGCGCCGTCCGCGTTATGAACCGCCGCCCGCACTTCATCTGGCTGGATATCCAGTCTTACTTCGGGCTGAGCGACGCGGAAATGGAATCCTACTTTGGTCCATGCCCGGAGATTCCGGCAGAATATCAGTAATTCTTTAACACAATTAGATTTGGAGGACTCAACCCATGAAAAACATGATCAATGACGCAAGTGTCAACGAATGGTTTACCCAGCAAATGGCAAGCCTGACCCCCATGAAGATGGTTCTCGCGCTGCTGATGGGCTTTATCGTCGGCATGATTATCGCGCTGGTCTATCGTAAGGCGTTCCGCGGCGTGCTCTTCTCCCCTTCCTTTGCCAACACGCTCATCATGCTCTGCATGATTACCACCCCGGTCGTCATGTGCATTAAGTCGAACATCGCGCTCTCCATGGGCATGGTCGGCGCCCTGTCTATCGTCCGTTTCCGTACCGCCGTCAAAGACCCGCTGGATACGGCGTACATGTTCTGGAGCCTGACGATGGGCATCCTGCTCGGCGCGGAACTGTATACCATCGCGCTGGTCGTCGTCGCGGGCATCTCGATTGCAATGCTGGCTCTGGCATTCTTCCGCCTGCGCACGCCGAACACCTTCCTGCTCGTCACCCATTATGACGAAAGCGCGGAAGCCGAGGTCATGGATTTCATCCACCGCATCAAGGTTCAGCGTCTGCGCAGCAAAACCGTCACCCCGGGCGGCGTGGAGCTGACCGTCGAAGTGCAGCTGCGCGAGCGCTTCGACATCGTCAACAAGCTGATGGACACCGAAGGCGTACACAACGCGACGCTGATTGCCTGCCAGTCCGAAGCGGGCAACTAAGGAGCCTCTATGATTATCCGCAACATTCCGCTCCGGCATGAGCTGAAATACTTCATTACGCCTGCGGAACTGACCGTACTGCGCAATTCGCTTACGCCGCTGATGAAACTCGATCAGGAGCGTGAATACCACATCCGTTCTCTGTATTTTGACACCATCAACGACGATGCTCTGGAAGAGAAAATCGCCGGCGTAGGCAATCGAAAGAAATACCGCATCCGCATCTACGACTTTAGCGACAAGGTCATTAAGCTCGAATGCAAGAGCAAGTATGGCGACCTGATTTCCAAGCAGTCGGTTTCCATCCCCCGTGACCTCGCCGATCAGCTGATTGCAGGCGACCCGGAAGGCTTGCAGCGCATGCGCCATCCGCTTCTGCACGACGTTTATCGCGAGATGAAGACGCGGCTTCTGCGACCTGTGGTCATCGTCGATTATGTGCGCGAAGCCTACATCCATCCCGCTGAGGAAGTCCGCATCACGTTCGACAAACAGATTCGCACCGGACTTTATCAGACAGACATGTTCAACCCGAACATCCCGACCTACCCGGTCTTTGATGACCCCGTTGAAGTTCTGGAAGTCAAATACGACGAATTCCTGCCGTCCTACTTACAAGCCATTCTCAGCGGCGTGACGGCGCAGCGCAGCGCAGTCAGCAAGTACACATGGTGTCGGCGATACGAGAACAAGGAGTTTTAAGAAAAACGTTGGGGGGATGTTGGGGCTTCTCGCCCCAAACCCTCGGCAGGAACCTGAGGTTCCTGCACTTCCCACTATGAAAAAATCCCCGATGAAGAAATCATCGGGGATTTTTTCTATGCTCAATTTTTAAAACAGCCGCGAAGCGATGAAAGGGTGCAGGGAACGTCGTTCCCTGCTGGGGTTTGGGGCAAAGCCCCA
>CAKUCW010000032.1 GCA_934643825.1 uncultured Clostridia bacterium | reverse complement strand
TAAGCAAACTTGGCTTGAATAGCAAAATCAAGAAATTCAGCTATTCTTTCATTTGCGGAAAGGGCTATTCTCCCCCCCCGAAGGGGGAGAATAGCTTTTTGTCTACAGTCTGAAGCGGGCTTAACCCGCTTGCACTTCCGCCGAAGTCCGCAAAACATTGCAGTTTTGCTCCCGCGGGCAGTTTTACATAATTCTCCATATAACAAAAAGGAAGAGACACACACTTTGCCTCTTCCTCCTTCATTATTCCAAATAATCCTTCAGCTTTTTGCTGCGGCTGGGATGACGCAGTTTGCGCAGAGCCTTCGCTTCAATCTGACGGATACGCTCACGGGTGACGTTAAACTCCTGTCCAACCTCTTCCAGCGTGCGCTGGCGACCATCTTCAAGACCAAAGCGCAGGGACAGCACTTTCTTCTCACGCGGAGTCAGTGTATCCAATACACCCATCAATTGCTCTTTCATCAGCGTAAAGGAAGCAGCTTCCGCAGGCGGCGGCGCATCGTCATCCTGAATAAAGTCGCCGAGGTGGGAGTCCTCTTCCTCACCGATAGGCGTTTCCAGCGAAACGGGTTCCTGAGCAATCTTGATGATTTCGCGAACCTTCTCGACGCTGATGCCCATAGCTTCGGCAATTTCTTCCGGCTGCGGTTCACGACCTTTTTCCTGCAGCAACTGACGGCTGACACGAATCAGCTTATTGATCGTTTCAACCATGTGAACCGGGATGCGAATGGTTCTCGCCTGATCTGCGATGGCACGCGTAATCGCCTGACGAATCCACCACGTTGCATACGTCGAGAATTTAAAGCCCTTGGTGTAATTGAACTTTTCAACAGCTTTGATCAAGCCCAAGTTGCCTTCCTGAATCAGATCCAGAAACAGCATGCCACGTCCCACATAACGCTTTGCAATAGAAACAACCAGTCGGAGGTTAGCTTCCGCCAGCTTCTTCTTCGCTGCTTCCGCAACTTCGCCGCCCATTTCCATCTGCTTGGCAATTTCGATTTCCTCTTCAGCCGTCAGCAGGGGGACTTTGCCGATTTCCTTGAGATACATACGAACAGGGTCATCGATGCTGATACCTTCAGGGACGGACAAATCCATGTCCGCGCTGCCAACATCGGAAGGCAGAACGGAAGTCTCGTCTTCCGTGGCGTTAATTACATTGATGCCCTCGGACTCAAGTGTTTCAAATACTGCATCAATGGCATCCGCGTCGATATCCAAATCGCTGAGCTTATTCATTACATCCTGATAAGTCAGTGTTTTCTTTTCATTACGCGCAAGAGCGAGAATCTCTTTCACCTTTTGCTGTGCTTGTTCCTTATTTAATGCCACTAACGATCATTCCCTTCTCCCGGTCTTGATTTCCAAAGCCAATTTCTGTATTTTCATCAGTGTGCTGCGCTTTTCCTCGCCTGTCTGTGTACTCATTTGTTCCTGCAGCACTTTAATCTGGTTTTCCATTTTCTTTTTCTGTAAAACACGCAGACAATCCGCTACCATCTTCAATTCCTGCTCACCTGCGCCGCTGTCGCGCTGGAGCAGATTCGCTATTCTGCTGCGTTCGTCCTCATCGTCGATCTCTTCCAGAATAGCCGCCGGGCTCATGCCGGAAAGCAGCTTCTGCGCAAGCATGCGATGTTTAGGCGATATAAAGTCATCTGCGGATACCGTACCCTGTTCCACATTTCCATCTGCTAACAAAACAAGCAGCTGTTTTTCCGCCGAAGACGTTTCGGTATCAACGCCTTCATTTTTTTCTTCCAACGGACGTGCTGCATGCCGATAGGTCGAACGCTTATCTTCCTGAATCATTTCCGTGCGTCCGATCTGTGCAAGCAGCACTTCACGCGTAAACCCGGTGGACAACATCAACTGACGAACATAGTTTTCAAGCTCAACAGGTTCTTTCACTTTTGCCAGATACTTTGCACAAGCAATCGCATAAGCCGTTCGACCTTCCTGAGTGGAAAGATCATGATTCGCGGCTTCCTGTTTCATGCGATAAGCCGTCGCGTCCATCGGTTCAAGTTTGTCGATGCCCTGCACTCCGTATGTTCGAACGTACTCATCCGGATCCATACCGCCCGGGAAATCAAGCACACGCGCAGACATACCTTCTTCCTCAAAGATATCCAGCGCACGCAGTATCGCATGCTGTCCGGCGGCATCGCCGTCATAAGAAACCCACACTTCAGGCGCATAACGTTTAAGCAGACGAGCCTGCTCCAATGTCAGTGCTGTGCCAAGGGTTGCACACACACCCGGTATGCCTGCCTGAACCAATGCGATGACGTCCATATACCCCTCTGTCAGAATAACCCGTTTCAATCCACGCTGTTTCTTCAGCAGGTTGGCAGCAAAAACGCCCTGCCTTTTATTGAAGATCGGGGTATCTCCTGTATTGAGATATTTGGGTTTTGTGTCACCGAGAGCGCGTCCGCCAAAGCCAAGTACACGCCCCTGTGCATCGATAATCGGAAAGATTGCGCGTTGACGGAACATATCGTATACCCGTCCTTCGCGCCTGACAGAGATTCCTGCGCTGACCAGTTCATCATCCGTGAACCCGGCTTCACGCATCGCTCTTGTTGCGCCATCGCTGTTTTTCGGCGTTGCGCCCAAACCGAATATGCGGATTGTGCTGTCCGTTAAGCCTCTGTCGTGAAGATACGCGAGGATTTCACTGCTCTCCGGCTTCCACAATTGACTGTGAAAAAAACGGGCACATTGGCGGTTAACCTCGTACAGACGTTCTTTGCGGGATTTGCTCTCCGCGTCCTCCCTGCTCGGCGCCAGCTGAGGCATGTCCATGTGCACCTGTTCGGCAAGCAGTTTTACTGCATCCATGAATTCCAGATGTTCCATTTCCATTACAAATGTAATGGCACTTCCACCCGCATGACAGCCGAAGCAATAATACATCTGCCGCTGTGGGTTAACAGTAAATGAAGGTGTCTTTTCTCCGTGAAAAGGGCAAAGCCCCCAGTAGCGACCACCCTTAGGGGTCAGCTGAACATATCGGGAAACCACCTGAACGATGTCTGCCCGATCCCGAAGCTCGTCAAGCCAGCCTTGAGGTATCCTGCCTGCCATCGTCCTTCACCGCCCTACTCTTTTTCGCCGTTTTTTTGCTCATTCCTGCATCATTCATGCATTTTTTTACGTTTATATTCAGTAATTCGCTAAATTTCATCATAAAATGGTGGAATGAACCTATTTTGATAAGCTTTTCTCCATAAATACGCGTCACATGCACCCGCTAAAGCTGACGCGTCTATCCCTTTACAACAATCAGATCGAAACAGAAACCATGTTTTCTTCGCTTACAAAAAGTGTTCAAAGGTTAATTCGACACGGGTTTACAAAAAACCTATCGACCGAGCAAAAATTCCTTTAATCTTCCTCAGAAGCCCATTTCATACTGCGTTTAAGCGCACGATGCCAGCCGCGCATAGAAGCTTCGCGCTGCTCATCATTCATCTGCGGCGTAAGGCTGATGTCCATCTGCCAAATCCTGCGAATTTCATCCATATCCTTCCATACACCAACCGCCAAACCTGCCAGCAGCGCCGCACCAAGCGCGGTTGTTTCGATCACAGCAGGGCGAACGACTTTGCAGCCCAATACATCCGATTGGAATTGCATCAGGAACTGATTCGCGCTTGCGCCTCCGTCTACGCGCAGCTCTGTAGGCTGTCTGCCGCAATCGGACGCCATCGCGCTGACCAAATCAGCCGATTGATAGGCAATGGATTCAAGCGCTGCACGAACAATATGTGCCCGTCCGGTGCCTCTCGTCAAGCCGATAATGAGTCCACGGCTATACATATCCCAATACGGTGCACCAAGCCCCGTAAAGGTCGGAACCATATATACGCCGCCATTGTCCTTCAGCGAACGAGCAATCGTCTCCGTCTCAGATGCGCGTTCAATCACTTTCAATTCATCGCGCAGCCATTGAATTGCCGCTCCTGCCACAAACACGCTGCCTTCCAGCGCATATGTGCATTGTCCCCCGATCCTCCACGCGATCGTCGAAACAAGTCCGTTTTTGCTGACGGCAGGTGTATCACCCGTATTCATCAGAAGGAAACAGCCCGTTCCGTAAGTATTTTTCATCATGCCCGGTTCAAAACATCCCTGCCCAAACAAAGCACTATGCTGATCTCCGCAAAGCGCCGCAACCGGAATCGCACGCCCAAGAATGGACGGTTCCAGCATGCCGATCACACCGGAGGTGTCGACAACATGCGGCAAAACACTCTTCGGAATATTCAGCGCCTGAAGCAGCGTGTCATCCCAATCGTTTTTATGAATATCATAAAGCATTGTGCGGCTCGCATTTGTTGCATCCGTGACATGCGGACGTCCGCTGACAAGGTTCCATGCCAGAAAACTATCCACTGTACCGAAACAGATTTCGCCATTTTTCGCTCGTTCGTGCAAGTCAAGCGTATCGAGCAGCCAGCTTAGCTTGCTTCCGGAAAAATAAGCGTCCGGAACAAGACCGGTCGTCTTTCGAATATGTTCCTCAAGCCCCTCTTCACACAACCGCGCTACGATCGGCGCCGTTCTTCGGCATTGCCAGACGATTGCATTATGGAGAGGTCTCCCGGTTTTTCTATCCCAGAGAAGCGTTGTTTCGCGCTGATTGGTAATGCCGATTGCTGCGATATTTTCGAGCGGTACGCCGCTGATGCGAACAACTTCGCGCAATGCATCAATCTGCGTATTCAAAATAGCTGCCGGATCATGCTCAACCCAGCCCGGCTGTGGATAAAGCTGCTCAAACTCATAGCTCTTCATCGCAACGATGTGTGCTTTTTCATCAAAAAGCACTGCACGCGAACTGGTTGTCCCCTGGTCAAGCGCAATAACGTAGGTGTGCATGTTCCTATCCTCCTGTGATAAGTCAATAGAAAACGCGCCGCCGCAGGTTTTTTCCCGCGGCGGCGTGCCACATGGTTCTTTTTGCGGTTATTTCACTTCAACGAAGTAGAGCATGCCGCCTGTCGTGCCAACGACAATCTGATTGCCATAAGCCGCAGGAGATGCCTTGATCGCACTGCCCAAGCTGAGTGTGCTGATCGTCGTGCCGCTGAAGCCATCCATCAGGCGAAGTGTACCGCCTTCATCGCCCATGACGATATAGCTCTTGCCATCCTTTTGATACAGTCCGATCGGAGAGGAAACAGACTCAACATCGAGCGGCTGGCTCCAAACTTCTTCACCGGTTTCCTTGTCAAGCGCGTAAACCACGGCGCAGGTATCTCCGCTTTCCTGAACAACACGGTTGACGTTGAAGACAACCAAATCATTAATCTCACCGTCGCCGACAAGCGGGGATGCCATTAAGCCGGCGTACAGTCCTTCTTTTGCCGGTCTGCTGGCGTATTTGCCCTTGATTTCACTCTGGCACTCCCAAAGCGTTTCACCCGTCAGTGCGTTGATCTTCATCAGACGCACCTGACCGCTGCGCCCGGTCTTATTGATGGTCGTACCGACATACAGGCTGACATTTCCGTTATCATCGCATTCCAGCGCCGGGGTAGCCATGATGCTGTCGCCCAAAGCAACCACCCAGACAGGCTGCATGGTGTTTACATCCACGCACTGAAGCACACCGGAATCGTCTCCGTAATAGACATAATCGCCGTATGCCGCCACGCTTCCGGTAATTCCCTGAGATGCATTCCTGACATTGCTGGTATAACCATAGGCAACCTTCTCGGGGCTGACCACCACTTCAGCGTTATCAAGATCGAAATAGGTGTTCATGCTGACTGTGTACAGCAGACCGTTTTCAGACGTGTAGAGGGCGGTATCGGATTCCGTTTCAATCAGCGCCGAGGAATTGATTGCGCAATCCTTGCCCAGTGCCTCATCATCCTTGCTGGTTACAAAGTCCAGCAGTTTCTGATTGATCAGGTTATAGATGCGCAGTCCAATGACACCGTTGTAATTGGCGACCTGTTCCCTTGACTGTCCGACATACAGCAGCGGGAAGCCATAAGGGTTCACACTTGCCGTCGCGGTAATCGGGAAACCGATGTCGATCGGCTGACGAGAATAGGCCTGCGTGTCCAAATCGTAGAAGTAAATCTTTCCATCGTTGGAAGGAACGATCACTTCTTTCATCGAGGTCGTATTACGGGATGCATCCTCAATGTTCATGATCTGGCGGATGTTTCCATACCACTTGACAATCAGCGGCTGGCTGCCATAGCCGAATCCGGTATAGGTGTTGTCAAGCTTAGTCGTGCGCACGCCGCGAATAACCGAAAGCTGTTCCTGCTCAACCTCGACTGTGCCATACGCGGCATTCTGACGAAGCGGACCGCCGCGGAATGTCAAAACGCCACCCTGTCCGGAATACTCGTCCGGATCACCCATGCTGATTTCTTCGCTGCGCACGACACTATCCGTCTTCACGCCATCAGCAAGGATAAAGCTGCTTTTGATGACGTTTTCCGGAGCGGTATCCTCCACAGCTTCCGCGCTCTGTGCCATAAACGGCACAGGCGAAGGCGTGGGAGTCGGAGTCGGCACAACCGTAGGTGTCGGGCTCGGAGTCGGCGTAGGCGTCGGACTCGGGGTTGCCGTGGGCGTCGGGCTCGGAGTCGGCGTAGGCGTCGGACTCGGAGTCGGCGTAGGCGTCGGGCTCGGAGTCGGCGTAGGCGTCGGGCTCGGAGTTGCCGTAGGCGTCGGGCTCGGAGTCGGCGTAGGTGTCGGACTCGGAGTCGGAGTCGGCGTGGGCGTCGGGCTTGGTGTCGCCGTGGGCGTAGCGGTCGGCTCTGCCGTAGGAATCACCGTAGGCGTCGCAGTCGGCTCTGCCGTAGGCGCAACGGTGGGTGTCACAGTTGCAGCAGGTGCGAACCCGACGTGAGAAAGCAGTTCATCCTTCTTTTCCGGGAACACAAACCATCCCAGCGTGAAGACCACGATCGCCAGAACCAGCACAATGATAATGCCGATCAGGCACCCGCTACCGCGTCTCTTACCACCGTTTTCTTCGTCGTAATCGTCAAAATCATCATCATTTTCTTCGTCCCAAGCCTGCTTCTGGACGTAATTCGGACGCGGCATGGTCGGCTTGTTCAATTCAGGGGAACCAACCGATTCTTCAAAGCTGCGTTTTTCCTGTGTATATGTCCGCGCTTCCGGCTGACCAGCGGTTTCCTTCACACCATCTTCATTAGCAAGTTCTTCCTGTTGAAGCCGATCAAACTCTTCAAAAGCTTTTTTCTGCGCTTCAGCACGTCTGCGCCTTTTAGGCGTCTGCGTACCATTTATCTGTCCATCCAAAACTTACACCTCATTTCGGCAATCTACGATGAACTTATTATACATGAAATCTTGGCATTTCTCAATCCCAATTTAGAGAAAAGCTGGAAAGTCGGTTGTTTTTGCTGTACTATTTTCCTTTCCGGTCTTTGATTCAGGAATAAATTCGAAGTAAACGAGCTTTTACCGCGAATGAGCCGGGACAATTCATCACTGCGTTCATAGAATAAGAGCGAACAGAACCGGAAAGGAGACTTCCGTATGGTTTCGCCTTATGCCCTTTTAAAAGCCAGCAAACCCAAAACGCCGGCCTCGCTCGTAACTCCATACGATTTATACAGCACCATTCAGCGTGAGCCGGACACATTGATTCGTCAACCTGAACCTTTACAAGCCTTTGACGCACACGCCGCTGAACCACCTGTACGCAAAACACATTATATTCGCGATATCGGTTTTCGGCATAGTCAAGCACTTCGACATGCGTCCTTTTCTCAAACACCCATGGATTGATCGATCCATCTACCGTTCTGAAAACGCGGCTGAAGTACACACGGAGGCGGCGGCCACCTCCTTTCTTTTGCAAAAGCAACGGTTGGGCAACTATCTGACGAATAAGTTGCCACATGGCGATCCCAAGCATCGCTTGTATTCATTCGGGTCGTCCGTTCAAGACTGTTTTCCCGGGTGTAATAGGCGTTTAAAGCTTCCTCCCCTGTATCCATGAGCAGCTTTCCATCAGACATCGCATATGCGCCAACCAGCTCGCTTCTATCCGTATTTTGCTGATGTTCATCGCTGTCTTCTATCGCTATGCTGATGTATTCTTCCCCAGCGTATACGATCGTCAACAATAACGGTTTGGTCGGTAAAGCTGTGATGCGGTAACTCAGGCATCTGCCTGTCTGCATGATGAATCCACAGACATTCCCGTTTTTTTCCTTCAAAACATAACTTTTTCCCATATCAGAACACCTCCACGCAAAACTATGCCGGTTCAGCACTTGCCTTGCTCTCATTTTCGCGGTATAATGGCAGAATAAATGTCCCTTATTCAGCTTGAATGATTGATGGAGGCTACCCTGTGCGAAACACGCTGATTACGCTTTTGATCTGCCTGTTGGCAGTTTTTCTTCCCGTTTATGCTTCTGCCGATACTGGTACCACGATTTGTTTTGAGGAAGCAATGCGCCATGCAAATGCTGACGGAACCCCCAAGATCCTGTATACCGGTCAAGCTAAAATAGCCATGAACATGCGCAGCCAAGCCGACAAAGAGAGCCCATCCGTAGGCGTTCTTAAAGCGGGCGACACCGTTCAAATATTCGGTTTTGACCAGGAATGGCTCTTCTGTTGGCAATCCGATGCAGGCATCTACTATGTCGGGCGCCACAACGTCGATCAGATCACACCGGTTTCCGGCGATGTTGCCCCATATGGCGTCGTTCCCAATCGTTTTGTCGCCGTAACCGCCGTCGATACTGCGCTCTATGCCGAACCGGATGTATCCTCAGAACAACTCGTTACACTCGCTGCCGACTCTCGCTTCAGCATCTGGCTCATTCAGGACGGCTGGGCAGTCGTGCCATATAAACGTGTGATCGGATATATGTACGTGGGCGATATCAAAGAATTGACGCCTGTTGCGCCTGATTCGGATTATGCACAACAAGGTGATATCATCGCCGCGTTTACTACGTTCTATTCGCTTAGAAAAACTGAGTTGAACATCGGTCGTATGGAGAATCTCCGAGTTGGCTGTGAATATATCAACGGCGTCTATGCGGCAGGTTCCATCTTTGATTTTGACGCGATTGCCGGACCTTACCGCAAAAGCCGCGGTTATATGGATTCCCCCGTTTTGATCAACGGTGAAGCCGTCGCCGGTTCAGGCGGCGGCGCATGTCAGGTTTCCACAACGCTCTACAATGCTCTTCTGCAGCTCCCGCAAGGAATCTCGATCATTTATCGCCATGCGCATGGACCGAGCGGTGCGACCTATGCTCCGCACGGTGTTGATGCGGCAGTTGGACGCAGCAGCGAGGGCGGCGTCATCAAGCTGAATCTTGAATTTAAAATTGATTTTGATTTTCCGATTGTCATTGACTGTACCGTACAAAATGGTGCACTCTGCATTGTCATTCGCAAAGGCGCATAATCACGAAAAGGTGACTGCTTTTCCTCCGATTTGGAAGAAGGCAATCACCTTTTTTAATGCTGTTCAACAGCAAACCTGTCTCGCTTTATGCATCAATAACGGCGCGAAGCGCCTGCTTGCGCTCTTTTGCCTCAGCGAGCATAACTGCCGCATGACGTATGCTGCTTTCGCTTTCGCAGGTGGCTCCGCCTACCATGCGAGCAATCTCCTGTGCACGCTGGTTTTCATTCAAGCGAGTGACTTCCGTGCGTGTTGCGCCGTTCTCATCATATTTGCGTACCAGATACTGAGCATCCGCCATAGCAGCAATCTGCGGAAGATGCGTCACACAAATGACCTGATGATGATCGCCGATCTGGCTCATTTTCTCAGCAACAACCTGAGCCATGCGTCCACTGATGCCGGTATCAATCTCATCGAACACCATGCTTCTCGGAATCCCCGGCTTTTGAGCAGAAAGGTTTTTGAGCGCCAGCATGATGCGCGACAATTCGCCGCCGGAAGCCACGCGTGCCAAGGGCTTTAAGGGTTGCCCCAAATTCGCGCAGAACATCATTTCAATGCGATCTGTTCCCTGTATGCTAAACCGATCACGAATTTTCTCGCCCTCTTCCAGCGGCGCAAACGCCATGGACAACCGGGCATTTTTCATGCCGAGATCCCGAAGCTGTTCGACGATTGCCTTTTCAAATCGTCTTGCTGCGTCTTCACGCGCATGGGTCAGCTTCATAGATATTTCTTCAAGCGTACGTGTCTGTTGGCGATATTCTTTTTCCAGCTTTTCAGCCGCCTCGTCGGAATCTTCCAGCTCGCCGAGTTCCGCTTCGATCTTATCCCGATAACGGATCATATCCTGAGTTGTGGCGCCATACTTACGATTCAGCCGACGCAGAAGGTCGAGCCGCCCCTCTACGCGTTCGGCTTCCTCTTCATCGTAGTCCATATCATCTCGCAGATCACGCAAATCACGTGCTGCATCTTCAACCTCATAGCAAAGCCCGTCAAGACGAGCATATACCGTTTCAAATCGCGCATCCAGTGATGCGACCGGTTCCAAAGCACGCACACCGTCCCTCAGCAGATCGACCGCCGAAGAACCGCCCTCTACGCCATCGCTCAGCAGCGCACAGGATTCATCAAACGCCGCCATGATCTTTCCGGAATTCCGATAAAAAACCTTCTGGCGTTCGAGCTCTTCTTCTTCTCCTGCCGTCAACTGCGCACTCCGAAGCTCTTCCAGCTGAAAGCGAAGCATATCAATGCGCTGTTCGCGTTCCGCTACACTCTTACGCAGACGGGAGAGTTTCTGTGCGGTCTGCTTCCATGCTGCATAAGCGCTCTGATTCTGCTCAAGCAGCGGACGAATCTCATCCGCCGCATATTCATCGAGATACCCGATATGGTTTTTACTATCCAGAAGAAGCTGATGCTCATGCTGACCGTGAATATCCAACAGTTGAGCAGAAACCTGTCTGAGCGTTTGCAAAGGAACAATCGTTCCGTTAATTCGACAGATGTTGCGTCCGGAGCTAGTTAGTTCACGCGAAATTGATGCGACATCATCATCGCCGGTCAAGGTCAGCTCATTCAAAAGCGATTTGACCTTTTCGTTGTCTGCGATATCAAATACAGCTTCCACACGCGCTTTCATTTCTCCGTTTGTAATCAAATCCCGGTCTGCGCGTTCTCCGAGTACCAAATTAACCGCATCAACTACAATTGACTTGCCCGCACCGGTTTCGCCTGTCATGACATTCATGCCGGGTTCAAAGTCAATCGTCATATCGTTGATCAATGCAAGATGATGAATACTGAGCTGCAAAAGCATAGCCTTGCCGTCCTCCGTCAGTCAATTACTTGACGATATTTTTGAATCTGCGAATGACCGCTTCAACCTCTTCGTTGGAGCGAACGATGATTAAAATTGTATTATCACCCGCAATGGTGCCCAACACTTCCGGCCAGCGCAGGCTGTCCACCGCTTCCGCAGCAACATGAGCACTTCCGGAAATGGTTTTAATCACAATCAGGTTGTTTGCACTGTTCAGATCGACAACCGAATCAGAGAGCATGCGAATCAATCGATCGCCTACGCCCTGGTCGTTTTTATCAATCGTAGCGTAACGGTAGTTACCATCCTCGGCCAACACCTTCAGCAGGTGCATCTCCTTGATGTCGCGTGAAACAGTCGCCTGCGTAACGACCATGCCATGCACACGCAGAGCTTCGGCAAGCTCCTCCTGCGTCTGAATACTCTGGCTTTCTACAATTTCTCGAATTAAAGCCTGCCGCTTAGACTTCATAAACGTCCTCCTCGGATGATATTACTTACAAACTCCATTGCGAGAGTTTGTCCTTTAACAAAGAAAAGAAATTTCGTTCACGCGGAAAGCGAACCAACTGAGCGTCATGCTTCGAGCGCGACACCGTTATGTTTTCGCCATTGCGCATGCAGCTGATTGCCTGACCATCAACAGAAAGCTGTATGCCCTCACGCATCTCCTTCATATTCAGAGCAAGCGTAACCTTTTCATTGGCAGATAAAACAATGGGTCTGGACTGAAGAGAGTGCGGACAGATCGGGTTCAACACAAAACACGGGACATCCGGGCTAACAATCGGACCGCCTGCTGAAAGTGAATATGCAGTCGAACCGGTCGGGCTGGCAAGTACAACGCCATCCGCGATATAATGATCGACGAGTGTCTCACCTATCCGTGCATCCAGCGCAATCATCCGCTGAGACAAGCCGCGTGATATACTGACCTCATTGGTTGCATATGCGCGAACTGTTTTGCCCTCACATATACCGTCCACATGCAGCATCATACGATGCTCAATCGTATATTCACCCTTAATCAGCGCGTCAAATGCCTCGGGAAGCTCATGTATTTGCGTTTCCAGCAAAAATCCAAGCCTGCCGAGATTGATTCCCAGCATGGGAATATCCCGATCCACATAGAGATCAAGCGCACGCAGCATGGTTCCGTCGCCGCCAAAGACAAAGATCATATCAATTCGAGCCGAATCCGGTTCGGACAGGTAGGTTTCCTGCTCAAACTCTGACCCTAGCTGTTCACAAAGAAACCGCCGGTCGCTTTCAAAGAAAACCGGCACAAGTCCCTTCTGGCGGCAGAGTTTAGCCCCATCCCGAACGGCCTCACAGACCGACGGTTTGTTTTGGTTCAAATAAAACATGACGCTGCGAATCATGATCGATCCTCCTCGCGCTTATGCATTGCTGAGCGCTTCATGCGCTTGCCTGACAACATCTGCCGCTTCTTCCTGGGTCACGCTGTGCGTCGCCCGGCTCTTCGGCAGAATATGAACCAGAAACTCAATGTTTCCCTCGGGACCTTTGATCGGCGAAAAGGAGAGATTCTGTGCCGTCCATCCCATATCCGTCTCGATAAACTCAAGAATCTCTTTGACAACGTCCAAATGAACCTGTGCATCACGAACGACGCCTTTTTTCCCGACGCGGTCACGACCCGCTTCAAACTGTGGTTTGATCAGTGAAATGAATTCGCCTTTCTCCCCCATAATGGCAGCAGCAGACGGCAGAATCTTTGTAATCGAAATGAACGATACGTCCATGACGCCCAATGTCGGCTGAAGCGGAAGATCTTCCGGTTTGAGATAGCGTGCGTTCGTTCTCTCCATAACCGTTACACGGGGATCGTTACGCAGCTTCCAATCTAGCTGACCGTATCCGACGTCAATCGAATACACATGTGCAGCACCATTTTGCAAAAGCACATCCGTAAAGCCGCCGGTCGATGCGCCTAAATCCATCGCAACGCGGTCCTTGGCACTTACACCGAAAAACGACAGTCCCTTTTCGAGTTTCAATGCGCCACGGCTCACATAGCCCGTCCCTGTCTGCCTGACGACCAATTCGTCTTCAGGCGTCACCTGCATGGACGCCTTGTCTACCTTGTTTTCTCCGATATATACCACGCCGGACATGACCAGCGCTTGCGCCTTTTCCCGGCTTTGTGCCAAGCCGCGTTCAACCAGCGCAACATCCACCCGTTTTTTATCCGACATGGTTTCTCTCCTCATGTTTAAGCAGCGATTCGATCCGCTCCGCAATCTGTTCAGGCATCAGCCCGCATTCATGCAGGAGTTCCGAAACGGAACCGTGTGTAATAAATCTGTTTTCAAGACCGATGATTTGAATGGGAGGCTGGGCATGCTCCTCCACGCAAATTCGGGCAATCTCAGAACCAAATCCGCCGATCATTTCGCCCTCTTCAAGCGTGATCAACTTTGTTTTTTGTGCAAAAAGTGCATGCAGGCAATCCAGATCCATTGGCTTGAGTGAACAGCAGTCGATCACGGCGACCGACATTCCTCGCTCCTTTAAAATAGCCGACGCTCTTACTGCATGCAGGCTCATTCTGCCATATGCCAGAATAGCGGCATCATTGCCGGACACAAGCGTTTGCCAACGCCCGATCTCAAACGCCTGCGCCTCCATGTTTCCCGTAAAGGGCTCAATTCCTTCCTTGGGATACTGAACAACGCACGGTCCTTCCAGTTTGAGCGTCGCACGAACCGCCTGCCGAATTTGCTGTGTATCACGCGGCGCAAGCAGTGTCAGGTTCGGAATGCTCAGCAGCATCGGCACACTCAGCACGCCGTGATGCGTTTTTCCGTCGTCGCCAACCAGTCCCACATGATCCGAAAGGATACACACCGGAAGATTTTGCAGACATACGTCATGTACAATTTGGTCATACGCACGCTGCAAAAACGTTGAATAGACTGCAAAATACGGGCGATAGCCGCCTCGTGCCATGCCTGACGACATGCTGACCGCATGCTGTTCCGCAATACCCACATCGAAAAAGCGTTCAGGATAATTCGATGCAAACTCCGATAATCCTGTTCCCGCTGCCATAGCCGCCGTTACCGCAACAACACGAGAATCCTCCGCAGCCATCGCAATCAGTTCTTTTCCTGCAGCTTGTGCTGCGCTCTCTTTTTGAATCTGGTTGCGCTTCATGCCGTTTTCGACGCGGAACGGCGCAACGCCATGGAACTTTTCCGGCTGCCGCTCTGCAAGATCGTAGCCATGTCCCTTTTGCGTAATGATATGAATCAGCAGAGGCGTATCACTCACCATTTTGGCTTCTTCAAAAACATGGGTCATCTCTTCGATATTGTGCCCATCAAAGGGTCCAAGATAGCGGAAACCCAATGCTTCAAACATTTCGCCGCCTGTTGTGATCGACTTGACCATGTTTTTAGCGTTTTCCATCAAATGTGCCAGTGGTTTTCCGATGAGCGGAATGCCCATGACCTGATCACGGATGCGCTTTTTCCCGCCATACCAGGACGCACTTGCACGCAGATGTTTAAAATAATCAGACAACGCACCGACATTCTTGGATATCGACATTTCATTATCGTTAAGAATAACGATTAATCTTGTATGCCCGTTACCCGCGTCGTTCATCGCCTCGTAACACATGCCGCCCGTCAATGCACCATCGCCCACAATGGCTACAACATGATAATTCTCATGCTTCAAATCACGGGCGCGTGCCAATCCAAGCGCCATGGAGATTGACGTAGAAGAATGCCCCGTATCAAACAAATCATGTTCGCTCTCTGCGTGGCAGGGGAAACCGCTCATGCCGTGGTAGGAACGCAACGTGCTGAACTGTTCCTGTCTGCCTGTCAGCAGTTTATGGGCGTAAATCTGATGTCCGACATCAAAAACCAATTGATCCGTCGGGCTGGAAAACGCCCTGTGCAATGCAATCGTCAGTTCCACATCACCCAGATTTGACGCTAAATGTCCGCCTTGACGCGATACGGTATCGATAATCGTCTGCCGTATTTCACCCGCCAATTCATCAAGCTGCGCGGTGCTCAGGCGTTTTACATCTTCCGGTCCTTGTATATTCGGCAATACGGTCATCGCCCGCACCTCCCCTCTGTTTCTTTCTCAGTCTATTTTTTCTTGCCGTTCTTGTACTTTTTGCTTTCAAAAAGCCCCATTGCCTTTCCGACATAGAGTACAATAGCATTGCTCTTCGCTATGGCGAACGATTTTCCGACAGCCTTTCCGCCGATCATAAATGCGGAAATACACGCCGTAATTACTACGGAAGCAATCGCCGTCGGAAGACCCATTGACACTAAATACATAGCAATGACCGAACCTGCGGAACCGCTGACAACGCCAACGATGTCGCCTGCCACGTCATTAAGTAGGCTGGAAACCCTCTCTGCCTTGCGAATCAGTCGGAGCGCTTGCTTCGCGCCGCTGATTTTTTTTGATGCCATGGCAATAAACGGCCGCTCATCCGCTGATGTGACCGCAGTACCGATTATGTCGGTAATAATGCCGATTGAAATCAGAATAATGAGCGCAATCAACGCAACCAAAAGCCCTGCCGAATCAACAAACAGGCTCGTCAATACAGACATTACGACAGAAAGACCAAACGACAACAACACAACGGTTATGATCCATTGTTTCTGACTCTGTTTGCTCTTTTGCTTTTTGCTCACCGTTTTCACTCCAACTGCTTTTACCAATAGTTTGAAAAAAGCCCACGCAAACCGTGGGCAGAATCGCTTAAAACAGGTGGTGATACAACAAATAGACCTTGCGGCTTAGGTTCGGTAGGCTTTCCCCGTCCATTACTCCCTGTCGCCATAGGAGCGGTTTCCCTTTAAAACAGGCGCCGCGCCGTTTCCGAACACGGGACCGAATTACCACTGAGTCCACACTGTAATCTCTGTTGTATCCTTACGACAGCCTAGGAGCTTTCCTCGGCAGCGTCGGTTCCTTCCTAGCCTCTTTTGCAGCCATGGTTTCACACAGCGATCGCGTCGGCTTCCGTGAGCCTTTGGTCACCGTGCGTTGTTCTGTGATCCACCCACAACCGCTCAAGGCAGGCTACACTGCAGGCAGCTTTTGTACCACCATGCAGGTTTTCATGACGCAAAGCCGTCATGCCTCCACGAAAAATGGGTCGAGCTCCGTCATGCCATTGTCGGCCGCCCATAATTCTTACTCCCAGCGCCAACCCCCAACTGGGCGTCAGCAGCCAGCGCCAGAAACTTCATCGATATGCCCTTTAACGGATTTTTAGCCCCGCCTTCAGAAGGAACTTTGCTGACTAGAATACTGCACCACCTAAAACCGATTATACCACAACTGACTGTTTTTTTCAATATAACAGTCAAAGCATTCAAGCCATGAGGACACCGATCAAAATGCCCAGCAGCGCACCCGCAAAAACTTGAATCGGGGTATGGCCGACCAGTTCCTTGAGATGCTCATCATCAAAGCTGAATCCTTTTCCGGATAAACCTTCTACAATATGGTTGATTACTGCGGCATTTTTGCCTGTGGAGCGCCGGACACCCGCCGCATCATACATCGTCACGCCCGCAAAGCAAAACGCCAAAGCAAAGATTGCAGAAGAAAAACCCTCATGAAAACCGATGACCGTCACCATTGCACATGCCATCGATGAATGGGACGAGGGCATGCCGCCCGATCCCACCATGCGCGTGTAATCAAACTTTTTGCTGATAGCAAGCGTCAGCAAAACCTTGAGTCCCTGTGCAATTGCCCATGCGAGCACTGCCGCCTGAATCACGCGATTACCGAAAACTGCGAGTAAAATATCCCACACCGGATGCTCCCCCTGTTACTTCTTTCTTGTCGCCAATGCTTCAGAGAATGCATGCAAAAACCACGCTTTCTCTCCGAAGCAGTCAAGCGCTTTCTCCGCTTGTGTCCACAGCGCACGAGAGCGTGCCTGTGCAGCTTCAATGCCCACCAACGACGGCCATGTCATCTTTCCGCGCTGTTCATCCATACCCGTCTGTTTGCCCAGAGCCGCTGCATCTCCGAGCAGATCCAGAAGGTCGTCATCAATTTGGAATGCCAAACCGACACACGAACCGAATTGCGTAAGGGCTGCTTTTTCCTTCTCATCTGCCCCTGCAAGATATGCCGCTGCCCGCAACGGTGCGGTCAATAAATCCGCAGTCTTGTGCATATGAATATAGCGCAGCGTCGCTTCATTTGGTTCGCGATGTTCGCTCAGAAGGTCGATGCTCTGACCGGCAATCATGCCGCATACGCCTGCACGTTGCGCAATTTCCTGCGCGGCGCGAACATGTCCTTCCAGATTGTCTCTGAACTGAAGCCCATTTTTCAGTATACACTCATATGCATAATTTAGCAATCCATCTCCGGCTAAAATTGCAAAACCTTCACCAAAAACCTTATGATTAGTCAGTCGTCCGCGACGGTAATCGTCGTTATCCATTCCGGGAAGATCATCGTGAATGAGCGAATAGGTGTGAATCATTTCAAGCGCAGCAGCCGGAACGAGCGCTTGCTGAATATCACCACCCAGCATTTCACAAACCGCAAGCAGCAAAACAGGACGAATTCGTTTTCCTCCTGCCAGCAAGCTGTACCGCATCGCTTCACTGAGCTTTTCCGGAATCCCGCTGTCTGCCGGGCAGTCTTCATGGCTCTGCGGCAAAATCTTTTCGATTGTTTCTTCAACCATCGCGACATAGCGCCGATATTGCTCATGATAATCCATGGTTTTTCTCCTCAAACGACGTGATTTCCGCCGTATCCAAGTCGATCTGTTCGATGCGTTTTTCGCACTGCGCAAGCTTTTCCGCAAGCTTTTCCGCAAGTGCCATTCCTTCCTCGTAGGTTTTCATCGTTTCGTCAAGTGACAGATCTCCGTCGCTCAACTTCGCCGTCAACTCTTCAAGCGCTTGCATTCCCTCTTCAAAGGTCTGCATTTTCTTTCTGGATGCCATCGTTTCCCGCCTCTCGCGTAATACTTGCAGCAACTGTTCCATCTGCAAAGCGCAACGTGATGCTGTCTCCCGTATGCAGTGCGGATGCACGAACAATCCGTCCATCCATTTGAACGATTGCATAGCCTCTTTCCAGCGCTGCATATGGACTAAGCAGCCTCATCGCCATTTTCTGACGTTCAAGATTTCGCTTATTTTCCTCAAGCTTCTTCCTTATCGCCTGATGAAATGCCTTTGTTGCAGCATCCAACTGTACTTTTTGCTTTTCAATCTTTTTGTCCGGACGATTTGCTGTCAGTTGCGTTTGCAGCAGAGCAAGTTTATGTTGTCTTTCCCAAAGCTGCCTTCTTGCGCTTTCAAAAAGTTCCCGCTTTGCGTTTTTTAGCCATTCGCTCGTTTTCTCTCGAAGGGGAACAACACATTCCGCTGCTGCAGAGGGCGTCGGCGTCCGCAAATCAGCCGCCAGATCACAAAGCGTCACATCTGTTTCATGCCCAACAGCAGAAACAATCGGCTTATGGCATGCTGCAACAGCCCTTACAACACGCTCTTCATTGAACGTCCATAAGTCTTCCATCGAGCCGCCGCCACGCGCAACGATGATGACGCTGACATGTTCCAATTGATCTAACAGTTCAATAGCTCTTGCAACCTCAGCATCCGCGCCTATTCCCTGCACCCGGACTGGGCAGAGCAAGATTCTTGCATTCGGATCGCGCCTGAGCGATACATTCAAAATATCATGAATGACAGCGCCGGTCGGAGAGGAAACCACACCAATCGTATCCGAATAGGCGGGAATCCGCTTTTTTCGTTCGCTGTCAAACAGCCCCTGTCGCCCTAATTTATCCTTGAGCAGCTGAAGACGTTCATAAAGTACGCCAACGCCTTGCGTATGCAGCGCCTTGACAACAAATTGATATTGCCCGCCGCGTGCATAAAGCGCAACGCTTCCGCTTGCCACTACCCGCATTCCTTCAAACGGCATTGCCTGGAGGTTTTCTGCATCATTCGCATACATGACGCACGAAATGGCAGCCTGTTCGTCCTTCATGGTGAAAAACAGTGCGCCGGATTGATGGAACTTCAGATTGCTGATCTCGCCCTTTAGTTCAATCGCACGCAGCACAGGATCCATCTGAAACATCCTGCGGACATACTCGTTCAGCTGGGATACGGATAATTCAATCTTAGCGGACATGGCGTTCTGCCGCATCCAGCGTGTTCGACAACAGCATAGCTATTGTCATCTGTCCAACTCCACCGGGAACAGGTGTCAGATATGCTGCAACGCTTTCAACTTGTTCCGCGTTGACATCACCCATCAGCTTGCCATCAACCCGATTGATGCCTACATCGATCACCGTTGCGCCCGGTTTCACCATATCTCCTGTTACGAAATTGGCTTTGCCAACTGCCGCCACAAGAATATCCGCCTGTCGTGTCATTTCTGCTAAGTTCTCCGTTTTAGAATGGCAGACCGTCACCGTTGCATCTGCTGCCAACAGCAGCATCGCCATCGGTTTACCGACAATATTGCTTCTGCCTATAATCACCGCATGCTTTCCGCGCACAGGAATGTCATACGCTTCCAGCAATTTCATCACGCCCAACGGGGTACAGGGCACAAATCGTGGCTGACCGTTCATCAGTCTGCCCGAATTCATCGCATGGAAACCATCAACATCTTTATCCGGGTCGATCAATGCCAGAACACGCGCTTCATTAAGCTCTTTCGGCAAAGGAAGCTGAACCAGAATACCGTGAACGCTTTCATCTTGATTTAAAGAAAGAACTGCGTTTTCCAGTTCTTCCTGCGTACAAGCTTCGGGAAGACGAATGATTGTCGAGCGAATTCCAACGCGAGAGCATGCATTTTCCTTGTTGCGAACATACACCTGGCTTGCCGCATTCTCGCCCACAAGAATGACCGCCAGATGCGGTGTCACACCTTGCTCGATTAACTCTTGAGTGCGTTGTGCCACTGCGGTCTTCCATTTTTCCGCAACAGCACGCCCGTCCATCATGATCGCCGGCATCGCTGTTCCCCCCCCCTTAAAGAATCGTATTCTGTCCCTGATTGAACATTTGGGCTCCCAGAAGCGCCACGCCAACTGCGTTATCCCCTGAAAGCTCCGGATGCGCAAAACACAGTCGGCAGTCCAGTCTCGTCTTTTTTGCTCTATTCAGCAGCATGCTCCGCAAAAGCGTAGACGATGCAACGCCTCCCGCCAGAAGAGCCTGCTTTGCACCCGTCTGTTCGCTTGCAGCTGCAATCATTCTGCTGATGCTTCTGCAAAGAAAGTCAAAAACTTCCGCCGCAATTTGTTCCGGCGGCATATTGTTTTCGTCAATAAATCGATTAATCTTATTTTCAGCGCCTGCCATATTGCAGTTTACGCCTTTGATGGATACACCGATCAATCCCTGAGCCGTTCCCTTCATTGCAAGCTTTTCAAGAGAAGGTCCGGCAGGAAACGGCATATTCATTCTTACACCGGTTCTGTCAACAAGCTGACCCGCATGCAAATCAAGGCTTCCACCCAGAAGAGTCAGCTTTCCTGCGTCGCATAGCAAAATTTCCGTTGTGCCGCCGGACAGATGAAGTGCCAGAAACGGCTGATTTTCATCGATTCCGGAATCAACCATAGCCGCCCGGACATGCCCTTCTTGATGACTGGCAGGATAAAAAGGCACGCGCAGCAATGAAGCCGCTGCGCGCGCCTGACTTTCTCCCGCACGAAAAACGGGCATATACGAGTCCTCTGCCGGACGCGGACGTGTACTTGCACATACTGCACAAATTTCGGCATCCGGGACATCGGTCATGACATTTTGAACCATCTGCGGCAGATTTTTGACATGCTGAAACAAGCCCTGCGACTGCATGAGCCCGCGTGCGCCAGCCTCAACCGTCAACAAGCGTCTGGAAGATGCTAAAATCTTCCCATCCGGCGTCACCAGCGCACAGGACGTCGTGTAGCAGCTTGTATCCACGCCCAGAACAGCTCTCATTCCTTCGCCGCCAGCTTTCTGCTGATGGTGCCCAGAACGCCGTTGACAAACGGGCAGGACTCCTCTCCGGAATACTTTCGGGTCAGCTCAACCGCCTCGTTGATTGCAATGGCAGCAGGCAGACCGGTAAACTGCATCTCAAAAACAGCCAAACGCATAATCGCCAAATCCACACGCGACAAGCGTGCCAGTGTCCATCCGCGCAGGCAGGCGGAAATCTCCTGGTCAATCTGTTCGGCATGTTCTTTTACCCCTTTGACAACGGCATCGATATACTCGCTGTCTTTCTCGTTCGGGGTATAATCAATCAGGTCAACGAGGGTTTCTGCCGTCGCATCCCCGCCAAAAAGTTGTTCAAATACGAGCTGCATCGCAGCCTCACGCGCTATTGGACGTGCCATTCTTCATTTGCTCCGATCGGTAAATTAGTTTGTTCCGCATAGATGCGGGATTATTCATAGCGGTCTTCGCCGCGATGGAAGAACAAGATTGCCTTGCGAATAAATGCTTTTTTATCCTTTACGCCGCCGATCAATGCGCCAATCAAGCAGAACAGCGCAATAATCAACGCCGCGCCTACGCCGATGGTCAGGCACAGCACAGCAAAGATCAATCCCAACGCCGCCCCCAGAATCGTGCAGGGAATCGTGCCGGGCGTGAACATCTGATTCATAAATGTCTTTATATCCATCATGCCTGTTCACCCTGTTCTTCCTCTTCAATCGGCGTTTCCTGTTCAGCAGATTCTCCGGGCTGCTCGGAAGCAGTCTCCGGTTCACTCTCCTGCGTCAACACAGGTCCCTCTTCTTCGTGCGCCTCTTCCTGCTCATTTTGTGCCTGAGGCAGCGGCTCGGCGTCAAGCCCCAGCAGAGCGTTCGGAATGGCATAAGGAGATTTGCCGGTCTGCTCATCAGCGGGAATCGTACTGTCTACGAAAACCCGCACCTCCTGAACCATCACGCCGGAGCAGGCTTCAAGATATTTCTTAATCTGCTTCTGCAGCGCGGAGATTGCCAGCGGCATGCTGATATCCGATTGCAGGGAAATGTGAACATCCACACGAATGCTCTCTTCATCGCTGTAAAGGGACGAAGTCACAACCTTCAGTTCGGCATGCTGGTTCAGACATTTCTGTACCAGAGATTCAAGCGCTTTGAGCGAAATGCGAACCATTCCGTTTTCGTTGCGCTGAATCGCATAATTGCTGGAGCGCTTCTTGCGAGAAGGCAGGATCATCGCAAACAGCAGTACAAACAATAGCACAAAGAGCGCTGCAATGCCGACCATCGCCGCCTTGACCACGAGCTTACTCATGTTGACCGATGTAATCAGTGCAACAATTGTTTCAAGCGAAACCTTGCCGATCAGCAGCATCACTACGCCCGCTGCGCCGCTGAGCGCAACCAGGGCGCAAAGCAAAATCAGGATTCGATCCCATACCGGATGTTTCACTCTGTGATCCTCCTCTATTCGCCTGTGTTATTCCAGCTCGTCAGAAGAAGCGTTTTCTTCTTCGACGGTTTCCGTGTCGTTTTCCTCTTCGGAAGTTTCTTCTTCCTGCACATCAGACTGCTCTTCCTGTGCTTCCTGAGCAACCGTACCCTCTTCGAGCGCATGCTGCTCTTCTTCTTCTTCAAGGCTCAGTGCAATCTTCTGGCTCTGCTGAAGTTCCTGATTCTCCTTCTCAAAGCTCACTCCGACCACATGCAGATCAACTTTTTCCACATGCAAGCCCGTCATGGACTCAATGGACTTGCGCACGTTTTCCTGTGCGCTGCGTCCAACCTTCTGGATCGGCATACCGTAATCAACCGTTACACTGACATCCACGCTGACATCTTCGCCGTTCATGTCCACACGCACACCACGGCTCACCTTTCCCTTGGTAAGCAGTCCATTGGTACCGGCAATTGCGGAAATGCCATCAACCTCGGTCGTCGCCACGCTTACAATGGTAGAAATGACTTCATTGGCGTATGTGATCTGACCGTTGTCCTGCTCGCGGTCGATATCGACGTTCTGATTTTCGTTCATTTCAAAAACACCTCCCTATGGATATTCATTAGTATAGCAGATTTTACGCTCATGTACAATTGCAAACGATCATTTTTTTATCAGAATGATCTGAATATCCTTTTCTTCTATGCCCGTTTGGCTTGCCGCGGCATGAATCAGCCGATTTCTGAGCGTTTCATCCTGAGCAGTTTCTGTCGGAAGAAGGAGCGTAATGCCCTGAACGCTGCCGACGGTAAGCGCTTCTTCAACATCCATTGCTTCCAAAACCGCTTGAATTTGCGCCTCCTGCTCCATACGAGCTGCAATTTGAACTTTTTGACACAGTGCGCTTTCTTTTGCTTCCTGTGCCGAATCGGAATCGGCAATCACCTGATCGAGCAATTCCAATTCCAGCGCCCGTTGCTTTTCAAGTTTTCTTTTGATTTCCGAAATCGAAGCGCCGCCCGCTGCATATCCCGATCCCGTTTCTCTGGTAATCGGCAGGCTGACCGTTTTCATTTTTGCCGGACGCGATGCACCGATGTAGCCGCATGTGCCAAGCAGCGTAAGCAGCATTAAACTGCAAATTGCACGCAACACGCCGACCGGATGCCTGTGTGCAAGCTCTTTCAAACCTTTTTTTGCCATTCAATTTCCTCCCGCCACAACGCTCACCGCTGAAATCGGAAGCCCCAGCAAAGAGCAGAGCGCTTGTTCAAGCTGCATGCGGACAATCGGATCGTCCGCACCCTGTGCAACAGCAATGACCCCGCATGGAATTTCCGTTTCCTCTCGATTTTCCCTCGAAATCAGACCCTTGCCTGAGGATTCACCCTTTCTGGTCATAATGGCAACCTCAACCTTTCCCGCGCCTTCCATTTGCGACAAGACCCTCGACGCCCTGACTTCCAGGGAGTGACTGTCATCCTGCATCGTAAAATAGCTGAATCCGAGCAGTGCAAGTGCGAGCCCCAACAGAACCATGACCTGCGGCGTAAAGACCGCTTTTATTCGCCTGAGCCCGTCCATCACACCGCTTTCCTCCCCCGTTTACCTCATCAAACACGCAAGCGCCGTCTGCAAGCTGTCGGCGGAAGCCAGTCCGCTTAGAATTTCGCCTGCGCCGCTGAGCGTTACATGCAGCATAAGCAATCCGCTGATCATCCGAAGGCTTGCGCATGCATCCGCTTCATCCAGCGCCATTTGAATCAACGCACTGATTGCACAGAGTCCGCAAAGCCGCGCCACCAGAGTCATCATACGCATTCCTCCTCACCTGAGCAGCACAGTCAGATTTCCAACCAGCATCACTTGTACAATCAGTAAAAAGTACATCGTCCCGACGCACAGCATGGTGATGAAAAACAAAACAATTGTTCTGGAAAAATCTCCGATTGCGCAGACAATATCGCTATCTGCAATCGGCTCCAACAGCGCAGCACTGAGGCGCAGAATAAACACAACGGCAAGCGTTCTAATCAGCGGAGCAGCCAGCGCTGACACAAGAACAATCACTGCCGCAACACCCAGCGCATTTTTGACGATGAGCGTGCATCCCACAAGGGTATCCATCGTGTCAGAGAACATTCCGCCAACAACCGGAACGAAGTTGTCCACCGCGTATTTTGCCGCACGAATTGCAACGCCGTCAATCGATGCGCTTGTCACACCCTGCAAAGACATCGCGCCCAGAAACACCGTAAAGCTAATGCCCAGCATCCAGCAAACCGCTCCCCGAAGCAGCTGTGCCATGCGCGTCAAGTGTGCTTGGTCAGACAGATGATTGACCGCCGTAACCGCACAAGTGCACATAACCAACCGCAAAATCACCTCTCTTGCAAGAAAAACCATACTTCCGGATGCCGCTGCGACCATCGGATGCAGGAAAGCCGATGACGCGCTCCCACCCAACGCTGTAAGCAGCGTCAGCAGCATAGGCAGCAGCCGCTCCATGTGATGTGTCATGGCAATAATCGTATTCTTCGTGTGTTCAAGTTCCCCGATGGTCATGACGACAACCGGCGACAAGACTAAAACATAACTGGCGCTTTTACTGACTGCCGTCAGAGAATCCCGCTGCGATGTCAATGTATGCGTCAGGAGGCTGACCAGAATGACCGGCAGCATGATCGAAAGCATCATTCGGCTCAGCGTCTGAAGTTCCCTAGCCAGCAAGCCCAGGACCCCGTTCAACACATCATCTGCTGTAAATGTCTTTCCCGTTGCAAGCTCTCTCACAATCTGCTCGATATTCCCAGATTCTTCCCAGCCCGGAACATTCAAAACAATGTCTGCCACCTGTGAGAAATCAAGACGATCCAACGCCTGCTGAACACCTTCCCGAATTGTCTGTGTGTGGTCACCGCTTTCTTCGGCATATGCGCACGCGAAGAGCAGCCACCCCAGAATAAGCACTCCAACTGCCCGTTTCATTTCAGCGCTTCGACCGCCATCTGCGTCAATGTCAAAAATACGGGCATTGCCATACCCAAGAGCGTCAGGCGTCCGCACATTTCTGCACGTTTGGCAATGGACGGCGCATCCATATCTACGCAAACCTGCGCTGCAAACTGCGTCAGCAGGACAATGCCAACCGCACGGAGCATGATTTCACCATATTGCGCTTCAAGTGCAATAGATTCCAGAAATACGCGTATTTGACGTACATAATCTTCAATATTCGGCAGCATCATTCCAAGAACCAATACGCCAAACGCTGTGCAAAGCAGCCCTGCCGCCGCCGTGTTCATTTGCTTCAAAATCATCGTCATGGCAGATGCAAGCAGGCAAAGTCCGATTAAGCGAATCATGATCCGCCTCCTTCTGCGTCAATACAACCCAAATATGCTTTTCACATTATTGAGAAGTTGCGCGACCAAATCCACAACAAGAAACAGCACGACAACAAGCCCTGCAACCGAGGCAAGCACCGCGATATCCTCCCTGCCTGCCTTTTGCAACACCTGATTGACCGCGAAGATCAGAATACCCACGCCTGCAATCTGAAACAGCAGGTCGATATTCAATGTCAATCCCCCCTTAAATCAGCATCAGAAACACCGCCGCACCGCCCGTAATGCCCAATGTCCGTATCAGCTGCGCACGCTTTTGAACTTCTTGTCGCAGCCTTTCCTCGTGCCGCCGCAGCCGTTCATCTGCCTCGTCGATCAGTTTAAGCTGCTCGTCCAGTCCTGTTCTCCCCAATTCCGCCAAAACGCCTTCAAACGCACTTCTATCCTCATCGCTTAGAACGCCATATCCCGCCATCCGATTTGTTTCTCCACAAAAGAGTTTCAGTAGCTGAGGGTTAGCGCTGCTTTCCAATCGTTTTCCGCATCCATGCAGCAACTGTGTCAGCGCTCTTTCCTGCGGAGTTGCGTACAATTCAATTCGTACAAGCATCTGCACGAGCGTCGACCGTTCATAGCGGATCATGTTGTTCATACGCCAAAGGCATCGGCGCATCGCCTGTATCCATCGGACGCGGCGCATTTCTCCATCTGCAATAAAAAAGCCGAATGCGCTGAGTGAAATCATTGCGGTTACGGCGGTATTCCACATGATGTCTGCCTCCTCGTTCCTAGTCAAACGGCATTCCTTGGGCATCATACGCATAAGCCAGCCTTCCATGGTGCCCAAGGATCAGATAGAAATCAAAAGCTCCGCTTTCATAGAGCTTTTGAATCACAGGGCGCTTTTTGACATCCTCCCAATTCGACGCATGTGCGCTTGCCAGAACGCCGACACCGCATCTTGCCGCATCCAAAATCGCCTCAACATCTTCTCTGTTTCCGATTTCATCGCACACCACAACCTGCGGCGCCATCGTACGCAAAAGCATACGGATTGAGTCCGCTTTATTTGCACCGCTCATCACATCCATAGCCACCTCCGGTGCTTGACCTCCGAAGAACTCCTCACGTTCATCACAAACTGCTGTATGCAGCCCGGATTTTGCCAAGTGTAATGCTGCATCGCGCAAAACCGTCGTTTTACCGCATCCCGGTGAACCCAAGAGCAGTACCCGCCTTATGCACGCTCTTTGGTCCGGCAGAAAGCGCCGGATAGAAAGGCTGGCATCCGGAATATGCCGCGCAATTCTGATACAGGCAGAAACGACTTTTGTCATGTGAAAACAGCCCTTTTCGTCGCATGTCAATCTGCCGCATACGCCAACCCTATGTCCGTGATCCAACGGAATATATCCCTGAGCCATCTGCACCTCATAGGCATAGCGTGAAAAACCGCAAAGTGCAGTAATCAACTCTTCCATGTCTTGTTCGAGCAAAACCTGTCCCATTCTTTGGCTTTCGCCATCAAAAACCAACTCAACGGGATGTCCGGTATGAAAACGTATTTCTTCCAGTTCGGCTGCTTCTTTCTCATTTAGGCTGAGCAAGCCCGCGGCAGCTTTCGGCGTCAACTTTGCTGCAAGCATACTTCTCCATTTTTCCAGCCTGCACACCTCCGAAATCACGCAAAAAAACGCAGAGGATTCTTCCTCTGCGTTCATCATATGTCGTGTTTACACGTTTTAGCCCACAACAACCAATTCGGTTCCTTCGATCGCGGCAGCAATCAGCGCATCGCTGTCCAATGCTTCCTCTGCTTTCGCAATTAGGTCGCGGCGCGGATGCGTTGCCGGATGCTTGGGCGTAAAGACCGTACAGCAATCTTCATAAGGAAGAGAAGAGGTTTCAAACGTGCCGATTTTCTGCGCACGCTCGATAATTTCACTCTTATCCATGCCGATCGCCGGACGGAATACGGGCATGCCGACCACTTCATCCGTGCAGCCCAGCGCTTCCATTGTCTGGCTGGCAACCTGACCGATGGATTCACCGGTAATCAACGCCTGTGCGCCTTCCTGACGGGCGAGAATCTCCGCGATGCGCATCATATAGCGGCGCATAATCAGCGTCGTATAGTTTTCAGGGCACTTGGCATGAATCTGCATCTGAATTTCAGTGAACGGGACAACATGCACGCGGATTTTTCCACAGTATTCGCTCAGCAGACGCGCCAGCTCCAGCACTTTTTCACGTGCACGCTCACTGGTATACGGGAAAGAATGATAGTGAACACAGCAAAGCTCAACGCCACGCTTAGCAACCATGAAGCCGGCAACCGGGCTGTCGATTCCACCGGAAAGCAGCAGACACGCCTTACCGTTTGTGCCCATCGGCATACCTTCAACCGCCGAAATGCGCTTCACGGAAAGATACGCGTGGTCGCGAATCTCGATCATCATCGTATGATCCGGGTTGTTGACGTCAACCGTCAGTCCCGGCACATGTTCCAGAATATAACCGCCCGCTTCTCGCATAATCGCAGGCGAATCCAGCGGATAACGCTTATCCGAGCGACGAGCCAGCACTTTAAACGTTCCGCTCAGCGGCTCCATCATTTTTGCAGCCTGCTCACAGATCGCCTCAAAGTTGTCCTTCTCCATCTCGATCGCCGGGCTGACAGAATGAACACCAAATACGCGTGTTACGCGGCGGATGCACTCATCCATATCCGTAAAATCAGACACATAAAAGCGCCCTTCACTCATCCAGACACGCCCCTCTACAGGACGCACTGCATCACGGATATGGTTCATCAGTTTTTTCATGAAGAACGGACGGTTCTGTCCCTTCAAAAAGACCTCGCCAAAGCGAACCAACAAAATCTCTCTCACTGCTTTATCTCCTTTTAAACTGCCGAAGCATCCGGTAAAGTGCAAGCATATGCTTTGCAGCTTCGTCCATTTCTGCCATTGTGTTCATCGCACCCAGACTGACGCGAATGGTTCCGTCTGCCTGCTCCTGTGTCATCCCCATTGCCCGAAGTGTCGAACTGACCTTTTGCTTATGTGAAGCACACGCAGAGCCGGTTGAAACAAGTATTCCCTCGCCCTCAAGCGCATTGCGCATGACTTCGCCGCGAACACCATCAAACGAAAGACTCAGAATATGCGGTGCGCTGTCCGAGTCCTCCGGTTTCGGGCCATTGAGCTGAATGCCCTCTTCCTGTGAAAGAAGTTCCCAGAGGTGTGCTTTCATTTTTTGCATGCGCGAAATCATCTCTCGATCCGCCGCAAGCACTTTAACAGACTCATGAAGACCGATGATCGCCGGAGAGTTGTAGGTACCCGAACGCAGTCCTTTTTCCTGCCCGCCGCCGGTGATCTGAGGCATCAGACGAACACCCTGTCGAATCGCCAGCACACCGATACCTTTGGGGCCGTGAATCTTGTGTCCGCTCAGCGCATATAGATCCACACCCATGCGCTCCATGTGCATCGGCACACGCATGAACCCCTGCACGCCGTCTACATGCACACGAACATTCGGATTCTTGCTTCTGGCAAGCTTTGACAGCTCGGCAACCGGCTGAATCGCGCCCGTTTCATTGCTGACCTGCATGCAGCTGACCAAGGCGGTATTCTCGTCGATGATCTCTTCACATGCTTTTAAATCAACAACGCCGCGTGCATCAATCGGCAAGACGCGAACCGTATGCCCAAGCTGTTCAACCCTGCGTATTGTCTCTGCAACAGCCGGATGCTCAATGGCGCTGCAGACAAAATTTGCCGGATGACGAAGCGTTGCTGCCACGCCAAGAATCGCCAAATTATCGCTCTCGGTGCCTCCGCCTGTAAAAATAATGCCATTTTCCTGCGTACCAAGCTGAGATGCAACGCTCTGACGGCAGGCGCGTATCGCACGGTCAGCATCCACGGCAGGCTTATACGCCGCCGACGCATTGAAATAATGCTCGCGCATGGTTTGATCCATTGCGTCGATCACGCTGTCAAACGGACGGGTTGTCGCGCTGTTGTCCAGGTAAATCATGATTCTGTTGCTCCTTGATTAAGACAGAATAAATCTCCGGCACATCCACCGCGCCGGAGAAAAAAATCAGCCCTGATAAACGCCCGCGGGGAGATACTGGCGAATCAGTTCCACCATTTCCTCGCTCGGCTCGATGATGATCATGTGTTTCTTGTTTTCCTTCACATAGTAAAAATAGAAGAGATTGCCATCACGATTGAGAAACCAGTTCTTCTTTTCAACATCTTTCATCGCCAGAAAACGACGAAAGCTGTCGTGCGCTACATGTCCGCATGCAGTTACATTCTTGACATTCATGCTGCCCAGTTCCTTGCGCTTCGCCTGGCGCATAACCTTTGCAAAATCAAGCGAACCGTTCGTAAACGTATACTCATATTCAAGTTTAAGCTGATCCTTCGTAGAGAACAGCAATGCAGCACAAGCAGCGGCAAGCAGAGCCACCACCAGATTCGGTACATTAAACTGCATCGCGAGCACCTGAATCATCAGCAACGCATACAGACCGAATACCACGATCATCACCCAGCATAGCGCGTAGAGAATATTCGGCAATACATTCGAGCGACGCCCGACAATATCCTCTTTAAAGTTATCCATCATATCCATACAACCTCCGGTTCATTTGTCCCTCATTATACCACCAATATATAGGATTCGGCAACCCCCGGAAAACGGTTGTATCATCAGTTTTATTTACAGTAAACGAGCAAATCCTGAAAAGTGCACAAATGCCCCCATTTACGCTGAGAAGGCATTTTGAGCAAAAATCTCTTGTAAAACACAATTCCTGAAATAATTGTATCCTTCATCGAACGAGCCGACACACCCGGAAACTGTACAGCACAGAAAGTGGATAAGTGAAAGAATCAGCCACATCCTCGTAATGCCTTGTTTCTTGCGAAGCTGGCACTTGTCGAAGGCGAGTTTCTGCTTAC
>CAKUCW010000031.1 GCA_934643825.1 uncultured Clostridia bacterium | reverse complement strand
GACTTCGGCGTCAACCTCATCTGCGTGGAGGACGGCATCGACTCCTCCAAGGACAGCGGCAAGCTGATGATTTCCGTGCTCTCCGCTGTTTCCGAAATTGAGAGAGAAAACATTTTGGTTCAAACAATGGAAGGCCGCAGACAAAAGGCTCGTGAAGGAAAATGGAATGGCGGCTTTGCTCCGTATGGCTATAAGCTCGAAGAAGGCCAACTGTTCATCAATGAAGAAGAAGCCGAAGTCGTGCGCATCATCTTCGATAAGTACATTCATACCACCATGGGTTCTAAAAAAATCGCCGACTGGCTCAACGCACATGGTTATTTCAAAACCTGTCGCTACAACGGCAAACAGGAAGCCTTTACCTCGCCTTTCCTAATTGGCGTCATTGACAACCCTATTTATTGCGGAAAACTGGCTTACGGTCGCAGGCGCAGCGAAAAAATTCCTGGAACGCGCAATCAATATCGTACTGTTAAAACAAACGATTACATGCTTCACGATGGTATTCACGAAGCCATTATTTCTGAAGAAGATTGGCTGGCTGCTCAGAAGCAGCGCGAAAACACAAGCATCCGCCAGCCTAAAACACATAGTCTTGAACACGAGCATGTATTATCCGGTTTATTGAAATGTCCAATCTGCGGCAGTGGCATGTACGGAAATGTCAACCGTAAGAAGAAAAAGGACGGAACATATTATAAAGATTATTTTTATTATGCCTGCAAGCACCGTCTGCATGTGGATGGCAAACGCTGTGACTATCACCATCAATGGGGCGAAGACGTAATTGATGCTGCCGTTGAAGAAATTATTCGTCAGTTAGTCAACACCCCCACTTTTGAACAGGGATTACGTGAAAAAATCGGAAGCCGTTTAGATACAGCCGATTTAGATCAGGAAATCGAGCAGCTTCGCAAACAGCTCCGACAATATATCGGAACCAAAGATAGGATTAGCGAACAGATGGATGCGCTCACCTTTGACGATCCGCATTACGATCGGAAACTTCAAGACCTGCAAACCCGTCAAAACAAGATTTACGATCAGATTGCCTCCGTCGAATCCGAAATCGCCGACACACAAATTCGGCTTGAAAACATCCAGCAAAACAAAGTTTCTGCTGATAACGTATATCAATTCCTTCTCTATTTCGATAAACTCTACGGCAAATTTTCAGATATCGAAAAGAAGACCTTCATGAACAGTTTCATCGAGCGCATAGAAATTTTCCCGGAACGTCAAGAAAATGGACGGATTCTCAAACATATCGAATTCCGCTTTCCTGTTTTCTACGAGGGCCAAACACTGACCGGTTTGGATTGGGACTCTAACGAATCCGTTGAGACGGTAATGTCCTTCTCCAAGCGTCCCGCCGCCGAGCTGCCTTCGGCTTAATTCTCTTTCACCGTGCAGCTTTTGCCGAAGCCCCCATCGTGGGTTGCTTGCGACGACTCACAACCTGAGCCATGGAACATATGGATCTCATCGTTTTGTCCAAAATCAGCTGTCCGATATCGAACGATCGTTCCCTTATTCGTCATATTCTTAACGTTCCTGCGGCAAAAATGTGCAAATCGCACCAAAACGCTTGCAAGTTTCAGTTCGTTATGGTATGATCATATTACGAAAATAAAATATGTAAAGGGAGGCGAGTCCATTGGAAAACAGGCATCCGTTTTGATCACAACAAATGGATGACGCAGAGGAGAAAAAACGATGAGTAAACGCATGTTAGCCATTCTGCTGTGCGGAATGATGATGATGACATCGGTCTTCGGCAGCTGCGCAATCGCCGAGACGGTCCCTGAGGTTTCTCAAGGCAAGTGGGTTCGCTACGACCAGGACATCGAGCATTGGGATGAGGAAGTTGACTTCGTCATCGCGGGTTTCGGTCTGGCAGGCGCGGCGGCAGCCATTGAAGCATACGAAGTAGCGCCGGACGCCAAGGTGGCGGTTTTTGAAAAGGCTCCGTTTGAATTTGCGGGCGGCAACTCCATCGCCTCCGGTCAGAGCATTCTGTTCCCGGATCCGCGTGACATCGATACGTTCCGCACCTACTTCAAGGCGCTGAACTATCCGCAGGAGCTTCCGGAGGATTATGTCAACTGGTTCACCCAGGAGATGGCAGATCAGCGCGACTGGATCGCAGCTGTCGCAGAGTCCGCGGGTTATGAAGTTGGTTTCACCGGCGGTGGTCCGCTGAAATTCGGCGAGATGGTCATCGAATACATGGACTTCCCGTGCTCCAACTTCCGTGGCGCTACGGGCCACATGAGAGACAAAGAAGGCGGACGTGCGTTTGAAAACGGCGGTGTCTGGCGCGGCTTCTACAAGGCAACGGTCGCACGCGGCATCGAAGTCCGTTATGGCACGCCGGTTGTGGCGCTGGTGCAGGAGCCTATCACCCGCAGGATCACCGGTGTCATCGCCCGCACGCCGGAAGGCAAGGAAATCGCCGTCAAGTCTGAAAAGGGCGTTCTGCTGGCATGCGGCGGCTATGAAAACGACATGGAGCTGCTGGCACACTTCAACGGCGGCGATCACATCATGAGCGTCGGTACGCCGTACAACACGGGCGACGGTATCCGCATGCTGGGCGCGGTCGGTGCGCAATTCTGGCACATGGATAACCACACGATGTCCGCCGGTTATGAGCGCGGCATCAAGGTGCCGGACTATGACACCTGCTTCACCCGCCAGACGCACCTGAAGAGGGGCAACTGGATGGAGATCGCAGCGGACAGCACCCGCTTCTATGACGAGGCGTATCAGTACGGCTTCCAGCACTGGAAGTATAAGTCCCACGGTCAGTATGTCGATATTCCGACGTATCGTTCGATGCCGGTTTCCTTTATCTTTGACGAGAGCATGCGTTCCGAAGGCGGCCCGATCGTCAACACTTGGCTGGGCTGGCCGATCGCCATGGGCAACAACCCCTATGTCTGGTCTCAGGACAACTCCAAGGAAGTTGAGGCTGGCTGGATTATCAAGGCGGACACCATCGAAGAGCTTGCCGTCAAGATGGGCAGAGATCCCAAGGCGCTGAGGGAAACGGTTGACCGCTTCAACGAGATGGTCGATAAGGGTGTGGACGAGGACTTCGGTCGCAATATCGATACCATGGAAAAAATCGAAACGCCTCCTTTCTACGGCGTGGATCTCTATCCGTCCCTGCCGGCAACTACCGGCGGCGCCAAGCGCGACATCGAGTGCCGCGTGTTGGACTGGAACGACGACCCGATCCCGAATCTTTACGAAGCGGGCGAGCTGGGTTCCTTTGTCTGCAACCTGTATCAGAACGGCACCTTCCTGTCTGAAGCGATCATGACCGGCCGCGTGGCGGTCAACACCGCTTTCGGCAAGCGTTCCGACCTGAAGCCGAAGGAAGAAGCTGAGTTCCTCGAGCCGTGGAACGGTGCGGCTGACGGCGACTATCCGAAGGTCGTCGAAGGTCTGGAAGGCGAATTTGAAGTCATTTACACTATCAAGGACGGCAACCTGGCTGATATCAGGATCGGCGAGGGTCGCGAAAACATGTTCATGACCGACGAACAGTTTGAAGAGTTCAAGACCAGAATGATCGAGGCGCAGGACATAGGCGTGGACGCTGTTTCCGGCGCGACCATCGACAGTCAGGCGATCTCTTCCGGCATGCTGTTGGCGTTCGATCCGATCTGGCTTCAGGTCAAGAACGGCAAGCATATCAAGCTCGATTAAGAGAAAAACGAATGACAGCGTTCAGCGGAAACGCAACCGGTATGTCAAATGACATCCGCTGAACAAGTAAGACCCGGTAAGGCGGTTCATAGATTCTTCGGGATCCATGAACCGCCTTTTTATCTGCCGAATGCGCAATAAAAAACGCCGATTCGATCAAGGGTCTGCAACAAAATGGGCTGAGCCATGCCATTTACCGTCATGTGCCCGCACCGCACGCATGGGTCAGCACCAAGCCGGCACTCAACGCTGTACGAAAAATACCGTTTTTCATATCGGGACGAAATTTGTCAAGGGTATTTTTCCAAGCAAAAGAGCAAAATGGCTGACAAAAAAGAGAAAACCAAACCGACAAACTGGAAGTTGCCTCAGACTGCAAACAAAAAGCCATTCTCCCCCAAAGAGGGAGAATAGCCCTTCCGCAAATGTAAGAATAGCTGAATTTCTTGATTTTGCTATTCAAGCCAAGTTTGCTTATGTCAACAAGCTGGAATTTAACGTGCCCGTTTATATACATCCAGTTTGTCCATACTGCCTTGATATTCAAACCCATACTTCATAGCAATATGCTTGCTGGCTTCTTGCTGTGGAACACATTCTATAACAACATCTTTTCCTGAAGAGGTTGCCCTTTCTATTAACTGTTTTGTCAACCGAGAAGCACAGCCTTTTCCCCAATATTCAGGATACAATACCCAGCCGATTTCAACGCTGCTTTCATCGTAATCATGATATATGACATAACCAATAAAAGTACCGTCTTCATCTACCGCATAAACAAGCGGATGAGCAGATAATCCTGCATTAAGAAGAAAGCGTTCTGTCTTCTCCATTGTATATGGCGACTCAATATACTGCATTACCTGTGAATCAGACAGTAAACCATATAACGGTTCAAGATCTTCAATCGTCATTCTTCTGATAATCATTTTCCCACCACAATCCCGATTTGTTGAATTGATACTTAGCATAGCACACTGGGGCTTCAATAGCAAGCAACTCACGAAGACGCAAAGGCGCACTGACTCGCCACCTGCCATAAGGTCAGGCGCCAGCTATACGTTAAAAAGCGGGCTGAGCCCGCCCTCACCTCCGCCGAAGTCTGCCATGCGTCAAAGTCTTGCTCACGCGGGCGATTTTACGCAATTTTCTATACTCAAAAAATAATTCTTTCACAAAAACCGCCATTAGACCCTCTTTTTCTTCTTGATTCACTTCACCATCTGCCCTATAATAAAAGTAGTAACCGAATCAGAATCAATACCATTCATAATCGATGATATTCTGTCACGCAGTCCAACGCGTGATGAGCGCCATCGCTCAATATGATGAAAAACCGGCTGATGTAAAAATAGGGCGTTAAGCCGTCAACAAAATAGAAGGGGAGTGTCCTTTATGTCATCGCTTCTTCGCACTCACGCGGACACCATCATTCATCAATCCATCCAAGCCGTACTTCCGGATGAAGCTGTTCGCCGCGCTTTGCAGGCGCATCATTTCCCCGGCCGTGTTTTTCTCGTCGCCGCGGGCAAAGCCGCATGGCAGATGGCACACGCCGCCGTACGCTATCTGCCCGACATCGAAAAGGGTGTCGTCGTAACCAAATACGATCATGTGCAGGGCGAAATTCCCCACTGCACCTGTTTCGAAGCCGGTCATCCCATTCCCGACGAAAACTCTTTCCGCGGAACAGACGCCGCCATTCAGCTCGTCAGCAACCTGACGCCGGAAGATACCGTCCTCTTCCTTCTGTCCGGCGGCGGCAGCGCACTGTTTGAAAAGCCGTTGATTCCCGCCGAGGAATTGCAGCAGATCACCGGTCAGCTTCTCGCCTGCTCGGCAAACATCGTCGAAATCAACACCATCCGCAAACGCCTTTCCGCCGTCAAAGGCGGGCGTTTCGCACAGCTCTGTCAGCCTGCAAAGGTCTTTTCCATCGTCCTGTCCGATATCTTGGGCGATCCGCTGGACATGATTGCCTCCGGTCCCGCCTGTGCGGACAAGAGCACCTGCGAAGACGCTCAGCGCATCGCCGAAAAATACCATCTGACGCTCAGCGAACAGGCCCGCGCCTGTCTGGCTCACGAAACGCCCAAGCATCTCGACAACGTTGAAACGCAGATCAACGGCAGCGTTCGCGAGCTTTGCAGCGCCGCAGCCGCTTCCGCGGAAGCTCTGGGCTATCAGCCCGTCATGCTGACCGACCAGCTCTGCTGTCAGGCAAAAGAAGCCGGAAGCTTCCTCGCCTCCATCCTCCTGACGCATCAGCACAGCGAAAAGCCGCTTGCCTTTATCGCCGGCGGCGAAACCGTCGTTCAGTTGATCGGTAAAGGCAAAGGCGGGCGCAATCAGGAGCTTGCTCTCGCAGCGGCGGAAGGCATCGCCGGTTTGCCCAATGCGGCGGTTTTCAGCGTCGGCAGCGATGGCACGGACGGCCCTACCGATGCCGCCGGCGGTTTCGTTGACGGAACAACCCAAGAAAAGCTGGCTGCTGTCGGTCTTTCCATTCACGATGTTCTTTCCAACAACGACGCCTATCACGCGCTCCAAAAGGTCGATGGGCTGATCATCACCGGGCCGACAGGAACCAATGTCAACGACTTTGCCGTTGCGCTGGTTCGCCCCGTCTAAACCGGGATCGGTAAAATCAAACGTTTTAGAAGCGGTTTTCCCTTACAGGACAGCATGGGCAATCGTTCATCTGAATCTGCCTTGACTTTCGCCGCAGTTTCAAAACACGATAGCCTTGCGCACGCGGACAATGCCTTGTCATTTCCCATACGCCCAAAAGCCCTATGCCATTCTCCGCACAGCCGTGCGGGTTTGGCATAGGGCTTTCTATGTTTTCGGTGATTTATTTTGGGTTACTCCGATTCCGGCAAAGCCCGGTCGTCACTGCATATCTGCCAAACAGCTTTCCAGCTTTTCTCTCACTTCTTCTGCCGTTCCGCCGTCCAAAACGCCTTGCGTCATATCCTTCGGGCCGCCGCCGCGTCCGCCGAATGCTTCGCAGAGCGCACGGGTCGCGGGGCGGATATCCTGCGTATCAGAAGACAGCGCGAAGCTCCATCCGCCTTCGCGGGGCAGAAGGACGAGCGCCGCCTTTGCGCCGTCGGCGAGCATGCCCGCGGCTTTGCGTGCCTGAGCGGCAGGCAGGACATCGCAAGTGACGACGCGAACCGCTTTGTCCAGCTCATTCTGAGCCATCAGCGAAAAAATGCGCATACCCAGCGCATCATTCTGCGCACGCAGGCTGTCGCGTTCGCCGATCATGCGTTCAACAGCGCCCGAAAGCTCCGCCACCGGAACGGAAAGCGCATTGCCCGCCTTTTTCGCCTGTTCCTGCACGGCATTTTCTTCCTCCAGCGCACGCCTGCCGCAGAGGATGGACACACGCACGCCGCTCTTATACTTCTGCACGCTGATGACCTTGATCTGCCCGACGCTTCCGGTCGTATGCACATGCGTTCCACAGCAGGCACAGGTATCCACACCCTCGATGCGGACGATGCGCACATCGCCGTCGATTTCCTTCTTGCTCCGGTATTCGATGTTTGCCAATTCCTCGCGGGACGGCACGAACACCTCCACCGGCTGGTCGCGCCAGATTGCCTGATTCGCCAGCAGCTCGATGCGATGCGCATCCTCCTCGGTCAGCGACCCGTTGAAATCCATCGTCACCGCTTCCGTGCCGATATGAAAGCCGACATTGTCATAGCCAAAAATGCCGTGTACCAGACCGGAGAACATATGCTCGCCGCTGTGCTGCTGCGTCATATCCAGCCGCCGCGCACCATCCACATGCCCATGCACCTCGCGCCCGACCTCAAGCGGAGCGTCGGTCAGATGCTCCACCTCTCCGCAGACTTCCTGCGCATCCAAAACCTGCACATCGTCCAGCGTGCCATGGTCCGCGCCCTGTCCGCCGCCCTCCGGGAAAAACGCGGTCTGATCGAGTACGACGGCATAGCCGCTGCCCTTCTTTTCACAGCTGACGACGACCGCGGAAAAGTCCAGTTTGTCCACATCCTGTTGATATAATCTGATGGTCATCCGTTCCATCTCCCTTGTGGTTTTGCCCTATTCTATCACAACCCGCCCGAAAACTCAAACGCTGCCCAGCGCTTTCTGTGCCCTCTGCCGCCATGGGGTTCGCGTCAATTTTATACTCGCAAAACCGCCGAATTGTGTTATAATAAAGCAAGCCCCAAAGTGAAGGAGGTCATCATGATGAGCAATCCCCTCATTATCACCATCGGTCGTGAATACGGCAGCGGCGGACGCCAGATCGGCGAAATCGTCGCCAAAACCCTCGGTATCCATTTCTACGACAAGAATCTCATCACCCTCACCGCGCAGAAGAGCGGACTGTCCGATGAGTTTATCGCCAACAACGAGCAGCGCGTACGCAGCGGCTGGATGCAGAACCTCGCCGCATCCGCCGCCTACTCCAACGGCTTCTTCTCCAGCCAGTATCTGCCGCTGTCGGAATCCATTTTCATTTCCGAAGCGCAGGTCATCCGCGATATCGCCGCCAAAGAGAGCGCCGTCATCGTCGGACGCTGTGCCGACTACATCCTCGCAGGGCGCGAAAACACCATCAATGTCTTCATCCATGCCCCGCGGGAAGCGCGTGTCAAGCGCATCATGGAGCTGAATCAAATCGGCGAAGCAGAGGCGCTCAAGATGCTCACCAATTCCGACAAGGAGCGCGGAAACCACTACTTCCGCTATACGGATCAGAAGTGGGGCAAAGCGCAGAATTATGACGTCTGCATCAATTCCTCGCTGATGGGCATTGAAAAGACGGCTGAAATGCTGGCAGACATGGCGCGAATCGAGGTTCGCAACTGATGCGGACGCTGGTTCCTTCTGAAACGGCGCTCGTTCTGGGCGGCGGCGGCGCAAAGGGCGCCTATGAAATCGGCGCGATTGCCGCGCTGAATGATCTGGGCATCCGGGCGGGCAGCGTTTTCGGCACGTCCGTCGGTGCGCTGAACGCCGCCATGTACGCGCAGGATGACATGGCGACCGCAGAAGCGCTCTGGGCTTCCATCCGCCTGAGCGATGTCGTGAGCGAAGAAAGCCTCGCCATCGCAGACGACGCAGAAAACATATTCGATCATCGTGAAAAGCTGCTGGAGTTCATCACGCGTTATGCGCAGAAAAAGGGCATGGACGTCACGCCGCTGATGGATATCCTCAAAAAGATTATTCACGAGGACGCCATCCGCCGCGGCAGCGTCAAGCTCGGTTTGGTCACCACCAAATTTCCGTCGCTGGCGATGGTCGAAAAGCGCCTTGAGGATATGGAACCCGGCACGCTGCACGACTGGCTGATGGCAAGCGCCTCCTGTTTTCCCATCTTTCCGATGCGGCAGATCGGCGGCGACCGCTATATTGACGGCGGATTCTGCGACAACACGCCGGTTGAAATGGCTGTGCGCAGCGGTGCGCGTGAAATCATCGCCATCGACATCGGCAAGCATCGTTCCCACACGCAGTACGACCGGCGTCCGAACATCACCTATATCCGCGCATCGCATCCGCTGGGCGGTCTATTGACGCTGGACAGCGCTTTGACTGCGCGAAACCGGACGCTCGGCTACAATGACACGATGCGTGCCTTCGGGCGCGTGCGCGGCGTGCGCTATACGTTTGAATCGGTCGATGCGCAGGGGCTGTTTGCCCGCGCACAGGATTATGTCATTCGCCTGACCCAGCTGGAAACCGTTCTCGCGCACTCCAACGCGCTGACCCGCACGCGGGAAAGCGCCGCACCGTTCTTCTCCCTGCTCGAAGAGGATCTGCCCGAAAAGGCGGATGTCATCGATTATTTCCTGCGGGGATGCGAGCTGTGTGCGCAGGTTGCGGAAATCGAGCCTGCGCAGACACTGACGTTTGCCGCCCTGCGGGATGAACTGCATGCGCATCTGCCGCTGGCGAAAGCGGAATCCATGCTCGGTTCGCTTTTGGGCGGACGCGTGGGTGTCCTGTTCTCCAAGCCGCAGCTCGACCGCAAGCTGATTATTTCCTGCTTATACCATCTGCTTCTGCGGGAAGGTTCGTTCTCCCCGCTGGCTCTGCGCACGCTGAGCGCCTTCCCGAAGGATATGCTTTGTGCGCTGACGCTGAGGGACATTCTCTAATGCGGGCTGAGTCCGCCTTTACTTCCGCCGCAGTTTGCAAAAAAACGCGGAAGCCCTGCTCACGCGGGCGGTTTTACGCAAATTCCCATGCCATATTAAAAACCCGCCTTATTCCTTCGATAGGCGGGTAATTTCTTATTCTTTCAGCTCATCATAAGAATCGATGACGACATCGCAGCATGCGCGAATCGCCTCGATATCGCGGGTATTGGTCGCGTCCACAATGCCGACCGCGCCGAGCAGCCCGGCGTTCTTCGCGCCCTGCATCGCGTAAAGCGAATCCTCGAACATCACGCAATCCTTTTTCTCCACGCCGATGATGCTGCAGAGCTTATCGTAGAATTCCGTTTTGCTCTTATCGCAGCCGATCATGTCGGTGCTGAAGATGTAATCGAGGTTGCTGATCATGTTCGCGCCATTCAGCCCCACGAGTGCCAGCCTTGCCGGGGTCGCCGTCGCCAGCACGCACTTCACGCCCTTTTCACGCAGGCGGCGCAGATAATCCGCCGCACCTGGCTTATGCCCGACACCTGCCGCGTAAATCGGCTCCATCGCCCTGCACGCCATGGCGCAAAGCTCATCAAAGTCTGACTGGATGCCGAATTCGTTTTTGAAATAATCGACAACCATCGTTCCGGACATGGACATCATGTCCGCTTCCTGTTCGGGGGTGGGCACAATACCGCGCTGACGGACGAATTCGCCGTTGAGCTTGCGCCATTCGGACATGGAATCAAGCAGCGTGCCATCCATATCAAAGATAGCCGCTTTCATCTTTTCAAGCATACTCTTACCTTTCCTGAACAAAATTCTGTTCCATTATATCCGCGTTTTGCCGCTCCGTCAAGGCTGCAAACGCCACGGAGGTTTCCGCATATGACGAAAGAACAATACGCCCGCATGACCGGCTGCGTCCGCGCTGTCACCAACCGTCTGCCCGGCGGCGCAAAGGTGCTTCGTGTGCCGACGCTCATCTGTGCCGCCATTTACTGCGTGACGCTCATCCGCCTGATGTTCGCGGGCGATATGCGCATCATCCGCGCCGTGCTTGTGCCCGCCGCCTGCTTCCTCATCGCGACGGTTCTGCGCCCGCTCATCGACAAGCAGCGCCCCTATGATCGCTTCGATACGCCGCCCGTCGGCTCTTATCGCCCCGGAAAAGGCAAGAGCATGCCCAGCCGCCACACGGCATCCGCCGCCGCCATCGCCTGCGCCGTGATCTACATCTCCCCGACCGCTCCGGTCATCGCCTTCATGAGCCTGCTCTGCCTGGTGATTGCCGCGCTGCGCGTTCTTGCCGGTCAGCACGACATCATCGATGTTCTGGCGGCGCTGGCACTGAGTCTGATGCTCTCTTTGATCGGCTATCTGCTCTAATTTCAGCCGTTATCCGTCTGAATATGTGCCGAAAAATCAAGTGACAGCCATAAATTCTCTGTCTTGCGGCAGGGGATTTTTTCTCTTTGTCGTATTTTAGCTTTGTTACACTGAAATACGGATGAATCATTTTATATGAGGTAAAACCATGAAATCCATGACTGCTCAGGAGCGCAACAGCATGCTCCTCAACGACCCGGTCAGCAGCGTCATTCCCAAATTGGCGATCCCGACCATCATTTCCATGCTCATCACCAATATCTACAACATGGCGGACACCTTCTTTGTCAGCCAGATCGGCACATCCGCCTCCGGCGCTGTCGGCGTAATCTTTTCCGCGATGGCGATTATTCAGGCGTTTTCATTCATGATCGGCATGGGTTCCGGCACGCATGTCAGTCAGGCGCTCGGCGCCGGCGACCGCGAACGCGCCAACAAATACGCGTCCACGGCATTTTTCACCGCCTTTCTCGTCGGCATCCTTCTGGCCTTCATCAGCCTGACGCATATTGACACCATCGTTCATTTTCTCGGCTCGACGCCGACCATCGCGCCCTATGCCAAGGCTTACGCGACCTATATTTTCTACGCCATGCCGTTTATGATGTGTTCCTTCGTCATGAACAATCTGCTCCGCTTTGAGGGGCTGACCCTGTACGGCATGGTCGGCATCACCACCGGCGGCATTTTGAATATGGTGCTGGATCCGATCTTTATTTTCGCGCTGAATATGGGCACGGCAGGCGCGGCGCTGGCGACGGCGCTTTCGCAGATCGTCAGCTTTGTGATTCTGCTGATCATGTGCAACACGAAAGCCGATGCGCTGTCCATCCGCTTCAAGAATTTCAAGCCCAGCCTGAAAATTTACGGCAGCATCCTCTATAACGGCATTCCGTCGCTCGGGCGTCAGGGCATCGCCAGCGTTTCAAACATCCTGCTCAACACGGCGGCGGGCGTTTACGGCGACGCGGCGATTGCCGCCATGTCCATCGTAGGTCGCTACACGCTGTTCATCAATTCCTCGGTCATCGGCTTCGGTCAGGGCTTCCAGCCGGTCTGCGGCTTCTCCTACGGCGCAGGTAAGTATAAGCGCGTGCGCGAAGCATTCTGGTTCTGCGTCAAGGTCGTGACCATCATTCTGCTCGTTTTGTGCATCATTTCGCTGCTGCTCTCCGGTCAGATTGTCGCGGTATTCCGCCGCGATGATCCGCAGGTTATCGAAATCGGCACGCTTGCCCTGCGTCTCCAGCTGCTGACGCTTCCGCTTTGGGGCTACATCACCATGTGCAACATGTTCACGCAGGCGATTGGCTATGGTGTGCGCTCGACCATCATCTCGACTGCGCGTCAGGGCATCTTCCTGATCCCCGCGCTGCTCATTCTCCCGCGCATCTGCGGTCTGTTCGGTCTTCAGATCGCCCAGCCCATTGCCGACCTTTGCACGTTGGTGTTGTGTCAGCTGATTGTCGGCGGCATACTCAAGCAGCTGAAAGCGAAAGAAACGGCTGCGGGCTGAGTCAGCCTTCATTTCCGCCGCAATTTGCAAAAAGCATGAAAAGCGAACTGCCGATTAGGTTACAACCCAATCGGCAGTTTTTTGCTCTGAAACACAGACATGAGAACTGATTCAAGACGTTCCCTCGTTTGTCTGCGCTATCCTATTAGGGGCTGTCAGGCTTAAACCGAGCATTTCAAGAAACAAATATCTAAGCATTTGTGGATATGGGGCTTTGCCCCATCGCCCCACCAAAGGGCTTTCCGAGCGTTTACGGCGCCCGTTTGGCGCATCGCCCTTTGGAAACCTTCGGGCGCAAATACTTCGTTTTATTCTTGAAATATCAGTATTGTTAGCTTAACAGTGCCTTTTTCTTTACCCGATATACCCCACCAGCGTCTTGAGCGTCGCCAGCGCACCCTCGACGTGGCTGCGCTCATAGCCGTGGGACGCATACACGCCCGAGCCGATCAAACCATGGCGGATATCATAGCCCGCACGGAGCGTCGCCTCGACATCGCTGCCATAGCTCGGATAGACGTCCACCGCATACGGTGCGCCCATCTTCTCTGCCGCCGCAATCAATCCGCGAACGACATCATAGTTGTACGGACCGCCGCTGTCCTTCGCGCAGATGGACACCATGCGCTCGTCGCAGGTCAAGCCCTCGCCGACGCAGCCCATATCCACGGAGATGGCTTCCGTCACGCCCGCGGGCACGCTTGCGCTTCCGCCGTGACCGACCTCTTCAAACGAGGTGATGTGGACGTAAACCGCACGCTCCGGCACGACGTTCGCGTCCTTGAGATACTTGGCATATCCCAGCAGGATGCCGACGCTCAGCTTGTCATCGAGGAAGCGGCTCTTGATGTATCCGCTCTCGGTCACCCGCGTGCGCGGCTCGAAGCAGACGTAATCGCCTGTGCGGATGCCCAGCTTTTTCACGTCCTCCGCGGAAGCAACCGGTTCATCCAGCACGATTTCAATGGTGTCGAACGTGCGCTGCGTATCGCCATACTTTGTATTGACGTGTACGGACGCATTCACCAGCTGAGCCGTGCCTTCCACAATGCCGTCAAACTTGGTGACCACGCGGCAGTTTTCCGTTTCCACGTTTTCCGCACGCAGACCGCCGATGCGCGTGATCTTGAGCCTGCCGTTGCTCTTGATCTGCTCGACCATGCCGCCGAGGGTATCCATATGCGCCTCCAGCAGCAAGCCGTTCTCCTGATCCTTCCCGCCCAGGCAGACCAGCACACCGTCTTTGCGGGTCAGCTGCGGCGCATATCCAAGCGCTTCAAACCGCGCCATGACATGCTCCGCCGCCTTCTTCGTCATGCCGCTGGGGCTGTCGATGGCAAGCAGATTCTGCGTTTCTTCCAGAATAAAAGAACCGTATTCATTCAAATCCATTTTCGTTTCCTCCTTATCCTTAAAGGGGCACGCTTGAGGCTCTGCCCCAACCGTTGCTTTCCCCGTCACTCCGTCTTCAGTTCCTGAACCTTATTGATGATGATGGATATCGTTCCATCGCCGTTTTCGACGACGGCAAAGCTGTTTTCATCGTCCGCCAGCTCACGCGGCAGGGTGATGGAAATACCGTTGTCCGTCTTGATCTTCACCTTTTGCAGCTGAGCGACGACGCGCTTGTTCTCCACCGGAATGACCGGTTCAAGCTGCTCTTCCTGAATCTGTCTGGAAACCTGCTCGATGATGGCTTCCCGCTCAGGGTCGGAGCGGAAGACCTCCTCCGCGACGTCCTTCACGTCGATGACGCCCTTTTCCTCGATGGACTTGCTCATCGCACGCTTGACCGCCGGCGTCAGCATCGGCGTATCCATGTCCACGGGCGCAGCATCCGCAATCGCCTGCGCAATGACCTGAACCGCCTCTTTCGTCGAGCGCGTTTCCGCCATCGCGAACAGCGACTGCGCAAAAAGCGCACGGTTGCCGACATTGGTCAGCACCTGAACATCCTTCAGGCGGATATCCCCCGTCGAAAGATTGACGACAAAACCGGCGCACCCCTTGCTGCCCGGCAGGGGCATCACCGTTCCATACGGCATGACCTGCGTGGTCGTCGTTCCATCCTCGGCGACATCCACCTGATGCACCATCGCGCTGCGATACGGCAGTTGCGCGACGCAAAGATGCGGGTTGCCGTCCTGCTCAAAGGAGAAGACCGCCATATCGAATCCCTCTCGCGGAATTTCGAGCATCTGCATAGATTCATCCATGCTGCGCATCAGCGCATCGGCAGCTTCCGGAAACGGCGTGACGGCAAAGCGTCGGAGCATTTCTTCCTGTGCGCTGCCCGGCTCAACGCAGGTCGTCCGGCTTCCGTCGGAAGCCATGATCTTATCCGCAACGACGGACAGATATGCCGCCGCTTCATCGCAGGGCTTGCTCACCTTTCCGGGAAAAATCGGCGCCATGCTGCTTCCGTCGTAGATGTACAGCGCGGCGCGGGCAATGATATTCATCAGTTCTTTACCTTCCTTAAAGCCGGATCAACAGCATATACAGCGCCGTTCCCGCGCCGATGCTGAGCAGCGTATTTTTCTTCCAGAGATGCAGGGTGACCACTGCGGCAGCGGCGATCAGCTGCTTCGCGCCATTCCCCACCGTGCCGAAGGGGACGCTTTTCAGGCAGTAGACAACCAGCGCCGCCATGATCGCCGGCGGGAGCGTTTCGCCCAGCGCCGCAACAAGACGCGGAACGCCCTTCTTCCCGCCAAAGCAGACGAAGGGCAGCGCACGGAGTGCAGCCGTAACTGCCGCACAGATCACGACGACAAAGACCGCATGCGTCATGCCGCTTTCGCCCCCTTCCTGATGTCCATGACGGTCAGCAGCAATGCCGTCAGTGCCAGCGCGGGCGCGAGGAACGCGCTCTGCCCCAGCAGAAAAAGCATCGCCAGCGAACAGCATCCGCCAAGGATCATCGGGATGCGGTTTTTCGCTTCCAGCGCCTTTTCCACGCAGATGACGATGAACAGCGCCGTCATTGAAAAGTCGATACCCGTCAAATCAAACGGAAGCCCCTGCGCGAGCGCCGCGCCCATCACCGAACCCGCGATCCAATAGAGCTGGTCATACAGCGCCACGCGCAGCATGACGCCATCCGATTCGCTTTCCGGCAGACCGCAAAAGACGGAGTAGGTTTCATCCGTCAGCGAGAAGATCATGTACGGGCGGATGCGTTCATCCATCTTTCCAAAGCGCCTGATGCAGGAAAATCCATAAAACAGATGGCGTGCGTTGACCATCAGCGCGGTCAGCGCAACGGCAACGAGCGACGTTCCGCCCGCCAGAAAAGGAACCATCACAAATTGCAGGCTTCCGGCGTAGACAAACGTGCTGATGGCAAGCGCCCAAGCCACGCCAAAACCCGCCTGCGCCAGCGTCGCGCCGAACGCAATGCCTAAAAAGATATAGCCGCAGAATACGGGCAGCGTCAGCTTCACCGCCCGCTTCCGCTGAGCGTCTTCGTCAGTCATCCGCCGTTTCCTCCACGCGTTCAAACCGATATTCCTGCGTCGCGTCCGGGTATTTTTCCCGGTCTACGGGCGAAAAGAACATCTCCATCGGGCGTACCCAAACGCCCCTTTCGCCATACAGGGCGCGATAGACCACCACGTCCCGCTGGGTTTCGGAATCCTTGGCGAAATAGAGAATCTGATAGGGGTTGCCTTTAAAATGCCGGACGATATCGCCCGGCTTCATTCTGCTTTCCATCGTTTCTGTCTTTTCCATGGCATATTCCTCACGCCTGATCCTCATTCAAAATGCGGGACAGGCTCATCGTCAGGCTGAGCATCGGCGCAAACAGTGGATCATCCTCCATCCGCATGATGCGCTGAATTTTGCTCAGGCGATAGCGCACCGTGTTCGGATGCTGAAAGAGCGCCTTTGCCGCCGCAGCGATTTCCATGTTTTCCTTGACATAGATCGTCGCTGTCTGCTCCAAATTCGTGTGATTCTGCAAGTCATATTCGCGTATCTCCGCCAGCACGCGGCGGCATCGGCTGCAAACAAAGGGATTTTCGCTCATCGGGAACAGATAGGCATACAGCCCCATTTCATCGGCATTCACCGCGTGCTTTCCGCAGAGCTTCGCCGTGCGCAGGGCATAAACCGCTTCACACAGCGATGTTCCCAGCAGCGCCCGGTCTTCATAGGCGTCGCTTTCGCCCAAAATGAGCGCTTCGCAATCGACACCCGCACGGGAAAGCAGTCCCTCCAGCCTGTGCAGCCCTTCCTGCGCATCGCCCGTTTCCTCGCGGCTCATGACCAGCATCATCTGCCGCCACTCCATGAATGTGCAGCGATGAGCGGCGTCCGCGTCCTTCTCCAGCAGCGCATAAATCTTATCCCCCAGCGCCGGCATGCGTTCCCGCGGACAGATGGCATAGATTCGATAGACGCCTTTCCCCACCGGATCGATTTTTCGCACGCGTTCGCGCATCTGCTCCTCGGTCAGCTCTCCGCGCATCAGCGCATCGATATCCTGCTCGAATCCCGCGAAATGGCGTCTGCCGCGAATCAGATCCGTCACCTGAAGGATGACCTCTTCAATATAGGTATCGTCAAAGAGGAACACGGGCGTTCCCAGCCGATTGGCAAGCGCAATGACCGGCTGCGGCAATTCGCTGAAATACGCGGTCTTGACCAGCAGCCCCGCAATCCCCTGATTCATCAGCGCCTGAAGCGAATGGGCGACGAGCTGCGCATCGCCCCGGGCATATGCCAGCGTCGTCACGACCAAATCGCCGCGATAGAAATCCGGAAGCTGCACGCGTGAGGGATCATACTCAAAAAGAACAGCCGCAGTGACCGTTCTTTCCAGCCCTTCCCGACCGGCAATCAAACGCAGATGCTGAATGCTCTGAAGCCGGAACAGCTCTTTGATATGAATCAAATCCTTCATCCCTTTCACGCAGAACCACGAAACACAATTTCGCTTCTATTCTATCATCATTTATGACGCTTGGCAAGGTACGGTTCCAAGATTATTTACCGCTTTATCACGTAAAAGCGAGCTAAGCCTACGCTCACTTCCGCCCTAGTCTGCAACACACGCAAGCCTTGCTCACGCGGGCGGGATTTCGCGTGCTTTACGTCTCAAAAAGAAGAGGCTGTCACGCTTAAACCCGAACATTCAAGAAACAAATATCTAAGCATGATTAGGATATGGGGCTTTGCCCCATCGCCCCACCAAAGGGCTTTCCGTACGTTTACGGCGCCCGTTTGGCGCATCGCCCTTTGGAAACCTTCGGGCGCAAATACTTAGTTTCTTCTTGAAATATCGGTGTTGTCAGCTTGACAGCCACTTTTATGTGCTTTGTGAGCTTACATGGTGATATCCTTCTTGCCGCTGACCTTGAAGAACACCGCCAACGCGATGATGGTCGAGAAGGTCAGGATGGCGGAAATCGCCGACGCGACGCCGTCGTTGCCGCGGATAATCTGCGAGTAGATTTCCAGCGTCATCGTCTTGGTCTTGCTGGTATAGAGGATGATGGACGTGGACAATTCCGTGATAATCATGATCCACGAGAGGATTGCGCCGGAAATGACGCCGGACATCATCATCGGTACCGTGACCTTGAAGAACGTCTTGAAGTCGGATGCGCCGAGGTTGATGGATGCTTCCTCAATGCTCGGAGAAATGTTCCGCAGAATCGCCGAGGACGAGCGAATCGTATACGGCATACGGCGGATGGTATAGGACAGAATCATGATGAACGCGCCGCCGGTCAGAAGCAGGGGCTTCTTATTGAAGGTCGTCAGCAGCGCAATGCCGAGAATCGAGCCCATGACCGTCTCCGGGAACATGGAAACCACGTCGATTGCCGCGTTGATCGGGTTGCGGCGGCGCACGACGATGTAGGATACGAACAGCGACACCAGCACGATGACGAAAATCGCCGCAAACGCCAGTGCATAGGTATGGATGATGGAGCTGCCGACCGTCGAGAACGCTTCCTTATAGCTGCCCAGACCATAGCCGTCCGTGTAGAGCTTTCCGTTCGTGTTGCGGAAGGAAGAGTAGATGACATAGCACTGCGGCATGATGGCAAGTCCGACGAGGATATAGCAATACGCATGCGCCAGAACGTTCTTCACGCCGTGGAGCTTCTTCGGCTCAACGGGATGCAGGGCGCTCATGGAGAACACCTTGCGGTTGGCGATATACTTCTGAAGCAGGAAAACCGCCGTCGTGATGACGATGGCAATGATGGAAATCGCCGCCGCCATGCCGTCGCTCGAACCGATTTCGGAAAGGAACTCCTTATAGACGACGACCGGAAGCGTGTTGTAGTTTTCGCCAATGAGCATCGGGGTGCCATAGTCCGCAAACGTGCGCATGAACACCATCAGCGCACCGGAGAGCAGCGTCGGCAGGATGAGTGGCAGAACCACCTTGAAGATTTTGCGGATGCCGGAGCAGCCGAGGCTTTCGCTCGCTTCAATGAGCGAGTTATCCATATTCTTAAAGGCGCCGGATACAAACATGAACACCAGCGAATACAGCTGCAAGCTCATGACGATGACACAGCCCTTAAAGCCATAAATATCGCCCAGCTTGATGCCGAATGTATTCAGCAGGAAATTGGTGATGGTTCCGTTGCGTCCGCAGAGCATGATCCACGCATACGCGCCGATGAACGGCGCACTCATCGAGCTGACCAGAATCAGAATCTGAAGTGCGCTGGCGAACTTGATTTTAATCGTGGACATGATATACGCCAGCGGCGTTGCCAGCAGAACCGTGATGAGCGTCACCGTCGCGGAGATCTTCAAGCTGCCCAGAATCGCCCGCTGATAATACTTCTTCTGAAATACCTTTGAAAAATACTTCCATGTAAAGCCGCCATCATCGCCGATCACGCTCTTGCTCAGCATGCTGATCAGCGGATAAAGCAGAAACAGCAGGTAGAAGATGCTGATAGCGACGGTGACGATCATCCACAAATCCCAGCGAATCTTTTTGCGGGGTGCTTTAGCGGACATCGTTCACAACCCCTTTCGTCAGGTTCGTGCTGCCGTCGGCGGTAAAGACGTTGATCTTGTCCGCCTTGAGCGTCAGCTTAACCTTCGTGCCATTGGGAATGATGCTGGAAATGGAGCTTTCCTCGACGATCTCGGCACTTGTTCCGTCGTAAAGCTCGACGAAATACGTCGTATTCAGCCCCAGGAACACGCTGGACGTCACCGTCGCGTCGATGCCCTGCTGCCCGTCTGCCGCAAGAACGAATTCCTCCGGGCGGACGGCAACCAGCACATCCTCTGCCGGCACGTTTTCGCAGTTGTCATACGGCATCACATAGCCGTTGCCGAAGCGGAGCGTGCCCTTGCCATAAACCGCACGGAGCGTATTGCTGCGGCCGATAAAGTTCGCAACAAACTGATTCGCCGGACGCTGATAGATGCTCTTCGGCGTGGACACATGCTGAATCACGCCGCCGGACATGACCGCGATGCGATCCGAAACCGCCATTGCCTCTTCCTGATCGTGGGTGACGTAAATCGTGGTGATGCCGACGCTGTTCTGAATCTGACGAATCGCGTTGCGCATCTCGATGCGCAGCTTCGCGTCTAGGTTGGAGAGCGGCTCATCCATCAGCAGCACGTCCGGCTTGATGACGATTGCACGCGCCAGCGCGACGCGCTGCTGCTGTCCGCCGGAAAGGCGCTCGGGCAGACGATCCGCATACTGCGTGATCTTGACCGTTTCCAAAATCTCATCCACGCGCTGCTTGATCTCGTTCTTGGGCAGGTGGCGGTTTTCAAGACCGAACGCGACGTTTTCGCGAACGGTCATATGCGGGAAGACCGCGTAATTCTGGAAAACCATGCCGATATTGCGCTTGTTGGGCGCAATGTCGTTGATGATCTTTCCGTTAAAGGCGATGGTTCCGCCCTCGATGGAGTTAAAGCCCGCAACCATGCGCAGCAGGGTCGTTTTGCCGCATCCGGAAGGACCGAGCAGCGTGAAGAACTCGCCTTCCTTCACATCCAGATTCAGATCGGGGATAATGGTGTTATCGCCGTACTTTTTGACGATATGCTCAAAGTGAATGCCTACGCTCATAATGTCCTTTTCCTTTCGCGGTCATAGTATGGTTGGGCGGGCGGCTCATGCGCCGCTTCTCCCCAAATAAAGTGAAGGCGCGGCTTTTGGCACGCGCCTCCACCCGAAGGCATGGAGCTTACATATCCATCATGATATCCTGAACCTTTTCCTTCAGTTCAGAAGTATGGGCGATGACGTAGTCGCTGTCTTCGTAGATGAGCTTGATGTCGGCGAGCGGCGTCATGACGTCGTTCTTGTATTCCACTTCGCGGACATTGCGGCTGGTGGTATTCTCAGCGAGGAAGCGCTGCGCGTCTTCGGAGAGCATGAAGTCCACAAACGCCTTGGCGTTGTCAACGTTCTTCGCGTTCTTGACGATACCGATCTGCGCCGGCAGGAACACGGTGCCTTCGACCGGGTAGACAACCTTGATGTTGGTCGCGCCGTCCTTGATGAGGGTGACGCAGGGGTCTTCATAGGTCAGACCGACGGCATATTCGCCATTGTAAACGCCCTTGTACACGGCGGAAGAACCGCTGGTGATGGCAACCTTCTGACCGACGAACAGGTCTTCCACATACTTCCAAGCAGCGTCGTCCTCATAGCCGCCCATCGCGAGCAGCATGTTGGTCAGCTGGCAGAACGCGGAGGAAGAAGAAGCCGGATCGGCGGACGCGATCTTGCCGACCAGCTCGGGCTGGAGCAGATCCTCATAGCCGTTCACTTCAATGCCCATTTCCTTGAGCATATCGGTGTTGACCAGCAGAACGGAACCGTCGATGGTGTAGTTGGTGCAGTAGCCGCGGGTGTTCTTGTACGCATCCATCAGATACTGATCCTGATCGGAAACATAATCCTGGAACAGGTCGGCGTTGGCAACATAGTTTGCCAGAGAGCCGCCGTACATCAGGTCGAACGTGCTGTATTCCTGAGAGATTTCGCTGCCGATACGCTTCATGCAGTCGCCCGTGCCGATGGACTCGACATTGACCTTGATTCCCGTCTGCTCTTCAAACACCGGAATGATGGACAGCAAACCGTCGCTGTTCGGGGAGCAGATGTTCAGTTCGCCGTCAGCAGCAGCCAACGCCGCGCCGCTCAGAAGCATCACAGACGCAACAGCAGCAGCAAGAAACTTTTTCATATGGAATGTCCTCCTTTAAATTTTAGCAATGGATGGTTCGCTCATTGCTTTTGCAAATATTATATCACTTCATTTTGGCAAACACAACCATTACTTTGCATATTTTTTACACACATTGCGCAATTTGCCCATTGATTTTTGCATCTGCTGCTTAAAATGGGATTCTCCGCCTTTTCCTGCGAGCCTATCATTTGTTTTGCCTAAACACAAAAGAAAGGAGCTGCCAAGCTAACAACACCGATATTTGAAGAATAAAACTAAGTCTTTGCGCCCGAAGGTTTCCAAAGGGCGATGCGCCAAACGGGCGCCGTAAACGCTCGGAAAGCCCTTTGGTGGGGCGATGGGGCAAAGCCCCATATCCACAAACGCTTAGGTATTTTTTCTTAAAATGTTCGGTTTAAGCTTGACAGCCCCAACATCGCCTTACAGCGCAAACAGCAGAATCGCCAGAATATGGCAGATCGAACCGAGAATCACAAAGACATGGAACACACAGTGCATGAACGGTTTCTCCCTGCCTTTGCCATACAGGATTGCGCCGATCGTGTAGAAAATCCCGCCGCCGAGAATCAGTGCGAATCCGCCCCAGCCGATTGCGGAAATCAGCAGAGGGAGCTTGAAGATGATGCACCAGCCGATTGCCATGTAGCAAACCATCGAGAAGACCTTGTACTTGTTCAGGTCAATCGCCGTAAAGGCAATGCCGACCGCCGCCAGCGCCCAGACAATACCAAACAACACCCAGCTTGCCACCGGATCAATCGGGCGCATCGCGCTCAGCAGCAGCGGCGTATATGTGCCGGAAATCAGCACATAAATCGTGCAGTGATCCACAACCTGCATCACGCGCTTGCCCATGCTGGCATGCAGTCCGTGATACACGCTGGACACCGTATACAGCATAATCATCGACACACCGAAGACGATCGAGCCCGCCAAGCCGAATCCGTTGTGATTCAGCGCCGAACGGATGATGCAAAGCACCATGCCCGCAATGCCGACCGCGCCGCCAACGATGTGGCTGACCATGTTAAACAGTTCTTCTTTTTTCGAGTAATTCGGCAACTGACGATCCTTGAGTTTTGTACGCGTCATCGTTAAACCCTCCTTCAAAGGAAAAGGCGCAAATGCGTCATCTAGTATTCATTACTAGATGCTAGTTTAGCACGACCGATAACGGATGTCAAGGATATTCTCGTTTCTTTTCATTTTTAATTTGGAAACCCGCCTTCACGGGATGCAGGCAAGCCCATCGACCCAAACCGCATCCCAAAAAACGGTTCTTTATGAGCAAACCCTGTAATAATACCAATTCCCCGTCACGGGCTTCGTGATATACCACGCGGGCAGCTCGTCGATGCGCTCCGTATAGATCAATCCCTGCGGAAACATGCCCAAGACTCTTTTTTCAAATTCGAAGTAGACATACTTTTCCGTCGAATAGACCTCCTGAATTCCGCATTCGGCAAGCTGCCGGCTCACATCGCACGCTCCATGCTGCGTCCACGCCGCATCTTTTTCTTTTTCAAACTCCCCGGCGTATTCACGAAAGGTTCGAACGGATTTTGCCTCATCGGCGGCTCGAATGCCCGCCAGCACGCCCAATGTCACGATCACCGCAAGCGCTATGCCCACGACCACACGCATCAGTCTTTTCAATGCTCTGCCTCCTCCGAAAACACATCGTCTTTAGGGCTGTTCGGTTTCATCCTGCCCGCGTTCCTCTTCCAAATCTCTCACATCCACGATTTGCGCCGGGCTTCCGCCGATCAGCGCATATTGCCCGCCGCTTGAAAAGCCAACCCTTCCCCATCTGCCGAGCTTATACTCAAACCTTCTTCGGATGGAAAACGCACGGGTTTCAAGAATCATGGCGCCGCTGTCTGCCCCCTCGCGAACGCCGACCGCCAAATATCTTCCGTCAGCGGATACCCTCGTACAATACGACTTGACGTTTTCAATCACGGCATCCGCCTTGTCCGTATGATCGATGGTTTCGCACCACGCCATGTCCTTCGCCCGGTTTGAATAAAATACCCCGCCCTTTCGATCATATCGGACATCGTCGTAGTCGCTTAACGCTTTTCCAAGCTCTCTGATTCGAACCGTGTCGGTTTCGTCGATTTCCACCACGCAGTTTTCGCTTCCGGGAATCCACCTTCTGACAAAGAGCAGCACCTTACCCCGGTCACAGTCTACGGACGTAATCTGCGCATCCGGGTTTCCCATGATTTCTCTCAAATCTATCCAAACGCCGGCTTCGACCGCATCGCCGTTTTCATGGATCACCACCCTGTACAGCGCCCCTTCCGAGGCAAACAGAAAGCATGCGTCATCCCGCCAGCAAGCCGCGTTGCTTCCGGATGGCTTGAATTTTCCGCGATACAGGCACCGTTCGAGCTGATCGGTTCGATATAAATACATATAGGATGGGTCGTTGAAGAACATGACGTGCGTGCAGCTCGGCGACAAATACGGCGAGCAGTTTTTTACGCCCTTCATCTCCATCTGAACCGTCTGTTCCGGAAAAGAAAGGACTCGGCTTTTGTTTCCGCCCGTATAGATTCTCTTTCGCTCTTCGTCCAATTCCATGCTGAAACAAAAGAAACTCTTCTTCATGGCGTTTATCATGTTTCGTTCACCCTTTTCCCGTCTTTTTTCTGTTTCATCCGAGCGAATTGCATTCTCTCTCATAACCATATTGTATCATCTGCGCATCCTGCGCGTCAATCCAATCCCCTTGTCCAAAGCAGGCGAAAACCCCATATTCCAATTGACGAATCACCGCCGCCAAATCCTGCACGAATAGAATGATTTCGCGCCATCTTTCACACGCAAAAGACCTCCCGCCGTCGTTCTTTCTCGCTTCGACAGCAGGAGGTCTTTCCTATTCAGGTTTTTACATCAAAACGAAAGCGTTTCCAGCACGCTCAGCACATTCAGCACCTGTTCGCGGCTCACGCGGTCGCTCGGCACATTTCTCTCGGCGCATTGCACGAAATGCGTCAGCTCGCGCAAAAACCATCCGCTCGGCGGCAGATTGATTCCGCAGGGCACCTTGATTTCGTCTTCCACGTCGAATCGGGTCACCTGCCCGTCCGCGCCGTAGCCGGTCAGCCCCTTGTCGTCGCAGACGAGCATGCCGCGCTCAAAATACACGCGCCATCTGGCGGTAAACGGTATGCAGGCGTTGAACCACGCCGCCTCCGCGCTGACCGTCAGCCCGTTTTGATACCCGTAGCGAATCCGATACTGGTCGCAGATGTCGCTGTCCTTTCGGCGGCACGCCGTGTAGTCCACGCTGTCCGGTTTTCCGAACACGCTGACCATCACGTCCAGATCATGCACATGCAGGTCAAACGGAAGCAGGCCGCTCTTTTCCCTGTCAAACAGCCAATTTTCCTTGCTCCAAGCCGGACGCTGGGACAGCCGCTCGAAACAGGCATCCAGCGGTTCGCCGTAGAGCCGCTCATCCACGATGCGGTGCAGCTGCTCCACCTCACGCGTAAACTGCAAGACCTGCGCCACATAGAGCTGCACGCCGTTTGCCTGCGCCGCGTCAAACATCTCCTGCGCATCCTTCAGATGCAGCGCAATCGGCTTTTCGCAGATAACCGGCTTCTTGCAGGCAAGCGCTTCCAGCACGATCACCTTATGCAGGTAAGTCGGCACACACACATCGAACAGATCAATCTGTTCTCTCTGATTGACTTCGGTTGCGCTCTCATACAGCGGCAAACCCCACTGTTCCGCGTGCTGTCGGTCGCTCTCGCCCCTGCCGACAATCGCGACGACCTGCGCGTGTTCGATGTGTTGGTAATTCATGTAGTGGCACGTTCCCATTCCGCCCGCGCCAACCAACGCAATTCTCACCTTATATCTCCTTTACAGTTCAAAGCCGTGCGCCGTCAAATAAGCCGCACTGTCCGCCACAGCCTGATCGACCGCCGCCAGACTGCCTGCGCCTTCCGGCGTAAACTCGATTTCGATGCTCAGCGGGCAGTCGTTTCCGGCGGCTTTCAATTCTTCAAAGATCGCCGGGAAATCGGTGTGTCCCTTGCCCAGCGCCGGGAAATCCCATACGTCGTCCCTGCCGCCCTTGTCCTTGATGTGGATATAAGCCGTTTCCGCCATGCAGGTTTTCAAATCCTGCACCGGATCCACGCCGCCGTAGAAAATCACGTTTGCCGTATCGTAGTTCAGCTTCACGCGGGGGCTTCCGATTTTGCGAACAATGCGTGCCAGCTTTTCTCCCGTGCCATGCTCCTTGCCGTGCGTTTCCAGCACGAGGATCAGGTTGTTTTCCTCTAGCATCGGAATCAGCGACGCGACGCGGCGAGCCACCTCGTCGTCATCCGCCACGGCTTTATTGGCAAGATGCGCCTCGCCGATGGAAGAAACGATATACTGACAGCCGAAGAACGCCGCCAGACGAATGTTCTTTTCAAAATCGGGGATGCGTTCCAGATCCATCAAATTGCAGTGACCGCTCATGGAGAACGGAATCAGCTCGTTTTGGCGAAGCAGATCCTGAATGGCAAGCAGCCGCTCAAAGGGCATATCCGGAAAAACATGCTCCGTCCAGCCCTTCGTCGCCGTCAGCTCGATATAACGGAAGCCCGCTTTGCGGATGCCCGCTATCGCTTCCTCGATGGTATAGCCATGATAGCAGTTGGAATTAACCGCGATGATGCGCTTCATGCAGCGTCCCTCCCCCGATTACACTTCGCTCGTCTTCACCCGGCGCCCCGTTTCGGAGGATTCAATCGCCGCGAAAACCGCACGCATTGCCGTCAGCACGCTCTGCGCGTCGATGCCCTGCACGGCAGGATTCTTCAGGCATTCCACAAACAGGTCGATGACGCCGGACTTGGTCTGGTTGTCGTTGGTCTGGATGGCATCCACATCGTAGCAGACGCGGGAACCGTCCTTCTTTTCCAAAATGAGCGTATGCTCCGGATCGTCGTAGATGCGCAGAACGCCCTTCGTGCCGTTGATGATTGTGGAATTATCCTCCGGGCCGTAATTCGTCCACGAAGCGGTCATCGTGCCGACCGCGCCGCCGTCCATATGGTAGATGCAGAACGCGTTGTCGTCCACCGTGATGGGGCTTCCGTCGGAGAATTTCTTGTCCAGCGTACAGAGCTGTGCTTCCGCCTCATCGACGGTCTGCCCGATCAAATACTGGATGAGATCCGTCTTATGCACGCCCAGATCCGCCATCGCGCCCATGGCGGCACGCTTTTTGTCAAAGAACCAGGTGCTTTGACCCGGATCGACGCTCCACGTTTCCGGGCCGCCGTGGCGGAATGCCGTCGCGAACGTGATCACGCTGCCGATCTCGCCCTGCTCAATCAGCTCGCGTGCCTTGACATGTGCGCCCGCCAGACGCTGGTTCTGATCGATCATCAGCTTTTTGCCGCTCTTCTTCGCCGCGCTGACCATGCGTTCGCAATCCGCCAGCGTCGTCGCCATCGGCTTTTCGCACAGCACATGCTTGCCCGCCTCCAGCGCCGCAACCGCAATCTGCGCATGGCTGGTGTTCGACGAGCAGATGCTCACCGCGTCCACGTCCGGGTCTGCCAGCAGGGCTTCCACGCTGTCGTAGGACTTTGCGCCGTAACGCTCTGCCAGCTCCTGCGCACGCGCCGCGTTCAAATCATAAAATGCGGTCAGCTGCGCGTCGGGATTGTCCGCATATTCGGGGATGTGACGAACCTGCGCAATTTTGCCGCAGCCAATGATACCGATATGAAACATGCTCTTTTTCCTCCCTTAGCTCGCCTTTTCCTTCTTTTGCAGCAGCACCGCGCCGATGACGATGATGCCCTTGAACGCCTCGCGCAGGAACGGAGGCACGCCGATGAGGTTCAGCAGGTTGTTCATCACCGCCAGAATCAGCATGCCCAGCACAGAACCGACCACCGAGCCGCGTCCTCCGCTCATGCTCGTGCCGCCGATGATGACCGCCGCAATCGCGTCCATTTCGTATCCGCTGCCCGCGTTGGCATAGTCCATGCTGCCGATTCGGGCAATCTGAATGACCGCCGTCACCGCGACCAGCGCACCCATGAGCGCATAGACACGGCGCTTGACCGCACGAACATTCACGCCGCTGAGCTTGCTGGTGCGCTCATTCGAGCCGATGGCAAACACCTGACGTCCAAACGCCGTATGCTTGCTGACCACATGCAGAATCACCGCCAGCGCAAGCCAGTAGAGAATCGGCAGGATGATTTCGCCGCCGATCCGCGCATTGGAAATCTTCAAAAATGCCTTCGGCACGGTGGGCGATGCCTTCTGCATGCACTGCTGCGTCACGCTGCGGCAAATCTTCATCATGCCGAGCGTCGCGATAAACGGCGGCATGCCGAAATGCGCAACCAGAACGCCCGTGCATTCGCCCAGCAGCACGCCGAGCAGAATACCGATGGCGATGGCGATGATATACGCCGGAATGCCGGTGATACCCAGGCCGGCCAGCAGACCAGCGGGGCCGCCGTCAATCAGCGACATGACGACCGCGCCGATCGCCACCATCGTCGAGCCGACCGCCAGATCAATGCCGCCCGAAATGATGACGAACGTCATGCCCAGCGCGATGATGCCTACGCCCGCGTTGTTGCGCAGGATGTTGATCCAGTTTCGGGAAAACGCCGCAAACCACTCGCCGAAGGACGCATAATCAAACCCCAGCGCAACAATTTGCAAAATCACCATCACCAGAAGCGCGATTCCCGTAGAAAACAGCGGTTTCCGCTTCCAGTTATCGGTGAACCACGCCAGAAAACCTTTTTTGTTGGTCTTTTCCATAGTCGTTTTTTCTCCTTTATCCGCATCAGCCGCCGGTTGCCAGCCGCATGATTTCATGCTCCGTCATCGTTTCTCCGCGCACTTCGCCAACGATTGCACCGTGATACATCACCAGTGCGCGGTCGCAGACGCGGATAATTTCCTGCGCTTCGGAGGAAAGCACGATCACCGCGACCCCCTCCTTCGCCAGCTTGAGAATGATGTCGTAGATTTCTTCCTTCGCGCCTACGTCAACGCCCTGCGTCGGGTTATCCAAAATGAGCACCTTCGGCTCACAGCTCAGCCACTTTGCCAGCACGACCTTTTGCTGGTTGCCGCCGGACAAGCTGGTGATCGAGTCGCTCTCTTTGCCCATCTTGATATGCAGCGCGGCTTTTTCCTTTTCAAACTGAGCCCGCTGCCGCACATGGTCGAGCAGACCATGGCGCATCAGCTCGCGCCATGAAACAATCGTTCCGTTTTCAAGGATCGACATATCCTTGATGATGCCGTTTTCTTTTCGGTTGCGCGGCACATACGCAATGCCAAGCTGTTTAGCCTGCCAGGTCGATGTGATGCGCACCGGTTTTCCGCCGAGCCGGATTTCTCCCTCGCTGATGGTTTCCGCGCCGAAAACCGCGGAAAACAGTTCGCTTCTGCCGTCTCCGAGCAGACCCGTAACGCCCAGAACCTCGCCCGCGTATGCCGTCAAATCCACATCGCGGAAATACGGCTCCTGCGTCACGCCATGCAGACTCAGGCGTTCCTCGCCTCTCTGTACTCCGCTGCCGAGCTTTTCCGTGCGGACATCATGACCGACCATGAAGCGAGCCAGATCGGACGTGGTCACGTCCTTCACGCTGCCGCTGGCGACCATCACGCCATCGCGCAAAACCGTATAGCTGTCGCAGATTTCCATAACCTCCCGCAGCTTATGCGAGATAAAGACGATGCCCACCTGTTGTTCCCGCAGCTGCCGCAGAATGGTGAACACCTTTTCGATTTCCGGATCGGTCAGCGACGTCGTCGGCTCGTCCATGATGATGATCTTTGCGTTCATCAGCAAAGCGCGGCTGATTTCCACGATCTGCTTATACGACGCATCCAGATTGCGCACCATCTCTTTGGGATCGAGCGTCAGCCCCATGCGCTCAAATACGCGGCGCGTCTCCTCAATCATCCGCTTATGGTCAAGAAGCCCGTTCTTCTTTTTCAGTTCGCGCCCGATAAACATGTTTTCGTAAATCGGCAGATCGTTGATGAGGTTCAGTTCCTGATGGATAAACGCGATGCCCGCATCCAGCGACTGCGCCGGCGAATCGAACTTCATCTTTTTGCCATCCAGCAGAATCTCGCCCGAATCCGGCTGCAAAACGCCGCCCAGAATATTCATCAGTGTCGATTTGCCCGCGCCGTTTTCGCCAAGCAGCGCACAGATTTCGCCCTCGCTCAGCTGAAAGCCCACGGACTTGAGCACTTCGTTGGAACCAAACGATTTGCAGATTCCGTCCATTTTCAGTTTCATGCTTGTCCCCCTGCTTTTGGATATGAAAATGGGCTATGGCTTACGCCATAGCCCCGTTCCCCGCTGCCGCCGCAGGGCGGTCACGGCGAAGAAATTCCATCAATACACGGTGTTGTTCGGATCGAGGTATTCGTCCACGTTGCTGCGATCCACGATCGTCGTCGGGATCACCAGAACCGGATCAACCGTCTCGCCCTTCAGCACGGAAACCGCCATATCCACGGCTTCGCGCACCATCAGCGGGCTGTACAGCGCGGAGCAGATGTTGATGTCTTCGTGTTCCTTGATGATCTTGAAGTATTCCTGGCATCCGCCGCCGCCGGTGATGACCTTGATATCGGTACGGCCGGCATCTTCGATCGCCTGAAGCACGCCGATGGAGGTTTCGTCATCCAGGCTGTAAACCGCGTCAATCTGCTTATTCGCCGCGAGGATATCGGTAAAATCCTTCAGGCCGTCTTCACGGGTGAAAGCGGTCGCGTACTCGATCACGTTCATTTCCGGCGCGATCTCCTTGATCGTGTCGGTGAAGCCCTTCATGCGCAGCTCGGAAACGCTGCCGCTGGTCGGAACCGGAAGCGCCACGACGGTGCCGGTGGTGCCGATCTTCTCAACGATGTACTTGGCGGACTCAACGCCCATGCCCTCGTTGTCGCCGGTCACGCGATACACGCCGTCGGCATCGATCACGATATCAAAGTTCACAACCGTGATACCGGAATCAATCGCGTTCTGAATCGGCACTTCCATGCCTTCCCACTGCGGGAACGCAACGATCGCCTGAGCGCCCCA
>CAKUCW010000030.1 GCA_934643825.1 uncultured Clostridia bacterium | reverse complement strand
ATCTTCTTGTCAGAGTACTTCTTGTGCTTGCGGGTCTTCAGGCCGAGAGCCGGCTTGCCCCACGGGGTGACAGGCGCAGGCAGACCAACAGGGCTCTTGCCTTCGCCGCCGCCGTGCGGGTGATCACACGGGTTCATAACAACACCGCGGACGCTCGGGCGGATGCCCATGTGACGGCTGCGACCGGCCTTACCGATGCGAACGTTGCTGTGGTCAGCATTGCTCACGGTGCCGATGGTTGCCTTCGCGTCCATGGAGATCATGCGGACTTCGCCGGAGGGCAGACGGACCTGCGCGTTCGCGCCTTCCTTAGCCATCAGCTGAGCGGCGTCGCCGGCGCTGCGGACGAGCTGGCCGCCGCGGCCCGGAACGATCTCAATGTTGTGGATCAGCGTACCGAGAGGGATGTTGCGGATCGGCAGGGCGTTGCCCGGCTTGATGTCCGCGCCTTCACCGCTAATTACGGTGTCGCCGGTCTTCAGGTCGATCGGCGCCAGGATGTAGCGCTTCTCGCCGTCGGCGTAGTTGAGCAGCGCGATGAACGCGGTGCGGTTCGGATCGTACTCGATGCCGGCAACCTTGGCCGGGATGCCGTCCTTGTTGCGCTTGAAGTCGATCACGCGGTACTTGACCTTGTTGCCGCCGCCCTGGTGGCGAACGGTGATCTTGCCCTGCTTATTGCGGCCGGCATTCTTCTTCTTGCTTTCCAGAAGGGACTTTTCCGGCGTCGTCTTGGTGACTTCCTCGAAGGTGAGCACCGACATGAAACGTCTGGCCGGGGAAGTCGGCTTATAAACACGAATAGCCATTTTTGTTAACCTCCCTGTTACTGCGCCATGCCGTCGAAGAACTCGATGGTCTTGGAGTCTTTCTTCAGCGTGACGTAAGCCTTCTTGATTTCGGGGGTGCGGCCGGCGTAACGGCCCTGACGCTTGATCTTGCCGAGGGTGCGCAGGGTGTTGACGCTCTCAACCTTGACGCCGAAAGCAGCTTCAACGGCCTGCTTGATCTCGATCTTGTTCGCGTTGATCGCGACTTCAAAGACGTAGCGCTTATCCGCCATGCCGTCGTAAGACTTTTCAGTCAGAACGGGGCGGAGGATGATATCATGAGGATTCTTCATTACGCGTAAACCTCCTCAACGAGCTTGACCGCTTCCTCGGTGATGATGAACTTCTCATTGCCGAGGATGTCCAGCACGTTAATCGTGTTGACATAGGCGGTCTTCAGGCCCGCGATGTTCGCGGACGCGCGGGTGATGGTGTCGTCCGGGCCGGCCAGCACGAGCAGCGCGGTCTTTTCGACGCCCAGGTTCTTGAGGATCGCGGCGACCTCGCGGGTCTTCGGCGCGGTCAGGGCGATCTTGTCAAGAACGATCATCTCGCCATCGTTCACCTTGGAGGTGAGGGCGCCCTTGAGCGCCAGGCGGCGAACCTTCTTCGGCACATTCACGACGTAGTCGCGCGGCTTCGGCGCGAACACGACGCCGCCGTGGGTGAACTGCGGCGCGCGGTTGCCATGGTGGCGTGCGTTGCCGGTGCCCTTCTGGCGGTAGATCTTACGGCCGCCGCCGCGGACTTCGCCGCGGGTCTTGGCGGACTGGGTGCCCTGGCGCTTGGCGGCCAGCTGGCTGCGAACGACCAGGTGCAGGACGCTCTCGTTGATCTCGGAGGCGAAGATCGCTTCGCTCAGCTCGATCTCACCGACTTTAGCGCCTTCCTGATTCAGCATTGCAATCTTAGGCATTGTGACGGTTCCTCCTTATCAGGCCTTGACGGAATCGCGGATCACGAGGGTTCCGCCGTTCGGGCCCGGCACAGCGCCGCGCACGAGCAGCAGGTTGCGCTCGGCATCCACGCGCACAACGCTCAGATTCAGCGTGGTGACACGGTCAACGCCATAGTGGCCGGACATCTTCTTGTTCTTGAACACGCGGGACGGCGTGGAGTTCGCGCTCAGGGAACCTACGCCGCGGTGATACTTGGAGCCGTGAGCCATCGGGCCGGTGTGCTGGTTCCAACGGGCAATCGCGCCGGTGAAGCCATGGCCCTTGGAGGTGCCGGTGATATCAACCTTGTCGCCCGCGGCGAAGACATCAACCTTCACCTCGTCGCCAACGTTGTAAGTGGAGCAATCCTCAAGGCGCAGCTCGCGCAGCTTGCGGCAGGGGGCGACGTTCGCCTTGGCGAAGTGGCCCTTCAGGGGCTTGTTCACCAGCTTCTCGGCACGGTTCTCAGCGTAAGCGTCGAAGCCGACCTGAATCGCCTCATAGCCATCGTTTTCCACGGTCTTCTTCTGAACGACCGGGCAGGGACCTGCCTGAATAACGGTAACCGGGATCAGGCGGCCGTCCTCGGTAAAGATCTGCGTCATGCCGATCTTCTTGCCGACGATACCTTTCTTCATATCTGCTTACCTCCTGATCACAGTTTGATCTCGATTTCCACACCAGCGGGGAGATCGAGCTTCTCCATCGCGTCAAAGGTGGCGCGAGTGGGGTTCTGAACGTCGATCAGGCGCTTGTGGGTGCGCTGCTCGAACTGTTCGCGGGAATCCTTGTACTTGTGCGGCGCGCGCAGGATCGTCACAACTTCCTTCTCGGTCGGAAGCGGGATCGGGCCGGACACCTTGGAACCGGTGCGGCGAGCGGTCTCGACGATGCGCTCGGCAGCCTGGTCAACGAGGCTGTGCTCGTAAGCCCAGAGCTTGATGCGAATTTTCTTGCTGGCCATTTCTTTTCCTCCTTGTTCGTACTCAAGTACGACTTGCTTGGCTTTTGCCCTGCATGACGGATCTTGAGCCGTCGTCCGATTGGCGGACATGGTCCATAACAGTTCCCTCACCGGCCAGTGAGCAATCTGTTACTTCATCCCCTTTGCAGACATCTGCCACATTATATTCTATTTTTCGGAGAATTGCAACCCCTTTTTTGAAATTTTTTTCGATTTTTTTGAGTTTTTTCTTCTTTGTCCGTTTTTCTGCCCACTTCCCGATTTTTCAATCCACGCTTGCCTTTTTCGGCTCTCATCCTTTCTCTTATTTTGCGTTTCCTATATCCACGCTTCCGTGCGTTTCATTTAAACGATTCATGTCAACGTTGCCGAGCGTTTCATAGCGCTTATACGCAAATCATTCACAAACTTTCAGCGTCCCGCTTCGCTTATTTTTGTATATTTTGCACATTCACTCATTTATTTTCTCCAACAATCCATCCGATTTTCACCTTTTTTCGGTTTTTGCTTTCGCGCTTTAGCACGATTCAGTGCCTCCGATCAGACGTCCGATGTTTTGCCCGTTTTTCGTTTCGCCCTCTCTGCTCTCCCGGGCGCGGAGATTCCGGTCAGCCACATTTTCTTTTTCGCCGCTCCTCCCCGCAATTTCCTACGCGTCAAAAAAAGATGCCCTCCCCGCATCGAGAAGAACATCTTCCATGATTCCCTATTTTTCAGTTCCGCCGGCTTCTCATCCGCCTGACCACGCACGACAGCGTAAAGTTGATAGCGAAGTATACCAGAAACGCGAACCCAAACAGCACGAATACATCCGTCACATGGATCGTTCCCCGATTGAATCGATCAACCCATGTTCCGTTATAGGCGTTAGCCTTGCTGATGATGAGCTTCGTACACGCCATCAGCTCCACCGTCACCAGACTCGCCATGTAGCTGCTGTCCTTGATGGTCGTGATCATCTGCGAGAGCAGCGTCGGCACAATGCTCTTGACCGCCTGCGGAAGCACAATCAGCGTCATCGTCCGGAAGGTGCCGAACCCCTGCGAGTATGCCGCCTCAAATTGTCCTTTCGGAACGGCGTTCAGCCCGCCGCGTATGATCTCTGCCATGATGGCAGACGTGAACAGCGTCAGCGCGACAATCGCCTTAAACAGCGTCTTGACCGCAACCGTCGAGTTCATGCCCAGCAGCTGCGCAAACGCCTTGCTCACTGCCGGCGCCGGGCAAAGCACAAAGCACACGAACATCCAAAGCATCAGCGGCGTGTTGCGAAACAGCTCGATATATATAGAAGCAATTCTCCGCAGGATACGCGCCGCACCGCGTGTGCAATAGTTCCGCGCCAGCGCAAGGATCACGCCGACGATCAGACTGAATACGATTGCAATGACGGAAATGGCGAGTGTGAACATCAAGCCGCGCATCAGATAGCTGATGACATCCGGATTGGCAAGGATGTCGAAACTCCCCTTGAGATCCTGAAGGAAGCTGCTCATACCGTCGCCTCCTTCTCTTCAATCTCCTCAACCTGCGCTTTTTCGCGTTCCTTGAGCCTGCTCTCCCATCTGCCCGCCATCATCGACAGCGGATAACAGACCACGAAGAACAGCAATCCGCCGATCAAATACGCCGGACCATACGCGCCGCCCGTGCTTTCGCCCGTAACGAAGTTATAGGTCGTCGCAATCAGATCCGCTCCGCCGATGATAAACAGGCACGATGTGTTCTTGATGAGCGCCACCACCTGATTGACCATCGGCGGCAGAATGATTTTGATGGTCTGCGGCAAAATGATGTGCTTCATCGTCTCTGTGTAGCCAAATCCCTGCGCCCACGCCGCGTCGAACTGTCCGCAGGGCACAGCCTGTATGCCCGCCCGCACAACCTCCGCGACATACGCTCCGTGATAAAAGCCCAGCGCGATGAATCCGACGACCACCACCGATATCTTCACACCCGAATAGGCGAGCGCGTAATACAGGAAGCAGACCTGCAAAATCAGCGGCGTATTCTGGAAGAACTCGACGTAGATTCGGGCGATGATGCGCAGTGCGCGTTTTCCGCTGGTCGCCATCAAGCCCAATGTGAATCCGATGATCAGCGCGATGCCCAGACCCACCACAGCGCTTTCCAGCGTATTGAGCAGCCCATTCAAGAACGTCGCACGATACCGCCATACCGTTGCCCACGCTTTCTCGCTGAAAATCGTTTCCACATTCATCACATCCTTTTTTCAGGTTACGTCAAGCAGCCGCCCGAATCTGCCCGAGGGAGATTTCATTTCTCGGCTTTCAGACTTTCTTCTCCGCTTCGCGGCGGCTCATCGAACGACCGCCATAGGCTTAATCCGGTTCATGCCGGCGCAAAGCGAAGAAGAATGCGGGGAACTCGGTTCCCCGCCGGGGTTTGAGGTAAAGCCTCAATCCTCTCCACTGCCTTACTCCAAGCCCCACTCTTTGATCATGCCGTCGATCGTGCCGTCCGCCAGCCATTCCGTAATCAAAGCCTCGATCTTGCCGCTCAGCTCAGAGCCCTTCTTGGTCGCCACACCATACTCCTGCGGCGAGAAGGAATCCTCGATGAAGCTGCGACCGTCCGTCTTGTAGTTCGCCAGAATGGATTTATCCACGCAGAACGCATCCACGTCGCCGGCGTCCAGCGCCATCGAAATCGCCGGATAGTCGTCAAAGATCTTGAACTTCACGCCGCCGTTGAACGTCGCCGCATCAAACGCATCCTCATCAAACGCATCGATGACTCCGGCTTCCGCCATCGCCTTGGAAAGCGCCTTTGCGGAGGTCGAGCCGGAGGATACGCCGACCGTCTTTCCCTTCAGCCCCGCCAGATCCGTGATGCCGGATGCGTCCTTCACCAGCACAGTCACCGCGTCCACATAATACGGCGTGCTGAAATCCCAGCTTTCTTTGCGCTCCGGTTTGATGGTAAACGTCGCAATGACGCAATCCAATTCGTCGTTGTCGAGCATCTGACCGCGAGTCGCTGCGGTCACCGCCGTATACTCCACATCGTCATAACCCAGTGCCTCGGCGAGCTTTTCGCCCAATTCGATCTCCATGCCGGAGAACTCGCCCGTCGCCTCGTCATAATAGCCGAAGCCGTAAACATCCTGTTTGACGCCCACGCGGAAAGTGCCTTCAGCCAGAGCCGTCGCGCCCATCGTCATGCACAGAGCCAATGCTGCTGCAAGAATCTTTTTCATACGTCATGTCCTCCTTATAATGGAAAATATCAAAAGAACCGCCGGAGTCTTTCCCCGATCACTTCTCTTTTGTCATCTCAAAATCTTGGATAGGAACGCCTTTGTCCGTTCGTTTTCCGGGTTCGTGAAGAAATGTTCCGGCGTACCCTGCTCCAGAATATGTCCGCCGTCGCAGAAGACCACACGGTCGGCAACCTCCCGCGCAAACCCCATCTCGTGCGTGACCACGACCATCGTAATGTTGTCGTGCCCCAGCTCGACCATGATGTCCAGCACCTCCTGAACCATCTCCGGATCCAGTGCGCTCGTCGGCTCGTCAAAATAGATGACCGGGTTCTTCATCGTCAGCGACCGCGCAATCGCGATGCGCTGCTGCTGACCGCCGGAGAGCGTCGTCGGGTAAACAAACGCCTTCTTTTCCAGCCCGACCCGCCGCAGGTTCGCCATCGCCAGCTCCTCCGCTTCTTCCTTTGGCACTTTTTTGAGTTTGATGGGCGCCAGCGTCAGGTTTTCCATCACCGTCAGATGCGGATACAGGTTGAACTGCTGAAAGACCATCGAGGAATACTGCCGGTTCAGCGCCGCACGCGTCTTGTGCGTCATCAGGTGCCCGTCGATGTATACCTCGCCCTTCGTCACTTCCTCCAAACCGTTCATGCAGCGGATCAGTGTGCTTTTTCCCGAACCGCTCGGTCCGATGATGACCAGCTTTTCGCCCTTCGCGACTTCCAAATCGATGCCCTTGAGCACTTCCAGATGTCCGAATGTCTTATGCACGTTTTTCAGCTTAATCATCTCTGAACACTCCCGTCGTCTTTGACTCGCGTTTCTGCACGCATATTTATAAATTGAATTTTTTAATTTCAATTCCTGCATTGAATTCGGTTTATTCCCGCTTATCAGCCCATTACATCGTTCGTTTTGAATTTTTTGCTTTTGATTTATTCGATGTGGCGATAGTATATCATGCCATTTTATTTTTTGCAAGAATAAATTTTCCATTATTCAATTTGTATTCATTTCTTCCGGTTAATATCCTCATGCTGACTAACGCTTTATTTTAAAATTCATTATTTAAAAAGACCGTCCGCTTTCGCAAAGAAAGCAAAACGGTCTTTTGACTTTTCAATTGTCGGTTCTGGCTTTTCTTACTGAATTCCGAACTTTTCCTTCACATCGTCCGTCACTTCCGCGCCGATCTGCTCGGCTTCAAACACATAGCGTTCATACAGCGTTTCCGGGCGTACCGGTGCGCCGCAGGACGTGCAGGGCGTCAGTTTTTTGAATTCATCCTTCTCCAAATCGCCGTATGTGAAGTCCCCCGTCAGCGGCAGGAACTTCGACTTGACGCCGGAGCAGTTCTCGTCAACGTGGTAATTGCTTCCGCCGTTCGGGTTTCGGTAGAGCTGCAAGCTGCTGTCCGGCAGTTCCGGCTCATACATCTGCCGCCCCTGATCGTCCCAGATGAAGACCTTTGTCTTGTTTTCCAGGTTGTTCCAGAGCCACTGCATGTTCTGTCCCTGCGCGTTGGCCCGGCGCTGGATGCGGATGCAGCCGTGGCTCGCCTTCATGCCCAGCTGCGCCTCATACTGCGTATAGATGCGCGTGCCGTCCGCCGCCTTGTCGTGCAGCACCTCATGAAGCAGCGTGCCGCCGTTGATGCGGATGGCAAAGCGTCCGATCGTTCTGCCGCCCGCGTCGAAATCGCCGACCTTGCTCACCGTAATATACTCGCCCGCCGGGGATTCGTTATACGGCTGCTTGGCGTTGTTCAGTCCCGTGGATACATCCAATTCGCCGATAATCGCGCCCGCCTCAAAGATATACATCTTCTGGCGCAGCTTGTCCACCAGCAGCGCGTATTTGCTCGACGGCGTCACCTGGAACAGGATGCTCTTTTTGACATAGCCTTGTATTTTCTTGGCATTCAGGGATTCCATATATTCGTTGTCCGTCTTTGTGCCGTCGTTGGAATAGGATTCGATCAGCACATAGCCGTCGCCGTCCGTATCCTCTTCCAGAACATGCACGCCCTGGCTCTGCCCGTGCAGCTCGCCCGCGCAGTTTTGCTCATAGGGTTTGCGGTCGCCGCCCGGCGTGTTCGTCGGATAGACATGTTCCGTCTGCCCGACATCCATCACCGTAATCGGCTGCATCATCAAATCCCAGATCGCCCGCTGATGGTCGGGATCGGTCAGGTCATACGCATCCGGATCCATGTCCCAGAAACTCGTCGCCTGCGGCACGGGCTTCTTTCCTTCTTCCGTCACCGCCGCAGCCGGTTCGGATTGCGGTTCGTCCCAGCTCTGTGCCTCCTGCGCATCCTCCAGCAGGCTCAGATCGAGCATATTCGCGTTTGCGCTCTCCTCGCTGCCGTAAATGTGCAGGGAAATAAGCTGCTGTTCGCTTTCCTCGCCCCAGTAGTTGCGCAGCTGAATCATCAGGATGTAGTTGCCCTCCGGAACCGCGCTGCCGTCTGCCAGCATGCCGTCCCAGCTGATGCGCCCCGTCCCCTCTTCAACCTGCGCCGCGCCCACTTCGCAGACGAATTCCCCGGTGTCGCCGCTGTACAGGCGCATCGCCAGCGTGCCGCCCTCCGTCGTTTCAAAATCAAAGTACCAATCGTTCTGACCGGAGATCAGCGCCACGTCGTCCGCCATCACGTTGCTCAATTCCGGCGCGGCGAATGCGCACGCCGACGCCAGCATCAGCACCGTCAAAATGAGAATAAAGAAATGCTTTTTCATATCGAACCCCATTTTCATAAAAAGAGGCTGTCGCATCCTACAACAGCCTCTTTCGTAAATCGTTCTTTAGCCCGGCAGATCCAGGATGTCGCCCGGTGCCGCTGTCACCGTGCCATCCGGAGGCGGGGTCACGGTAACAAGCGAATACAGCTTTTCAAGCGTCTTCGCGCCCGCGATGCCGTCCACATCCAGCCCGTTGTCCTTCTGGAAGGCTTCGACAGCCGTCTTGGTTCCCGTGCCGAAATTGCCGTCCGACGCGCCCTTCAGATAGCCCAGCTCCGTCAGCGCCACCTGCATCAGCTTCACCTCTACGCTCTGGTCGCCCTTGCGCAGCGTCTTATAGGTGACGTTCGTCGGCTGCTGTACGGGTTCCGGCGTCGGCGTGATTTCGATATTCGGCGTCGCGCTCAGCACCGGCGCAGGCGTGTTCGTCGCGCCGAAGACGATGAAGTTGTTCTCCGGCGAATTCTGCGCCTGCTGCTGAGGCTGCGGCGTGTTTATCGTCGTCGGCGTGCCCGCCGTGAACATCGAGCGCACGATCATCGCAATAATCAGCACCAGAATCAGAATCAAGCCGATCGCAATGATCATCGGCGTCCGATCCTGACTGCGGCGGCTCTGCCTGCTTCCCTTGGCATACGCCGTCTTGCTGCTCTTGCGGGGCGCGTTCTTCGGTGCGGGACGAGGCTGCTTTTCCTCGCCGCCTTCCGACCCGTCGCGCTCAGGCTTCACGCCCGCCAGATTCGCATAGCACAGCGGGCAGATGTTCGATCCGTCCGGAATTTTATTATGGCAATGGGGACAAAACATGGTCAGCCCTCCCTGATTTCATATTCAAGCTTGTCCGTTAAACAAAAACGTCCTCATGATTAGTATAAACCACAATCAAACCCAATTGCAAGCCCTTTGACAAATTCGCCTCTGTCTTAAAGATATGACAGCTCAGATCGGTTTCATGCTTCCGTTCTTTTATCTGCTTCCAGCAGGCGGCACGTGCGTATCGTACACAGCGCCGCCATGATTCCCGAGCGGAGTGCCTGTTCCAGCGTGGATTCTCCGCTGGTCTGAAGCTCCACCCGTCCGTCTTGCGCCAGCCGGTCGATGCTCTCCGTCATCGTTCTGAATCGGTCGTATCCTTCCCGGATGCCGCCCTGACAGATGACCTCCAGCAGCCGGCTGATGCTCTCCATGCTCAGTGCCTGCTTGAGTACGCCGATCATGATGAGCATTGCCAAATGGTCGCGATCATACTTTTTGCCCGTCGGTCTTGGAATCATGCCGACCTTGACATAGTTGTTGACCATCGACTTGGTCATCTCGCCCTTGGGCAGCGCCGGGCTGAACGTTCTGTCCATCAGCGTCACGACCTGATCCATATACAGTCCGATATCCGGCAGCAATTCCCATGTCGGCAGCTCCAGCGCCTGTATCTCCTGTTCCATGTTCGCTCCTTTGCCTTACGGCGTATCCAGCTTGTCCGCCGCGTCAAAAAATGCCCGCTGGCTTTCGATGCGGTATATGCTCAGGCTGTCATCCTCATAGGTCTTTTCCGCGCTGCTGAGCGCAAGGAAGTCCGCCAGCCTCTGCGCTTCCTGCTGATCCAATATCATGAAGACGGATTCCCCCGGGCAATTCATCCCGATATTCTCCGTTTTTTCCAGCCATTGCCCGGTATGCGGCACGCCCTGTCCCCGTTCGTTGTCGTCAATGGAAACGGAAACGACCTCAACCCCGCCGTTCGTCAGTTCCGTCACTACATTCGCATTCCAGAATGTCGCGTATCCGAATGTCATGCCGCTGTCTTCCAGATACTTCGCCCGCGCATAGTCCCTCTGTGTAATCTGCGGCGAATCCATTGTGCTTTTGATCTGCATCGCCGAGGAAATCACCACCACGCCGACAAACAGCGCGGCGCACATTCTTCTCAGCGGCGCATTTTCTTCCCCGCTCAGGCACGCGGCCATCACCGGCGCCCCCAGCGTCATCAGCGGAATCCAGTATCGGTTGATGTACAGATTTTCCAGCAAAACGAACGACAGCGCCGTCATGACCGCGCTCATCGCTAAGGTCAGTGCGCCAAAACGCAGAACCGCGTTTTCTTCCCGCTTCGCCCTTTTGAGCGTGCGGGCGAGCAGAATCGCCGCCGCCGCGGGCAGCAGCAGTGCGCCCACGCTGACCAGCCCATGCACGGAAAGCAGAATGCTATGCTCGGAATAGCCCATCAGCCGCGCCAAACCGCCCAGCGATTGCTGAATCAGCTGCGGCATGTCTGCCGATGTGAAGGCTTCAAGCCGAACGCCGCCGTACCGCGCCGCGTCATATGCGCAGATCCGTCCCAGTATCTTCTGCCCGACGGCAAAGCCCAGCATGCTGACCGCGCAGACAAAAACGACCAGCGCGGCTTCCTTCTTCTGTTTGCCCGTCCTCGGCGCAAGCTCTTCCCGCGGGAAGAGATACGCCCAGACACCTGCCGCCGCCATCGGGATCGTCGCGCAGAACAGGTATCGAATGGACGACGCACCCATCAGTGCGCCCAGAACCGTCAGCCCCGCAAAAACGCCCGTCCGCCGTCCGCCTTTCTTCATCCGCATGATCTGCGCCGCCATGCCCACACATAGATTGGTCAGCACGGCATGCGGCACATAATACGCCCCGATGAGGATCATCTGGCTGTATACCACCGAGCATGCGCTGATGCTCAGCCCCGCAAAGGCGAGCGCCCAGCTCTTCTTCGCGCCCAGCGATCTGCCGCAGAAATAAGCGCTTGCCGCCAGCATCGCCTGCAAAATCAGGCAGCCGACCGTTCGCACCATGCGCCAGCTTCCGCCAAACAGCGCCATCAGCGGCGTAAAGACGAGCTGCGTGGATAACACGCGAACCTCCGTCGAATACAGCCATGTGGAGGAAATCAGCGTCCCCTCGTCCGCAAGGTGGCGGGCAAGCGCCAGCTCGGAAGCCATGTCCGCATCCAGATAGGCGCCGTATCCCGCAATCAGATACCCTGCGGTCATCGCCGCGCACAGCAGAAACAGCGCCGCCGCCCCGATGCCTTCAAGCTTCCTGTGCCTCATGGTTTTCCTCCGTTTTTCCGTTTCTGTCGTTTCATTATATCATCGTCAAAAAATGCTGTCAAATCCGCTCTTTCCTCTTTACAAACGCCGCTCAAACCATTACACTGTGCGAGGACAATTTCCTGCAGTTCACCGGAGATTGTTTGTATTCACAAACTTTTGATTCTCAATATGAAATGGGAGGAATCATTTGATGACTCTGGATTCTCTTAAACCCGGTCAGAGTGCCGTCATCCATACCGTCGGCGGCGAAGGCTCCCTCAGACAGCATTTTCTGGATATGGGTGTCATCCCCGGCGCACAAATTACGCTCGTCAAGTTCGCCCCGATGGGCGACCCCATCGAATTCCGCATCCACAGCTATGAGCTGACATTGCGCGTGGACGACGCGAAGCGGATTGAAATCAGCAATCCCTGCACCGTAAAAGGCGAACCCGCCTGCCCGACGCCGCATACGCCCGTGGAGCATCCCGGTTTGGGCGAGGGCGGACGCTACCATGTCAAAGCAGGCGAACATCCTCTTCCCGAGGGAACCACCCTCACCTTTGCCCTTGCCGGCAACCAGAATTGCGGCAAGACGACCCTCTTCAACCAGCTCACCGGCTCCAACCAGCACGTCGGCAATTTCCCCGGCGTGACCGTGGACAGGAAGGACGGCGCGATTCGTGGTCATGACGATACGCTCGTCACCGACCTGCCCGGTATCTACTCCATGTCCCCCTATACCAGCGAGGAGATCGTCACCCGCCGCTTTATTCTGGAGGATAAGCCCTGCGGCATCATCAACATCATCGACGCCTCCAACATCGAGCGCAACCTCTACCTGACCATGCAGCTCATGGAGCTGGATGTGCCCATGGTTCTGGCGCTGAACATGATGGATGAAGTGCGCGAGAACGGCGGTTCGGTCCGCGTCAACGAAATGGAAGCCATGCTCGGCATCCCGGTTGTTCCGATTTCCGCCGCCAAGAACGAAGGTATCGACGAACTCGTTTCCCATGCGCTGCATGTCGCCCGTTATCAGGAGCGCCCCGGCAGACCGGATTTCTGCGACCCCGAAGGTACGCAGGCGGCTGTTCACCGCTGTCTGCACGGCATCATGCACCTCATCGAGGATCACGCAGAAGCCGCAGGCATCCCCGTCCGCTTTGCCGCCAGCAAGCTGGCGGAAGGCGACCAGCTCATTCTCAGCCAGCTGAATCTCTCGGAAAACGAAAAGGATATGCTCGAGCATATCATCGTCCAGATGGAGCAGGAGCGCGGGCTGGATCGTGCCGCCGCCATCGCGGACATGCGCTTTTCCTTCATCGAAAAGGTCTGCGACGCGACCGTCACCCGACCGCATGAGAGCCGCGAGCATGAGCGCAGCGTCAAGGCAGACCGCCTGCTGACCGGAAAGCATACCGCGATTCCAATGTTCATTCTCATCATGCTCTCCGTCTTCTTCCTGACCTTCAACGTCATCGGCAGTTTCCTGTCCGACCTGTTGGAGCAGGGCATCGGTGCGCTGACGGAGCTTGTCGATCATCTGCTGGTTTCTGCCGGCTACTCCGGCGTATTGCGCTCGCTGATCATCGACGGCATATTCACCGGCGTGGGCAGCGTGCTGAGCTTCCTGCCGTTTATCGTGACCCTGTTCTTCTTCCTCTCCATGCTTGAGGACAGCGGCTACATGGCGCGTGTGGCGTTTGTCATGGATAAACCCCTTCGCCGCATCGGTCTTTCCGGCAGAAGCATCGTTCCGATGCTCATCGGCTTTGGCTGCACCGTTCCGGGCGTCATGGCGACCCGCACCCTGCCCTCCGAGCGCGACCGCAAGATGACCATTCTGCTCACCCCGTTCATGAGCTGCTCGGCAAAGCTTCCGATTTACGCGTTTTTCAGCGCCGTGTTCTTCCCGAAGCATGCCATGTGGGTCATGGCCGGGCTTTATCTGCTGGGCATTCTGATGGGCATTCTCCACGCCCTGCTGATGCGCAAAACCATCTTCTCCGGCGAACCGGTTCCCTTCGTCATGGAACTGCCGAATTACCGCATGCCGGGCGCAAAGAATGTCTGCCAGCTGCTCTGGGAAAAATCGAAGGACTTCCTCCAGCGTGCCTTTACGGTCATCTTTGCCGCAACCATCGTCGTTTGGTTCCTGCAAACGTTTGATCTCCGCCTGAATGTCGTCACCGATTCCAAGGACAGCCTGCTCGCGCTGATGGCGGGCTTCATTGCGCCGCTGTTCCGTCCGCTCGGCTTTGGCGACTGGCGCGTATCCACCGCCCTGCTGACCGGCTTCATGGCAAAGGAGAGCGTCGTTTCCACGCTGACCATTCTCTTTGGCAGCACGGCAGATCTTCTTTCCACGCTGACGCCGCTTGCCGCCCTGTCGCTGCTGGTGTTCTCCCTGCTCTATACGCCGTGCATCGCTGCCGTCGCTTCCATTCGTCGCGAGCTGGGCACGCGTTGGGCAATCGGTGTCGTTCTCTATCAATGCGCCATCGCGTGGGTTGCCGCGTTTGTCGTTCACCTGATCGGTGTGATCCTGTAACCTGTCGATTCGGGGCAATCTCATTTGAAGCATCATCGTCCGGCGCGGTCTGCCAAACACAAGAGCCTTGCTCACGCGGACGATTTCGCGCAGCTTCCCGATGAAATGAAGAAGGGCTATCAAGCTTAAACCGAACATTTCAAGAAACAAGTATCTAAGCATTTGTGGATATGGGGCTTTGCCCCATCGCCCCACCAAAGGGCTTTCCGAGCGTTTACGGCGCCCGTTTGGCGCATCGCCCTTTGGAAACCTTCGGGCGCAAATACTTGATTTTATTCTTGAAATATCGATGTTGTTAGCTTGATAGCCCTTTGTTTGTTTTCTGTGTCCGCGCTTTTTCAGCGCAGCGCCGCCTTCCGGATGGCATGCGTTCCCGTTTTACTCTTTTTCCAATTCCAGATTCCTGATCGTCAGCCCGCCGATTTCACCGCCGCGGATGAGCAGCATGAAATACTTGTCGTCGTGATCCAGCGTAAAGCTCAGGCTGTTTTCGCCCTCGATCAGCGGTGTTTCTGCCAGCACATGGAAATCGCGCCCGGTATATGCCTGTATGACGCCGCCGTTCGGCACGCCTTCGCAAGTCAGGGACATCGTGTATTTTCCCTTTTCCCTCCAAGAGGTCGGCACACGCAGGCGGGCGTCCGCTTCCAGATGATAAGCGCCGTCCTCAAACGCCGCATTCTCCAGCTTCATCTTTCCCCAGAGCGCGTTGTTCACAAAGCTTTGCGACGACGCAAAGCCATAAATGGCAAACGTATCGTTTTCATAGCACGGCGATGTGCCGATTGCAGCCGCCCACGGCGCCATCTCGCGCTTTTCTTCCTGCGTCAGGATGAGAAACGTCTTTCCCTCGCAGACATCCATAGCCGAGTAACCATCCGGTTCCAGCCAGCGGATCATGTCCAGCGAAACCGGAGAAACCGCGCCCTCCTCCGTCTGAGCAGGCACAACGCCCGTAAACGTCAGCTCGTTCTGCGTCCGCTCCTGCATCACCCGGACATTCCAGAACGTGCCGTATCCATGCGTATAGCCATTCTCTTCCAGATACGCCATCGCATCCATCATGTCCGCGCCACGCGCCTGCGCACCGGGCTCTGCCGCGAGGGTATCCTTGAGAAGAAGGGCAGACCCGCCGCCCAGCTGCACGCACAGCAGCAGCATGAACATACCGCGCAGGCGTGCGTTCTTCTCCCTTTTGAGCAGAACGGCAGTTGCCGGAACAAGCGCAATGACCGCCGGAATCAGGTAACGATCCAGATAGGTTCCCTTCAAAAACACGAAGCAGAACAGGTTGACCGCTATCGACACATACGCCAGCTCCATCATGCGCTTCTGCATGCGTTGGGCATCGTCCCGGTCATCGAGCGCGGGATAGACGCGATGCGCCATCATCCCGCCCAGCGCAAGCACGCCCACGATGCTCAGGTTGATGATGCCCGCCGGAGAAAACAGCGCCGCTTCCGAGTGCCAGCCGAGCAGCCTCAGGAAATCCGCGAACGCCGTCAGCAGCGCATGCGCCATCGCTTCGCCGTCGAGCGGGTTAAACGCAAACGTCGAAGCCGAGCCCACGCCGCTCAGGAAAAGCCGCGGCAGCACCACTTCACTCGCCGCATAGCCGATCAGACAGGCGATTAAGCCCACAGCCGTAACCTTGCCCTGCCGCATGCCGTAATCGCGCAGCACACGTCCCTCGTTCGGCGCCAACATCATCTCCATCGCCGCCACAACCACCATCGGGCAAAGGATGCACAGCACATAGCGCACCGAAAGGAAGCCTGCGCCCAAGCTCAGCAGCGTGAATGTCGCGATGCTCCTGCGCTTGCCCGTGCTGCATACCGACACCCATACGCCCGCCATCCAGAAAAACAAAGCGATATGCGCAATGTAATATCCGCCGATGGCAACGGCATTTCCGTAAAGCACGCTTGCCGTCATCGGGATCATCGCCGCCGCGCTCAGCGCCCGCCCCCACGACAGCCTGAGCCTTCGGCACAGGTAGACACACGCCGTCATCGCCAACGCAAGCCCAGCCGTGTTGCCCAAGATCCGCGCCCACTTAAAGCTGCTTGTAAACAGGAACGCCAGCGCATAGAGCAGGTTGACCTGTACGATGCGCACCTCGGTCGAATAGATCCAGTCCATTTGAATGAGGCTGTGCGTATCCGCCTGCCGCTTTGCCAGCAGCAGCTCGGACGCCTTGTCGCCGTCCAGATAGGTCAGATACCCCTCGCTCTGCACAACCACCGCTAGCGCCAACGCCGCCACGCAGAGCACGGCGCCCAGCCAAACCGTCCACCTCGGAAGCCGTCGTTTCACATTCTTCCCCTCCTTCGCTTTTCTCAGAATCCGAATGCCTCGTAATCCTCCCGCGTAAAGCGGTGATAGGTCAAATGTCCGCCCTCATCGGCGATGCAGTAGCAATACTCGTCCGGTTCGCCGTCCTCAAACTCGATGAGCCAGTCAAACTCGCCGTTGTGCAGCTCTTCCACCCGCACATGGTCGGAGTGCTTGTGAAACTGCGCCAGCAGTTCCTCCATCGTGCAGCCATGCCGCCCGATTGTGCGGATGAAATCCGCGAGGAATCCGTTCGGATCGGTATGCTCATGCACCCACTGTGCGCCCTGCGGCGGCACGGCAAGGCAGAACCGTTCTCCCCTGCGGCTGACTTCGATTCTGCCCAGTTCCCGTTCGTTCTCCTCGGCAAATTTTTCCAGCGCGGCGGTCATCTCTTCCGCGCTCATCTCTTTTTCCGTCAGCAGGCAGAGGGAAGCAAGCGGATAATACAGCCGGATCGTTTCGCTCCGATAGCCCAGCTTGAGCTGTCCCTCCTGCACCGCGTCCACGATGCTCTTTCTGAGTTTGTCAAACACGTTTTGCCCTCCTCCTTCTTCCGGCTGCCCCTGTCGGCAGCCTGTCTGCGGTATTGAAACGGGGCTGTCGCCCGGTCGTCCTCTCCTTCGCTTTGCAGCGGCTTTGCTCAAAGAGCCGGAGAGGACGTTTTTGCGCAACAGCCCCGTTGTGTTATACCGATGGATTCATCAATAGGCCTTGGCGAAATAGATGACCTTCTTGGCAGGCTTGCCGCAGCAGACGCAGGTCTCGCCGATCGGCGTCTGGTCAAACGGCATGCAGCGGGAGGACGCGCCGAAACGATTTTTGATTTCGTCCTCGCAGGTCTGCTCGCCGCACCACATCGCCTTGGCGTAGCCGCCGTTGACCTGCTTCTCCAGTTCTTCCATGTTGTGAACGTCGGCGGTATGCTCATCGCGGAACGTGCGGGCGATTTCGAACATGTTGTTCTGAACCGCATCGAGCATCGCCTTGATCTCGCCTTCCAAGCCCTCGATGTCCAGCGGTGCCTTTTCAAAGGTATCGCGGCGCACGCTCATGACCTTGCCCTCGGCGAGGTCACGCGGACCGATTTCCACGCGCACCGGCACGCCCTTCAGTTCCCACTCGTTGAACTTCCAGCCCGGCGTCACGTTGTCGCGGTCGTCGAACTTGACGCGCAGACCGGCGGCAGCCAGCTTGTCCGCAACCGCCTTCGCGCCTTCCAGAACGCCTTCCTTGTGCGCGGCAACCGGCACCACGACGACCTGAATCGGCGCAATCTTCGGCGGGAGCTTGAGTCCGCGCTCGTCGCCATGGGTCATGATGATAGCGCCGATCAGGCGGGTGCTGACGCCCCAGCTGGTTTCATGCGCATACTTCTGCGTGCCGTCCTTGTCGAGGTACTTGATTTCAAACGGCTCGGAGAAATTCGTGCCGAAGTTGTGGCTCGTGCCGCTCTGGAGCGCCTTGCCGTCCTGCATCATCGCCTCGACGGAATACGTCGCACGCGCACCGGCAAACTTTTCCTTCTCGCTCTTCTGACCGCAGTAGACCGGAATCGCCAGATTCTGCTCGCAGAAATCGCGGTAAACGTGCAGCATCTGCATCGTCTCTTCTTCCGCTTCCTCGGCGGTCGCGTGAACTGTGTGACCCTCCTGCCAGAGGAACTCGGCGGTGCGCAGGAACGGACGGGTCGTCTTTTCCCAGCGCATGACGGAGCACCACTGGTTGTATTTGAGCGGCAGATCGCGCCAGCTCTGCACCCACTTGGCGTACATCGTGCAGAAAATCGTTTCGCTCGTCGGGCGGACAGCCAAACGCTCGGTCAGCGGCTCCGTGCCGCCCTGCGTAACCCACGCCACCTCCGGCGCAAAGCCTTCGACGTGGTCGGCTTCCTTCAGGAGAAGGCTCTCCGGAATGAGCATCGGCATGGACACGTTCTGATGACCGGTGCGCTTGAACTCCGCGTCGAGCTGCTGCTGAATCAGCTCCCAAATGCCGTAGCCGTAGGGCTTAATCGCCATGCAGCCGCGGACGGGGGTGTAATCCATCAGATCCGCCAGACGCACAACGTCGGTATACCACTGGGAGAAATCCACGTCACGCGGGGTGATGTGCTGAACAAATTCCTGCTGACTTTTCTTCGCCATGACTTTTTCCTCACTTTATTCGTGTTATGCCCTCTCCGTCTGCCTGCGGCAGCCACCTCTCCCAAAGGGCGAGGCAAGTCTCGGCTCCCCCTCTGGGGGAGCTGTCACGAAGTGACTGAGAGGGCTGGGGGAACAAAAAACGCCCCGTCCCATCACTGGGACGAAGCGCATTGCTTCGCGGTACCACCCGGTTTGGCGCCCTCAAGGCGCCCTGCTCAAGCCCTTATCGCGGGCATACGGCGGCGTTCTTAGCGCCGCAGCTGCTGGGGTTCGGAGCGATGGGCGTCCTTCCTGCGCAGCCTTTCAGCAACTGACCGCACTCTCTTGAGGATGAAACAGCCCGGCTTTCCCCGTCATCGCTTATTATCACCGACATTATAAGCAAAAATCGGGTTTCTGTCAAGAATGATTATGCGCCCAGCATCCGGCTCAATTCGCAAACCGCCTGCGCCGCGTCCTCGCCCTCCGCAAGGATGGTCACAGCCTGCCCGTCGCTCAGCCCGGCGGAAAGCACGCCCATCAGCGATTTGGCGTTGACCGTCACATTCTCCCGTCTGAGCAAAATGGAGCAGGCATAGTCGTTCATGCGGTTGGCGATCTGAGCCGCCTGTTTTGTCATCATATTTTCAGGAATGGAGATCTTGATCGTCAGTTCCATGGATTTCTCCTCTCGCGGCGTCCTCCGCCGATTGATTCTGCTCGAGTTCCTGCGCCATGGATTCCAGTTTGCGCAGTCGGTGGTTGATGCCGCTCTTTCCGATCGGCGGCTCGCACATCTGTCCCAGCTCTTCCAGCGACATTTCCGGATACATCAGCCGTTTTTCCGCCGTTTCCCGCAGGGCAGGCGGCAGGCTTTCCTTTCCGTATGCAGCCAGCACGCGCTCAATCGCCTGCATCTGCCGCGACGCCGCCGTAACCGCACGCTGCACGTTGGCGCTGTCGCAGTTGACGGCGCGGTTGGCGTTGTTGCGCAGTTCCTTGCGGATATACGCATCCTCCATGGCGAATCTCGCGCTCTGCGCACCGAATATGCTGAGCATATCCGTGATTTCGCTCTGCCCCTTGAGGTAGACCAGCGTCATCGAGCGGCGCTTTGCCATATGCGCGTTCAGCGAGAAGCGGGCAATCAGCCTTTGCAGCGCCGCCGCAAAGGATTCATCCTCCAGCACAAATTCCAGATGATATTCCTTCTCCGGGTCGGTCACCGAGCCGCACGCCAGAAACACCCCGCGCAGGAACGACATCCGGCAGCATTTGCGCACCGTGATCTCCCGCGGAATGCCGCGCCGCTGTCCGACCTCGATCCCGCATCCTTCCAGCACAAACGATGCTTCGCTTCCGCTGATTTCGACGCGGTAGGCGTTCCTGCCGCCCAACCGTGAGCGCCTGAGCGTAACCAGCTCCGGCTGAACGTCAAAGACATCACGCAGCAGGCGGAACGTGCGCCGCGCAACGGCGTTGTTTTCCGTTTCGATGGACAGCCTCTTTTCGCCGCCGCCGCGATAGATCACCGAACCGGCAGCCGATACAATGCCGCTCAGCTCCGCAAGCAGGCAGCATACACTGTCCGGTTCAAACCGGCAGAGTTCTTCTTTCGTTTCGGATGAATACGACATGGCAGCGGCACCCTTTCTTTTGAATTCATGCCGCCGGTTGATTCATCAGTCCCTGCGGCGATTGTTGCTCGAAAGAAGAATCAGACGCAGCAGCTGCAAAAGCGCCTGAAGCGCAGCGGCGACATACGTCAGCGCGGCGGCGGAAAGCACCGCCTTCACGCCCCTGACCTCTTCCTCCGGCAGATAGCTTTCGGAAAGCACGGCGACCGCACGTCCGGATGCGTTGAATTCCACCGGCAGCGTCACCACATAGAACAGCACCGCCAGCGCAAAGCAGAGAATGCCGATCTCGACCAGCGGCTGCCAGGAGAAAATCAAGCCCAGCATGAACAGCGGAATCGCCGCGCCGGAACCGATATTCGCAATCGGCACAAGCGTCGAACGGATGCGAAGCGGCGCATAGTTCTGCGCGTCCTGAATGGCGTGTCCCGCCTCATGCGCCGCAACGCCGAGCGCGGCGATGGACGTCGAGCCGTAAACCTCGCTGGACAGGCGAAGCACGCCGTTTTCCGGGTCATAATGGTCGGTCAGCTTGCCGTTTATGGCTTCAATGCGGACATTCTGACAGCCGTTTCCGTCCAGAATCTGTCTGGCGATCTGTGCGCCCGTCATATGCGTAGAGGAAGGAACTCTGCTCCATTTCGAATACGCTGCGGACACGCGGAACTGTGCATACAGCGCGATCAGTGCGCCGATCAAAACCATCCAATACGTCGGATCGTAATACCAGAACATAATGCTCCTCCATGATTCATCAATCATCGGTAAGAAAATACAGCAAAAGCGGGTATCGAAACCACCCTATCTTTCTATGATCTATGATACCCGCTTTATGTTCCCCGCGCAAGAGTTCTTGCGCAAAAACCTGTTTTCCGCGGTTGATTTGTCATGGCGGATGATATACATCATCAAAAAACGAGCCATAGGCACATCGCCCATGGCTCGTTTCATATTGCTTTGACTTAGCCCTTAATGCCGTTATAGATGAAGCCCTCATCCGCATCGATGGTGATCATCATGCCGCTCTTGAGCATGTGAACCGCCTGATAGGTGCGGTCAAGGATCAGCGGAATGCCCAGCGCCTGGCAGGCAACCGCCGCATGGCACTCGGGATCGGTGCTTTCCACAACGACCGCGGATGCGCGGCGCATATAGGGCAGCATCTCGCTGGACGTCATCTTGGTGACGATGACGTTGCCGTCCTTAAAGTTGCTCTCCAAGTCGCTCAGCGTGTTGACCGTGCAGACGTTGCCGCTCGCGCTGCCCGTGCCGACGCTCGCGCCGCGAAGCAGAACATTGCCCACGATGTGCGCCTTGATGAGGTTGGTCGTGCCGGAAACGCCGGTCGGAACGCCCGCGGAGATGATCGCCACGTCGCCGGTCTTGACCAGACCGGTCTTTTCAGCGGCAACCACGGCGGTACTGATGAGTTCGTCGGTATCGCCGCTCACGCCCATGTGGGTCGGCACGACGCCGAAGCTCAGACCCAGCTGATGATAGGTATGCTCGCTCGGGGTCGGCGCGATGATCGGGCATTCCGGACGGAAGCGGGCAACCATGCGTGCCGTCGTGCCGGAGTTGCTCGGCGTGATGATAGCGTTCGCGCCGAGGTCGCGTGCCATCTGGCAGCAGGAATAAGAAACCGCGTTGGCAACCGTGCGCACGGCGGCGTTGCGGACGGCTTCTTGCTGAATGAGCTGGCTGTCGTCGTGCATCTGATGCGTCTCGATATAGGTCGCGATGCGCACCATGGTGTTGACCGCCTCGATCGGGTACTTGCCCGCGGCGGTTTCGCCGGAGAGCATGATAGCATCCGTGCCGTCGATGATGGCGTTCGCCACGTCGCTGGCTTCCGCACGGGTCGGGCGCGGATTGCGGATCATGGAATCGAGCATCTGCGTCGCGGTGATAACCGGCTTCGCCGCCACGTTGCACTTGTGGATGAACTGCTTCTGAAGCACCGGCACTTCTTCCATATCGACTTCCACGCCGAGGTCGCCGCGGGCAACCATGATGCCGTCGGAAACCTTGAGGATCTCGTCAAAGTTATTGACGCCCATGCGGTTTTCGATCTTGGAGAAAATCTGAACATGGCTTCCGCCGTTGTCGGCGCAGAGCTTGCGGATGGTCAGCACGTCGCTCGGTCGGCAGACGAAGGACGCCGCAATCAGGTCAATGCCCTTCTCGATACCGAAGATGATATCGCTGCGATCCTTCTCGCCGATGGACGGCATCTGCAAATCGACATCCGGAACGGAAATGCCCTTGCGGTTGCCCAGCACGCCGCCGTTGGTCACGGAGCAGACGATATCGGTGCCGTTTTCGATGCGCTTAACCTGCATAGCCAGCAAACCGTCGTCAATCAGCACACGCGTACCGGGATGAACAAGCTCGACCATCTTCGGATAGGTGATGGAAACCTGCGTTTCATCGCCCTCGATATCGCGGCTGGTCAGGATGAACTCCTTGCCCGCCTCCAGCGTCACCTTTTCATCCTTGAGGGTCTTGGTGCGAACCTCCGGGCCCTTGGTATCGAGCATGATGGCAACCGGGATATTCTTTTCCTTGCGCAGGCGCTTGATGCGGTCGATCCGCGCTCCCTGCTCTTCATAGGAACCATGGGACATATTCAAACGGCATACGTTCATGCCCGCGTCCATCAGCTTGGAGATCATCTCCTCGCTGTCGCTGGCAGGGCCGAGCGTACACACGATCTTGGTCTTTCTAAGCATAGCTTTTCCTCCTTAAACAACCGCCACAGAGTCCGGCGGTCAGCAAACCTTCTTTTTTGCAAACATTTTTATTTTACATGGAAAAAAGCCGCCTGTCAATGTCCGTGACAGGCGTTAAAAAAAGTTATTTTCTTCACGAAAAGTCTGATTTTACCGGGAATTTTTCCTTTGGTTTCCTGTAAAAAAGCATAGAAGCATTCCAAACTTTTACGCAGGCTTTACGCGGCTTCGCGCCGGGGAACGTTAGGGCTGCCGATCCGGAATCCGCTTGGGGATTTCATCCCCCAACTCCTTCTCCGCTTCGCGCTCGTGGGGCGATGCTTTTGCGGAATCAGGTATCGCTTCGCTCCCTGATTCTTGCTTTTTGCTTCACTCTGGGGGAACGTTAGGGCTGCCGCCCTAGAACCTGCCTGAGGGATTTCATCCCTCAGACTCCCTTCTCCGCTTCGCGCTCGTGGGGCGATGCTTTTGCGGAATCAGGTATCGCTTCGCTCCCTGATTCTTACTTCTTTTAAATCGCTTCGCGATTTCGGGGTTACGGGGGTTACCTTGGGCTGCCGCCCAAACCTGCCTGAGGGACTTCATCCCTCAGACTCCCCTCTCCGCTTCGCGCTTATGGCTCGATGCTTTTGATTTATACTCCGGTTTCATCAAAGGACGGAATAAAGGCGCCGTCAGCCGAGCCCAACTCCTGACGATATCCATCCAGACCGATGGCTTCCATATGCGCCAAAACGCGGGCATATTCCTTTTTCTTGATCTTCCGATCCATCCCCGGCATGCTCAGCGCCCTGCCGCAGGGTGTATACTGTCCCATCAGCGAAACCGGTATCCCCGGAAACTCATCGCGGATGCGCGTAAGAATCTTCATGCTGTCGCCCGTCAATCCCGGCAGAACCAGATGGCGGATGAGCGTGCCGCGCTGCATCATGCCGTTTTCATCATAGACAGGCGCACCGGTCTGCCGAATCATCTCGGCAATCGCCGCAAACGCGACATCCGGATAATCCCGCGCACCGGAAAGCATCGCCGCCATATTCGGATCGATATACTTATAATCCGGCAGATAGATATCCACGACGCCGGAAAGCATCCGCAGGGTTTCGATGCTCTCGTATCCGCTGCTGTTATAGACAATCGGGATATTCGGTCGGTACAGGTTCAGCGCCTCCAGCACGGCGGGAACGAAATGCGCCGCCGTCACCAGATTGATGTTATGTGCGCCCTGTGCCTCCAGCTCGCGGAAGATTTCGGCAAGCCTTTCGGGCGTCACGATTTTTCCTTCGCCCTGCTGACTGATGGCTTCATTCTGACAGAACACGCACCTCAGCCCGCATCCGGAAAAGAACACCGCCCCACTCCCCCGTGTGCCGCTGATGCAGGGTTCTTCCCACATATGCAGTGCCGCACGCGCAATTTTCGGCTGTGTACCCATGCGGCATACGCCCGCGCCGCTCTCCGCCGTGCGCTCTACGCCGCAGTTTCTCGGACAAAGTGTGCAGATCATAGGTCGATGAACTCCTCAAACCGCGGCAGGATACCGATTCCATCCGGAAAATGCGCGGCAAACTGCGGAATGGCGTGGCTCGGGAACGAATTGCCCTCGATGAACACCGGGCCCGTCGGCGTGATGGCAACATCCCACGCGACAAATCGCACCTGCGGCACGACGTGCATCGCCTTCAGGCACATCGCCTTCACCTCGTCCCAATAGGGAATCTGCGTTCCCGGGATGCGCTTGCCGGTCATCGGGTGAATTTCATACACTTCGCCCGACTTGTTCGCGCCGACGCCGCTGATGATTCCCGTTTCCAGATCGATGGGCGCCGCCATGCCGCCGCAGTCCACGTTGTCCATCACCTTGCCGTTGCCGATGCGGATATAGGCGTAGACAATGCCTTCCTTTTTGTCTCCCAGCAGCGTCGCCACGCGGATGGTGTTGACCGACGTCGGGCAGAGCGCGGATATGGTTTCGTGCTGAATCACCTTGTCCTCGACGATACCGATGCCCGCCGCCTTCAGCTTTTCATACAGCGCATGGACATCGCCGTACTCGTCCGGCGTGCATTTGAAGATGCCCTGTCCACTCGAACCGTCGATGGGCTTGCAGATGATATCGCCGCGCTCTTTCAGGAACTCCGCAAACTGCTCTTCCGTCGCAGTCGAGAAATTCAGCCATTCGCGCTTGACCTGATCCTTGAAGAGCTGGTTAAACTCCGTCTTGTTGTCAAAGAAATGCCAGAACTTCTTGTCGTTCATCCGCGCAACGATGTTGTTGGAAATGCCGCGTGTGATCTGTGTCGCCCGCTGTTTGTCGTTCAGGCGATACATCTCCGCGATTTTGTAATCGACATAGCCCGCATTGTATTTTGCGGCGCATTTCGCCATGTCCGCCATCAGCCAGATGCGGCTCTTTCCCGTCTTTTTGTGGAGCATATCGGCGGTTTTAAACATTGCGCTGTAGTTCATTTTTCTGGCGCGTTTGATTGCATAAGACAGCTTTCCCATGATTGACCCCTCTCGTTTTCTGATGAATTGTTGTTCTTTTCTATTTTCTGTGAAAACGCTAAAAGCCATACGGGCGCATTTTCATGCTCTGATTATATTCCATTTGGCGCTTTTTGGCAAGAAAAACGGAGACGCACCCCGCCGAATGCATCTCCGTTTTGCCATTTGCAACCGTTTATTTCGTCGCAAGCGCTTCCAGCGCATCGGTCGCGACATAAATCGCCGGGCGGACGCTCAGCCGCGCGTTATCCACGCGGCCCATGCTGTTGCCGCCGCAGGTCATTACGCCGCCGCTGCCCGCGACATAAGCGCCGCGGTGCTTTTCCTCCCAGCTGTGGGAGCGCAGCCACCACTGTGCGTTGCCGGGACCATACTTCTGGCTCTGCCACGCGCCCTGCGCGATGGCGTAGGCCGTCGGCACGGTCATGCGGTCCGCATGATTTTCAAACAGGGTTTTAGCCTCGTCGTTATCCAGCAGGGAAACCGTGTCCTGAGTGTTCACGTCCTTCCAGTTTTCCAGCTCCTTGGTCACGATGCCCTGCTTTTCCGTGTCGTTGAAGGCCGCGTCGTAAAAAGCCGTATTGAGCCACGTGCGCAGCGTGCATTCGCTCCACAGCGCAACGGCGTATTTTTCGTTATACGGCTGGCTGTCCAGTGCATACTGGCTGATCAGCAGGGCTTCGCCGTTCTCCACCTTGAGCACGCGCCACTCGATCGCCTCCGCGCCATTGGTCAAATCGTTATCCTGTTCATAATGGCCAAAGAAAACATGATCGTTGACCGCGACTTCCGCCGTCGCGCCGGTCGCTGCGCCGACCGCCAGAAGCAGCGCCGCAAGCGCGGCCCATTTTTTCATCTTCATGCGTGTTTGCCCTCTTTCCTGTTTTATAAGTTGTATTATAGTCTATACGGAAGATTCTGGCAATGCTTAAAACGCACAAAAAGGGTTCGCGCCGCGAAAGCGTGAACCCTTTCAAATGGAATTGTGTGAAACACCTTACTGGTTGTCCGCCTCGATCGCCTGCGCCGCGGTACGGCCGGAGACGATGATTTCGGTGACAGCGTTGCCGCCCAGACGGTTGCCCGCATGGATGCCGCCGGTGATTTCGCCAGCCGCATACAGACCCGGAATGACGCTGTCGTTGGTGTCCAGCACATGGCGGTCGAGATCGACCTTCACGCCGCCCATGGTATGATGGGTGGACGGAGCCATGTAGCGCACGCGAATCTCGTCGAGCTTGTAGGTCTCCGGCTTGTACTTGCCGTTCTCGTCTACCTCGACCTGACCGACCGTGCCGCGGACAGAGAGCTTTTCGACTTCGAGGCTGTCCGCCGTGCCCATGACATAGGCGTCGTAGTCCTCGATGGTCTTGCGCAGAGCCGCCGCATCGCAGCCGAGCTTGTCAGCCAGCTCTTCGACGGTCATGAAGTACATACGACCCGGAACGTCTGCCTTGGTGTTGTTGAATCCGCCGGGGCCCGCCATAACGCTGGTGTTGGACACTTCAACATAGATGCCCGGAACATACTTGAGTCCCAGCTTCTCGGCGGTTTCCTTGCTCATGCCGTTCTCGAAGCCGCCCTCGGACAGCACATCGCGCTCAGCGGATTCATCCACATAACGCTTGCCGGTCGCCGCATTGATGAAGATGACGTTCTCGCCTGCGCCGCCGGAGAGGTTGCCGTTGTCAACCCAGCCCAGAGGCATCATCTGCGTCCAGCCCTCGCCCTCGGTCGCCGCGCCGACAGCCACAGCCATGTTGATGCCGTCGCCGGTCAGAGAAGAGCGGTTGGTGGTGCCGATGTTGTCGGCGATGAAGTCCTTATCCCAGTATTCGTTGGTTTCCTGAACCATCTCGATGTTCGCCGCATAGCCGCCGGTCGCCAGAATGACGCCCTTGGTGGCATGCAGGGTCACCTCGGTGCCGTCGTACTGCGTCGCCTTGACGCCGGTCACCTTGCCGTTTTCAACGATCAGCTCGTTGGCGGTGGTGCGAAGCATGACCTTGTTGTTCTCGTTCGCGGTCACCATCGTGTTGTACGGAACGGCGAAATATGCGCCCCACTTGCTGGCGTATTCCACACCGTCCACCACGCCGCCGACCGGCGCATTCTCGCGCTGCCACAGGCAGCCGATGAGCGTGGACTGCTTGGTGTAGTCAAAAATTGCACCCTGCGCGACGAGCCACGGCTTGATCTCCTGACCGCCCTGGATGAACTGGTTGACCAGGTCGTAACGGCCGTACACCCACTCGCTGTGGTCAGCATTCGGACGCAGACCGCCGTAGTAGGTCTGGAAGATATGCAGGTTGATGGTGGAGAACAGGGTGAGCTGCGTCTCCTCAACGCCCGCGTCCAGCTGCGGCTGTGCCCAGTCGAGATACGCCTTGATCTCTTCCTTGAGCGCCTTCAGCGTCGGCAGGTATTCCTCATGAACGCCGCGGACAGCGTTCAGCGCGATATCGCCCGCGACAAACGGATGATCGGCATCCAGCGTGCCGTCAAACGGCTCTTCCGACCAGTTGAGGATGGTCTTGAGCGTATCGATACGACCCGCGTCGTTCTTCACCTTGTCATAGGTCTGACCGTCCAGCGGGTTGACGCCGGTGGTCGCATCCGGATTTTCCGCATCCCAGACGAGGTACGGCATCACGGACTGGAACGCACCGCCGGAAACCAGCGTATTGCCGCCCATCTCGGCGTTCTTTTCCAGCACAACCACAGAGCTGCCGTCCTGCGCTGCCTGTGCCGCCGCAACCATGCCCGCGCCGCCCGCGCCGACGATGACCACGTCATAGGTCTCCTCGATCGGCGCCTGAGCGGTATGCTCAACGGTCGCCGCCTTGAACGCGCCGAGGTTGGCGCACTCCGCCTGCGCCGCAGCGTCATTGACAGCGTTGCGCAGCGCGGCACTGGAGAAGGTCGCACCGGAAACGCTGTCCACGCCGGAACCGTTCGCCGCCAGCATATCCTCGATCATCGGATCAAATGCCACGTCGCCGACATGCGCGGTTTCCTTGGAATCGGTCACTTCAATCGCCGTCACGGCATTCTCGGAGAACGTCACGTTGACGGTTACATCGCCGTTATAGCCCTTTGCGGAAGCAGTGTATGTGCCCGGCTTGAACGCGACAGCCGCATCGTTAGCCGCCGCCTCACCTCTCGCCTGTGCCATCGCCTCAGCCAGCGCTTCCTTCACAGCCGTGCTGGTCACGGTTGCGCCTGCAACGCCGTCCACCTCGGCATCCGTCGCGCCGACCAAAGACGCATTAAACGTTTCGATCGCCGCGCCGCCGATTGTCGGCGTCTCATCTTCGCCAGTCACCTGAACGGCGGTCACCGTGCTGTCGTCCACGGTGATCTTCACGGTTACAGCGCCGCCAAAGCCCTGTGCCGTCGCTTCATACTCGCCCGGCGTAAACCCTGCCGCGCTGCCCGCCGCCAGCGGAGCTGCCGCCAGCATCATCGCAAGACCGAAGGAAATGACCTTCTTATTCATGTTCTTTTCCCCTTTCACATGGTCTGTCGGCATTTTGTCATGCCAACCGGTGAATGATGAGGTCATTCTAATGGGTAAAGTAACTTGACTGTCAAGGATTTCCGTGAAATATTTCGATAAAACATTTGATATTTAATCGTTTCAGAAAAACGCGCATCTTCGTGATGCACGTTTTCTTCACAATAACCGACAAATTATTCACATGGCTCTACCGGAAGAAAAAACTCATGAACACCCCAGCGCTCGCCGTCTTCCTTTCGGTAAACAATGCGCACCGCGGCATAGATCTCTCCGCAGATGCGATATCCATGTGCCTTCACCCACGCTGTCAGATGCGAAATATCCGGTTTATCGCCCAGTTTAGCTTGTGCATAGCCGACCGCGCAGAGCCTTTCCGGCAAAACCACTGCCCGGCTGAGCGGCAAGCCCAGCTCCCGCGCCGTTTCGCATTCGACCGTCGAACCAAACACGCTTTGGGGATTCAAATTCTTGTCATAATGCAGCCCGCAGAGCTTGACAGGCGGCATCGCCTCCGCCCAGCGCTTTTCCTCGTTGCGTGCCTTCGCAATCTCTTCCCGTTCGCGATCCGTGCAAACGCTCGCCTCATCCGGAACACGCCTCCAGAAGTATGTTTCAGGCATCACGCGCAGCTCAATCTTTCCTGACTTGAATCCCCGAATATACTTCTGTTGGTATTCAATTTCCTTCTGCATGCGTATGAGCGCTTCTTCCTTCTTTTTCAGCTCGCGAAGCTTTTCCGCAAGCCTCTCTTCTATTTCGGGAAACGTAGTTTCTACAATCATCGCCTGTGCTTCCGGCAGTGAAAAGCCTAGGCTCTCGAATGTGCGAATCTGCTTGAGCCTGGTGATTTCATCGCGCTCATAATAGCGATAACCCGTCTGCTCGTCGCGGGTCGAGTGAACGATGCCTTTTCTTTCATAATAGCGAATCGCTTCCTTGGTCAAGCCAAAAAAGTCCGCCACCTCACCGATTCGGTATTTCATCGCTTTACAGATTCGCCTTGATCTTTTCGATCATGGCGGCATACTGTTCCTCGGTCAGATAGGTCTTGCCGGGGTTCATCGCAAATACGCCGCCCCACTCAAATTCATCCTTGTATTTCGGCACCAAGTGCATATGCAGATGGCATCCCGTGTCGCCATACGCGCCGTAGTTCACCTTGTCCGGATGGAAAGCGGCATGGATAGCTTTCGCCGCACGAGCCACATCGGCAAAGAATGCGTTTCGATCTTCATCGGAGATGTTGACAATCTCGCTCACATGATCCTTGTATGCAACGATGCAGCGCCCCGGATGACTCTGTTCCCTGAATAAAATCAGCGTGCTGACGCTCAGGTCGCAAATGTAGATGCCAAATGCGTCGAGCAATTCGCCGCGCATGCAGTAGCCACAGTTCTGATCCTTCATAGATTTTCCCTCCCGATGTTTTTTGTTCGGCTACATTATACACCTCTCATTGGATAAGAACAAGTTTTATCCAGCCTTCTCCTCTTCCCCTTAAACCGCAACTGCCCGTTAAAACCGCCGCGAAGCGGAAGAAGGGAGTCTGAGGGGGAATCCCCCTCAGGCAGGGCTTGGGGCGGCAGCCCCAACGTAACCCCAAACAATCAAAAAATGTAGTTTCAGAGCAGAACGTGAAACGTTCTGCAATTGAAACGGGTTCGCGCTGTAACCTACATTTTTTAACGAAAACCCCTTAAACCCACCGCGAAGCGGAAGATGGGTCTTGGGGATCGGAATCACGCGCCCGCTGTGCGGGATTCAACGTGACGGAAATCGGAAATCGCAAGGAGCGCTTGCGCGTTCGCGAAGCGGGCGCGTCTGCCGCAGGCAGAGGACAGCGCCCCTATGCAAGTTTCCCGGATCGGCAGCCCTAACGTACTCCCCATCTAAGAAAGAGTAGTTTCGAGGATCTGTCAAGCTTAAACTAAACATTTCAGGAAATAAATATCTAAGCATTTTGGGATATGGGGCTTTGCCCCATCGCCCCACCAAAGGGCTTTCCGCTCGCCCTTTGGAAACCTTCGGGCAAAAATACTTAGTTTTATTCTTGAAATATCAGTGTTGTAGCTTGACAGCCCCGAAACGGGTTCACGCTGTAACCTACATTTTTAGACGAAACTCCTTTTACGCTTTCCCCGCCGTTTTTTGCATAGCAAAAAGAGGACTCCCTTTCGGAAGTCCTCTTCGATGATCGTTTCAGACCGGGTATCACTCAAGGATCTTGGTGACAACGCCGGAGCCGACGGTACGGCCGCCCTCGCGGATAGCGAAACGCAGCTTCTCGTCCATAGCGATCGGGGTGATCAGCGTGCACTCCATGTCCACGTTGTCGCCCGGCATAACCATCTCAACGCCCTCCGGCAGCTTGATGTTGCCGGTAACGTCGGTGGTACGGAAGTAGAACTGCGGACGATAGCCGTTGAAGAACGGGGTATGACGGCCGCCCTCTTCCTTCGTCAGAACGTAAACCTGACCCATGTAGTGGGTGTGCGGATGGATGGAGCCCGGCTTAGCCAGAACCTGGCCGCGCTCGACCTCGTTGCGCTGGATACCACGCAGCAGAACGCCGATGTTGTCACCGGCCTCAGCCTGATCCAGCAGCTTGCGGAACATTTCCACGCCGGTAACAACCGTGCTGCGCGGCTTGTCCTGCAGGCCAACGATTTCAACCGTGTCGGATACCTTAACCACGCCGCGCTCAACACGACCGGTAGCAACGGTACCGCGGCCCGTGATGGAGAACACGTCCTCAACAGGCATCAGGAACGGCTTGTCGGTGTCGCGCTCCGGGGACGGGATGTACTCATCGACAGCGTCCATCAGAGCAAAGATGCACTGGCACTCCGGCGCTTCCTTCGGGTTGGTGCCGCCGTTCTGGACATACTCCAGAGCCTTCAGCGCGGAACCGCGGATGATCGGGATCTCGTCACCCGGGAAGCCGTAGGAGCTGAGCAGCTCACGGATCTCCATCTCGACCAGCTCAAGCAGCTCTTCGTCGTCCATCATATCGGTCTTGTTCAGGAAGACAACGATGTAGTGAACGCCGACCTGACGAGCGAGCAGGATGTGCTCACGGGTCTGCGGCATCGGGCCGTCCGGAGCGGAAACAACCAGAATCGCGCCGTCCATCTGAGCAGCGCCGGTGATCATGTTCTTAACATAGTCGGCGTGGCCCGGGCAGTCAACGTGAGCATAGTGACGCTTCTCGGTCTCATACTCGACGTGCGCGGTGTTAATCGTGATTCCACGTGCCTTCTCTTCCGGCGCCTTGTCGATCTCGTCGTAACGCATTGCCTGCGCTTCGCCGAAGGTAGACAGAACCATCGTGATGGCAGCGGTCAGGGTCGTCTTGCCGTGGTCAACGTGGCCGATGGTGCCGATGTTAACGTGCGGCTTGGTGCGCTCAAACTTTTGCTTCGCCATTGGAATAACCTCCTCGATAATTTCGGCTGACAGTTATGGTGCGGCCCGCCGAATTGTCGGTGGTCGCGTTGG
>CAKUCW010000029.1 GCA_934643825.1 uncultured Clostridia bacterium | reverse complement strand
CAGTCCCGCCTGTGCATGCTGCTGCTGGGCAAGGCGCATATCGGCGAGGTGCAGTCCTCCATCTGGGACGAGCATACCCGCAGGGTCTTTGAAGAATCCGGAATTACGTTGCTGTAAGGAGGCACATATGCGTTATACAATCGAAAACGAGTTCATCCGCCTGACGGTCGATTCCCTCGGCGCGGAGATGGTCAGCGTGATCGACGTTGCCACGGGCAGAGAGATGCTCTGGTGCGCCGATCCCACGGTTTGGAATCGCCATGCGCCGATTCTGTTTCCCTATGCGGGCAAGCTGACCGGCGGTCACTTCCTTGCCGAGGATGGCAAGGTTTACGAGGGCGGTCAGCATGGCTTTGCCCGCGACCTTGAGCATCGGCTCGTCAGTCAGACGGCAAACGAGCTGACGTTCGAGCTGACCTCCGGCGAGGAAACCTATGCGTATTTCCCGTATGATTTCGCCCTGCGCAGCACCTATACGCTGGAAGGCCGCCGCATCAGCCACAGCGTCGCCGTGCGCAACACGGGCAAGGGAACGCTCCGCTTCGGCTTTGGCTATCATCCGGGCTTTGCTCTGCCGTTTGATGATGCGCACACCGCCGAGGACTACGACGTCGTCTTTGATACGATCGAATCCCCGCTCTGCCTGAATACCGCGCCGAACGGATTGGTCTGTGCGTCTCCGGATTACTATCTGGCGCGAAACGTTGACCGCATTCCGCTGAGCGCGAAGCTCTTCGCCCACGACAGCCACTGCATGGTCAACCTGAAATCCAAGACGATGGCGGTCGTCGAGCGGGATACCGGGCGCCGCATCGTGGTGGATATCGCGGATTTCCCCTATACGCTCATCTGGTCCACGCCGCAGGAGCCGATGCGCTTTATCTGCATTGAGCCGTGGCACAGCATCCCCAGCGAGGACAACGGTCCCATCGAGTGGGAGAAGAAGCCCTGCGCCGCCAGCCTTGCGCCCGATGAGATGTGGCAGACCACGCTGAACATGACGTTCGAGCGATAATCCCGCAAAATCGGCGCAGCCCTTTGCATAACACAAAAGCAGAAGCCTATCCGCTTTCAAAGCGGCATAGGCTTCTGCTTTTTTAACGTATAGGAAATTGCGTAAAATCGCCCGCGTGAGCAAGACTTTGATGTGTGGCGAACTTTGGCGGAAGTGAAGGCGGGCTCAGCCCGCTTTTTTATGTGTAGGAAATTGCCCGCGTAAAGCTTGCGGCATTTTGCCGGAACGCCGGAAAACCGTCATTCCTCCGCAAACAGCGTGACGCCGCGAAGTCCCGAAAGCTTTATGCTGAACGCGCCCGCCCGAGCGGTCAGGGTCTCGCCGGAATCGGTCTTCAGCGTCTTTGCGCCGCCGACGTCTTCCTCCATCAGGTAGACGACCACATCCCGCGCACTGCGGTTAATCAGCGTTACGGCAAGCGCGTTATCCGCTTTTTTGCCGAACGCGTCCCGTCCGTTTTGAATCGTACGGATGACGCCCAGCACAGCACCGCAGGGCGCGATAAAGGCACATTCGCCCGTCCGCAGGACGGCATGCTCCCGCCGCATGGCGATTATCGCCTTGTAGCGCGTGAGCATGTTTTCATCTTCGTGCCCCCACGGATACGTCCGGCGGCAGAACGGGTCTGCACAGCCCTCCATGCCGGCTTCATCGCCGTAGTAAATGCAGGGCATGCCCGGCACGCTGAAAATAAACCGGAGCATGAGCTGCTCGCGCAGTGCGCCGACCATGCGCTCTTCCGCGGAGAGATGATGATGGGCACGCTGGTCGCGGGGAATATCGTTGCCGTCGTTGCCCGCAAGCACATTCAGAATGCGTGGGCGATCGTGGCTGCCCATCAGGTTCATCAGCGCGTAGAAGAACGGCTTGGGATAATTCTGCGCCAGAGAGGACAGCTCCCTGACCACGGAATTCGCATCGCGCTTGCCCGTCAAAAAGTCAATCAGCGCGTCGCGCAGGGGATAATTCATCACGCTGTCCAGCGTATCGCCCAGCACATAGGAGCGCATCTGACCATAGGCGACCTTGTGGCTCGCATCCTCCCAGACCTCGCCCAGCACAGCCGCGTCCGGTGAAACATCCTTGACCTGTGCACGCAGCTCGCGCAAAAACGGCATGGGCAGTTCGTCCGCCACATCCAGCCGCCAGCCGCTCGTGCCGCAGCGCACCCAATGGCGGACGACCGAGTCGTCATCCTTTAAGATAAATTTGCGGTAATCCTCATCCATCTCATTGACATTGGGCAGGGTTTTAAAGCCCCACCAGCACTCGTAGCTGTCGGGCCAATGGCGGAATGTGAACCACTTGAAGAACGGCGAATTCGGGTCGCGGTATGCGCCTTCATGTTCGCCGTATGTGCCGCGGCGGTTGAAGTAAATGCTGTTGTCGCCGACGTGGGAAAATACGCCGTCGAGCATCACATGGATGCCCAGCTTTTTCGCATCGTCGCACAGACGACGAAGCGCCTGCTCATTGCCGAACATCGGGTCGATCTTTCGGTAATCACCCGTATCGTATTTGTGATTGGTATAGGCGCTGAAAATGGGGTTGAAGTACAGAACGCTGACGCCCAGCTCTTTGAGATACGGCAGTTTCTGGCGCACGCCTTCCAGGTTGCCGCCGAAAAAGTCGTTGGCGAAGTTATCTCCGTTTTCCGCGATATTCAGGAACGGCATCTCATCCCAATTTTCGTGCAGGATGATGTTCTGCCCGTCCTTGGCGTGGGTCAGCGCGTCCGTGCCCTGACCATGGAAAAAGCGATCGACCATGATCTGGTACATCACGCCCTCGCGCATCCATTCCGGCGTATCATAATCGGGGTCATATACGGTGATCTGAAAGCTCTCTTCGCTGCCCATCACGCCTTCGCCGCATCCGGTATGATCCGTCGGCGCACCCAGCATCATATGTTCGCCGTGAAGATCCGCCTCAAACCGATACCACAGGATACCCGGTTTTTCGCATACACTGACCTGTGCTTCATAAACCGCTTCGCCGTCGCGCACGCCCAGCGGACGCATCGGATAGCGATGCTCGCCGCCGTTCCACATGCGCAGCTGAATATCCGGCTGTTCCTGCGCGTCTTTCACGCAAAGGCGCAGGCGCACCTGCCCGCCTGCGGGAACCGCGCCTGCCGGATGACGATAAAAAGCATCAAGCGTATGATGTTTAAAAACCATGTTTAAAAAACACTCCATCTTTTCAAAAGTTGCGCCCCGCCTGTCCTGCGCACGGGGTCTTGACAATGTTCAATTTTAACGTACTTTATATGCACTGTCAAACGAATTTCATGCGCTTTCGAAAAAGAGTTCACATTTTTGTTTCATTCGCATTGCTTCCATGCTACAACCATGCTCTATAATAACGCTATCCATTCAAAAAAGGAGGTATGCGGCATGATCAGGCGAAAAAGCATCTTCTTGCTGGCGGCGGTCTGTCTGCTCGGTGTCATGCTGCTGCCCGGCGCAAAAGAACAGTCCCCGTCCGTTTCGCAGACCGTTTCTTCAAGCGATTCGCAGGAAACGGGCAGCGAACAGGACGCACAGGCACTCTTTCCGGAATTATCGAATGACGAAATCACGGGCATTCGAATCACAGCTGCGGACGACTGCGAATTTACATTCAGCGTCAGCAAAGATAACGGGCTGAGCGTCAACGGGCAGAAAGCGGACAGCGCGGTTTTTTCCACGCTTGTGGATCAGATTCTCTCGCTTTCCTTTATTCCGATGGACGCGTTTGAGCCGAAGGTCGATCCGATGATGACCATGACGGTCCGCACCGACCGGCAGGACTTTATCGCCCGGTTTTATCAGGACGGCGGCAGCGGCAAATACGCCTACGTCATCACCGGCGAAAAAAAGAATCGCTGCCTGAAAACCGATGCGTGGCGCGTAGGCACGCTGCTTTTAACGTGCGAAGGCACGCGCATTTTTGACGCCAGCGGCCAGGAAACGCCGGCGGAATAAGATAAATCAGCCCTTGAGCCACGCTTCCCAAATCTGCGGGCAGAAACCAACCGTCGCACGGCGTCCGTCGCGAACGATCGGCAGCTTGAGAAGCTGAGGCTTTTCCATCAAACCGTTTAAAATCGTATCCCGATTCTGCGTATAGGCGATCACGCTTTCACGGAACGCCTTGCTGTCCCTGTCGCAGAGCGCATCCAGTCCGACAGCCGCCGCCACGCTTTCCAATTCGCGCTTGCCGATGCCGTATTTCAGCACATCCACGCGCTGATACGCAATGCGGCGCTCCTTAAAGAAGCGTTCCGCCTTCTGGGTGTCAAAGCCTTTTCCGCAATAAATCTGATAGCCCATCTTGATTCCTCCGTTGTTTTCTCTATAATAGAGCATGATACCCGCTTACGGCGCTTCCGTCAAGCGGCAGAGAAAAACGACGGGGGAATTGTTTTTGATGAAAAAGAAGATCGCGCTGGTCACCGGCGCTTCCGGCGGCATTGGCGGCGCCTGCGCCGAGCTGCTCGCGCAGGAGGGATATACCGTTCTGGTTCACGGCTGCCACGGCATAGACAACGCAAAAGCGCTGGCAGACCGCCTTTGCGCACAGGGTTATGATGCGCACGCCGTGTGCTGCGACCTCGCCGACAGCGAAAGCGCACAGCGCATGTGCCGGGAGATCCTCGCGCTGTATCACCATGTGGATGCGCTGGCGCTCTGCGCGGGCGTATCGCATACCGGGCTTTTCTGCGATATGACGGATGAAGACTGGCGCACGGTGATGGATGTCAACGTTTCCGGCGCGTTTTATCTCATTCGTGCGCTCGCGCCGGGCATGATCTCCCGCGGAGAGGGAAGCATCGTCACGATTTCCAGCATGTGGGGGCGGGTCGGCGCTTCCTGCGAGGTTGCCTATTCCGCGAGCAAGGCGGCGCTCATCGGCTTGACCCGTGCGCTTGCCAAAGAGCTGGGTCCCAGCGGCGTCCGCGTCAACTGCATTGCGCCCGGCGTGATCGACACCCGCATGATGGATGAACACAGCGACGAAACCAAAGCCGCGCTGGCCGAGGAAACGCCGCTTTGCCGCCTCGGCACGCCGCAGGACGTCGCGCAGGCGTGCGCATTCCTGCTTTCGGACAGGGCATCGTTCATCACCGGACAGGTTCTCGGCGTAGACGGCGGCTATATCTGATTTTCCGTGTATCCTTGCCACAGTCTGCCAAACAGGGACACCCTGTGCATACGGGCGCTTTTCGATCCTGTCCCGTGCGTGAAAAAATTTCCGCACGGATTCCGACAGAATCCTACACGAAAATGACGGAATTCGCCCATTCACGCGTAGGGATTGTGGTCACTTATCGACAGGAGCACAGCATATTGTGGATAACTCCGTCCATAACGGCAGAGTCACCGTGGACAAACTGCATTTCCGACCTAAAATCTTCCGCCAAAAAAGCCTTGAAAACAGGGCTTTTTTTTGATATGATAGGAGCGTTGTCATAAAAAGTTGTCCACAGGCTGGGTCTATCTTTCCACAGCCTGTGGAAAGTACTGTGGATATCCACAAGTCATCCACAGGGATATGTGTACAAAACGTGGAAAAACACCGCGAAAAGCCGCGAAAGATACGGAGGGACCCCGCTATGGATCACGTCGAACTATGGGAAAAAGCAAAAGCGCTCATCCGCGAAGAGCTTGCCAATGTTTCCTATACGACCTGGATCGAACAGCCGCTCAAGCCGGTCTATGTGCTTGACGATAAACTCGCGCTGGAAGTCATCAGCGATTTCAATGAAAAAACCATCCGGGCACGCTATCTGCCGATGATTACCGAGGCGGTCAGCCAGGCAGCCGGACGCGAAATGTCCATCGAATTGATGAGCGTCAAGGAGCGCATTGAGTGGCAGGAGCGCCAGAAAAAGGAAGATGCGCCCGCGATGCAGGGCATCAACATGTTCAATCCGAAATCGACGTTTGACACGTTCGTCGTCGGCTCTTCCAACCGGTTTGCGCATGCCGCCGCCCTCGCCGTCGCCGAGCAGCCGGGCATGGCGTATAACCCGCTGTTCCTCTACGGCGGCGTCGGTCTGGGCAAAACGCATCTGATGCACGCCATCGGGCATTTCATTCAGGATCATTTCCCGAATATGCGCATGCTCTATCTGCCCAGCGAGATGTTTACCAACGAGCTGGTTTCCGCCATCAAGAACAACAAAAACGTCGAATTCCGCAATCGCTTCCGCAACGTGGACGTGCTGATGCTGGATGATATCCAGTTCATCGCGGGACGCGATTCCACGCAGGAGGAATTCTTCCACACGTTCAACGCGCTGCACAGCGCCGGCAAGCAGATCATCATTTCCTCGGATAAGCCGCCGCGTGAGATTGCCCGTCTGGAAGAGCGCCTTCGTTCCCGCTTTGAGTGGGGCTTGATTGCGGATATTCAGAAGCCGGATTTCGATACCCGTATCGCCATCCTTCGCAAGAAGGCGGAAAACGAGGGCATCAAGATCAGCGATGAAATGCTGGAGCTGATTGCCGGACGCATCGAGAGCAACATCCGTGAGCTGGAAGGTTCGTTGACCCGCGTCAACGCGTATGCCAATCTGAACCACTGCGAGATCAACGAAGACGTCATCTCGCACGCGCTGCACGACCTCGTCGTGATCCGTGATCCCAAGCGCATCACGCCAGAACTGATTATCGACTGCGTCGCGGATTATTACAGCCTGAGCGCCGATGCCCTGCGCGGAGATTCCCGCAAGAAGGAAATCGCGCTTGCTCGCCATGTTGCGGTCTATCTGACCCGCGAAATGACGGGGCTGAGCCTGCCGCGCATCGGCGATGCCTTCGGGCGTGACCATTCCACGATCATCAACTCCTGCGATAAGATCACCAAGATGCTGGAAACAACGCCGGATATGAAGGGCTCGATTGCGGATCTGAAAAAGATCATCACAGAAAAGTAACGGATTCAAGAAGCAGGTAAAGCCTGCTTCAGCTTGCTGACATAAGCCAACTTAGCTTGAAGAACAAAATCAAGGAATTCAGCTATTCTTTCATTTGTGGAAAGGGCTATTCTCCCCTCTTCGGGGGAGAATAGCTTTTTATCTACGGTCTGGAAGCGGGCTTTGCCCGCTTTTTTTGCATCCGGAAACTGCGAAAATAAATCGCCTGCGTGAACGAAGCGCGGAAATTTTCCGAACATTAGCTGCGCACACGCATCCGCATAATAAACTTTTTCCGAACGTTCAAAAGAGGTTGCATCCGGAAATGGTTTATATTATAATGAAAACACCGAACAATTATCCCATTTCCGGATTTTCCGGTCAGATTAAGGAGGATGTTCATGTTTACCGATATCGAGATTGCCCAGTCCTGCGCGATGCAGCCCATCGCAAAGATCGCCGACACGCTCGGCGTTGCGTCCGACCTGCTGGAGCCTTACGGAAAGTATAAGGCAAAGGTAGATTATCTCGCCCTGAAGGATCTTCCGCAGAAGGGCAAACTCGTGCTGGTGACCGCCATCAACCCGACGCCCGCGGGCGAGGGAAAGACCACCGTATCCATCGGTCTGGCGGATGCCCTGCGTCTGGAAGGTCATAACGCGTGCCTTGCCCTGCGCGAACCGTCGCTCGGACCGGTGTTCGGCGTAAAAGGCGGCGCGGCAGGCGGCGGCTATGCGCAGGTCGTTCCGATGGAGGATATCAACCTGCATTTTACCGGCGACATGCACGCCATCACCGCCGCCAACAACCTCATCGCCGCCATGGTGGATAACAGCATCCAGCAGGGCAACCCGATGAATATCGATCCGCGCCGCATCACATGGAAGCGCTGCATGGATATGAACGACCGCCAGCTCCGCAACCTCATCGACGGACTTGGCGGAAAGGCGAACGGCACGCCGCGTGAGGATGGCTTTGACATCACGACCGCCAGCGAGATCATGGCAACGCTCTGCCTGGCTTCCTCCATCGCCGATCTGAAGGCGCGAATCGCCCGCATCGTCGTCGCCCGCAGCTACGACGACAAGCCCGTCACCGCAGGCGATATCCACGCGGAGGGCGCCGCAACCGCGCTGCTCAAGGATGCCCTGCGTCCCAACCTCGTGCAGACGCTCATCGGCACGCCGGCGTTCGTTCACGGCGGTCCCTTCGCCAATATCGCGCACGGCTGCAATACCGTCATTGCGACGCAGACAGCGCTCCGCCTTGCCGATGTCGTCGTAACGGAAGCGGGCTTCGGCGCGGATCTGGGCGCGGAGAAATTTATCGATATCAAGTGCCGCATGGCGGGTCTTGTTCCCAGCGCGGTCGTGCTGGTTGCAACCGTCCGTGCGCTCAAGAGCCATGGCGGTGTCGCCAAAGCCGACCTCGGCGCGGAAAACCTGCCCGCGCTTGAAAAGGGACTGGATAACCTGCGCCGTCACCTGCGCAATATCCGCGAGGTCTGGGGGCTGCATCCGGTCGTCGCGCTCAACCGCTTCACCAGCGATACCGACGCGGAGATCGAGCTGGTTCGCAGCGCCGCCGCCGAGCTCGGCGCAAAGGTCGCGCTCTGTGAGGTTTGGGCAAAGGGCGGCGAAGGCGGACGCGAGCTGGCGAAGCTGGTCATGGATGAAGCAAACCACGCCGACGCATCGACGTTCTCCTTTACCTATCCGGATGAACTGCCGCTGGCGGATAAGATCCGTGCGGTTGCAACCCGAATCTACGGCGCAAAGGACGTTTCCTTCACGCCTGCCGCGCTCAAGACGCTGAAGCAGCTGACCGACGAGGGATGCGGCAGCATGCCGGTCTGCATCGCCAAGACGCAGTATTCCTTCTCCGACGACGCGAAAAAGCTCGGCGCTCCGGAAGGCTTTACGCTCACGATCCGCAGCGTCAAGGTCAGCGCGGGCGCAGGGTTTGTCGTCGCGCTCTCCGGCGATATCATGACGATGCCGGGTCTGCCGAAGGTGCCCGCCGCCGTCAATATCGACGTAACGGATGACGGAAAGATCGTCGGATTGTTCTGATCCCTTTCATCCCAAATCCCGCTCACGCGGGCGATTTTGCGCAATTTCCCATACGTTAAAAAAGCAGGCATCCGAGGAAGCTCCGCTTCTTTCGGGTGTCTGCCTTTTTCAGTTCAAACGCTGATTCCCTTTTCCGCATAGGGGCAATAGGTCAGGTAAGCCAGCAGCAGGGTCGATGTATCCGGAAGGGACAGACAGTAAACCGCTTTCTGTCCGCGTTTTCCAACCGTTTCCAACGGCTGGGAAAGAAGGAACATACCGCTGACCTGCGCACGCCGATGGACATAGCCGAAACGCACCGCTTCCCACGGGATATACACGCCGAAACCGGCACGCACGCCCTCTTCGTTGATGCAGGGACATGTCGTTATGTAGACCGCCACGCGGTTCAGCAGGAAAAGCCCCGCCGCGAACATGGCGCATGCCGCCAGCGTCAGCCCGACGACACGGAGCGTGCCGATCATCCGGCTGGCTTGGATCAGCATCATCGTTCCGGTAAAGGAAGCCAGCGCCGCACCCGGAATGAGCATCAGCAGATAGACCGCCCCCTGATGCCACAGGGGGCGCAGGGGATTGACGGGATGCTCTTTGGGCACAGGCGCAAAGTCGATCTCCTGCGGGCAATAAGCCGCCATGGCGCGGACAAGCCTCTTGCTCGTCGGCACGAGGAAGCCCCATCGACCGCATGCCGGCGCACGATGCAGCAATTCCAGAAATCCGGGTGAATCGTGATACAGCCCGTAGAGATAGGTGCGCCGACTGTTGCAGCTCAGCACGCCGACGGACATCAGCTCGTTCCACGATGTGCGCCGCACACGCAGCAGGAAGCCGACACCCACGCCGCCTTCATCCACAAAAAAGCGGCAGGAAAGCAGCACGGCGCACAGCGCCAGCAGCACAAGCGTCATCACCAGCAGCACGCACGACCAGCCCGCAAGCCCTTCGCTCACACAGATATCGCGCATAACGGCGCACGCAAGCGCACTCAGGCAGCCGACGGCGCTTAAAAACGGATATCTCAGCACGCGTGTCATGGTTCATCCCTCCTTTTTCCAAAGAATAGAAGGAAAAAAGACCCGCTCGCCGCTCTGCGCGCGCTCGCGGGTCTTCATTTTGTTTTCGTTACGGATGGGTCGGCGGAAGCGTCGCTTCCGGAACCGGGATTGCCGTCGGCTTGGCGGTTGCTTTGCCGAAGCCATAGCCGCTGTTCGTTCCGGGCAGATCATCGACCAGCGTGATGTCCGGTGCGGTCGTTTCCATGCCGGCTTTAGCCGCCTCTTCGGCAGCCTTGGCAGCCGCTTCGGCTTCCGCCTTTGCCGCGGCTTCCGCTTCTTCGCGCATGCGCTTTGCCTGCGCAATCGCAGCCGCGGTGATCGGCTGGCGGCCAGACTCGACGACGCCCAGCGCCTTCTGCATCACGGCATATGGGCAATCGCTGGTCAGCGCGGTATCGCGATACGGGCTGGAAGAGGTATGACGACCCTTGCGCATTTCAACGTGGGTATACCAACCGCCGGAGTTCTTCTTGCCCTCCACGGCAATCTTATCGCCCGCCTCCAGCACATCACCGCGGCGAACCGCGATCTTTTCGCAATGGAGATAGAGCAGGGTGATGTCGTATTCCTCGTTGTAGACCGCAACCGTGCCGTTGCTGTCGCCCGCACGCGTAACCGTGCCGCCGAGGATGGCATGCAGATTGCAGCTCTTTTCATTCACAAAGTCAATGCCTTCATGGATGCCGGTGTAGCCGGTTCGTCCCTGACGATCCCGCTCGCGCTGGCAATACTGACCGTAGTACATCGCCGTTTCGCCGATGTCCGCGCCGTAAAGACGCTCGCGCATCGCATCGGTGATATCCAGAACGATCGGCGCAATCGCCAGCGTTCCGGTTTCATCGGTCACGAAATACGCTTCCGGAACCGTGCTTGCAAACGGCGTCAGCACATAATCCCCGTGGTTATAGGCATACACGTTGTCAAAATACGAAACCTTCACCTCGCGGATATAGCGATAGCGGTTGATAAACCAGCGATACTTGCTCGTCACATCGAGCTGATGCTCCGGTTCGGCTTCCGCCTGAGGCTCGGCGGTTTCGGCGGTGGCGACCGGCTGCTCGGTCGTTTCCGGCAAATTCGTAATCTCTTCAGCAAAAGCGCCCATCGTCAGCATCATGCTCGCCAGGACGATTGCCGCGGTCCATCTCTTTTTCATATTCATCCTCCGACAATCAGAGTTCTGCGCCCGCTCTCAAAAGGCGCGAAGCACATTTTTCCTTCTCTCATTATAGCAGAAGGCGTCGAAAACTCAAGCATTTTTTGCCCGTTTCGTTTTGACTGCGGCAAATAATTCTTTTTGCGCCCCACACATTGGCAAAATCCCCGTAACTATGTTATGATAACGGCATTCCGGGAATTGCTTTGGGCTGCGTCAGCCCGGTTGCCTTTCGGCAGGGCGATTCCATTTGCAAAGCCGCCGTTCGGGCGATGTTACGGGGTAAGGGGGCATTTTTTTGAAAAAGGGGCTTTCATGGGCATTGTGCCTCCTGTGGATGGGGGTTATTTTCGGTATGTCTGCCATGCCGGGCGATGTTTCCGGCGAACAGAGCGGAACGATTACGCGCATCTTTCTGAGCGTCGTTTCTTTCCTTTTCGGCGAGCGGGCGGCAGGCGCGGTTCCAATCGATACGCTTGAATTTCTGATTCGCAAAGCCGCGCACATGACGGAATACGCCATCCTTTTCGGGCTTTACTGTCATGCTTTTCGTGTCAGCGGCGCAAAGCATGCCGCACGGACTGCCCTGCTGATGAGCGCGGCATATGCGGCAAGCGACGAATTCCATCAAAGCTTTACCGATGGACGCGGTCCCAGTCCCGTGGATGTGTGCATCGATACAGCCGGCGCGAGCCTTGCGCTGCTTTTGCGCACGGCGATTTTGAAAATCCGGGAAAAGAAAAATCTGCGTGTTTCCTAAGCAAATCCATCCTGCCTTCACCGCCGCAGCTTGCAAAGCATGGGCTGACGCCGTTCATTCGCATCGTTTCTTTTGCATTCAAAAATCCCGCCCGATACAGCTCGGTTTTGCGCTGCATCGGGCGGGATTTTAGATTTGAATATCCATCGCTTCGGGTCATGCCGGGAGAAATTTACTCCCTTGTCCGCGTGATTTTCGCGCCAAGGCTATTGAGCTTTTCTTCCAGATGCTCATAGCCGCGGTCGATGAAGTGCGTATTGTAGATTTCGGTCGTGCCCTGCGCCATCAGCCCGGCGATGACCAGCGCCGCGCCCGCACGCAGGTCGGTCGCTTCAACCGCCGCGCCGTGCAGCTGCGGAACGCCCTCGATGACCGCCGTCTGCTCATATATGCGCACACGCGCACCCATGCGCTCCATCTCGGCGAGGTGGCGGAAACGCGATTCAAAAATATTCTCCACAACGGTGGATGTGCCGACTGCCGTGCAAAGCAGCGCACTCATCGGCTGCTGCAAGTCGGTCGGGAATCCCGGATAAACCTGCGTCTTAAACGTAACGGCTCTGTGATCGCCGATCGAGCGGACGCGAATGGCGTCGTCACGCTCTTCCACGCGTGCGCCCATTTCCAGCAGCTTGGCGGTCAGCGCCTCCATGTGGGTCGGAATGCAGCCGTAAATGGTCACGTCGCCATGCGTTGCGGCAGCGGCAATCATCAGCGTGCCGGTTTCAATCTGATCCGGAATGACGGCATAGGGGCGACGGCTTTGCAGCTTTTCCACGCCGCGGATCCGGATGACATCCGTACCGGCGCCCTTCACGCGGCAGCCCATGGAGTTCAGGAAGTTTGCCAAATCGACGATGTGCGGCTCCTTGGCGGCGTTGTAAATGGTGGTCGTTCCCTGCGCAAGGGAGGCGGCAATCATGACGTTGATGGTTCCGCCGACGGTGACCATATCCATGAACACATCCGCGCCGACAAGCCTGTCGGCTTCCGCAAAGACCATGCCGCGTGTGGTTTCAACCCTGGCGCCGAGCGCACGCATGCCCTTGATATGCTGATCGATCGGACGGCGTCCGATATCGCATCCGCCGGGAAGCGGAACCTGTGCGCGTCCGAAACGGGCAAGCAGCGCACCGATATAATACGAGGATGCACGCATGCGGCGGCACAGCTCAAGCGGAAGATCCGTCCGGCTGATGGTGCTGGAATCGACCTCCATCACGCCGTTATCGGGATCCCAATCGACCTTTGCGCCCAGATAGCGGAGGGTTTCAACCGAAACGTGGACATCCTCAATATTAGGCAGATTCTCGATCACACAGGGCGTCTGGCTGAGGATAGAGGCGGAAATGACTGCAACCGCGGTATTTTTGCCGCCGCTGACGCGGACGGTACCCTCCAACCGCTGCCCACCCGTGATGAGCATTCTCTCTTCTGCCATGCTGTTCCTCCTTGATGATGCCGGTCGCCCGGAGTTCATATGCTTTAACCCCTATATTATACACGCATAGCGGCGCTTTGGCAAGGGCGGCAAACCCCCGAAAGCCGCTCAGGATCAACCGCTTCTTGCGCCTTCCCTCTCTCATGACACAAAAAAACGCTCGGCACGGGATAAAAATGGAAGTCTGATGCGTTTCTATGGTATAATCGGAGGGAAAGCAACTTTCCCGCTGAGGTTTTTGCCCGGCGGATAGTGAGGAGGCTGTTCACGGGTGAATCAAGCTTGGTATCAAGTGGCGTCCATGGGCTTTGGCTATCTCAGCGCGGCAATCATCGCGCTGATTATGCTGCTGGCGCTGCGAAAATATATGCGCGACCGCGCACTGTGGCGGCGCGTCAAAAAAAATCTGCCGCAGGCGGGTGCTGCGGGCACGTTTCGCGTGCTGACAGCGGGATCCCGACGGCTTCCCGCCGGGGAAGAGATCCGGATTCCGTTTGAGGGCACGATGGGCGCGTCGATCAGCTGCGACGTCTGCATTCCTTATAAAAAAGTGCATATGCGCTCGGCATTCTTCTGGATGGAGGGCGAAGAGCTGCACATGGTTCCCCTGCACAGGGACGGCTTTCAGGTGGACGATACGCCGGTTGAGCCGGGCGATGAAGCCGTGATGAGCGACGGCACGATTCTCAAGGTCGGCGAACTGAAACTTGTTCTGCGGCTGTATGATCGAAGCGGTGCGCTGATTGTGGATGAGCCTTATGTCACCCGTGCCCGCCGCAGCAAAGCCGGACAGGGCAGGGGCGACGGTTTGGGCGCACCCGGACGCGGAGAAATCCGCCGGGAAAAGAAGCGCCTCGCCAGGCAGAAGAACGATACGGAAGAGAACACAAAGAAGACGCGGAGGTGAAGGCATGGCGCGGACAACGGAGGAAAAAGCAAAGCGGGCGCGGGATGGCGCGGAGGACGCAGTCTATAAAACCGCACGGGGCTCAAAAAAAACCGTCCGCATTGAATCGGAAACGCCCGAGCGCGGAACAAAGCCTGCCGCAAAAAGAACTGCAAAAAAAGAAACCGCCCCGGCGGAAAAGTCTGCGGAACGCAGAACGCCGCGAAAATATGAACCCCTGCCGAAGGAAGACACGCCGCAGCAGCGGCGGCAGAAGCGGGAAAAAGAACATATCGCGGCAATCGCCAAGGACAGGCGGCGTGCCCTCAGCCGCGCAGGCGATGCAAGGGTGACCCTGATTGCGCTGCTGACCGCGGTATTTGAAATTCTGGGTCTGCTGCTCTGCGCATTCAGGGCGGAGGGCGCAGTGGACGCGCAGGCGATGCAGATCTGCCTGCTGATCGTGCCGCTGGAACTGCTGACGGCGCTCGTCCTGCCGCGGCTGCTTCCCATCGATTCACTGGTCATGGCGCTGACCAATTTCCTTTGCGGCGTGGGCATCGTGGTGCTGTATACCGTGTCTCCGGCAAGGGGCGCCAAGCAAGCGGTCTTCTACGCCGCAGGGCTGGTAATCATGCTCATCATGAGCGAGTTGGTCTTTCATATGCGCCATTTCCGCGGGCTGACGATGCTGGGCATGCTGCTGGGCATCATCGCGCTCGTTTTGCCGCTGGCATTCGGCGAATGGAACAACGGCGCAAAGAACTGGGTGGATCTTCCGTTTGTCGGTTCGTTTCAGCCCAGCGAGATCGTCAAGCTCTCCGTCGTGCTGGTGCTGGCATATTTCTTCAGCGCACACAGAACGGTATGGCAGATGATGCCCGCGCTACTCTTTGCGGCGGCGTGTCTGGTTTTGCTGATGCTCCAGCGTGACCTCGGCACCGCGCTCATCTATTACCTGACGACGCTGGTGCTGTTCTATGTCGCCTGCGGCAATGTGCCGCTGACGGTCATCGGCATGGGCGGCGGCGTGGGCGCCGCCGTGCTGGGCTACCAGATGTTTGCGCACGTCAAGGTGCGCGTGGCGATGTGGCGCAATCCGTGGAGCGACCCGACCGACAAGGGCTATCAGATCATTCAGGCGCTGTTTGCCATCGGCTCGGGCGGTCTGTTCGGCGTCGGGCTGGGACAAGGTACGCCGGAAAAGATTCCCGCGTATTACAACGACTTCATCTTCGCCGTCGTCTGCGAACAGCTGGGTCAGGTGTTCGGCATGCTGCTGCTTGCGGTGTATGTCCTGCTGATTCTGCGCGGGGTGACGGTGGTTTCCCGCGCACGGCGTTCCTTCGAGATGCTGCTGGGATACGGCGTGCTGACCATGCTGAGCATACAGACGTTCATGATCGTCGCGGGCGTCATCAAGATGATCCCGCTGACAGGCGTTACGATGCCGTTTCTCAGCTACGGCGGCTCGTCGCTGCTCTCCTGCATGGCGATGATCGGCGTTCTGCACGGGGCAAGCGCACGGGCGCAGGAGAATCTGGAAGAGGACATCCTTTGCGTCAAGGCATGATTTTGATTTCCGGCAGGAAGATGAAACTCCTGCGTTTCCGTTTTGCCGAAAGGGGGCGATTCATACGAAGGTCATTAAGCGGCGAATGCGCCTGCTGACCCTGCTTCTCATTTTGATGTTCGCGCTGGTTGCGGCGTATTTCTGCTACTCCGTGTACTTCTACGGCGGGAGATGGATCGCCAATCCCTATAACCCCCGCATCAGCAGCCAGAAACAGCATGTCGTCATGGGCACGCTGACCGACCGGGACGGAACCGTTCTCGCCTATACCGATGAAAGCGGCACGCGGCGCTACAATTCAAACGTCGCGACGCGCAAAGCCGTCAGCCAGGTCGTCGGCGACAGCAGCGGCAAGGTATCCACCGGCGCGGATACGTTCCACGCGCAATATCTGCTCGGCTTCCGTTCGAGCATCTTTGAGCGGCTTGCCGATGCCTTTACCGGCACGACACAGCGCGGAGACGATGTGGAATTGACCATCTCCGAGCGGCTCTCGCGCTATATCAGCGAACAGTTTCCCCGCGATAAGCGCGGCGCGGTCGTCGTACTGAATTACAAGACCAACGAAATTCTGGCGCTCGTATCCATGCCGCAGTTTGACCCGACGGATATGGATTCGGCGCTGGCGGATGAAGCCGCGGGCGCACTGGTCAACCGCGCAACGCAGGGGCTTTATCCGCCCGGCTCGACATTCAAAATCGTGACCATGGCGTCCGCACTGGAAAACCTGCCGGATCTGAACGACTTCGCCTTTGACTGCACGGGCTATTATCCGGTCGGCAGCTATTCCGTGACGGATGGAAGCGCACACGGCGTGCAGAGCCTGTCCGATGCGTTCGCGCACTCGTGCAACACAACCTTTGCCGCGCTGTCGCAGGATTTGGGCTACGAGATGCTCGGCAAGACAGCGGAGGAGATGGGCTTCAACAAGAATTTCATGTTCAGCGACCTGATCGTTTACAATTCCAGCTATCCCATCGACGACCTGAGCGCGGAGGATTTGGCTTGGTCCGCCATCGGTCAGGGGCGCGTTCTGGCGACGCCGCTGCATATGGCGCTGATCGCTTCCGTCGTCGCAAACGGCGGCGTGATGAATGAGCCGCAGCTGGTTAAGTCCGTGACGACGGCGCAGGGCGGAAACCGTGCGCTGCTCAGCCACGCGGGCAGCAAGCGCGTCATCAGCGCAGACGTTGCCGCAAGGCTGGAAAGCGAAATGATTCGCGTCGTCAAATCCGGAACGGGTAGACGCGCCGCGCTGGATAACGGCTATGTTGTCGCGGGCAAGACGGGTTCGGCAGAGGCGAGCAACGACAAGAGCGTCGGCGCACACGCCTGGTTTGTCGGCTATGTCGCCAACGACAACGCACCGTATGCCATTTGTGTACTGGTTGAAAACGGCGGAAGCGGCGGCTCGGTCGCCGCACCGCTTGCACGAAAGACACTTCAAAAAGCGATCAATCTGGGACTGTAAGAACAAGGAGGGTTTTTCCAATGCGTAAAGGACTTTGTATGCTGATGACGCTGATGTGCCTGTTGGTTTTCTCCTGCCCGGTGCTGGCGGCAGGCACGACCGTAACCACGTTCACTCCGTTTGCCGATATGGATTTCGCCGCGCAGGGATATATGGATATCGTCACCGCGTGGGAAGAAGAGACCGGCAACATCGTCGAAGATTACTCCGGCTTGCAGGATGACCTGTTCCTTCAGCAGATGACGGACATGGTTTCCGGCGGAACGGCGGATATCGTGGTCGTGCCCGTGGGCAGCGGCTTGACGGGCAAGCAGCTGGTCAGCGTAGACGAACTGCTCGCCGCCGCACCGGACTGCGGCGCCCGCAAGATGACCGCCATGGCGGAAAGCGACGGCAGCATTCTGCTGACGCCCGTCCGCCTGAACTGGGAAGCGCTGTACGTCAACACGGACGTGCTGGAGCAAAACGGTCTGTCCGTGCCGACGAATTACGAAGAGCTGGTGACGGTTTGCGCGGTGCTTGCGCAGAAGGGCGTGGCGCCCATCGCCAACGCGCTTTGCGAATGGTCGGAAATCGCGCTGGACTGTGCCGCGATGATCGGTGCGCCGGAGAATCAATACGGTCAGCAGCCCTCTCTGGACGGCGCAAAGAGCGTGCTGACGGCGCTGACGAAGGTTGGCGCGTTCGGCGTCGATCCGTGGAACCTGACCGACGAGGACGCGAAAAACACGTTCCTCGAAGGCGTCGCAGCGATGCGCTTTGACGGAAGCGATTTGGCGGAGCTGATTGGCGAAACGCGTCAGGAGAATGTCGCCGTCGTATCGCTGAGCGGCATGGACGGACAGCCGCGCACCAAGCTGGTCGGCACGCCGAGCTACGGTCTGGCGATCACCCGCGCCTGCTGGCAGGACAGCACGCGCCGTGAAGCGGCTCTCTCTCTGGTCACGCGCCTGCTGACCGGAAACGGCGCGGCAGCTTTGGCGTCGCCCGCGTCCACGACAAAGCTGGGGCAGAGTATCGCGCAGATGACCGCATCCGCATCGGACTGCGCAGGGCTGCTCTACGACCTGAATCCCGACAGCTTTGACAGCTGGACGGAAAGCGTGATTGCCTCGCTGATGGCGATGTGATAATCTAAAATCTTTAAGCAAAACAAAGAACGTGATGCCGAAAAAACTGCGGCATCACGTTTTTTATATCGAGGAAAAATAATTGTCACACTGCATTTACAAACATGCTTTTTGATGCAAATCCGTTTCGATTGCAGAACGCTCTGCGTTCTGCTCCGAAACTACGTTTCTTGAATTTCAAAGTACGTTAGGGCTGCCGCCCTAAAACCTGCCTGAGGGGAATTCCCCCCTCAGACTCCCTTCTTCGCTTCGCGGCGGTTTTAACCAAGGGTTTTTAATCAGGACAAAACCCGTTTTGCGACAAGGTCACCCATCTGCGTACAGCCGACTTTTACACAGCCCTCGGAGAAGATATCGCCCGTGCGATAGCCTTCATCCAGCACCTGAGAAACCGCTTTCTCGATTGCGGCAGCCTCCGCCTCCAGCCCCAGGCTATGGCGCAGAAGCAGTGCACCGGAAAGAATCGTACCGAGCGGATTCGCGATATCGCGTCCCGCAATATCCGGCGCACTGCCGTGAATCGGCTCATACAATCCGCGTGTCGTGCTGCCAAGGCTTGCCGACGGCATCATGCCCAGACTGCCCGCAATCGCCGCGCTCTCGTCAGAGAGAATATCGCCGAACAGGTTGCCGGTAATCATCACGTCAAACTGCGCCGGATTGAGGATGAGCTGCATGGCGGCATTATCCACATACATATAGCTGACCTCGACCTCCGGATACTCGCGGCTCATCCGCTCGACCGTCTCCCGCCACAGGCGGCTGCATTCCAGCACATTCGCCTTATCCACCGAGCAGAGCTTGCCGCGGCGTTTCTTCGCCATTTCAAAGCCGATCCGCGCCAAGCGCTCGACCTCCGGAACGGAATACGCCATTTCATCCGTTGCCGCCGCACGATCCTCACTGCGCCAGCGTTTGCCGAAGTAGATATCGCCGGTCAGCTCGCGCAGAATCATGATATCAATCGGCTTGGAAATGAGATCCGGGCGGAGCGGGCACGCGCCCGCAAGCTGGGGATGGATGGTGCAGGGGCGCAGATTAGCGAACACCTGCATGCCCTTACGCAGGGCAAGCAGACCCTTTTCGGGTCGGCGGGCAGGCTCTACCGCGTCCCATTTGGGTCCGCCGACGCTGCCCATCAGCACGGCATCCGCCGCGTTGCACGCCGCCAGCGTTTCATCCGTCAGCGGCACGCCGAATGCGTCGATGGACGCACCGCCGAGCTTGCGCTCATCAAAGCTGAATTCATGACCGTATTTTTCCGCGACGGCTTGAAGCACCTTGACCGCCTGCGCAATGATCTCCAGGCCGATATAATCGCCCGGCAGAGTGACGATATTGGCTTTCATCGCTTACGCCTTTCCCGCGATTTTTTCGCGAACGAAGTTTTCAATGCCGCCGACCGCGATGATTTTCTGAATGAACGGCGGGAACGGCGCGGCGGTGAAGGTTTCTCCCGTCGTCTTATCCTCGATGACGCCGGTATCCAGATTGACCGCGACCTCGTCGCCGTCGCGGATCGCCGCCGCGGCAGCCGGGCACTCGATAATCGGCAGACCGATGTCGATGGCGTTGCGGTAGAAGATTCGCGCAAAGCTGTCGGCGATGACCAGCTTTATGCCGCTCGCCTTGATGGCAATCGGCGCATGCTCGCGGGAAGAGCCACAGCCGAAGTTGCGTCCGGCGACGATGATATGGCTCTTTTCACACTTCTGCTTGAACGCGCTGTCCAAATCCTCCATGCAGTGAGAAGCCAGCTCGGCATGATCGGTGGTATTCAGATAGCGGGCGGGAATGATGACGTCGGTATCGACATGGTCGCCGTATCGGATGACCGTAGACTGAACGAACATGGTTTACAGCACCTCCTCAGGCGTGGCAACACGCCCCATGATGGCAGACGCGGCGGCGACAGCCGGGCTGGCGAGGATGATTTCGCTTCCGGTATGCCCCATGCGTCCGACAAAGTTTCGGTTGGTGGTCGAAACGGCGCGTTCGCCGTCCGCCAGAACGCCGCAGAAGCCGCCCAGACACGGGCCGCAGGTCGGCATCGTGAAAATTGCGCCCGCGTCGATAAAGATATCGACCAGCCCCTCTTTCAGGCAGTCCTTGACGACCTGCTGCGTGCCGGGAATCACGATGCAGCGAACCTTGTCGCTGACGCGATGTCCCTTGAGAATCTGCGCGGCAACGCGCATATCACTGATGCGCCCGTTGGTGCAGCTGCCAATGACGACCTGGTCGATGCTCATCTCCCCGCATTCGGCGGCGGGCTTGGTGTTTTCAGGCAGATGCGGCAGAGAAACGGTCAAATCCAGCTCATCGAGGTTGATGGTGACGGTGCGGCTGTATTCCGCGTCCTCGTCCGGCTCAAACGCCGTCCATTCGCGATGCACGCGATCCTTGAGGTATTCGCGGCAGACCTCGTCCACCGGGAAGATGCCGTTCTTCGCGCCCGCTTCAATCGCCATATTGGCGATGGTCAGGCGGCCGTCCATGTTGATTTCCTTGACGCCGTCGCCGGTGAATTCAAGGGACTGATACAGTGCGCCGTCCACGCCGATTTCGCCGATGAGATGCAGGATGACGTCTTTGCCGCTGACCCACGGCTTCATCTTGCCGGTCAAAACGACCTTGATGGCTTCCGGCACCTTGAACCAGCATTCTCCGGTCGCCATGCCGACCGCCATATCCGTCGAACCGACGCCGGTGGAAAACGCGCCGACCGCGCCGTAGGTGCAGGTATGGCTGTCCGCGCCGATGATGACCTCGCCCGGCGCGACAATGCCCTGTTCCGGCAGGAGCGCATGCTCAATGCCCACGCGCCCGACCTCATAGTAATGGACAATGTGCTGTGCGCGGGCAAACTCGCGCATCTGCTTGGCAAGCGTCGCCGCCTTGATATCCTTGTTCGGCACGAAGTGATCCGGAATCAGCGCAATCTTTTCGGGATCAAAAACCTTCGTTGCGCCCATACGATTGAACTCGTTGATCGCCACAGGAGCGGTGATGTCGTTGCCCAGCACAAGGTTCAGCTTGCACATGAGCAATTCTCCCGCACGGCAGCTGTCAACACCGGCTGCCCGTGCGAGGATTTTCTGCGTCATGGTCATGCCCATCGCTCAAATTCCTCCCTGAAAAAGAAATGAAAAAGCCTCGCACACCTGCTTTTCGCAGGGGCGAGGCGTAACATGCCACACGGTACCACCCTGATTCAGCCGACGTGCGCAACGGCACACCGACCCTCTTTCGCCTTAACGCGGCGGTATTCGTCCCCCGCTTGACACGAGGGCGGCTCCGGAGTGAGTTATCCCGCTTTTCCGCCGCCGGCTTGCACCATGCGCCGACTCTCTGAAGGTCAGGGAAAGCGTCTTTGTTCCATCATTGCTTTTCAAAAAAGCCATGTGCGATTTGTCCCTTATTTTAACTTCCGTATGACAACTTGTCAAGGGGCATGATGCGTTTGAAGGAAAAAATTGCTTTCAAAAAAGCCTGCGCCGTTCGTTTCAGTCCGACAAAGCCATGAAAACGCTTCCGATCCACCCGTCGCGAAGAGAAGACGAGGGAGAACGCGACATCCTGAAACAGCGCATGGAGCGGCGCTTCTCTTCGTCCGATCTGCCGGAAAAACCCGGTTTCAGCAGAAAATTCGGATCATTCCGCTTTCTGAAACAGAGATTCAACGCAAAAAGCATGCCGTTCGGCGCAGACGGCACGGAAACAAGCCTTCGCTCAAAATCCACGCATTCAACGCCGAAATCTAAAAAATGCCTTCGATGCACGCTTCGTTTTTATCGCGCTTTTTGACCACATTTCTTCAATCTCATGGACAGGATTCTTCTCAAAGCCGGCGGATTTTCACCGTTCTGCCGATCGCCCGTCTATGAAATCGTTCTGTCCTATGATACAATAGCTTCACACACAAAAGCTGAACGGAGGCTGTCCTTATGGCGTGGTTCATCGTCGCGACCCTTGCGGCATTCTTCATCAAGGGGCTTTGCGGATTCGCCAATACGCTCATCTTTCAGAGCATATTGAGTTTCAGCGTCAACAACGCGAGCATTTCACCCGTCGAGCTGGTGCTCGGCTTTCCGGGAAACGCCATTCTGACCTGGCAGAACCGGAAATCGCTTAACCCCAAGATCTTCCTGCCGCTGACGGCATTGATGCTGGCGGGCAATATTCCCGGCGCACTGATGCTCAAAAACATGGACGGGCGCATCGTCAAGGTGATTTTCGGCGTCGTCATTATCTGCATCGCGCTGAATATGCTGCTGGGGCAGGGCAAAACGCAGCGTGCGCCGAAAAAATGGATGACCGTCATCGTCGGCATCGCTGCGGGCATTCTCAGCGGTCTGTTCGGCGTCGGCGTGCTGCTGGCTGCTTACGTCAGCCGGATGACGGACACCGCAAGCGAATTCAAGGCAAACATCAGCATTGTTTTTCTGGCTGAGAACGTGTTCCGCGTCCTTTTATATGCCATGCTGGGCATGATTACCCCTGCCGCGCTGAAAAGTGCGCTGCTTCTCATGCCCGTGATGCTTGCCGGCTTGTTCGCCGGCATTGCCGTCAGCCGCAAGATCAACGACAGCATGATCAAAAAACTGGTTTTGCTGCTGCTCATGTTCTCCGGCATCGTATTGATTTTGCAGAATATCGGATAAGATATCGTTTCATGCAGGCGGTTTTGCGCATTTTCCACGCATCAAAAAAAGCGGGCAGCGCCCGCTTCAGCTTGTTGACATAAGCAAACTTGGCTTGAATAGCAAAATCAAGAAATTCAGCTATTCTTTCATTTGCGGAAGGGCTATTCTCCCCTCGGGGGGAGAATAGCTTTTTGTCTACGGTTTGAAAAAGCGGGCTTTGCCCGCTTTTTTACTTTAATTCAGCGCGTGATCGCCCACGCTGTAGCCTTCGCCATCGACGCTCAGCGTCAGCTCCGCTTCGCCGAGCGGATTCTGTCCATTCGTCACGGTGATGGTGATGACCGGGTCGTTCGCGTTCTCCGCGGGCGTCTGTGCGCTCCAGACGACGGTTTCGCCGTCGCTTTCCGCCGTTGCGCCGACGCTGACATAGGCGCCCAGCAGCGCATCCCATTTCATGAATACGCCGCTCGTCGAACCGAAGGAATAATGCGCATCCATCGGCATTTGGGCATCATCGGTCATCGACGGCGTCAGCATCAGACCCGAAAGCGTGCTGTCCTTCGGCGTATAGCGGCGCATGGTCATCAATTCCAGCGTGCCGCCGTCCAGTTTGGCAGACAGGGTGAGCAGCGTGTCCTCCTCACGGGTATACTCCAGCGCCCCCGGCATGTAATTGACGAGAATCGAGCCGTAGCCGCCGTTTTGAAAGAAGTCGCCCAGCTGCGCGTCATGCCACGCGGCTCGCTCATCCTCGGAAAGCAGACCGCGCTCGACAGCCAGATCGCCCAGCTGCTCAAGAAAAACCTCATAGCTTTCCTCCAGCGAGAGCAGATCATCGACGCTCAGCAGCGGGCTGCCCTCTTCCGCGTGCGCGGGCAGAGCAAACAGCGTCAGGATGAGCAGAAGAACGCAGATGCGTGAATTCATAGACGCGCTCCTTTCCGGAGAATGGCTTTTTGCCGAAAAGATTTCCCCATCGGTCGAATAGGGGACTTACTTGGTGAAATAGACGATGTCGCTGACATCGCGCTCACGGGAACCGCTCGTCTTGTTGACGCGCTCGCCGCCCATAATCATCGTCGCGCTTCCGCCGCCGTCCAGATTATAGGCGACCTTGCAGCCCTGCTCGACAAAGACCTTCTGAAGCTCCTGCAGGGTCATGCCCTTGTCGCTCCATCCGTCGCGGCGTCCGTCGGCGACGATCACGACATAGTGATTGGCGTCCACCTGACCGATTGCCGTGCGCGGCTCGCGGATGGTGTCCTTCGTCGAGATGATGTATTTGCTGGGCAGCTCGACCGCCTCGCCGTCGTTGACGAGCAGCGGTCCGAACGAAAAGCTCTGCACAACGCCCTCGTCGATATACTTCTGTCCTTCGCCCGCGGTATAGGTGCCGCGGGGCAGGGCGACAAACGTTCCGTCGCTCATGACGAGCAGCTGGTCGCGGGTGGAAGACTCATCGCGGTAGAGCACGCCGTTGCGGATGATCAGTCCGTTCTTGTCCTTGTAATTGTAATAGTCGCCGTTGATTGCCAGAATCGCATCGTGGCGTTCAGCAATCGCGCTGGTCGCTTCCGCGTTGTCCTTGGAATACTGCTCGCCGGCAAACGCGGTATACAGCTGCGCCGGATCATTCACATAGACATTGGCGACGAAAAAGCGCAGGCTCGTGCGGTTAAAGGCGTAGCACCAGCGATCAATCGTGATCCGGATGGTATCGCTTTCGTAGGAAGTGGTTTCCTCGACGGTCTTGCTGTTGGGTTCGGTCGCCGCCATGGCGTATGTCGGCATGCAGAACACAAGGATGAGCGCAAGGATAGAAAACAGTTTTTTCATAAATAATGACCTCGAATCAGATGGTTTGGGGCACAAAAGCCCCCTGTCACTTTGCGGTAAACATGATGATATCGCTCACGGAACGCTCCTTGCCGCCGGAGGGCATGTTGATGACCTCGCCGCGGAAGTAGAGCGTCGTCGAGCCGCCGCCATCCAGGTTGAAGGCGAATTCCGCGCCCTCATCCAGAAACAGCTGCTGGAGCTGAGGAATGCTTGCGCCGGTGGAATATCCTTCCCGGCGGCCGTCAACGACGATGACGATATAGTGCAGAGGCCCGAGCTGACCGATTGCCGTGCGCGGCTCGTAGTAGCCGTCGTGACAATTGACATAGAAGCTGTTGGGCAAAGTCACCGCTTCGCCGTTTTGCACCAGCACAGGACCGAATTCAAACGTCTGCCATGTATTCGCCTGTTCGAGCTTGTTGGCGACAAGCCCTTGCTTGCCGGTTCTGTCTGTCAGCGCGGAAAGATCTCCGTTTTGATCAACGATCAGCAGATGATGCTTGGTGATGTTCTGGCGGCGCAGCACCTCGCCGTTGCGGATGATGACGCCGTTGCGATGGTAGCGGCAGAAGTCCGCGTTAATCGCCAGAACAGGCTGATAGCGGCTGGCAATATCGCTGACCGCCTCATAAATGCCGCTCTTGAAATCGTCGCCCGCAAACGCCGTGCGGAACTGCTCGACGCTGGTCAGCTTGATATCGCAGACGAAGTAGGTCATGCCGTCCTTCTGCTTTTGCTCGATCGAAACGGTCATGCTGTCATCCTCATAATGCAGCTGACCCGGTTCGTAAAGCTTGAAGCCCGTCGAGGTATCCGCCTGCGCGACGGTCTGCGCGACATCCGCCTTGGTTTCGGTTTTTGCGATGAGCGTTTCTTCTTTGGCTTCCTGCTTGACCGCCTGCTTTTCCGCTTCGGGATCGAAGCCCGCGGCGGCTGCCCATGTGCTGTCCGGTTCGGGCGTCGAGCCGGGCAGACGCTGCACCGTTTTTTCATTCTGTACGGATGCCCATTGGGTGAATCGCTCCTGCACGCTGGGCACATCGCTCATCGGTGCGCTGGCATTGCAGAGCGTCAGCAGCATCACGGCGCAGAGTGCGCCGCCGAGCAGCTTATCCATGCGCCCGCGCCGAAACGCAGGAATTTCAAAATAATGCTTGCGGATCGAAGGCTCAAGCGTACGCTTTTCCTCCGGCGGAGGCGGCGGCGCCTGATCGTAGCGCCGGGGCGGGGTTCGCCTGAATTGATCGAGCGGCTTCATGAACGGCGGAATCTCCTTGAACAAGAAAAAATGGGTGTTTATCATTATACGGCGATTACGGTTTCCTGTCAAACGGAAGCAGGCGGGGGAAAGCCTTATGCCGCAGTCCGCAAAACGTGAAAGCCTCTCCACGCGGGCGAATTCGCGTCCTTTCTGCATCAAAAAACCTCCCCCTGAGGAGAGGTATGTGTGCTTATTCGCCCGCGACGCTCAGGCTCTTGACCAGAACGGCGGGAGATCCGATCGGCGACGCTTCAAAATACAGGTTGCTGCCGACGCCCGTGATATCCTTGAGCAGCTGGTAGAAATTGCCGGCGACCGTGAATTCCTCCACGGCGCGGACAATCTTGCCGCCCTTGATTTCAAAGCCGCGGGAGAGCAGGGAGAAGTCGCCGCTGATGGGGTTCGCGCCCGCATGCAGACCGGAAACCTCGGTCAGATACAGACCGTCGCCCAGATTGCTGAGCAGCTCGTCCAGCGTAAGCTCGCCCGGCTTGATGAACAGGTTGCTCGGCGCGACTCTGCCCGCACCGGCGGCGTTTCCGGTCGTCTTGCAGCCCGCTTTTTTCGCGGTTTTGCGGTTGTGCAGCAGCGTTTTCAGAACGCCGCCGTCGATGATGTCCTTGGTATAGGTCGCCGCGCCCTCGCGGTCAAACGGACAGCTCGCCATGCCCCACGGCATCAGCGGATCATCCGTCAGCGTGACGGACGCGCTGGCGACAACTTCACCCTCGCGCCCCGCGAGCAGGGACAGACCCTTTTGCGCGTTGTCGGCGGAGAAAATGCCGCAGAAGGTCGTCAGCAGATCCGCCATCGCCGTATTCTTGATGACGACGGGATATACGCCGCTCTTCATGCGCTCGGCTTCCAGCTTCAAAAGCGCATCCTTGTTGCATTCCGCCGCGATTTCATCCGCTTTCAGCGCATCCAGACCGTAGCCCCAGCGCAGTCCGCTGCCGACCGACGCATGATCGCCGTCGCGGGCGATGGAGCTTGCCATCGCGCAGATCATGTTGCTGCTGTGCGAAAGGTCAAGCCCCAGCGTGTTTTTCAGGGTGAAGGTTTCCTCCGCAGAGATGACCGCGCAGACATCCGGCGTCAGCCGCGCATCGTCGCTCTTCAGATTCCGATCCATCTCCCGCGCCAGAGCGATTTTCTGCTCGGCAGTCGCGCTGCTGACCGCGTCGGAATAGTTGCACACCTGCGCATACTGCTCGTCCGGCGGCAGGATGGCATCCTGCTCATCCGTTTCAATCAGCGCGGCGCTGTCCAGAACGCCCTGAACGAGCATCGGGATGCTCTCTTCGGTGAGCGCCTGCGTGCTGGCTGCGCCGATGCGCCCGCCGACCTGACCGCGAAGGGTCAGGCTGATGCGCTCACTGACCTGATAGGATTCCAGCTCGCTGCGGCGGACGCGGGTGTTAAAGGAATCGCTCTGCGAGCAGGCGGCTTCCGCGGGCGCAATGCCCGCCGCCTGTGCCGCCGCAAACAGGCGGGTGATGAATTGAGAAAGATTCAGTTCCATGTTAGCCTCACTTTCCGCCGACTGTCAGACTGCTTACGCGGATGGTCGGCTGACCGACGTTGGTCGGCACGCTGCCGCTCAGCGAACCGCACATGCCCTGACCCATGGTCATATGTTTGCCGACGCGGTCGATCCGCATGAGGATCTGATTGCCTTTTCCGATGAGCGACGCACCGCGGACGGGGGAAACAATCTTGCCGTCGCGGACGAGATAGCCTTCCTGTACGGCGAAATTGAATTCGCCCGTCGCCGGGTTGACGCTGCCGCCGCCCATCTGCGCGGCATACAGTCCGTCGCCCATGGTGCGGATCATCTCATCATCGTCGTCATTGCCCGGGGCGATAAACGTGTTGCGCATGCGGCTGGTCGGCGCATAGGCATAGCTTTCGCGCCGTCCGCTGCCGGTGGGCGCCATGCCCATCTTGCGCCCGTTGAGCCTGTCAACCATATAATTGCGCAGAATGCCGTTTTCAATCAGAACCAGCTTCGTGGTCGGCGTACCCTCGTCGTCGATATTCTCGCTGCCCCATTCGTTGGGCATGGTGCCGTCGTCGATGGCGGTCACGCACGGCGCCGCAATCTGCTGACCGAGCTTGCCCGCGAAAACAGACGTGCCGGGCGCGACGCTCGTCGCCTCCAGCGCATGACCGCAGGCTTCATGGAAGATGACGCCGCCGAAACCGCCCGCGATGACGACCGGCATCTCGCCCGCCGCGCAATACGGCGCGGTCAGCATCGTCAGCGCGGACTTTGCCGCGTCACGACCCGCCTCTTCCGGATTTACGCGGGTATCAAACAGCTCAAAGCCCATCAGCGCACCGGGGTTGCGCGTGCCGGTCTGGTTTTCCTTGCCGTCGCTGGCGACAGCGGAGCAGAGCAGACGGGTATAAACGCGGGTATCGCCGGTATACAGCCCTTCGCTGTTGGCGATCAGCACATGCTGTTCGCGGGAAAGCAGCCCCGCAGATACCTGCACAATGCTTGCGGATACGTCGCGTGCCGCCTTGTCCACGGCACGAAGAACGCCCGCACGCTTCTGCGCATCCACGGTCAAAAACGGCGTCTTGACCGGGTGAATATCCGCATGCGCACGCTCGGCAAGACGGATATCGCCGACGGAGACCGGCGTATCGGTCACAGCCGCGGCGGCGCGTTCGGCAGCACGCAGAAGACCGCTTTCGCTCACGTCACAGGTGTAGACATAGATCGAGCGCAGTCCGTCATAGACGCGCACGCCCGCACCATAGGGGCGGGAAAGCGCTGCGTTTTCAATTCGTCCATCGCGCAGAGACATGGAAAAATTGCGCGAATCCTCGATAAAGAGTTCGGCAAACGTGCCGCCACGCGACAAGGCGCGGGCAATCACGCGCTCACATACAGAAGATGATACCATCGGAAACCTCCTCCGGACATAAAGATTGGATTTGGTATCAGTATACGCCATCGGGCTGAAATTGTAAACCGACCGACGCGCTTTGCGACATTTTCGTGCTTTTTTGAAAAACCCTTGCGGGAGTTTCGCTTTGCGTGTAGAATAGTATACAGGATATGATGGAATGGGTATGCAAATGACGCTGTTGCGGGGGAGGGGTATGCGTATGCCCGGCAGACTTGAACAGGTCGAACACATGCTGTGCGCTGCCTTTGGCGGCAGGCTGCTTGAAGCGTGTCCCGAGCTGACCTATACGGTCAACGAACTTCTTTTCCGATTTATGCGCACAAGCGACAGCCTGGCGCTGATCTGGCAGAAGCTGGACTCCACACTGTTCAACAGTGTCTATCAAGCAACCGGCGGAAAGATGCGCGTGACGCTTGACAACGGGGAAAAGAGGCTGGTGACAAGCGAGATGCTGCGCGACCTGTCCGACAGGCTTCTCGCGCTCTCCTATGCACGCATGGACGTCAGCCCGACGCTGACGGACGCGCTGTTCGATCTTTCCCGCGAAGGCTCCTTCGCCGCCATGCGCGAATTGGTCAGGCGCTTTCCTTTGGACGACATCGACCGAAAGTGGCTTCTTCAGGTTCTTGAAGAAAACGGACAGGCGCAGTAATGCCCGTTCTGCCGCTTTCATTCGTTTACGGGCTGCATATAGCCAGGCTTTATGCGATTTTTTATTTTTAACGGATACGCCTGAATACGGCAGGCGTCGGGGGATATCATGGCTAGAATCATTGCAATCACCAATCAAAAAGGCGGCGTTGGCAAAACGACCACCAGCGTCAATCTCTCCGCCTGCGTGGCGGCGCAGGGCAAGCGTGTGCTGGTCGTAGACGCGGATCCGCAGGGCAATACATCCAGCGGTCTGGGCGTGCGCGTTAAGGAAAAGACGCCGACCGTTTACGAAGTGCTGGCGGGCGAAACGCCGCTCAAAGACGCGCTGGCAAAAACCGCGGTCGAGGGGCTGATGGTTCTTCCTGCGGATATCCGTCTGGCAGGCGCGGAAATCGAGCTGGCAGGTATGGAACATCGAGAGCGCGTCATGACGCAGATGCTGGAAAACGCGAAGGACGACTTTGATTATATCTTTATCGACTGCCCGCCGTCGCTGGGCTTGATCACGCTCAACGCGCTCTGCGCGGCAGACGGCGTGCTGATTCCGATTCAGTGCGAATACTATGCGCTGGAAGGCGTCAGCGCACTGATGGGAACGATTCAGAAGGTTCAGAAGATGAATCGCCACCTCGCCATCGAGGGCGTCGTGCTGACGATGCTCGACGCACGCACCAATCTGGGCGTACAGGTTGCGCAGGAGGTTCGCAAGGTCTTCAAAAACAAGGTGTATAAGACCGTCATTCCGCGCAACGTCCGTCTGGGCGAAGCGCCCAGCCACGGTCTGCCCATCCACCTGTATGACCCGCGTTCGCTGGGCGCACAGAGCTATCAGCAGTTGGCAACAGAGTTTCTGGAAAGAGAGCAGTAAGGGAAAACGTTTGGGACGCTGTCCTAAACCCTGCCGAGAATCTGAGATTCCCGAATTTCCCACTTTGGATTTATCGCATTGCAATAAATTCATGAAAACGATATTCACACCGCCGCAAAGCGAAGAAGGGAGTCTGAGGGATAAATCTCTCAGCGGGGATTGGGGGTAGCGCCCCGGTCGTTTCCCTTAAACCGAAAGAAAGGCATGAACCGTCATGGCGAAGAAAATGGGATTGGGCAGGGGTCTGAGCGCTATCCTGCCGGATGTGGAAGAAGTGGTAGAATCCGTCGATCAGGTCAGCGAAAGCCCTGCGCCCGTACCTGCCGACGCCGTGGTGGAGCTTTCCGTCGGGGATATCGACCCGAACCGGAACCAGCCGCGCAAGAAATTTGACGATGACGCGCTGCTGGCGCTGGCAGATTCCATCCGCCACAACGGCGTTCTCTCGCCGATTCTCGTCGCCCGCGACGGCAGGCGCTATACCATCATCGCAGGCGAGCGCCGCTGGCGTGCGGCAAGGCTGGCAAACTGCCCGACCATTCCGGCAATCGTCCGCGATTGGGACGACGTGCGCCGTCAGGAAGCCGCGCTGATTGAAAACATCCAGCGCGAAGACCTCAACGCCATCGAAGAAGCGCAAGGCATCCGCCGCCTGATGGAGGAATGTGCGCTGACGCAGGAAGTCGCAGCCGAGCGCATCGGGCGCAGCCGCAGCGCCGTCGCCAACATTCTGCGCCTGCTCAACCTGCCCGAGCGCATTCAGAACGCCGTCATCGAAGGCGCACTTTCGGCAGGTCATGCGCGTGTGCTGGCGGGCATTGACGATGCGGAATTGCAGACCGGGCTGTTCGCCAAGACGATGCAGTTCGGCTGGTCTGTACGCCAGCTCGAAGCCGCCGCCAAGAACGCGCAGACCGAGAAGAAGGAAAAGCCGGAACCCGTCGCTCTGCCGATTGAATACGAAGAGCTGACCGAGCGCCTGCGCAGCGCAACGGGACTCAAGGTCAAGCTGGAAGGCACGCAGGAGAAGGGCAAAATCGTTCTGCAATACACCAGCGAGGAAGAGCTGCAAAGGCTCTGGGAATGGATGGATAAATAAGCAGGCTGAGCCGCACATTTTCCATGCATGATAAAAAGCGGGCTTTGCCCGCTTTATCATGTCATGCAGACAAAAAGCTATTCTCCCTCTTTGAGGGAGAATAGCCCTTTCCGCAAATGAAAGAATAGCTGAATTTCTTGATTTTGCTATTCAAGCCAAGTTTGCTGATGTCAACAAGCTGAAGCGGGCTTTGCCCGCTTTTTTATATGCCGCTTCAATCATTTAAACCGTCGCGAAGCGAAAGAAAGCCTCTGCGGGACACCGTCCCTTCAAGCTTTCTCCGCTTCACGGCGGTTTTAGCAAATATTTTAGAACGAAAATCGGTTCATCCGCTTCGTTTCAGCTCGTCTGCCGCCTTACTCCTTCTTTGCCGGGGAGAGCAGATAGCGAATCTCAAATCCCTTGGAAAGGTTGCCGCTCAAGCGAAGCTGTCCGCTCAGGTAGAGCTTATCGACCGTCACCAGACCGCGTGCCATCGCCAGCAGGTTGTCGAAGCTGCAATGGACGTACGCCTCCGCGTCATCGGCAGAGGTCGGCAGAACCTGCATGCCGCCGTCCGTGAAGCGAATATGGAATGTTCCCGCACCGCGCCCGATGATCGTGACCTGCACAACGCGGTTGTAGGCGCTGTCGTGGCGGCTGCGGTTTACGCGTTCGTTCTCCATGTAGCAATGGCGGAGCTGTTCAAATGCCTCTTCAAAGGCAATCGGTGCGCCCGATCCCGCGCCGCCGCAGATATCTTCATACATGCGGTTATACTGCTGGGCGCTCTTGTCCCATGAAAAATCCTTCTTCATGCAGCGTTCGCGCAGCTTGTCAAACATCGCCTCGTTGCCGAAATACAGTTTGACCGCTTCGGAGATCGCCAGATACAGATCCTTCGCCTGATAATCCGAGAAAGCGAAGCCGTCGCCCACGCCGTCAAAATCCTTGTAGGCACGCACGGAGTCCTTGAGTCCGCCCGTTTCGTGAACGATCGGAACCGTTCCATAGCGCATCGCCATCATCTGCGACAGTCCGCACGGCTCAAACCTCGACGGCATCAGGTACATATCCGCGCCGGCAAAGACAGCGCTCGCCATCGGCTCGTTGTAGTCGCTGGAGAAGCCGAGCTGTCCGGGCCACTGCTCACGCGCCCAGTTGAAATATTCGATATACTTCTGGTCGCCCTGACCGAAGACGATGAGCTGCACACCCATATCCATCAGCTGCGGCAGAATCTCGCGAATCAGCTCAATGCCCTTCTGCTCAACCAGACGCGCAACGCTCGCCAGCAGCGGCCACTCGCTCTCCTGATTGAGTCCAAACAGGCGCTGAATTTCCCGCTTGCAGCGTGCCTTGCCCGACATATCCTCGACGGTAAAATGATAGGGGATGAGCGGGTCATGCGCCGGGTCATAATGATCCGTGTCAATGCCGTTCAGAATGCCGTACAGCTTGGGATCGATGATATCGACCACGCCCTGCAAGCCATGCGCGAAATACGGGTAGTGAAGCTCACGCGCATAGGTCGGCGATACGGTGGTCACCGCATCCGCCATCAGCATCGCACCCTTCATCAGGTTGATATCCTGCCGCCCTTCAAACTCATAGCTCAGACCGCCGTGATACCAGCCATCCGGAAGGGCAAATGTCGTTTCCATCTCGCTGCGCCCAAACTGACCCTGATAGGCGATGTTGTGAATCGTGTAGACGGTTTTGATGTGCGAAAGCGCCTCATTCAAAACGGCGTCGTTTTTCAAATAGAGAATGGCGAGCGCGGTTTCCCAGTCGTTGCAGTGCAGAATATCGGGCAGGTCGCCGAATTCCGGCAGAAGATCGATGACTGCGCGGCAGAAGAAGGCAAAGCGCAGGGAATCATCCCCGTAACCGTAGAGCCGCGGACGGTGGAAGAGATGCTCGTTGCCGATGGCGTAGACCGTCACACCGTTCAGTTCGCCCTTATACAGAGAGCAGCTCATCCGGCGCTGTCCCAGATGGATAACGCAGATTTTAATCAATGAAAACTGATCGCCATAGTTTTCCTGTGTGACACGATACATGGGGGTTACGATCGTCAGTTCATCCCCCGTTTTTTGAAGCGCCGGCGGAAGGGAAAACGCCACATCCGCCAGACCGCCGGATTTGCTAAAAGGAGCACATTCGCTTGAAACAAACAGAATTTTCATAATATTGCTTTCCTTTCGCGTGCTGTAACTGACCATATTTTACAAAACATTTTGAAGCAAGTCAACGATTTGAACAAATTTGATCATTTAGATTCAAACTTCCGTTGAAATGAGCGAAAAATATGGAAAAACAGGCAAATCCCTCCGATGTTTTCGCGCAGCCAGACAAGATCGATCCTCCTTTTTTTCAACCGCTGACCTCCCTTCAGCTTCAGTCTGCGATGTGTTGATGTCTTGCTCCCGCGGGGAATCTTCGCAATTTCGTATGTATATAGAGAAAGACCGCTTTCCCTTTGGAAAACGGTCTCAGCCTGTAGACAAAAAGCTATTCTCCCCCCGAAGGGAGAGAATAGCCCTTTCCGCAAATGAAAGAATAGCTGAATCTCTTGATTTTGCTATTCAAGCTAAGCTTGCT